>NZ_JBVAYT010000005.1:0-356334 GCF_055412765.1 Pseudarthrobacter xylosi | reverse complement strand
GGCCCGGGAACAAGAACGACGGCGCCCACGTGGAGCAAAAGAACTGGGCCCGGGTCCGCGAGCTCGTGGGCTACTACCGGTACGACACCGCCGCGGAGCTGGAGAAACTCAACGCCATCTGGGAATTGGACGCGGTCTTCACGAACTACCTGCTGCCTCAGCAGAAACTGGTCTCGAAGGAACGACACGGCGCGAAGGTGGTCAAGAAACACGACGCCGCGCTCACTCCGCACCAGCGCGCTGCCAGCCACCCCGAGATCCGCAAACGCCCCGTGATCGCCATGAACGCCCAGTTCAAGCGCCTCAAACCCGCTGCCCTGTCCCGGCAGATCCTGGCGCTCACCGGCCAGCTCGAGACCCTGGCACAAGCCAAAGCCGCACCACGGGACTACAAGGTCAACACCTGGTTCAACCCGTCCCTGAACCGGACCTTTTCACATGAGGCAACGACTCACCATTCCCGGACCTATTGACATGAGGCAACAGGGACCTAAATTCTGGAGCAGCCCAGTACTAGCCGGCGATGCCGTACAGGCGGTCGCCGGCATCGCCGAGCCCCGGAACAATGTAGGACTTCTCGTCGAGCCGTTCGTCAATGGACGCCAGCACGATTGTCACGTTGGCCTCGGCAAGTTCCTCTTCGAGCTTGGCCAGGCCTTCCGGTGCGGCCAGGAGGCAAATGCACGTGACGTCGGAGGCGCCGCGCTTGAACAGGAACTTGATGGCCTCGCGCAGGGTTCCGCCGGTGGCAAGCATGGGATCCAGCACAAAGATCTGCCGGTCCGTCAGGTCTTCCGGGAGCCGCTCCGCATAAGTGATGATGTCCAGTGTTTCCTCATCGCGGGCCATGCCCAGGAAGCCCACCTCAGCGGTGGGGACAAGCTTGGTCATGCCCTCAAGCATGCCGAGCCCGGCGCGCAGAATTGGAACCACCAGCGGCGTGGGCTTGGTGAACGCGGTGCCCACAGTAGTGCTGACCGGAGTCTCGATAGTGACCGGCTGGGTGCGGACTTCGCGGGTGGCTTCGTAGGCCAGGAGGGTCACCAGCTCTTCCGTCAGCTGCCGGAAGACGGGCGACGGAGTGTTCTTGTCCCGCAGGACGGTGAGCTTATGGGCGACCAGCGGGTGGTCCACAACGAGAGTGCGCATGGGTCAAAACTATCACCCAGGCGGGCAGCCTCCGGCCGGGAATCAGCTCGCCTGTTCGTCCCGGATGGCGGGGTGCTCGAACGTTGGTGCCGGACCGGCGTGCTCGCGTTTCCGGAGGACATGGAACAGCCGATGCGCCAGGATCACTATCCCCACCCACGCCAGCCCGAGGAACCAGCCGGCCATAACGTCCGTCAGCCAGTGGTGGCCCAGGAAAACGCGGCTCAGGCCCATGGCAATGATGAAGACCACCCCGGCAGCGATCGCGGTGATGCGCGCCCAGGTAATGTCGAACTGCAGGCACATGATGTAGACCAGCACACCAATCACGACTGTGGTGTTCAGCGTGTGGCCGCTGGGGAAGGACGGCGACGTCTCGTACGGCGGGACCGCATCAGCGTGGTCCGGGCGGGTGCGGCCAACCAAACGCTTGCCCACCGTTGTAGCCGCCGTGGAGACGGCCGCGGCACTTCCCACCAGGATGATCGGCCGCCATGTCCTGCTCAGGAAGGTCAGCCAGGCTGTCAGGAGGCTGGCCAGGATGGGCATGCCGATGCCCCCACCGATATTGGTGAACGCTGTTACAGCCGCATCAAGCCCGGGATTCCGCAGGCTCTCGGCCAACTCCAGTGCAGGCAGGTCCAAGGAAGTCAGTCCGGCGTCATCCACCACGTTGTCGTAGACCTCAGCGCCCAGCAGCGCCATGATGACCACCAACACACCACCCACCAGCATGGTGATCCACAGAGCGGCATACGGCTTAAACCATTGGCCTACACGGCCCCTGAATGTATCGACGTCCACGAACTCGAACTCCTCCTGGCGTCAGCGGGTGTCAAGGATGGATATCCCTCGAAACTATCATTGAGCCATGTCCCCCGGCGAAAAGAAACACAGCGAATGGATGGGTCTTGCCCTGGATGAGGCCCGGCGCGCGCTGGCCACCGAGGACGTGCCCATCGGCGCCGTCGTGATAGGGCCAGACGGCGCCGTGCTCGGTTCCGGACGGAACCAGCGCGAAGAGCTCGGAGACCCCACTGCGCACGCCGAGGTGGTGGCCATCCGCCAAGCGGCGGACCGGTTGCGTTCCTTGTCCAGGCTCGACGGCGGCACCGGGGACGGCTGGCGGCTGGCGGATTGCACACTTGTGGTGACTCTGGAACCGTGCGCCATGTGCGCCGGCGCGGTGGTGCTGGCCAGGATTCCCCGGGTGGTCTTCGGCGCCTGGGATGAGAAAGCCGGAGCGGCGGGTTCCGTGTTCGATGTCCTCCGCGAGCGCCGGCTCAACCACTGGGTTGAGGTGTACGGCGGCGTCAGGGAAGAGGAGTGCGGAGCGGTCCTCAGGGACTTTTTCGCAGCGCACCGCCGAGCCTAAGTAGTACCGGCGGCATCCAGGGCGTCGATTCTGTCCTGGCGCGAGGCCGGCGAGTCCAAGCTGAAGGAGCGGAAGTCGCCCAGTTCGTCCCGGATCCAGGCCTCCACCTCGGCGATGCGACGGGAGATTGCGGGCGTGGCCCCGTTAAAGAGCCAATGGGCAATCCTCGAATTCCCGGGATCGTATTGCCACAGCCCGATGATCCGGCCGCGGTCGAAAATGGGATGGTCCGGCAGGTCAGCCTGCAACGCCAACGTGGACCCCAGCACCTGCTTTCCCTTGTCCTGCTCGGCAAACAGGTCCCCCGAGTTCCTGCGGAGCAGGACCAACGAATCCGTTCCGGCCAGCAGCTGAATCTGTTCCTCCGCCGGCGCCTCGAACGACTCAAGCCGCCCGACGTCGTCGGGCATCATCCACAGCACCACGCCGTTGGCGGTGGGAACCGCCACCGCCCCGGTGGCGGCCAACGCCGCCTTGGTGTGGGCCAGGGTGAACGCAGTGAACCATTGCGACTGCTTGAGCGTGGCACCGCCAGTCCAGCCAAGATAGCGCTGCAGCAGGAGGCCGCGGGCGTCGTCGTCGTCCATGGCGGTGCGCGGCAGCCCCCACAGCGTGTAAGCGTAGCGCTGCTGATCCAGCCGGCCGTTGGCGGGGACGCGCCGGATCCGGCCGTCCGCCTGGAGGAGGCCCAACGCCGTGGGCAACGTGGTGGCGGCGCCCTTCTTTTTGCCCTCTTCGCCGAGGTTCCGGACCGAATCGCCCAGGAGATCCTTGAGCTGCTTGGGGTCCAGCGGGCTGCCGGCCTCGGCCAGGGCGTGGAGGATCTCCTCCTCCAGCAGAGTGATCTCGCCGCGCTCGACGCCCATTCTTGCCAGTACACGGAACGGCGCCACGGCGGCGTCCCGGCCGATCTGGAGGCCCCACGCAAAATCATCCTGTCCCAGGACATAGGTGCAGCCACGGGCGGTGGGCAGTTCATGGATTTTCAGGGACAGGACGTCGGCATCTGCCTGGGCGCGGCTGGTGCCGGCGCGGGCAAAGAGCGAGAGGTACGGGTTGGCTCCGCCGACGGAACGTGCCCAGCCGGCCGTGCTGAACACGTCGGCGGCATCCGCGCCCCGCAGTGTGCCGTCGAGACCCTGCTTATGCCAGGCCCATGCCCTGAGGAGCTCTGGAGTGAGTACCTGCGGATCCGGGGCATCTGGGCCCGGGGTGTCCGTGCTCAGTGTTTGTGGGAACACTGCTTGTGGGATCAACACTGTGGCGGAGCTCGGGAGCGTGGTCATGGCTTATTGTCCACCGGCGGTGCCCGCGGCGATAGGCTTCCCCTCGCCGGCGGTTTCTCCAGCAGACCCACCGAGGATTTCCAAGACGTTACGGGCGGTGGAGTCCCAGCCGGGCAGCTGTTCCCGTGCCGCCAGGGCAGCCGCACGCCAGCCGGCGCGGAGGGAATCGTCCACCAGCCACCGCCGGATCACGGAAGCGAGCACGTCCGCACGATGGTCTTCGCGTCCGCTGTCTCGAGGTCCGTCGCCTTCAGGTGCGTCGTCTCCGGGTCCGGCGAGTCCGACGGCGGCTCCTGGTACCGCATATATATGGCCATCTCGCTCGCCACCACGGCCGCCGTCCTGTTTTCCGGACTGTCTTCCGGGCTGTCCCGGGGCGAGTCTCCCGGCGAGGCCCAACGCGTCCACGGCACCGGTTCCCTCCCGCACAATGACAGGGATGCCGCGGGCCAGCGATTCCGTCACCACAAGCCCAAAGGCTTCGGCCCGTGATACCAGCAGGCTCAGGTCTGTCTGGTTCCACTCGTCCGCCAGGGCGGTCCCGGCGAGCTGGCCGGTAACACGCACCCTGTCCTCCATTCCAGAGGAGGCGATGGCTGACCGGACCTTTGCCGCATAGGCGGGATCGGCGTCGTCCGTTCCCACCAGGGACGCTGTCCAGGCGAGGTCCCCGAGCCTGGCCAGCGCTGCCACGGTCAGCAGCTGGTCCTTGTTAGGCAGCAACGCGGCCACCGCAATGATGTGGGGCGGGGCCGAACCCGGCGCCACCGGTGCAGTGTCCGTCCCGGGCAAGGCAACCCGGCTGGTGGGGAGCCCGTGCTTTTCTGCTGCCGAGGCGGCGGCGGACGAACTGGTGCAGATCACTCCGGCGGCCGCCCACAATGCCCGCCCTTCGCCGTCGGGGTGGCTGGACGACGGCATATGCTGCAAAATCCACGTGTGTTGTCCGGCGGCCGCGGCGTACTCCAGCTCGTCAGGGGCCCCGCACGCAATCAGGCCATCCACAAGGGTGACGGTTTCCGGGGTGGTGGCCGCCTGTGGTGAGTCCGCCCCTGCGTCCCAGGCGCCAAGCAGGCCGCCCAGCCGCCGTCGTTCCCTGGCGCTGGCCTCAGGCCAGGAACCCTCTACCGCCAGCGTCTCCACTGACACGCCCAACGTCCTCAGGCCTTGGGTGAGCCGCGCGTTGTAGACGTTGCCGCCGGAGTTGTGGCGGATGTTGGCCGGGACCAGGAATCTCACCAGCATGGGATCAGGCGGACAGGTCGTAGGCGTAGGTGGCCCAGGCGTCCGGGTTTTCGCGCAGGGTGACGTCGATTCCCGCGAGCTCGCGGCCGTCGTCTTCATCCTTGAGCTTGGCCGCGACGGCGTGAGCGACGTACTCGGCCAGCGCCTCGGTGGTGCTGAGCTTGCCTGCGAAGTCCGGGTGCTCGTCCAGGTTTTTGTAGTTGAGGCCGGACAGCACACCTTCAATAATGCCGCCCGCAGCCCCGATGTCCAGGACGATCGAGTCCTGGTTCAGCGCACGACGGCGGAACGTCACCTCCGCCACGAACGTCGCCCCGTGGAGGGCCTGGGCCGGGCCAAAGACCTCCCGCGGGAGGCTGTGGGCGATCATAAAGTGGCGTCGGATGGTCAGGCTGAACACTGGCTACTTCCTGTCTTTGGGGTCGGTGCGTGCGGGGCTGTCCTGCCTGGGGTTGTAGTGTCCCGGGCTGTCCGCGTTGGGGTATTCGATCACATGGCACAGGGCTTCGAGCGTGCCGTCGGCCAGGTTCTGCACCACTGCCGGAAGCTCTGCGAACGGCGAGGCGCCGGTGAGGAACGCATCGAAGACAGGGTCCTTGAGGAGCTCGACAGCCAATTCCAGGCGCTCGGCTGTGGTCCGGCGGTGCCGCCGTGCCCGGGCAACCACGCCCACCTGGCTGGCCCGGATGGAGAGCCGGCGTGCGTGAAAGTCCTCACCGAGCGGCAGCGTGACCTCGCGGTTGGCGTACCAGGACATCTCGATGATCTCCCCTTCATCGCCGGCCAGCTGCAGGCTGCGTGCGAGGCCTTCCTGGGAGGCGGAGCAGTGGAACACGATGTCGCAGTCCGGTGTGGCATCATCCGGGAGGGCGAAGTCCACGCCAAGCTTGTCCGCCAAGTGCTTGCGCTCCGGGTCAAGGTCCACTAGCTGGAGCCGGGCCAGCGGGAAAGTCCGCAGCAGTGTGGCCACCATGCCACCCACGAGACCGGCGCCGACCACGGTGACCCGGTCCCCCAGCCTCGGTCCGGCTTCCCAAAGGGCGTTGACGGCGGTTTCCACGGTGCCGGTAAGGACGGCGCGCCGGGCCGGGACGCCGTCCGGAATCCTAGTGAGGGCGTCCGTGGAAATGACGTAGCGGTCCTGATGTGGATTGAGGCAGAAGACCTTCTGGCCCGCCCAGTTTTCGGGCCCCTCCTCCACAATGCCCACCGAAAGGTACCCGAACTTCACCGGCGCCGGGAAGGTGCCCTCTTGGTGCGGCGCACGCATCTCCTCAGCCACGCGGGGCGGGACGGAGCCGGTGTGAACCACAATTTCTGTGCCCTTACTGATGCCTGAATACAGCGTGCGGACCAAAGCTTCGCCGGGCCCCGGGGCATGCAAAGCCTCGTTCCGGAGCTCGCCGTGCTTCGGGCCCGTAGTCCAGTACGCGGTTGCTTGTGCCTCTTTGCCTGAGTTAGTCATCTTGCTTATGAATCTAGTCCGCGGGGGCTCTCCGCAACACCCACCGGCGCGAGTCCATCACTTGCAGCCCTTGGAAACCGGGGCCGTAACGGTCCGTTCGCGCTGTTCATGGGCTGAGAGCCCGGTGGAGGGAGAAGCCCTGTTCTGCCCCTGCTTAGCCCGCCGCAGCCTAGGCCTGTCCCAGCCATGTCCGCGCTATAGCCCTGCCACGGCACTAACACTGCGCTCTCTGGGGTTGGCGGTCAGACAGTGCTGCAGCCAGTGAGGGAGGAGGCCCAGCTCGGCAAGGGGGCTTCGGGCATGGGTCCGTCCGGCAGCGTGTCGTCCGAGAACGGGGCATGGTCGGGCGGTTCCTTGTCGGGCAGCTCACTGTCGAGCGGTTCCTTGTCGGGCAGCTCATTGTCGAGCGGTTCGTTGTCGGGCAGTTCCTTGTCGGGCAGTTCCTTGTCGTGCAGTTGAAATTCGGTACTGCCAACGTCGGGAAAGGGATCGCTCTCCACGGGTCCGTCCTGCGTTTCGGCTTCGGCCACTCCCGGATCTGCCAGCTCTGACCATTGGCCCGGCTGTTGTTGTGGCCAGGTGGGTGGTTCCCAGTCGGGGTGTTCGCTGGTGTAGCGGCGTCCGGTGGGTGATATCCAGCCGGGTGGTTCATTCTTGGTGGCGGTGGTGGGCTTCCAACCGGTGGTGTGTCTGAGTCTGTGGTGTTTGTGGCAGGGCTGGCCGAGGTTGCTGATTCCGGTAGTGCCGCCGTGGGCCCAGGCGAGGAGGTGGTCTGCTTCGTTGTCCAGGGAGTGGTTGCTGCAGCCCGGAAACGGGCATTTCCCGTCCCGCAGCCGGAGCCATTGGCGTTGGGCTTTGGTTAGCCGGTAGCTGGTCCGCCCGATCTCCAGTGGTGCACCGTCGCGGGGGTCGATCAGGACGCGGTGGAACGATTCGGCGCCGTCGGCGACGAGACGGCGGGCCATGGAGGGCGGGATCGGGCCGTAGCCGTCGAGCATGGCGGGTTCATCGGTCAGGCCCAGCAGTGCGAACACCGGCACGGTCACGAGGACTTGGGCCCGTGGCGAGGGAATACCGTTGCCTATTTCCCCAGCGGGGTCCCCGGTATTGCCCAGGAGCCAGGTGGCAACGGTGTCGGCGCGGAGCTGGCTGAGGTTCCGGTCCTCGCCCGGTCCTTGGAGGGCTCGGGCGGCGGTGGTGGTGCGGTCCCAGATCCCCGCCGCCTGATCGGCGGGGAGGTACGCGGAAAGCCAGGCCATGCCGTCGCGGTCCGGGGCGTACTCCACCCGCCGATCCTGGACACCGCGTGCGTGGCGTTTTTCGATGCTGACCGGATGGTGGCGTTCCCGCCAGGTCCGGGCCTTGCGCCGGAACCTCCCGGGGATGAGCTCACCCGCCGGGCCACGTGCCGGATTCACGACCTCGGGGTCCAGGAAATGCGCCTCCAGCGCCTGCGCCCCGGCGGGGTCCAGGTTCATGGCTTCGTCGACCATGATCCTCGCGTGCTGCCACGAAATCGTCCCGACCTGCAACGCGGACAACGTCAGCGGCAGAGCCGTCGTCAGGACGTGCGATTCGCCGAGCAGCGCGCCCGCGGAGCGTTCACTGACCGTCATGGCACAGGCAACCTCGGCGACCACGGCCATCTCCTGACCCCTATGGTCCTGCGGCGACTCCGCAGGGCCCGCCAGAGCCTCGGCAGCAGCGCTGTAACCGGCAGCCAGCCAGACCTTCAGGGCGGCACTTTTCGCGTCCAACCGTGAGATCGCAGCCAGCCCGTCCAGGAAATCATCCGCCACCCGCCGCAGCGGATCAGCACCCGAACCATTGCAGCCCGACCCGCCACGAAGCCGCGCAGCAAGCTCAGCGAAAGACGCCGAAAGGGCCTCCGCCGTCGCCACAGCCGCTCTGCTATCCATACTCAAATCATCCCGTGAGGGTCTGACAATAACGGCGAGGCTGAACGGCTATGTGGATAACCCTGCGGCCTCGTTGGCCTTCATGGCAGGAATTTGGGAAAAGAACCGCACCAGGAGGGGGCCGGATGCGCCGTTTTGTGGATGGGCGGTATGCTCCGGTAACCTATTCAGGTTGGTGACGTGTCCGAGCGGCCGAAGGTGCAACACTCGAAATGTTGTTTGGTGTCAAAGCCAACGTGGGTTCAAATCCCACCGTCACCGCGAATGAGAAAGGCTCCACTTCCCTACCAAACAAAGGGAAGTGGAGCCTTTCGCTTGTCTGGAACGTACTCGTTGGCAATGGATTTTGGCAAAACCTGCCTACGGATACCTCGCCCAGCCACAACTTTGCGTTTCAGTCCCAGGGCCTGTGTGCGCATAGCTTCATCATCGCCTGTCAGTGAATCCTTGAACCAGAGCAACTTTCTTACCTGTCGTTTCCGAGTTGCTGGTTGAGCGTACATGCTCGACGGAAACCCACCGGCTTGGCATCAGGCGCTGCGATGCTGTTACGCAAAGGCACAACGGGTGGGTATCAAGTGTGGATAACTAGCGACGTAGATTTGCCCTAGGCCGTGCTTGAAGGTCCTAGCCTTCAGCGCTGGCCGGGGCGAAGGCACTTCAGCTCCGGCTGGCCGGCGATGTGCGGTCAGAGGCTCGTGATTGGTGAGGGTGGCGAGGTGTGCGGTGGGTGTACTCACCTCTTTTCCCATCTGTACGGCGCCGTGAACCCGTCGTCTAGGATCTGACCCGCTATTACCCACTGCGCCCAGACGAGCAGCAGGACCATCGACGTGCCCAAGATGTATAGCGCGACCCGCGACCCCTTCCTCATGTGATGGTCATCGGGTTTCCGTCTTCTCCGCCCCCTCGGTCCCAGGAACAGTATGCCTATCAAGGGGAGTGCCAATGTGATCTGCATCGGGTAGTACCCGCCATACTTGCCGGGATCAGGGTGGAAAGTGTTCCACGGGACATTCAGGAACACGAAGATCGCGCTCCCGGCACAGGTTACCAATGCAGATATGCAGAGAATATCTAAGTACCTGCACGCCCTTCTACCCAGTCGGAGATCCTCCTCCGTGAACCCTGCCGGCACCACCTCACTCTGTTCGGTCATGCTGCTATCGCTCCCTGCTGGATGGTTGCTCACAGTTTGATACTCATTGCGGAGGATTCGGGATTATTGCCGGCTCGACGCGGAACGCTACGGGTTGCGCAGGATCCAGGACCGCCCACGACGCAGCGCGACAGCCAGATTAGTGATGGCGTGATGCGACTCGGCGGTCCCGACGTCGGAGAAGGATCCCGCCCCGCCGTACAACGCGAGTGCACTAGTGGCTGCCTCGCGGAGGCCTCGGGCATCCGTGACATTGACGAACAGCCCGTCCAGCCAGTCAGCAGTCATTTTCCGCGATTCGTCGTGTTCTGCGCGGGCCACGGCGCGGACCTCAGCAACCGCGGACAGGATTTCCTCCCGGACAGGTTCAAGGGTCCTTCGATCGCTACTCACGAGCCGCTCCTATGGTCGGTTTTTCAAGTCCTTGGGCCGCCTTTTGCTTCGCCCGGGGCCTACGTTTGCGCCGCCAACGCCGGCTTGGACCGTTGAACGGCGGCCGCGGCTCGCCGAAACGGGGACCGGCCCAGTACCGTCCGCCTATCAAAATGCCGGCGAGGGCACCGTAAGCCCACGCATGCGGGAGGGCCATCTGGTCCGTGGCGCCGCTCACGAACGCCAAGGTAAACCACACAACGGGTAGGCCAATGATGAGGAGGCCGTTCCTGACCTGCAGCGGCGGTGGGAAGCGGAAGAGGGTCCAGCCCGCGATGACAGCGACGGCGAGAACGGCAGCAGCAGGCACCGTCGGTGACAGGAGGACGAGCTGGACTGTACCGATTCCGAGCAGGACAAGCGCACACACACCGTTGACTAGTGCGAGGCGCCACCCGCCGGAGAACTTGCCTGCGGCGTCAGGCCGGCGAGGGCGGGTTTGCGTGCGCGCTGACCCGGCACCCGGTCCCAACCAGACGTATCCGCCGGCGATTCCGCCGACCAGGAACCCTATGAACCAGGGCCCCGCCGCTGGTATGCCCAGGGCACCCTCGACGTCGAGCGAGATCAACGTCCAGTAATTCAGCTGGAAAGTCCAGAGCATCACCGTGAACGCCCGGAATGATTGTGAGACGACGCGAACCACGAGAAATGCGTAGACCACCCCTACCGCCAGAAACACTGACGCCTCAAGGAGACGGTCGCCAGCGAACCACACGAACGCCGCCAGCATCAGGGCGATCATCCCGGCGTAGAGGACCCGCACGTCCCACTGGTCAATTTTCTTCAGCACAGCAAATACCCCCATGGATACAAGGGTAGGGCAGGGCCAGCCGCAGCCAAGATCGCCTCGACGCGGACGCGGTCCCCCTGAATGTGCAACTATCTCTCCATGCCCGAAACCGCAGATCAGCCCGTCGCCGTTCGCGCGACGGCTTTTATCCGACCCTCAACGTGGCTGCACCGCCCGGTGCGCCTGGTCCGCCACGACGCCTACTGGGCGGATGGTCGCGTGGACTTCGGCGTGAGCCTTTCGAAGGTAATGTACCGGGGATTCCCGGCGGACTTCGCTGCCATAGATGAGAGCGTGCACGCCAACTGCCCGGAAGTAGGGACCGGCAGGTGGGTGAACGAATTCGGCCAGGTCGTCGCGGGACCCACTCAGATTGATCCGAACCCGCCCGGAAACCGTGGAGGAGAGCGGCGGAAGTACGGGGTCTCGAGATACGAGTCGAATCCGAAGGCGGACCGCGCGTGGCGTCTCGGCCGCGGAGTAGCCGGCCTCGGCCTCGGCGCCTTTCTCGCCACCGGACCGATAAGTGACGGGATCGCCGGTTTCGTGGGAGTTATTTTCTGCGTCGTCGGCCTGGCATCGCTCGCCGGTCTGATCCCAGGTAAATACCGGTGGTGGTGACTCGCACTTCTACGGTTACGCCTTCCGAGTCCTACACGAAAGCAAACCAAAAATGTCGACAGCGCAGATCCTAAACATCGCCATCACGGTATTCACGACCATGTCCATTGCCGCGGTTGCCTGGTGGGCACGGAAGCACCCCAACCGGTCCAAGGAGTATCCCGAACAGGTCCGTATGCCCAATGTGCTGTTGATCCTCGGCTGGATCTGCGTGTGTGTGGGGCTCCTCATGGGTCTGGTGGCCTTCAGCTCTGACGATGCTCGCGATCCCATCGCGTTCCGTATTGCTTCGGTGGCGATTCTCCTGGGCGGGATGGCATTCGTCGCGATGTACCGCAACTTCTACGTGGCTCCGCGTACATATGAGGTGGCCTTCCGTAGCGTACTCGGTAAGGAACACCTGCTTGCCTACAGCGACATCGCGCACTACAACGTGGGGACGTTGAAAGGCCAGCAGTTCCTGACGGTGAGGTCCATTCACGGCGTCAAGCTCAGCCTGAACATGAGTGCTTACGACATGACGCCGTTGTTGGGGGCCATTGATTTCCGCGAGGTCACGGGCCGTTGGCCTGTGCGCCCCGAAGTCACCACAAAGGACATCTAGCGCAGCGGTGCACCGCCGCCAACGGGAAAGGCCCTACCTTCCTTGTAAAAAGGAAGATAGGGCCTTTGGGAAGTCCCAGTGCGCTGCGGAACGTTAGTGCTCGGTGCCTGCCGCAGCAGCTTTCTTGGCGCTCTTCTCGGCATCCTTCTCGGCGCGCAGCGCCTCCGCGTCGTGCTGCTCCTCTGCTTTTTCCTGGTGGATGACCTCTGCCAGGAGCTTCTCCATCTCCTTGGCCACGCCGGCGGCTGAGGCCGGGTTCTGGCCAGTCACCAGCCGCTCGTCGACCACCACCATTTCCTCAAAGACACCAGCGGAGACATGGGTGGCTCCCTGTTCCTCAAGCCGGTCTGCCAGAAAGAACGGGATGACTTTGTCCTTTCCTGCGGCAACCTCCTCGTCGTTGGTGAAGGCGGCCACCTTCCTGCCCTCGACCAGGCGAAAGCCGTTGGCCAACTCGACGTTCAGCAGCCCTGCCGGCCCGTGACAGACTGCGCCCACCACGCCGCCGGCGTTGTAGACGCTGGCTACAAGGTTCTGCAGGCCTTCGCTGTCCGGGAAGTCCCACATGGTGCCATGGCCTCCCACGAGGAAGACAGCGTCGTACTGGTCGGGATCAACGACGTCGACGCGGGCAGTGTTGTAGAGACCGGCACGCGTTGTCTCGTCCTCCGTGAAGGCCACCTGGATGGGATCTTTTGAGTCCACCTCGTCGCGCGGGGGCTGGCCGCCCTGGATGGAGGCAAAGTCGACGAAATGCCCGGAATCCTTGAAGACTTTCCAGGGATGTGCGGCCTCGGCCACGTTGTAACCGGTCTTCTCTCCGGTATCGCCGATCTCGGAAATGCTGGTCAGTACCATGAGGATTTTCTTCATGAAGTGCTCCTTCCGTCTAGCTTCCACCCTACGCCCAGCCCAATTCGGGCCCTCCCCGACTTAGAAGGCAAGGGCCTTCCTGTACCCGAGGGACAGCTCCTCCGTCAGAGCTTGTCCGTCCGGTCATCGCCCTTGTGCCCGCCGCGCAGGTTTTCCTGGACCTTGCCGAAGAGGTCCTTGATGGTGGACTCGGTATTGGTAAGCATGTCCGGCTGTAGGTAGACGTGCTGAGTGCTCGGGAGGCTGTAGCTGGACTGCAGACCGCCACTTCCTTCGACACCCTGCAGGGCAATGGTGACGCCGCCTTCCTTGCGCGCAATGGCTGCGATTTTTCCAAATACCAGCGTGAATTCGTCCGGCTCAAAACTGACCGTCTGACCCACATGGGTCCTGTTGAGTTCGCTGGCCGGCGTGGCTTTTTCGTTGCCAGTTCCTGAGTAGTTCATCATGTGCTCCCTGAGGTGGTTGGCGAGTTACGCCAGCAGTCTAGCCCCACCCCAATGTCGTGGTACATGGCCCTACTGGATGCCTGCACAAACAGGTGCGGCAAGCGTGGTCACATCCTCCATTGAGTAGAGCAGGCTCCTTCGGGTTGGATGAATTGGACCGGCACACCTGACCGGCACCCGATCATTAAGGAAGAACCGTGACTTCGACGACGAATCGCGCTATTCGGCGACCGCAGGCTCTTCCAGGTCAACGACCAGGTCTGCGAAGGCCTGGAACTCCCTTGGAACCAGCCGTGGCCGATCCCTGCCCCGACGACTGCCACTACTGCTCAGGCCCGGAAACAGACTGACTCCCCGGCCACAGGTTGGGCAGCGGACGCCAGCCCTGCGAGACTAGGTTCTGAAGCCAAAACCGACCTTTCAGGAGCCGCCGCATGACGCCCGAGCACCGCACCTCCGCCCAGCCAAACCGCGTCACCGAACTGTTCGGCACGGACGTTCCCGTGGTGCTGGGCCCGTTCGGCGGCGTCTCGTCCGTGGAGCTGACAGCAGCCGTAAGCGACGGCGGCGGGCTGGGTTCCTACGGCCTCTACGGTTACGGCGCCGACGCCATCCGGAACACTGCGGCTGAGCTGAGGAAGGCAACGGCGAAGCCGTTCGCCCTCAACCTCTGGATTCCCACCGGTGACGAAACCACGTCACTCCCCCAGGCGGTTTTCGACGAGTACCTCGACACCCTGAAACCCTACTTCGATGAACTGGGCCTTCCACTTCCGCCCATGCCGGACCGCTACCTGGCCGACTACGAAGAGCAGGTGGAGGCAACCCTGGCGGCGGGTCCCGCCGTCGTCAGCTTTGTGTTCGGAGTGCCCGCACCTGACCTGGTTGACGCGGCGCACCGGAGTGGAATGGTGGTGGTGGGCACCGCCACCACCGTCGCGGAAGCCATCGCCCTGGAAGCCGGCGGCGTGGATGCCGTGGTTGCCAGCGGCATGGAAGCCGGCGGCCACCGCGTCTCGTTCCTGAAGCCCGCGGAGGAGTCCCTGATAGGAACTTTTGCACTGGTTCCGCAGGTGGTTGACGCCGTCCGCATTCCGGTGATCGCCGCCGGGGGCGTTGCGGACCGTCGCGGATACGCCGCCGCACGGGCCCTCGGCGCCGACGCGGTCCAGGTGGGCTCGGCGTTCCTGGCCACCCGCGAATCTGCGGCCGTTCCGGCATACCGGGCCGTCCTCCACAGCCCCGCCGCGGGGGAAACAGTGCTGACAAGGGCCTTCAGCGGACGGCTTGCCCGCGGCATCCCCAACCGAATCATCGCGGAACTGTCAGCGCGAAGAATAGCCCCGTTCCCCGCCCAGAACTGGCTCACCGGCCGCTTCCGGCCGGAGGCAGCTGCCCAGGGAAACACCGAACTTATGTCCCTTTGGGCGGGGCAGGCCACACCGCTGATCCGGCATGACTCGGCCGCGGACGTCCTCGCCGAACTGCTCGCCGGCAGCCCGGTTTTGTAAGCTCGATACATCCGCGGTTATCCCAGGCCTCGAACCTGGCGAGCGCCCGTTGACACCGGAGGCAATCCTTGACCAAAAAGACCGGCAAATCCAAGCGCAGCAACAAGGACCGGCGGCACCTCAAGGCCGTACCTTCGGCCCCTAAGATGCCCCTGCAGCTGGTCCTGAACCATCGGGTGATTGATTCGATGGCTCTTGACTTCATTCAATGGCATGCGACGGAAGACCCTGATCCTGCCGATGCCTACGAGTGCCTTGAGCTGGTCAAACTCTTCCTCACGTCGCAGCACGCCATCAACGGTTCGAGCTCGGCCACAGCAATCGACAGTGAAAGCCTGGAGCAGGCGGCCGGAGCAATTGCGGCGTCGTTGGACCCCGACGACATGGATGAGGCCTTCGACGACATCTACTTCGCCCTTCACTCGTACATCCATTTCCTGAACGGAACCGGCCGCTGGACCGGCACGGACGCCGCGTACGAGGAACTCCATTCAGCGTTGGGAAACGGCATCGCCGCGGCAGTCCCGCAACTGCCGGCTATCCAGGTACCTGACCTCAGTGACGACCACCAGGAGGCTGCGTTCAATGCCATGCCGCTGATCCAGCGTGCATCGTCGCTCCTGGAGTGGATCGGAACCGGCCGTGAAATCACCAGCACGGGTGCCCTGCGTCTGAAGGACATCGAGCCGGCAGCCGCAGCCGTAGGAGTCCAGGCCCGTGGAAAGCGCGGCGCGAGTGGGGCCGCGCCACTTTTCGATCTGGAAACTGCCAAGAGCCAGCCCGGAACGCTGCTGGAAGTCGGCACCATGCACGACGTACCGGTGCTTCGAGATATCTGGTCAGCCTTGGTAGGGGCAAACCTGATCACGCTGAGATCCACCAAAGCCATTCCCGGCCCGGAAGTGGCCGCCTGGAACAGCACTAGGATCGAAGAACGGCTGGACATCCGCCGGATGCTTTCGGTGGTCCTTCTGGTCGGTGTGATCACCGACGAGGACGAGGAGTGGGACCAGGAAGCTGTTGCCGGGACACTGCTGGCCGTCCTCACCTATGGCACCACCGATGAACCGATGCTCGTGGCCGAACTCGAACGGATGGCGTCGCCGGACCTTGAGGGCGCCTTGCACCAGGACATGGACCTCGAGGACACCGAGCTCAAGGACACAGCACTTGAGGAGATCTATGCGTCGTTCGCGGCCCTGCAGGCGCAGCAGAAGCTGACCCTGCTCGCCGAGATGGGACTGGTGGAGGCCGCGACTTCCTACCGCGTTCCCCCGGTGGCCATCCAGTGTCTCGAGATGGCAATGGGTTTCTTCAACCTGGCAGACGAGCCATCCGACGCCGCAGAGTTCCCGTCCAACGTGATCCCGCTGCACGGCCCGTCACACACCGGTGGCCCGCCCAAAGGCCGGTAGAATCTGAACGTTGCTGAAGAGGCACCGTAACAAGGCGACTGAACACCGTCATCGGCGACCGAAATAAGGAGGATCCGTGCGCACCAACCACGCCCGGCCACCCTTCCATTTCCTTCGCACCGCGTCCCTCTCCACGGGAGTCCTGACTCTTGCCGCCGGCGCCCACGTGGCCGGCGGTGGCGACCTTCCCGCCCCAGGCATCCTGCTGGCCGTGCTCGCCATGACAGTGCTGGCGGCCACCACCGCCACGAGGCTGCGGCTCAATTTTCCAGCCATGCTCAGCGTTCTCGGGGCAGGACAGTTCATCCTGCACGAAGCCTTCACGGCCTTCAGTTCATCGGGCACGGCTGGGAGCGGTGCTGCCTCAGGGCTCCATAGCGCCCACCTCGCGGGCGCCGCTGCACCCGTCATCACGACCGCCGGACACGTCCACGATTCCGGATCAGCGGGCATCCTGATGCTCCTGACCCACGCACTCGCCACCGGCGCCTGCGCCCTCCTGCTTGCCAAGGGCGAAGCCGCGCTGTGGGCACTGGCCGCGTGGCTGAGGCCGCTTGTCCGGCTCCCCGAAGCAGTAACGCCCGACGCCGGCACGCCGCGGGCGGTTCCCGGCCCACCGGCGGTTCTCCCCCTCCGCCCCTGGCGAAACCTCAGGCAACACAGCCGACGCGGCCCGCCTTCCGCCGTCGTACTTTCCTGACTCCGCCCGCACCGCAATTTCGCAGGCCGCGGGCCCACCCCGTACTCCCGCACGCCCCCAACCGGCGTGCGTTCGAAAGGCAACCCCATGACCACCTCATTCCTTCGCCGTACCCTCACCGCCGCAGCAGCCACGGGCGGCGCAGCCGTCCTGATCCTGACCGGAGCAGCTGGCGCGTCGGCCCACGTCGGCGTCACCCCGAACAAAACCGACGCCAATTCCTATGCCCTGCTCACGTTCGGCATCCCGCACGGCTGCGACGAGTCCGGCACCACCAAAGTGGCCATCACCCTGCCGGCCGAACTCAACGACGCCCAGCCCACGGTTAACCCCAACTGGACCGTGGAAAAGGTGACCGAACAGCTTGCCGTGCCGAAGAAACTGGCCGACGGCACGTCCATCACCAAGCGGACCAGCCAGATTGTGTACACGGCCAAGGCTCCGCTGGAGCACGAGCTGCGCGATGCCCTGGTGCTGTCGGTCAAGCTGCCCGACGCGGCCGGCTCCACGCTCTACTTCCCCACGCTGCAGTCGTGCGAAACCGGGCAGACTGACTGGTCGGAGATCGCCAAGGACGGCCAGGACCCGCATTCCCTGAAGGCGCCGGCACCGTCCATCACCATCACCGAGGCGGCCAGCGCGGACGGCCACGGGGCCGCTGCTTCGACGGGGCACACCACCGAGCAGGCATCTGCAGTGACCGACAGCGGTGCGGACGCCCGCAGCTGGGCGGGGCTTGCTGCCGGTCTCGGCGGACTCGCCCTTGGTGGGGCGGCTTTCGCGCGCAGCAGCTCAAAGCGCCGGCAGGAATCCGCCACGTAACATCCCGGGATTTGATGCCCGGATGATCACGATCCGGGCATCAAATCGTCCCGTCTGCCCGTGGCATCGTTGACTCCCGTCACAGCAGCAACAAAGGTGGAGCCATGACGTCTCAGCGCATTTCACAAGGGTTTGTTATTACGACGGCGGTCGCGGCAGCGGCGCTGATGCTCACCGCCTGCGGACCCAGCCAGCCGCAGACGCAGACGCAGGGGACAACGACGCCCGGCAGCAACTCCGCCAGCCCGTCCACCACGCCGGCGTCTCCGGACTCGTCCCCCTCGCCGTCGTCGTCCGCCACCACTCCGGCCGGTCCCGCGCTCTGCAAGGCGGCCACACTGTCGGCGGCTACCGACGCGTCCGGCGGGGGCGCCGCCGGCAGCGTCTACATGAAACTGAACCTCACGAACACGGGCACGGCGCCCTGCCTGCTCAAAGGCTTCCCGGGGGTCTCGCTGGCCGCCAACGCCGACAGTGCACCGATTGGTGCGGCCGCGACGCGCGACGAAACCACCCCCGTAGCGGACGTCTTGCTGGCGCCGGGCCAGACCGGATCCGCCGTTCTCCGCTACACCCAAGCCGCGAACTACAGCGACTGCAACCTGACGGACGCGGCCGGTTACCGCATCTACCCGCCGGAAGACACCGCATCCTTGTTCCTGCCGCAGCCCACCAGTGCGTGCAGCAACGCCAACATCACCCTCCTGAGCATCGGAGCCTTCCAGCCCGCCTGAAAATGTGGGATGGATTCGGTCCGCTGCCAGTCAGTCGACGAACTGGGTGACGTTCAGGCTGTGGACAGTGGCTGTGCCACCGATGGCATAGAGCGCGAGGTTGGTACTGGCGGCTGCCGGGAAGATCAATTCGGTCATGGTGACCTGGCCGTCCTGGGCGAAGACCTCAACGGAGCAGCGGTCTACAAAGATGGTGAGCTGGTAGTCGCCGTCGATAGCCCGGATTGGGGCGGCGTCGATGGAGGCGAAAGTTTCGTGGAAACCTGTCTGCCCGGAACCGCGCCGGTCAACAACGAGGGTGCCTTCAACGGGCCTGATGCCGATGCGGGTTCCCTGGTCGCCGTCACCGCGGACCACAAGCCCGAATTCGGTGGCGCTTCCAGGCGTCAACGTGATGTCGATGCGTTGGGCGCTCCCCGCTGCACCGTCCAGGATGTGGGTACCGTCGGCGATTTCCGTTGTGTTGAGGGTGAAGGTTCGGGCCGGGTCGGACATTGAGGCGAAGTCTCCGGCGGCCTCCTGAACCAGTCGCACTTTTCCGTCAACAGTGCGGAGGGATACTTCGCGGGCCAGCGTCATGGGGCTCCGCCAGGGCGACGTGGGGATCTGGTTCGCGTATTCCCAGTTGTTCATCCAGGCGATCATGAGGCGGCGGTTGTCGGGAGCATCGCTGAAGGAGACTGCGGCGTAGTAGTCCCGGCCCCAGTCCAGCCACTGGTACTCGCCCAGCCGGTCCGGGTCCTGGAGGCCTTCGGTCACGATGCTGGCCGAGATGAACGTGGTCCCGTCGAAGTCCCCTACGAAGTACTGTCCGGCAGAGCCGTTGTTGGGCCCACCCGGGTTGAGGTTCACGGTGAGGACCCACTGAAGGTTCTGCGGGTCGCCGTCGACGGGGAGCGGGAAGAGGTCCGGGCATTCCCACACGCCACCGGTGGCGTTGGCCGGACCGAACGTGCTCAGCAGCTCCCAGCTCTTCAGGTCCTCGGACTTGTAGAGCACCACCTGGAAGTCCGTCGCTTCCACGGCGACCATGACCCAGTAGCTGCCGGCGGCGCCGTCGTACCTGATGACCTTCGGGTCGCGGAACTCGGCGGATCCGCGGTTCAGGACAGGGTTGGCCGTGTGCTTGGTCCAGGTGTAGCCGCCGTCGCGGCTGTAGGCGAGGGACTGGGCCTGAAGCCCGGCGTGTGCGGACCCGGATTTGAAGGCGCTGGTGTAGACGGCCACCAGGGGTGGGGCCGAGTCGGTCCCGAATCCGCTGGTGTTGTCCCGGTCGAAGACGATGCTGCCGGAGAAGATGTCTTCTTCCTCATCACAGGAGATGGCCACGGCGTGTTCGGTCCAGGTTGTCAGGTCCGGGGAGGTGGCGTGTCCCCAGGACATGTTGCCCCAGACGTTATCCAGTGGGTTGTTCTGGTAAAAGAGGTGGTAGACGCCTTCGTGAAAAATCAGGCCGTTCGGGTCATTGAGCCAGGTGTTCCGGGCGGCGTAGTGCAGGGCCGGCCGGAAGGTGTCGGCCGTGGTGGCGGTCGCGGCAGTCATGAAAGTGAGGTCTCGTTTCTGTGCAAGCGTGGGGAGCTCCTGAACGGGGCTCCCTGAGGGTGGGGTGGGCCGGTTGCGCCGGCCCACCCCGGTTGTGGAGCTAGGAGTTCTTCTTGTAGCGGTCGTAGGCCTGCTGGTAGACCTCGATCATCTTCTCGACGCCGACGTTCTTGAGCTGGGAGACGTAGCCGTCCCATTCCTGCTCGATGCCGCCGGAGACAATCCATTTGGCCATGTTCTGCTTCACCAGGGAGGTGATGTCCGTCTGGATGGTGCTGATCTGTTGCAGTTCTTCGTTGGAGAGGGCCACCGGGGGGTAGCCGTCGTTGCCGGCGAAGGGCTTGTAGTTCTCGTTGACGGTTTTCTGGCGTGCGGCGGCGCGCGGTTCGGGAGCGACAACGGTGGTGAAGTTCTCGGCGGTATTGGCCTTCGGGCCACCCGGGGCGACCTTCTGGCGTCGTTCGCCCTCGCTGGTCCCGGCCGCGGCCGGGATCTGGGTCAGGAGGCCGCTGGCATCCTTTTGCAGCGTTTCACCGATGGGCCCCCAGTTGGCCTGGGCGGACTGGATGGGGTCGTAGAGGTTGTCGGCCCAGCGCATGGTTGCGGCCGGGTATTTGTTGGTCCGGGTGATGGCGAAGGCGCCGCGGGCGATCTCCTGGTTGTTGGACTGGCTGGCGATCCGCTTGCCGTTCACGCCTTCAAGGACCGGGACCAGGGAGTAGTTGTTGGCGCGGTCAGCGCCGACCATTTCAGGGACTTCCCACCAGACAAAGGAGCCGAGGTTTTCGGTGGCCGCCTTGCCCTTGGCCAGGTAGGCCTTGTCATCCTGGGAGAAGGATTCGGGGTCGATCAGGCCTTCCTGGTACCACTGGTGCAGGGTCTGGATGGCCTTTTTGTAACCGTCCTGGGTGGGGGTGAAGATGACCTTGTCGTCCTGGACGATGCGGTGGTCCATGTTGTCCGGTACTCCGCCGAGGGCGGCGATCAGGTCAACGATGTCCCCGCACCAGGAGCCCGGCATAAAGCTCAGCGGAATGGTCTTTCCGGTCCCGGAGGCGTCCTGGGTCTTGAAGGCCAGGAGTGCGTCGTGGAACTCATCGATGGTTTTCGGCATCGGGATGTTGAGCTTCTTCAGCCAGGAGGTGTTGATGGCAAGTTCGTTGGGGAACTGGACCAGGCCGAGTTCCTCGATCGACGGCAGGGAGTAGATGTGCCCGTCCGAGGAAGTGATGGCTGCCTTGATGTCGGCCCGGTCCGAGAGCAGCTTGGAGAGGTTGGGCGCGTTCTTCTCGATGAGTCCCTCAAGCGGGATGAGCGTGCCGCTGGCGGAGTAGGTGGCGATCTCGGCGTCGGTCAATCCGGTGTTGAAGAAAGCGTCGGGCAGGTCACCACTGGCGAGGATGAGGTTCTTCTTTTCCTGGAAGACCGTTTCGGGCAGGTTCTCCCAGTTGATGTGGACGTTGGTGGCCTTTTCCCATTCCTTCACCACGGTCATGGTGTTGTAGTCCGGAGCAAGTGCTGCCTTGGTGCCGGAGAACGTCAGGTCAAGTTGCTTGCTGACGATCGGGAAGCCTTTTTCCTGGAAGCCGAAGTCCGCGGAGGCGTCTTTGATTTCCGCGGTGCCTGAGCCGCCGCCGGAGCAGGCGGTGAACATCAATGTTCCGGCCAGGACGGCGCCGAGGGCGGCGTATTTACGGCTGAGTGCCATGGGTCGTTCCTATTCTGAGGTGGGTTCTTGCGATGGGTACGCTGCCGTCCGATGGCGGTTGCCCGGGCGGTCTGTGTGCGGGAGGAGCTATTTGACGGCGCCGATCATGGCGCCTTTGGTGAAGTGCTTCTGCATGAATGGCAGGGCAATCATCAGTGGCAGGCTCGAGACGACGATCATGGCGTACTTGGTGAGCTCTGCTATCCGTTGCGCGGCGGCATAGGATTCGATGTCTCCCCCGGTGGTTCCGGTGGATGAGACGTCTGACTGGATGAGGATGTTGCGCAGGACGAGCTGCAGCGGGTATTTGGAGTCGTCGTTGAGGAAGATCAGTGCGTCAAAGAACGAGTTCCACTGAGCCACGACGTGGACCATGATCATGAGCATGATCAGCGGCTTGGACAGTGGGAGCACCATCTTGAAGAAGAATTTGAAGTCGGTTGCCCCGTCCATCTGGGCGGCTTCGCGTAGCTCGTTGGGGATGGTGTGCTCGAAGAAGGACCTGGCGATGATGAGGTTCCATACGCCCACCGCTCCCGGCAGGACCACGGCCCAGACGGTGTCCAGCATGCCCAGGTCGCGGACCACCAGGTACTTGGTGATGAGTCCGCCGTCGAAAAACATGGTGATCACGAACAGGAGCATGAGGATTTTCCGGCCCGGCATGTCCTTGCGTGACAGGGCGTAGGCGCCGCAGAGGATGGTGCTGACGCTGATGGCGGTGCCGAGCACGGTGTAGATGACGGTGTTGCCCAGGCCGTTCCAGATGCGGCTGTCGGCGAAGATCCGTTCGTAGCCCTCGGTAGTCACACCGGACGGGAACAGCCAGACCTTACCTTCGTAGACGGCATTCGGGTCGCTGATGGAGGCGATGACAATGAAGTACAGCGGGTACACCACGGCCAGAATGGAGAGCAGAAGGACAGCGGTGGCGGCGATGTTGAAGGCACGGTCGCCGTATTTGTCGCGCAGGGTCTGCTTGGGCCGGACCTGGCTGAGTGGCCGGATCGGGTTCTCGGTAGTGCGGGGGTTGGTTGTCAGAGACATTTCGGCATCACCACAGGGTCGCTTGGTTGGCCCGGCGCGCGATCGTGTTGAAGACGAGCAGCAGCGCCAGGTTGAGGAGGGAGTTGAACAGGCCGATGGCGGCCGAATAGCTGAACTGCGCCTGCTGCAGGCCCGCGTGGTAGACGTAGGTCTGGATGATCTCCGAGGTCGAGATATTCAGGGGCGTCTGCATCAGCAAGGCCTTCTCGAAGCCGACGTTGAGCAGGTTGCCGATGGCCAGGATGAACAGGATGGTCACCACCGGCATGATGCCGGGCAGGTCAATGTGCCGGATGCGCTGCAGCTTGGAAGCACCGTCCACCTTGGCCGCGTCGTGGAGCGCCGGGTCAATGGCCGCCAGAGCCGCGAGGTACACGATCATGGAGAAGCCGGCGTTCTGCCATACGTCCGAGATCACGTAGATGGGGCGGAACCACTCCGCCGAACCCATAAAGAAGATCGGCTCACCGCCGCCCAGCTGGATGGCGTTGTTCACCAGCCCCGACCGCGGGGAAAGAACCACGAACATGATGCCCACCACCACCACGGTGGAGATGAACGCGGGTGAATACAGCACAGTCTGGGTGAACTTCTTGAACCTCTCGCTCTGGAGCTGGTTGACCAGCAAAGCCAGGATGATCGGAATAGGGAAGGCCAGCAACAGCCCGAGTACGGCGATCCACAAGGTGTTACCAACCACCTGGCCGAACTGGTACGAGTTCACGAACCTGATGAAGTGCGTCAGGCCCACCCAGGGGCTGTCGGTGAAACCGTCCGCCGGGTTGTAGTTCTTGAACGCGATCTGCACTCCATACATGGGCCAGTACTTGAAGACCAGGATGTAGATGATCGCGGGGGCTAGTAATACGTATAACTGCCAAGCACGGGAAATCCTCTTCAGGCGGAGCGAAAGAGAATTTTTTTGTTGCGGCAACGGCGCCGCAACAGGACGCCCGCGTCGGGCCGGGATGGTGCGGCTCATGGCATCTCCTTAGGGTGGGTCACTGAGTTCCGTTCGATCAAAGGGCAGTCCATGAGCTCGACCCGGCCATCGGGTTCCGCGTCCTGGAGGATCAGGTCAACCGCGCGCCGGCCCATGGCGACGAACGGCAATTCAAAAGTGGTCAATCCCGGGCGAAGAAACGGCGCCAGAGTCGCCTGATTATCAAATCCCACGATCGACACGTCCCCGGGGATGGAGAGACGCAGGTCCGAGACTGCCTGATAGGCACCCCAGGCGCCACGATCGTTGGCGCAGAAGATCGCGGTGGGCGGGTTCTTGGAGGTCATAAGCTCCATCGCGTACTTGTAGCCATGCTCCTCACCGCCTTGACCGAAGCGGACCAGCGACGGATCAACGTCCAGCCCCGCCTCTTCAAGTGCAGCGCAATAGCCCTCATAGCGGCCGACGGCGGCAGGAAGACCGCTCTCCAGGGTTTCGATATTGATCATCCCCACCCTGGTGTGGCCTGCCTCGAGCAATCGGCTGGTGGCCGCGTACCCGCCCTTGACCTCGTCCGGGGCGACGCTCGCGACCCGGCCGGCACGGTCCTGCGAATTCAGCACCACGGACCTGACGCCCGCCAGGGCCTCCGGAACGTCCAGCCGCCGGTGATACATGGCGGCGTAGACCACGCCGGCAACCTTGTAGGAGAGCATGGTGTCCAAGGATGCGGCCTCGAGCTGCTTATCACCACCGGTGTTTACCGAGAGCAGGAGGAGTCCGTCCTCCCACGCCCGCTGCTGCGCGCCTTCGATGATGGCGCCCGCAAAAGGAGTGGTGGCCACGGAATCGCCAATGAACCCGATCATGCCGGCTACGCCTTCGCGGAGGACTTTGGCGTGGGCGTTCGTGCGGTAGCCGAGCCGGTTCACGGCGTCCCGAACGCGCTTACGGGTATCCTCGGAGAACCGGGACCCGGAGGCTGAATTCAGCACCAGCGAAACGGTGGCCTGCGAAACGCCGGCAGCAGCAGCGACGTCGTGCATTGTCGGTCCTGACTTGGGCCGTGATCCAGCCATGATGGGCACCTCCTCGGGCCAATTGCTTTGATGGGTTATTCGTATAACTTCGTAAACTGTAGCGTGCATCACATCGGGCGTCAATAGTGTGCTGCGTCTCCCCAGGCTCTGGGCCTCAACACCAACGATAAGTACACTTAGCTTCCATGACGTCGCTCTGGTTGGACCGCGGGCAATCATTCAGCACTGACACGTTCGAGACTGACACGTTCGAAGCCGGCAACAGCTACGACACAGTGGTTGCGGGGGCCGGGCTGACGGGGCTGGTCACCGCGCTGCTGCTGGCCCGGTCCGGGCAGCGGGTCCTGGTTCTGGAGGCCCGGTTTCCCGGGGCTGTGACCACGGGAAACACCACGGCGAAAGTGAGTCTGCTGCAGGGGACCGTCCTGGCTGCCCTGGCCAGGCAGTATGCGCAGAAACAGGTTGGGGCCTATGTGGAGGCCAACCGGGAGGGGCAGTCGTGGCTGCTCCGCTATCTCGACGAACACCAGGTGCCGTATCAGCGCCGGGACGCCTACACCTACGCCACCACCGCCCAGGGGACCGAGCGGCTGCTTGAGGAACTCGGCGCCGCGACAACCGCCGGCCTGGACGTCGAGTATGTCCGCGATGCACGCCTCACCTTTCCCGTCCAAGGCGCCCTGCTGCTGCCCGATCAGGCCCAGGTCAATCCCATGGACGTCCTGGATGCCCTACTCAGGGACGTCCGGGCCCGCGGCGGGAGCGTAGTGGGCGGGACCCGGCTGCGGAATGTCTCAGGGAGCGGGCCGTTAACCGTCCACACGGACCAGGGCACGGTGACCGCAAGCAACGTTGTTCTGGCCACCGGAATCCCCGTCCTGGACCGCGGGCTCTACTTCACCAAACTCAAGCCCCTGCGCTCCTACGCCGCAGCCCTTGAACTGCCGGCAGGAGTCACCGCGCCGCCCGGAATGTACCTCTCCGCCGAGGAACCCACCCACTCGCTGCGGGACTATGAAGCGGGCGGCCGTCAGTTCCTGCTGGTGGGCGGGCACGGGCACCAGGTGGGGCGGACCGAATCGGAAAAGTCCCATCTGTCGGGTCTGCTGGATTGGGCTACCGGGCACTTCCCGGGCGCGGCAGCCACCCACACGTGGTCGGCCCAGGACTACCAGGCCACCAACCTCATGCCCTTCTTTGGCAAACTGCCGCGGGGCCGGGGCCACATCTTCTTCGGCACCGGTTACAACAAGTGGGGCATGACCAACGCGGTGGCCGCCGCCCTGGGCATCTCCGCAGACATCCTCGGCGGCAGCCTTCGCTGGGCAAACACCATCCATCACCGCGTGACGTCGCCTGGCGGGGCGCTGACCGCCGTCGCCGTCAACGCGGGAGTGGCTGCGCGGCTCGCTACTGACTGGGGAAAACTGGCGGTTGGGAATGCTGGTGGTGGCAAGCCGGTAGTTGAACCTGTCGAAACCCCGGTATCGGAAGGCTCAACCAACGGAGGTCCCCTGCCGGCCGACGACGGCGGAAGAGTCTACCGCGACGGCGCCCGGCCGGCCGCGGTTTCCACAGTGGACGGCCGCACGTGCAGGCTCTCCGCCGTCTGCACGCATCTGGGCGGCATTGTCCACTGGAACGACAGTGAACTGTCCTGGGACTGCCCGCTCCACGGATCGCGTTTTAGCGCCGACGGCAAGCTCCTGGAAGGACCCGCCACCAAGGACCTCCCCAGGCTCGAGCAGGGTTGATCCACGCTTCCAGCGGGGCCGGCAACACTGTCGGTGGGTTAGGGCATGATGGAGGAATGCAGGAGCAGCAACCGCCGGGAGCGGAGCCGGACGCCCTTCCCGGCACTCCCATGGGCCGTTTCAGCCGGCCCACACGGGAGTGGTTCTTGGGCGCCTTTGCGGAGCCCACCCCTGCCCAGACCGGCGCGTGGGGCGCCATCTCGTCCGGCTCGCACGCGCTGGTGGTGGCGCCCACCGGGTCAGGTAAGACGCTCGCGGCATTCCTCTGGGCGCTGGACAGGCTGCTCGTCTCGGCGCCGGCCCCCGATCCGGAACTGCCTGGACTCGAGGCTGCTCCGGCCAAGGGGGCTAAGGGAAGACGCCCCCGCCCGCCCAAACGCAAGACCCGGGTCCTGTACATCTCGCCGCTGAAGGCCCTCGGCGTGGACGTGGAACGCAACCTCCGCTCGCCCCTGATCGGGATCACCCAGACGGCCAAGCGGCTTGGACTTCCCGCCCCGCTGATCACAGTGGGGGTCAGGTCCGGTGACACCACGACGGCGGACCGTCGCGCGCTGCTCAGCAACCCACCGGACATCCTCATCACCACCCCGGAATCACTGTTCCTGATGCTCACGTCCAAGGCGCGCGAGACCCTCACCGAGGTGGACACCATCATCGTTGACGAGGTCCATGCCGTCGCTGGAACCAAACGTGGCGCGCATCTGGCGGTCTCCCTGGAACGGCTGGATGCGCTGCTGCCCAAGCCCGCCCAACGGATCGGGCTCTCCGCCACGGTGGAGCCGCGCGAGCTGGTGGCCCAGTTCCTGGCCGGTTCCGCGCCGGTGGAAATCGTGGCCCCGCCGTCGCGGAAAAACTGGGACCTGACCGTCTCCGTGCCTGTGGAGGACATGTCAGATCTCCAGGGTGCCGCGGGCGCCTTCGACTCCGGTCCCGCGTCAGGCCTGCAGCCCCAAGCATCGATCTGGCCCCATGTGGAGGAGAAGATCGTGGACCTGGTGCTGGCCAACCAGTCCACCATCGTTTTCGCCAACTCGCGCCGGCTTGCCGAGCGGCTCACCGCCCGCCTTAACGAGATCTACGCCGAACGGCAGCTGATCGCCGTGGGCGGCGGCTGGGACCCGGCTGACGCAGGTGCCGCAGACTCCGGGTTTCCGCCCGGCGCCCCTGCGTTCACACCTGCCTCGACTCCTGCTTCCACCGCCACGCCGGCCCACATGATGGCGCAGGCCGGCAGCACGGCGGGAGCCGATCCGTTGCTGGCCCGCGCCCACCACGGTTCCGTGTCCAAGGACCAGCGGGCACTCATTGAGGACGACCTCAAGTCCGGCCGCCTGCGCTGCGTCGTGGCCACTTCGTCCCTGGAGCTCGGCATCGACATGGGCGCCGTGGACCTCGTGGTCCAGGTGGAATCACCGCCGTCGGTGGCCAGCGGGCTCCAACGCGTGGGCCGTGCCGGCCACCAGGTGGGCGAAATTTCACAGGGTGTGTTGTTTCCCAAGCACCGCGCAGACCTGGTGCACACGGCCATCACCGTGGAGCGGATGCTCGAAGGAAAGATCGAGCGGCTCTTTGTTCCGGCCAATCCGCTGGACATCCTGGCCCAGCAGACCGTCGCGGCCACCGCCCTGGGCAGCATCGATGTGGAGGAATGGTTCGCCACTGTCCGGCGGTCCGCCCCGTTCGCGTCCCTCCCCCGGTCCGCCTACGAGGCAACCCTTGACCTGCTGGCCGGCCGGTACCCGTCCGATGAATTCGCCGAACTGCGGCCCCGGATCATCTGGGACCGGAACGCCGGCACCATCGAAGGCAGGCCCGGGGCCCAACGGCTGGCCGTGACGTCCGGCGGCACCATCCCGGACCGCGGCCTCTTCGGTGTCTACATCATCGGCACCGAGCTGGAAGGCTCCGGTGCACCGGGCGCTGACGGCAAACCCGCCGCGTCCCCCGCGAAGGGCGGCCGCCGCGTGGGTGAGCTGGATGAGGAGATGGTCTACGAGTCCCGGGTGGGCGACATTTTTGCGCTCGGGGCCACCAGCTGGAAAATCGAAGACATCACCCACGACCGCGTCCTGGTCTCCCCCGCGTTCGGCCAGCCGGGCAAACTCCCCTTCTGGAAAGGGGACTCGCTGGGGCGGCCCGTTGACCTGGGCCGGGCGTTGGGCGCCTTTGTGCGTGAGCTGTCCGCGTCCGACGTCGGCCCTGCCACCGAGCGCTGCAAGGCCAGCGGGCTGGATGAATTCGCCGCGAACAACCTGATCCAGTACCTCAGTGAACAGAAGCTCGCCACCGAGGTGGTCCCCTGCGATACAACACTGGTGGTGGAGCGTTTCCATGACGAGCTGGGCGATTGGCGGGTGATCCTGCACAGCCCGTTCGGGATGCCGGTGCACGCCCCCTGGGCACTCGCCGTCGGGCAGCGCCTGCACCAGCGGTACGGCCTGGACGGGTCGGCCATGGCGGCGGACGACGGCATCGTACTGCGGGTCCCCATGATGGAGGACGAGCCTCCCGGCGCCGAACTCTTCCTGTTTGATCCCGATGAGCTCGAGCAGATTGTCACCGCCGAAGTGGGCGGCAGTGCTCTCTTCGCCTCGCGCTTCCGGGAGTGTGCCGCGCGCGCCCTGCTGCTGCCCCGCCAAACCCCCGGCAAGCGGCAGCCGCTGTGGCAGCAGCGCCAGCGGTCCGCGCAGCTGCTTGATGTCGCGCGGAAGTACCCCACATTTCCCATCGTGCTGGAGACTGTCCGCGAATGCCTCCAGGATGTGTACGACCTTCCGGCTTTGAAGGACATTGCGGCGTCGGTGGAACGCCGCGAACTCAGGATCGTGCAGACCACAACACAGCAGCCATCGCCGTTCGCCAAGTCCCTGCTGTTCGGCTACGTGGCCCAGTTCCTGTACGAAGGGGACTCGCCCCTGGCCGAGCGCCGGGCCGCAGCCCTGGCCCTGGATTCAACGCTCCTGAACGAGCTG
Organism: Pseudarthrobacter xylosi; assembly: GCF_055412765.1. Lineage (NCBI taxonomy): Bacteria > Bacillati > Actinomycetota > Actinomycetes > Micrococcales > Micrococcaceae > Pseudarthrobacter > Pseudarthrobacter xylosi. The sequence continues at coordinate 326,773 of NZ_JBVAYT010000005.1, read as the reverse complement.
CTGGGCCGGGTTGAACTCCGCGAATTGCTCGACGCGAAGGTCATCGACGCCACCGAGCTTGAACTCCAGCGCCTCGCGCCGGACCGCCGGGCCCGCGGCATGGAAGGCGTTGCCGATCTGCTCAGGTTGCTGGGTCCGCTGACCCCGGAAGAAGTCGCCGCACGCCTGGAACCGGTGGTTGAGCCTGTCGAAACCCCGGTGGCGGAGCCCGACCCGCTGGTTGAGGCAGCGCCGGTGATTGAGCCTGCCGAAACCGCGGCGGAGGTCCCGGCGGTTGAACCCGCCGAAACCCCGCATGCCGACACTCCTCTGGCCACGACGCACCTGGCCGCACTGCTGCGGGCCAACCGGGCCATCAAAGTGAACATCGGCGGGGCCGAGCGCTACGCCGCCGTGGAGGATGCCGCCCGGCTCCGTGATGCCATCGGTGTTCCGCTGCCCATGGGCGTTCCCCTGGCCTTCATCGAACCGGTGGCCGATCCCCTGGGTGACCTCGTCTCCCGGTACGCCCGCACGCACGGACCTTTCACCTCGGCGGAAGCCGCGGCCCGCTTGGGGCTTGGCGTCGCCGTGGTCAGCACCGCACTGAAACGGCTCGCCGCGGACGGCCGGGTGGTGGAAGGCGAGTTCCGGCCGCACGCCATCCCACCGGAACAGGTGGCCAGTGACGGGCAACCGGACGAAACAGCGGTTGAGGGAGTCCAAACGGCTCAGCCTCTGCCGGCAGAATCAACGCGGACACACCTTCCCGCCCCCACCACCAGCGAATGGTGCGACGCCGAAGTGCTACGGAAGCTCCGACGTCGTTCGCTCGCAGCATTGCGCGCCGAAGTGGAACCGGTGGACGCCGCCGCGTATGGGCGTTTCCTGCCGGCCTGGCAGCACGTCCGAACGCCCGGGGCCGGGCGCGGGCAGCCGTCCCTGCGGGGGCTGGACGGTATTGTCACCGCTATCGACCAGCTTTCCGGCGTGCCGGTACCTGCTTCGGCGTGGGAGCCGCTGGTCCTGGCCAGCCGGGTTTCCAACTACCAGCCCGCCATGCTCGACGAGCTTATGGCCGCTGGCGAGCTCCTCTGGTCCGGGGTCGGATCACTGCCTGGAAACGACGGCTGGGTCAGCCTCCACTTGGCCGATTCCGCCGAACTGACACTGAACCCCGCCGTCGAATATGAACCCGGGGACGCGCAGCAGCGCCTGCTCGACCACCTGAGGAACAACGGCGGCGGTTATTTCTTCCGCCAGCTGAAGGACGTGGCCGGGGGCATGGACTCAGTGCTCAGCGACCAGGAAGTGGTGTCCGCACTGTGGGATCTGGCCTGGGCGGGCCGCATCACCGGCGACACCTTCGCCCCGGTCCGCGCCCTCATCGCCGGCGGCCATACGGCGCACCGCCAAGTGGCCCGCTCGCCCCGCGCCCGTGCCCCCAGGCTGAGCAGGCTGGGCCGTTCGCACGGCACCGGCCTGCTGGGCTCTCCCGGGGTGGGCTCCCCTGGATTGGGCTCCCCTGCGCTGGGTGCTGGACGGTACGGCTCGTTGTCAGGCACGGCGGCAACGCCCCCGCTGGCCGCAGGGCGTTGGTCGGCCCTGCCCTCGCCCGAACTCGACGCCACCATCCATGCCCGTGCCACGGCTGAACTGTTGCTGGACCGGTATGGCGTAGTGACCCGGGGATCGGTCATGGCGGAGCAGATCCTGGGCGGGTTCGGCCTGATGTACAAGGTCCTGGCCCGGCTGGAAGAGGCCGGACGCTGCCGCCGCGGGTACTTCATCGAGCACCTTGGGGCCGCACAGTTCGCCGTCCCCGCAACAGTGGACCGGCTGCGCTCCTATTCCGAGGACACCCAGCTGGCCAAGCCCGAGCCAATGGCACTGGCCCTTGCAGCCACGGATCCCGCCAACCCCTATGGCGCGGCGCTGCCCTGGCCGGCACTCAACGTGGAGGCCGGGACGGGGCACCGGCCTGGGCGGAAAGCCGGCGCACTGGTGGTTATGGTGGACGGCGCCCTGGTCCTCTACGTGGAACGGGGAGGAAAAACACTGCTGGCCTTCAGCGAGGACGCGGCCGTGCTGTCCGCCGCCGGCGCGGCGTTGGTGGGTGTGGTCACCCGGGGCGCGGTGGACAAGCTGATCATGGAGAAAGTCAACGGCCACGGCATCCTGGACACACCGGTTGCAGCGGCTCTCGCCGCCGCCGGGGCCTACTCCACACCCAAGGGATTGAGGATCCGTGCCTGAGGGTGACTCCGTCTGGCGGGCCGCCCGCCAGCTGCACGAGGCCTTGGCGGGGCAGACGCTCACGGCGTCGGACTTCCGCGTGCCAAGATTCGCCACGCTTAACCTGGCCGGCTGGACCGTGGCGGAGGTGGTCCCGCGCGGCAAGCACCTCCTGATGCGCGTGGTGGGACCGGACGGGAATGGACCGGAGGAGCGGAAACTCACTATCCACTCACACCTGAAAATGGAAGGCACCTGGCAGGTCTATCCGCCCGGCGGACGCTGGCGGAAGCCGGGATTCACCGCCCGGTGCGTCCTGCGCACACCGGTGGCAGACGCCGTCGGATTTTCCCTGGGCATCGTGGAAGTGGTTCGCACCGCGGACGAGGACACCATCGTGGGTCACTTGGGCCCGGACCTGCTGGGTCCGGACTGGGACCTGGCCGAAGCCGAGCAGCGGATCCGCGCGGCGCCTGACGTACCCATCGGCGTCGCCCTGCTGGACCAGCGCAACCTGGCGGGCATCGGCAACATCTACCGCTGCGAGGCCTGCTTCCTGTCCGGTGTGCACCCAGCGAGTCCCGTCTCAGCCGTCCCCGATCTCAGGACCCTGATGACGGATGCCAAGCAGCTGCTCGAAGCCAACCTTGGCCCGGGACGCCGGGTGACCATCCTTAATCCGCGAGGCATGCCCGTCGGGCGGATGGCGGGCCGTCCGGGCTACTGGGTTTACCGGCGGGAACACCAGCCGTGCCTAAAATGCCGGACCCCCATCCGCCGCGGCGTGCTGGGCAAACCCAACGGCGAAGAGGAACGGGACGTCTACTTCTGCCCGCAGTGCCAGCCGGTCCTGCCGTAGGGGTCGTGTCCTGGGAGGTCCTAGGAAGTCCTGGCCCCGGGTTCGACGGCGACCGGCTCTCCAGCGTCCGAGTCCCCACCGTCCAAGTCGGCATCATCCAGCCCTGCACCATCTGAGTCGGCAGTGCCCGGTTCGAGGACGGCAGGTTCGGACGGAAGCGCTGCGGGCACCATGAAGCGCGGGAGCAGCAGCTGCACCAGCGGCCCGATGGCTAGTGCGTAGACCACCGTGCCCACGCCCACGGAACCGCCCAGCAGCCAGCCCACTCCCAACACCACAACTTCGATCAGGGTGCGCGAGACCCGCACGGACCAGCCGGTGCGCCGAGCCAGCCCGGTCATCAGGCCGTCCCTGGCACCCGGACCGAACCGCGCGCCGATGTAGCACGCGGACGCGATGCCGTTCAGCAGCACGGCGCCTGCAAGCATGCCGATCTGGCCGCCCAGATGCGAGAACGCCGGGATTAAAGCCAGCCCGATGTCTGCGAAGACGCCCACCAGTATGGCGTTGCAGAGCGTGCCGAACCCTGGCCACTGCCGGAGCGGGATCCAGAGCAGCAGCACCAGGAAACTCACAATGATGACCACCACGCCGATGCTCAGCCCGGTCCTCCCGGCCACTCCCTGATGGAACACATCCCACGGATCCAGTCCGAGTCCGGCACGGATGAACATGGCCAGGGAGATGCCGTACATGGCGAGGCCGATAAAGAGCTGGAGGAGTCTGCGGGTCAACATAACGACAACCCTGCCAGATAACTGGCATTGAATTACATAGCCAGTCTGAGATACTGGCCTCATGTCCCCTTCGCTGAACCCATCCGCGCTGGCCCGTCTCCTGGGCGAGTGGAACCTCGGTGTCGCGCCCGCGTACCGCGAACTGGCCGACGTCGTCCGCCTCCTGGTCCTGGACGGACGGGTGGCCCTGGACACGGCACTGCCCAGCGAGCGGGCACTTGCTGAGGCACTGGGCGTCAGCCGCACCACCGTGACAGCTGCCTACGGGCACCTTCGCGGGCAGGGTTTCCTCAGCAGCGGGCAAGGCAGCCGGGGCCGGACCCGGATTCCGCGCCTGACGCCGTTGGGTACCACTGCGCCCACGGGCCCGGTCCTTACAACCGCGGGGCAAACGCCCGGAACCACATCTCCCGGGCTCGCGGCACCGGAGGGGCTGATCGACCTCGCCTACGCATCGCTGCCGGCCAGCGGCGAGGTGGTCCATCGTGCGTTCGCGGCCGCCCTCACCGAACTTCCCGCGCTCCTGCCGGGCTTCGGCTACGACGCCATCGGCCTGCTCCCCCTGCGCGAGGCGGTGGCGGCACGCTATACGGCCGCCGGCGTGTCCACCACTGCCGAACAGATCCTGGTGACCTCGGGCGCCCAGCACGCCCTGAACATCATCATCCGAGCCGTCGCGGGGCGCCAGGACAAGGTGCTCGTGGAACACCCCAGCTACCCGAACGCCCTCGATGCCATCCGCGCGGCCGGTTGCCGGCCCATCCCGGTGGCATTCACCACAGCCCGCGACGCCACCACGGACACGGCCGACGGCGGTCTGCCCCCCTTGGCCTGGGACATGCACGCACTGCAGTCCGCCTTGACACAACAGCGTCCCCGGATGGCCTACATGGTGCCGGACTTCCACAACCCCACAGGGCAACTGATGCCCGACGTCCAGCGCCGCCAGCTGGTCCGGGCGGCCGCAGCGGCCGGGACGGTCCTGGTGGTGGATGAGACCCTCCGCGAGCTGAACCTCGACGGCGCCGAAACCAGTCCCGTGGCAGCCTTCAGTCCCGCCGTGGTCACCATCGGCTCGCTCAGCAAATCCCACTGGGCCGGCCTTCGGACGGGCTGGATCCGCGCGTCCGAAGCCATGATCCAGCGGTTCGCGGCGGCCCGGACGTCCCTGGATCTGGGCGGACCACTTATGGAACAGCTGGCGGCAGCCCACCTGGTCCGCGCCCTCGACGAGCCGCTTCCCGCACGGCTCAGCGCCCTCCGGGACAACCGCGCCGCACTTCTGGAGCTCCTTGCCGGACACCTCCCGGAATGGGAAACAGGACATCCGGCCGGCGGCCTGTCCGTCTGGTGCAGGCTGCCCGCACCGGTAAGCACTGCACTGACCGTCATCGCTCCGGATTTTGGCATCCGGCTGGCTGCAGGTCCGCGGTTCGGCATCGGCGGCGCCTTCGAACGCTACCTCCGGGTGCCCTTCACTCTGCCGCCGGACCAACTCGAAACCGCTGTCCTCGCACTGCGGTCGGCCCAGGACAGGCTCGACGCCGCCCCGCAGCTACGCCGGACCCTGAAGGACGCGCCTGCCCTGGCCATCGCGTGAAGCGCGGGCGCTTTCGGGATCAAACGCCGCCGGCTTCCCGGCCGGCGGCCCGGCCCATCCGCTGCTTGGCCGTATTGGTCCCGGCCCCGACCGGAACATGCGCCGTCGCCTTGGCCAGCCCGAACTCCGGCATCCCGTTGTAGACAACCTCGATCCCGTCGGCCGGCACCTGGTACGTCTCGTGCCAGACGCCGACGTCGCCAGTCCCGGAGAGTTCCTTCATAAATCGACGCCACGGCTCCAGGTGAGGGGACTCCCGGTCCGCGGCGAACTTCCGCAGGTGCTCGGGGCTCTCCCAGTAGCTGAGCAGGATAGTGGTGCGCCCGAACCACTGCTCAAATCCGAGCATTCCTGCTTCGGGGTCGGCGGCCAAGTGCTGGAGCATCCGCGGCATGGCGGCAGCCACCTTGCCGACGGTCCCGACCTTCCACCACCGGTTCGCCCGCATGCCGATCAGGAAGACCGTCACTGATTCGCGGCCCGGGTCAGCGGTGTATCGGCCCGGAAATACCTTCTGCGCCATGGGAACTCCTCAGGTTGCCAGCTTCATAACCTTGTTTCATAACACTGTTACGAAACAAGGTTATGAAACAATGGGCTCCATGGCAAGACCCGTAGTGCATAACGATTCCCTCAGGCAGGACCTGCTGGCCGTCACGGCTGACCTGGTGGACCGCGACGGCCCCGCCCGCGTGAACCTGCGCGATGTGGCAGCGGCAGCCCGAACGTCCACCACGGCCGTCTACTCACTGTTCGGCGGAAAATCCCAGCTCCTGACCGCCGTCGTGGACGACGGGTTCCGGTCATTCCGCGACTCACAGATGGCCGCAGCCCCGGGCGGCCTTCGGGAACTCGGCGTGGCCTACCGCACCTGGGCGCTGGAACATCGAGCGCTCTACCGGCTAATGTTCGGTGGCGCGCTGGCTGCCTACATCGATTGCCAGCCCAGCCCGGACGTTGCGGCCGATGCCATGGTGCCCCTGATTGAAACAGTGGCTTCCGCCCAGTCCGCGGGCACTGTTCTGCAGGCGCCCGCCGAAATGGTCGCCGTTGCAATCTGGGGCCAGGTCCACGGCCTGGTGAGCCTGGAACTGGCGCAGGTTGGCCCGCCGGACGCGGACTGGGCCGGGGTTTACGGCTCAGCCCTGGACGCCGTCGCCCGCGGCTGGGCCGCCTGAGGCCGCCACACGTCCCCCTGCGCGCAGACCTTTCGAGGCGCTAATCCGCCCGTGACACGCAAAATACCTGACGCGGGCGAAATTCCCTCTCTGTCAGCCTGTTGTGAGACACATTGTCTTGACGATAGGTGGGTAGGAATGACGAAGTCGACGGGGAAGGTCCCGCTGCGCACACTCGAGGAGAAGCTTGCGATTCTTGAGAGGTATGAGGCTGCCGCGCGTGGCCAAAAAGGTGCGGTGTTGCGTGAGTCTGGGGTTTCGGCGAATGCGATCGGGAACTGGGCATATGCTCGGGATCATGATGAGTTTGCCGCGACTCCCACTGGTAAGAAGTCCTCGCGGTCTGGAGCAATGACGCCGAAGCGCCGAGATCGTGCGGTTGCGCCGGGAGTTGGCCAAGGCCCAAGCGGACCAGGAAATCCTCAAGGCTGCATTGGAGTCTGCGGGAAAAGCGCACGCGCTCTTGGAGAAGCTTGCCGAGAGCGCGGAGCCGGTCCCGTTGCAGACGCTATCCGAGAAAGAGCAGTCGAAGGACTCGTCTCCGACGGATTGACCGTGGTGGCCGCGTGCCGGCTGATGGGAATCTCCAGGGCCACGCGATACCGCCACTGCGCTCCGCCACCGTTGAGGAAAGCGCCGGTCCCGCAGAAGGAACGCCCTCAGCCGGCGACCCTCACGGATCAGGAGCGTACTCGTATCGAGGCGTTCCTGATCGATGAGGAGTACGCCGATCTGAGCGTGTCCCAAGTGTTCTACCGCGCCCTGGACCAGGGCGTCTATATTGCCTCGGAGTCGTCCTGGCACCGTCTGGCAAGGGCAAGGAAACTCAACGGTGACCGCCGGGCCTTGGCCACCCACAAGCCATCGACGATCCCGGAGCTGTGCGCATCCCGTCCGAACCAGGTGTGGTCATGGGACATCACCGTGTTGCGCTCCGTTGACCGCGGCCGCAACTTCCGCCTGTACGTCATCTTGGATGTGTTCAGCCGCTACGTCGTGGGATGGAGACTTGAGCCCAGCGAAGGGACGCTCGAAGCCATCGATATGATCACCGATGCCCTCGCCCGCGAACAAGCCAAACCTGAGGTCCTGCACGCTGATCGGGGTTCGGCCATGACCAGCACGGACATGAACAGGTTCCTGACCAAAGTAGGGATAATCCAGTCACATTCCAGGCCCCGGGTCTCGAACGACAATCCGTTCTCGGAAGCACAGTTCAAGACGATGAAGTACGTCCTTGACTACCCGCGGCAGTTCGCCGACATAGAGCACGCCCGGGACTGGACCGCCGGCTTCATCAACAGCTACAACAACGAACACCGGCACTCCGGGATCGGCTACTACACCCCAGAATCAGTGCACGACGGAACCTGGCCGGTGCTGCAAAAGCGGCGCCAAGCAGCCCTGGACGCGGCTTGGGCCGCACACCCACACCGGCATCACCAACGCCCCCAGGCCCACACAATCCACACCGAAAGCTGGATCAACAACCCGCAGAAACGAGCCAACAGAATCGCGAGACTGTCTCAAGGAGGTTGACAAGTTCCGAATTTCCACCGCGTCAGGTATTTTGCGAGTCGATTAGTGTTTTGCCAGTTGAGAACGCAGCCGGCCCCAGGAACCTCTACGCGTAGACCTTTTCGAGGAAGCCACCCCAGGCCTCGGCGGTCGCTGAAGAGTCCCCCGTGCCGCTGAAATCGTGGACCGTCATACCCACCGGAGCACCAAAGGCATTGCGGCCGAAGAACCGGTACAGCGCATCCGAGGTCCGCAGACCCAGGAAATGCTCGTTGGAGAAGTCCACTTCCCCGGACAGCCGCCCCACGCCGTCGAGCTCCAGCTCAACAGCGGAACCCTGCGCGGCGGAGTCCACGCCCATCGCCTTCTTCAGGCGTTCAAAACCGTCCGGGGTCTGCGAGGCCGCGGGTGACTGGATGTCCGTGAACACCACCGGCTTGCCATCGAAATGCTGCAGGTACTGGCCCAGGGTGTGCAGGTAGAACTCGGTGTGCTTGCTGGCGCCGTCGTACTGCTCGTCCCAGTTGTCGGCGAATATCCCGCTGTGCACGTAGTGCAGCCGGGCGCGGCCGCCGTCGAGGGGTTCCAGGACGTGTTCCAGCTGGTTGAACCAGCCATCGGGGCCGTCCATCCGGGAGACGAGATGGGTTGGGCGCTCCTGCACGGTCTTGACGTCCGGCCACTGGTCCGTGGGGAACATCCACGCCGGCGTTCCACTGGTCACGGCTTCCCAGACGCGCTCGGGCGTGCCGGGCAGTTCGGTGTCGTAGACGATCTCAAATTCACGGTTGTCAGTCATTGTCCTGTTCCTTCGCTGAAAGGGTTTTGATGGGGGTTTTGAAAACGGGATGAAGGGCGACGACGAGCCGGTGCTTCCGCGCGCCACTCGCGGGAGTGCCGCTCGGCCCGGCGACCGTGCCGCCGTCGTGATATTTGTCCACCAGGCGGGTCACGGCAACGCCGAGCTCCTCGGCAAACGCGGCCCTGTCCGCTGCGCTGCGGAAGGTGATTTCGCCGTCGATCGCGAATGTGGCCAGCTTCTGCTTGGCCGCTGCGGCACCGGCGATCAGCTTGCCCACCTCCTGAACCATTCGACCGGCGAGCGCCAGCAGCCAGAAGGCCGAGAAGCGGTCCGAGAACCGGTGCGGATCCGGCGCCACAGACGCGAGGGCCACCGGCGAAATCAGGTATGAGGCCGCCGTTGCCTGGAGGACGCGCTCGGTGACGTTCCCCTTGCGCCGCTCCTCCACGAGTTCCACCAGCCCGTGCCGCTCAAGGGCCTTGAGGTGGTAGTTGACCTTCTGCCGCGGCAGGCCCACCTTTGCGGCAAGCTGCGTGGCCGACCCCGGTTCGGAGAGCTCCTGGAGAATGCGCGTCCGGATCGGGTCCAGCGACGCTTCCGCCGCGGCCGGGTCCTCGATCACTTCGATGTCCAACATGTGTCCATCATGCCAACCGACAACTTTTATTGTCAAGAACTTTTTATCCGTCGGTCGCGGGACCGTTCCGGCGACATGTCCGCCCGGACACTGGCGCTCCGATACGACGGTTCCCTGCAGACCAGGTGGCGCTGAACGTCGAGTGGGCAGGGAACCGTCTAAACGGGCGCACGCGATAGACCCGGGCGCAGGGCGGAGCCGCAGGAGCCGGCAAAGTAGAATGGACCCGTGATGCAATCCCCCCTCCCCGTGCGCGACGGCGTCAATGCCACCCGCCTGCGCCTTCCGGACGAGGGGCCGTGGACCACCGCGATGGACTACATGATGCACCGCTGGGGCCACATCGATCCGCAGGGCATCGAGGACAGGTTCGACGCCGGCGAGATCGTGGGCGAGGGCGGCGTCGCCTTGGACCGGGCCACTCGGCTCGAGGACCACACCTTCATCTGGTACTACCGCTCATTGCCGCCGGAGACCCGCATCCCGGTGGAAATCAGCATCCTGCACCAGGACGACCACCTCCTCGTGGTGGACAAGCCGCACTTCCTGCCCACCACCCCCGGCGGCACCTACATCCAGGAATCGGCCCTGGTCCGGCTCCGGAACCAACTCAACCTCCCGGACCTGATCCCCATGCACCGCCTGGACCGGATGACCGCCGGCGTGCTGCTGCTGTCCACTAACCCGGAAACCCGCGGAAATTACCAGGTGCTCTTCGAGAAGCGGCAGGTGCAGAAGGAATACGAGTGCGTGTCCGCCGCGGAACCCGCCGCCGGCCACTCCGCCGTCAACTTCCCCGTGGTGGTCCGGAACCGGATGACCAAATCCCGCAGCTACCTGCTGGCCGAAGTCATCGAGGGCGAGCCGAACGCTGAGACCCGGATCGAACGGTTGGAAACGTTCGACGGCGGCACTTCCGCGGGTGCCGCCGGCACCGGCGGAGCTGGTACCCGAGCCCGGGGCACCGACCCGGGCCAAGGTAGTACGCCGCGCCTGGCACGGTACCGGCTGGAGCCCCACTCCGGAAAGACGCACCAGCTGAGGGTGCACATGGCCTCGCTGGGGCTGGGCATCGTGAATGACGCATTTTACCCGGATCTCCTGGACAAGGCCCCGGACGACTACTCCAAGCCGCTGCAGCTTCTGGCCCGCGGCATCCGTTTTGTGGACCCCATCAGCAAAAAGCCGGTGGAGTACCGCAGCGGGCTGCACCTCAGCGAGGCCGCTCAAACACCGCGCTGATCAAACACGGTCCTGAAGGCCTGCTCCATCTCGGGGCCGAACAGCACCATTTCCACCAACTCGAGCGCGCTGGCCGGATGCGAGGCACCAAACCCCGTGACGGCGTCGTGCGCGGCGTCCGCCACCTGGCGCCCGTTCCAGCCGTAGACGCCCCCGCCCACCGCGGGGAGGGCGATGGAAGCCGCGCCCAGCGAATCCGCGAGCCGCAGGCTTTCGCTGAAGCAGGAGACCAGCAGTGCCGGGTTGGTCTGTCCGGCGTGCCGGTTGGGACCTACGGTGTGGATGACCCAGCGCGCCGGGAGCCGGAATCCGGGAGTGGCGACGGCGGCCCCCTGCGCCAGTCCGTGCGGCAAGACCGTTTCGCGGAGTTCGCGGCAGGCCGCCAGCAGTTCCGGCCCGGCAGCGCGATGGATGGCCCCGTCCACGCCGCCGCCGCCCAGAAGCGAGGAGTTGGCCGCGTTCACGATCGCGTCAACGGTGCGGGTGGTGATATCGCCTTGGAGGATGGTGATCCGCATGCCGCCAGTTTCCCACCGGGACCTTCTGGATGACAGGCCGGAGCAGGAATATCCTGTGAGAGGGGCTCGCGCAAAGGTGAGGACCATCGTGGACACATTCATCGAAATCCCCGGAGACCGTACAGCGGCCAAGTTTGCCTACGCGGCCGCGGGCATAGGCGCAGTGGGCGTGGCCACACTGGGCGCCATGTTCGCCATCGAGGTGCCAAAGAACGGCCCCTATGTCTTCGGCACCATCAACGATGCCACCGGCGGCGTCTTCCAGCTGGTGATCATCCCGGTGATCGTCCAGGTCCACCGGCGCGTGCGCCGCACACCCGGCTCCGAGGCAGCCAAATGGCTGGTGATCGCGGCCAGCGCCGCAGGTTCGGCAAGCTCGTTCCTCCTCGTTGCGAAGAAGCTCGATTTCAATGTGTCTACCGGCATCTCGGTGGGGGCAATGGTGGTCCAGGCCGGCTGGTTCCTGCTCGCCCACCGGGCGCTGCTCAAGTCGGGCGGCTATCCACAGGATCTCGCGAAGCTGGGACAGTTCATCGGAGGCGCCTTGGTGGTGGCGCTGCCCTTGGCGGCACTAACGGCTCTGGAACCGGCGCCGGCCTGGATCCGCTGGGGCATCGGCGGGGCCGGAATCGCCGTGGGCGCCACCGCGTGGGTCGCGTGGCCGTACTGGTACTTCCTCGCGGCGCGGCACCTCAGCCACGTTTCCAGGAAAGTTACCGGGGAGGATCGCGGAGGAGCCCCGCGGCCGCGCCGCCGGAAGATCGGCGCCGGCTACTGAGGCACTCACTGAAAACCACCGCCTGGTAAGTCTGTGCCGCCGGCCAGCCCTGGCCGTGCTGCCGCGCAAAAGTGCGGTACTTTGTGGCCATGGACTTTGGCGACGCCGACAGCTGGGGGGCGGCGATCTACTTCTGGATCATCCCCGTGGTCCTCGGCGATGCCATCTTCCCGCCCATCCCGTCAGAGATGGTGGTGATCACCGGCGGCGCACTCTCGGCCGACGGCCGGGCCAACGTCTTCCTGGTGGGGGCACTGTCCGCGGTGGCGTCCTGGGTCGGCGACATGGTGGTGTTCCAGCTCTTCAAACGCCGGCTGAGCCACATTCTGGACCGGTGGCGCTGGGGCCGGAAGGTCCATACCGGCATCCATGCGGCCATCGCCAAGGCCGGCCGCTCCTCCACCTACGGGACCATCATCGGCGCCCGCTTCATCCCCGGCGGGCGGCTGGCGACGTCGGCCGCTTCCGGCGTCGCCGACGTCTCCGCCCGGGGTTTCAGCCTGTGCGCCGGCCTCGGCGCGGTCCTCTGGGCCAGCTGGCTGGTGGGCCTGGGCTACTTCACGGGATCGGCAACCAAGCTGCCGTTCTGGGCCAGTTCGCTGATCGGTGTGGTGCTGGGCCTGGTGATCGGCGTCGTCGTCGGCATCATTGTCACCCGCCGGCGTGGCACCCGCTCACCCGTGGACGAGCCCGCCCCCGGCGAGTGAGCGTGTCGCCGGTGGGTGAGCCTGTCGAAATCGGGTCCCGACAAGCTCGACCACCAGCTTAGACAGGCGCCCAACGGCCGCGGTTGCGGCGGAGCACCATCAGTGAGCCGGTGAGCGCAACGCGTTCGACGGCGTCGCGCATCATCGCTGCCGATTCGCGCGCCTGCTGGTTCTCATCGTTGTATTCGGTCGCCTCCACGAGGAAGCGGAGGTTCAGTTGGGGGACGCCGGCAGCTAGTTCGATCTGGTTGGATTCCACATGGTGACGGGTCTCCAAGGCCTCCACGGCGGCGGCCATCACTGCTTCCGGCGGGTTGCCAGGTTTCAGGCCGGTGATTTTCAGGCGGGTCTGGAACGAAGGCATGCCTTCAACCCTATCCCGGCCCCCGGTGGCTTGGTTGGTCCTCCGCTGGTCCCGCCGCCGGTCCTACTGCCGGTCCGGCAACCCAGCTTGCGCTACTCGCGGCCGCTCTCCCGGACGGGCACTGACCAGCGCTCTTCGATATGGCCGAAACGCCACACGCCCAAGGCAAGGAGCCAGGTGAAGATGAACAACGCCGCGGTTGTATAGCCGACGGCGGCCAGGTCGAGTCCGCCGATCACAGCCAGCGGCCCGGACCGGATCCCGGCGCTGTCCACCAGGAGGGAAATCAACTGCACGGAGCCGACACCCAGCGCAACGGCCACGGACAGCCCGGTGACCACCACGTTGTAGTAGATCCTGCGGACGGGCCGGGAAAGCGCCCAGCGGTAGGCGAAAGTCATAAAGCAGCCGTCCAGTGAGTCCAGCAGGCTCATGCCCGCCGCGAAGAGGACCGGCAGCGTAAGGATCGCGTACCACGGCAGCGCCGAGGTGGCAGCCCCGGCAGCCAGGATCAGGAGGCTCACCTCCGTCGCGGTATCAAAGCCCAAGCCGAACAACAGTCCCACGCCATACATCTGCCGGGGCTTGGTGATCAGTCCGGTCAACCGGCCGAAGAGCCGCGTCATCAGGCCACCGGGGGCCGGCTCGTTACCCAGTCCGGCGCCGTTGTCCTGGCTGGACCGCAGCCGCCGCGCCGACCGGAGCACCTCCAGGAGGATCACCAGGTTCAGGACGCCGATGAGGTACAGGAAGACGCCCGAGACTGCCGTTCCGAAGATCTGCAGGCCCGCCTCGGTTTCGCCCGTAACCACCCCGCCCTGGTCCGTCAGGCTACGGATTCCGGCCGCCAGCAAAGCGCACAGGCCAAAAACGACGCTTGAGTGGCCCAGGGAGAACCAGAAGCCCACAGTCACGGGCCTGTGCGCCAGGCGGGCTTGCCCGTTGCCGGCTTCCCCGTTGCCCGGCTGCCTGTCGCCTGGGTGGCCGTCGCCTGTGTGGCCCCTACCAGCGTGGCCGCCGCCTGAGAGTTTCCGGGTGGTGTTGTCGATGGCGGCGATGTGGTCCGCGTCGAATGCGTGGCGCAGCCCCAGCGTGTAGGCGGCAACGCCGAGGCCAATGCCGAAAACGCCGGAGGAGCCCGCCGGGAGGTTTTCTGCTGCCACAACGGCCAGCAGCACGCCCCAGCCCACAGCATGCAGGAGCAACACAACGGCCGCCATGCCACCGATCGATGCCCGTTCCCGGCCGGTCAGTGCGTACCCGGACCGTACGGTCGTGGGCTGCGGCGGCGTGTTGCCGCCCGCTTCCGGTTGCTGCATTGCCGAGCCTCCGGCTTCCGCGTCACTGCAGAATACTGGGATGACTATACGCCTCTACCCGACGAATGCGCAGCTGTCAAATTTTGAGGTTGATTTATAGCCTGGACCAGCCTATCTTGGCAGAGAGGGGGCAGTACCCATGCACGAACTCTCAATCGCACAAAGCCTGATTGACGCGGTTTTGGACAAGACCGGCGGCCGGGCAGTCACGGGTGTCAACCTTCGGATCGGACCGTTATCGGGTGTGCTGCCGGACGCCCTCCGTTTTTGTTTTGATGTGGCTTCAGCGGGTACCACCCTGGCAGGGGCGCGGCTGCTGATCGACGAGCCGCAGGCCCGTGGGCATTGCCGCGAGTGCGGAACTGACTTCGCGATGACGGACATGTTCCTTTTGTGTCCCTGTGGCAGTGCCGACGTCGCAGTAGTCAGCGGGCGGGAACTCAACCTCGTTTCGGTGGAGGTGGCATAGCGAAATGTGCGCGACGTGCGGCTGCGGCGATGAAGCTGCCCCCCGGGTGTACTCCCTGGAAGTGCCGGGCCAGGAAGCGCCGGACCAGGACGTGCCGGGCCAGGAAGCGCCGGGGGCCCAGGCACATGAGCATTCCCACGAACCTGGGCATTCGCACACGCATAACGGGCACACCCACAACGGGCACACGCACAGCCACCCTCACGACCACGGCCACGTGCACCCCCACACCGACGGTCACAGCCACACCCAAGCCAATACCCCGGAACTCATCCCGCTGGAACAGAACCTGCTGGCCAAGAACGACGTCCTCGCGGAACGGAACCGCGGTTGGCTCGCCGGGCGGAAGGTCAGGGCGCTGAACATGATGAGCTCCCCCGGCTCCGGCAAGACCACGCTCCTGGTGCGCACGCTCACGGAACTGGGCGCCCGGCTGCAGGCCGGCGTTATTGAAGGGGACCAGGAAACCTCCCTCGACGCCGAGCGCATCCGCAAAGCCGGCCGGCCCGTGGTGCAGATCAATACAGGAGCGGGCTGCCACCTGGATGCCGATATGCTCCGCCGCGGACTCGACGCGCTCGATCCGGAAATGGGATCAACCGTTTTCATCGAGAACGTGGGAAACCTCGTCTGCCCCGCACTGTTTGACCTGGGCGAAGCAGCGAAAGTAGTAGTCGTCTCAGTGACGGAAGGTGATGACAAACCGCAGAAGTACCCGCATATGTTCATGGCGGCTGACTTGGTGATCATCAACAAGTCGGACCTGCTCCCCTACGTCGAGTTCGACGTCGACGAATGCGTTCGCCGCATCCGTCGCCTGAACGCGCACGCACAATTCCTGGTCCTCTCGGCCACTACCGGCGACGGCATCACCGCCTGGTATGACTGGCTGGACGGCCGCTCCTCCCGGACAGAGACCCGCGCAGGGTCTTTGACAGGGTCTCTGGAAGAGTCCCTGACAGACGCACACTGAGCCCCCCGTACGGGCCGCGGAAAGAGGCACCAATGCCTACCGAAACTTCCCTCAGGGCCGAAGAAACCCTGATTCACGTGCTCTGGATCAACGCAGGGCTGAGCTGCGACGGCGATTCCGTCGCCCTGACAGCGGCTACCCAGCCCAGCGTGGAGGAGATCGCGCTCGGTGCCCTGCCTGGCCTGCCCCGCATCGCCATGCACTGGCCCCTGATCGATTTCGAATGCGGCCCGCAGGAGGGAGCCGACGATTTCCTGGAGTGGTTCCGCAAGGCGGACCGCGGCGAGCTCGAGCCGTTCGTCCTGGTGGTTGAAGGGTCCATCCCGAACGAGAAGCTCCACGACCCAGGCGGCTACTGGTGCGGGTTCGGCAACGACCTTGCCACCGGCCAGCCCATCACCACCAGCGAGTGGCTGGACCGGCTGGCGCCCAAAGCCACGGCCATCATCGCCGCTGGCACCTGTGCCACGTACGGCGGCATCCATGCGATGGCGGGAAACCCCACAGGCGCCATGGGCGTCCCCGACTACCTGGGCTATGACTGGAAGTCCAAGGCCGGCATCCCGATCGTCTGCGTGCCCGGATGCCCCATCCAACCGGACAACCTCTCTGAAACCATGACCTACCTGCTGTACCAGGCCACCGGACAGGCCCCGATGATCCCGCTGGATGATGCGCTGCGGCCCACGTGGCTGTTCGGCAAGACAGTGCACGAAGGCTGTGACCGGGCGGGCTACTACGAGCAGGGCGACTTCGCCACCGAGTACGGCTCCCCCAAGTGCATCGTCAAGCTTGGCTGCTGGGGTCCGGTGGTCAAGTGCAACGTGCCCAAGCGCGGGTGGATGAACGGGATCGGCGGCTGCCCCAACGTTGGCGGCATCTGCATCGGCTGCACCATGCCGGGCTTCCCGGACAAGTTCATGCCGTTTATGGACGAGCCACCCGGCGGCAAGCTCTCAACCAGCACCATCCGCCCTTACGGCGCGGCCATCAGGGCGCTGCGCGGCATCACCACCCACACGCTGAACCAGGAGCCCAAGTGGCGCCGGCCCGGCACTGAACTGCTGACCGGCGCAAAGCGCACCTGGTAAGTCCCCCTTTTCCAGACAGGTGAAGAACATGACCTCAACGATTCCTATGCCGTCCGGGAGCGGAACGGACAACAGCAACCTGGTGGAGATGGCCTGGGATCCCATCACCAGGATTGTGGGCAGCCTGGGCATCTACACCAAGATCGATTTCGCGAACAACCAGGTGGTGGAGTGCAAGAGCACGTCCTCGATTTTCCGCGGCTACTCCATCTTCATGAAGGGCAAGGACCCCAGGGACGCCCACTTCATCACCAGCCGCATCTGCGGGATCTGCGGCGACAACCACGCCACGTGTTCCTGCTATGCGCAGAACATGGCCTACGGCGTGAAGCCACCGAACCTCGGTGAGTGGATCGTCAACCTGGGCGAGGCCGCCGAGTACATGTTTGACCACAACATCTTCCAGGAAAACCTGGTGGGCGTTGACTACTGCGAAAAGATGGTCTCCGAGACCAATCCCGGAGTCCTGGCCAAGGCAGAAAATACCCGCGCTCCACACGAGGGCGACCACGGCTACCGGACCATCGCGGACATCATGCGCTCGCTGAATCCGTTCACCGGGGAGTTCTACCGCGAGGCGCTGCAGGTCAGCCGGTCAACCCGCGAGATGTTCTGCCTGATGGAAGGCCGCCACGTCCACCCGTCCACGCTCTACCCCGGCGGGGTGGGGACCGTGGCCACCATCCAGCTCATGACCGACTACATCACCCGGCTCATGCGGTACGTGGAATTCATGAAAAAGGTCGTGCCGATGCACGACGACCTTTTCGATTTCTTTTACGAGGCCCTCCCCGGCTACGAGCAGGTGGGCCTGCGCCGGACGCTGCTGGGCTGCTGGGGCTCCCTCCAGGATCCGGACCACTGCAACTTCGAATACAAGGACATGACCCAGTGGGGCCGGAAGATGTTCGTCACGCCGGGCGTGGTGGTGGACGGCAAGCTGGTCACCACGGATCTGGTGCGGATCAACCTGGGCATCCGGATCATGCTGGGCTCCTCGTATTACGAGGACTGGGAAGACCAGGAGATGTTCGTGACCCACGATCCACTGGGCAACCCGGTGGACCGCCGCCACCCCTGGAACCAGCACACCAATCCGCGGCCGCAGAAGAGGGACCTGAAGGAGAAGTACAGCTGGGTTATGTCCCCGCGCTGGTTCGACGGCCAGGACAACCTGGCGCTGGACACCGGCGGCGGCCCGCTGGCTCGGCTCTGGGCCACGGCACTCGCCGGGCTGGTGGACATCGGCTACATCAAGGCGACCGGCAGTAGCGTGCAGATCAACCTCCCCAAGACCGCGCTGAAAGGTCCTGTCTCTTTTGAATGGAACATCCCGCAGTGGAGCAACACCCTGGAACGCAACCGCGCCCGCACCTACTTCCAGGCCTACGCGGCCGCGGCGGCGCTGCACTTCGCCGAGAAGGCGCTGGAGGAAATCCGGGCCGGCCGGACCAAGACCTGGGAGACCTTCACCGTTCCTGACGAGGCCATCAGCTGCGGCTTCACCGAAGCGGTCCGCGGCGTCCTCTCACACCACATGGTGATCCGGGACGGCAAGATCGCCAACTACCACCCGTACCCGCCCACTCCGTGGAACGCCAGCCCCACAGACTCGTCCGGGACCCCCGGCCCCTACGAGGATGCGGTGCAGGGCCAGCCGATCTTCGAGGAGAACGACCGCGAGCATTTCAAGGGGATCGACATCATGCGGACCGTCCGGAGCTTCGACCCGTGCCTCCCGTGTGGCGTCCACATGTACCTCGGCAACGGCCAGACCCTGGAAATGCTGCACTCGCCCACCCAGACCCTGACCGGCGAGTAACCTGCCATGCCCGGCGCGGACCGGCAGCTGCAGACCAGCGAACTGAGGCCCGGAGAACGCATAGGTACGCTCCTCGACGCCCTCGGCGCCGGCGGGGCGGTGGCCCGCGGCCGCGCCGAAGACCTGGTCCGCCAGGTCACCGACATGTACGGTTCAGGGCTGGAACGCATACTGGAAATCCTCGATGAGCAGGGAAAGCTCGACGACGGGACGCTGGCAGCGCTCGCCTCGGACGAGCTGGTGTCCGGTCTGCTGATCATCCACGGCCTGCATCCCGAATCGATGGAGACGAGGGTGGCTGGCGCCCTGGACAGCGTCCGGCCGTACCTGGGCTCCCATGGCGGGGACGTGGAGCTGCTGGACATCAGCCCGGAGGGCGTCGTGCGGTTGAAGCTGCTCGGCACCTGCCAGGGGTGCCCGTCGTCGTCCGTCACGTTGAAGTTCGCCGTCGAAGAGGCGATTGAAACGGCAGCCCCGGAGGTCACGGCCATCGAAGTGGTGGAGGCGGAAAAGCACGCCGCCACCCCCGCCTTTATCCCCCTGGACTCCCTGCTGGTCCGGATGAACCACGCGGACTCCAAGACCAGCACAGGCGCAGGCTGGCAGGACCAGCCGGACGGGTCCTGGGAGCCAGTGCCTGGCGTCGCAGACCTGGAACCCGGCGACGTGGCCGGGTTCCAGGTGGGCGGCTATTCGCTCCTGGCCTGCCGCACCGGGCAGGACGTCTACGCCTACCGGGACCACTGCCCGCGCTGCGACGGGTCAATGGCGGGTGCCGCCTTGCAGCGCGCCCTGGCCGCCCCCGCCGGCGGCGGCTTGCTCCGCTGCCCCGTGTGCCGTTCCCACTTCGATGTCCGCCAGGCCGGCTCCTGCCTTGAGGACCGCAGCCTGCACCTGGACCCGCTGCCGCTGCTTGTGCGCAGCGGCGTGATGTCCGTGGCCGTGCCCGTTGCCGCGGGGAAGGGCGGCTGACGTGGAGGGGCCCGGCCTGCCCATTGCGCTGCTACGGCGGATTGCTGCCGCGCCGCCGGCAGCGCCCGCCGGCGAGCGCTGTGAAATGTGCGGGGAGCCCATCGCGGCCGAACACCAGCACGTGGTTGACCTGGACAGCCACGCCATGATGTGCACGTGCCGGCCGTGCTACCTGCTCTTTACGGACAGCAGCGCCCATCTCAGGTATCGGTCGGTGCCGGACCGGTACCTGTCCTTCCCCGATTTCGAGCTTGGCCCCGGCCAGTGGGACGAGCTGGAGATCCCCGTGGGACTGGCATTCTTCTTCCGCAGTTCCAGGATGGAGCGCACGGTGGCGTTCTATCCGGGCCCTGCCGGCGCCACCGAATCCGAGCTGCCCCTGGACGCCTGGGATGCCGTGATGGCGCGGAATTCCGCCTTGTCCATAGCCGCCCCCGACACCGAAGCCCTCCTGATCCGGGGCCCCGGCGTGGACCGTCCCCTGGCCGATTGCCACCTGGTGCCCGTGGACTCCTGCTATGAACTGGTGGGCCACCTGCGGCGGCTTTGGCGGGGGTTCGACGGCGGCCAGGAGGCACGCGACCAGCTCACCGCTTTCTTCGAAAAAGTCAGCAGCCGGAGCAGGCCGGTCCACGAAGCCACCCGGGAATCAGCCCCCGGAGGCCCCCAGTGATTGCCCTGGCATTCGAGGTCCTGGACATCCAGCCGGAGCCCTACGCGGCGGCACCCCAGCTCACGGCGACGCTGCGGGTGACCGAATCCACCGGCGCCGCAGTTCACGCCATCGCCCTGCGCAGCCAGGTCCGGATCCTGCCCCAGCGCCGCGGCTACACCCCTGGGGAAGAAGCCGGCCTGCTGGACCTGTTCGGCGAGCGCAGCCGGTGGCCCACCACGCTGAAGTCCTTCCTCTGGCTGCAGTGCAGCACCATGGTCCAGGGATTCACCGGGGAAACCGAGGTCCGGCTGCCGCTGCCCTGCACCTTTGACTTCGACGTGTCCGCCGCCAAGTACCTGCACTCCCTGCGGGACGGAATCGTCCCACTGGAACTGCTGTTCTCCGGCACGGTCTTTACCCGGGGCGAGGCCGGCTTCGGCGTGGAGCAGGTGCCCTGGGACCTCGAAGCCTCCTACCGCCTTCCCGTGGACGCCTGGCGCCGGCTGATGGACCAGTACTTCCCCAACACCGGCTGGCTCCGCCTGGACCGGGAGGTACTCGCCGCACTGTCGCATTACAAGGCCGCCCGCGGCCTGACCTCGTGGGACGCCACCCTGGAGAGCCTGCTGGCGGACGCCGCAGTATTGTCCCCAGCAGCGGCATCCCCCGCAGCAGCTTCCCCGGCAGCACTGTCAGGAGAGGCACTGCTATGAATATGAGCCTGAGCCTGGCCCGCGCCGTCGCGGATGCCGTCCTCTACGAGGGCTACCTGCTCTACCCATACCGCGCGTCGTCGCAGAAGAACCAGGCCCGGTGGCAGTTCGGCATCCTCGGCCCGCCGGGCGCCGCCGCGGCCGGGACCGGCGAAGAGCCGGACATGTTCGCGGACTGCCTGCTCACCCCCGGCCCGCAGGCCGCCATCGAAATCCATGTGCGCTTCCTGCAGCTCCAGAGCCGGACCGCCGAGAAAACGGACGACGACGGCGGGTTCACGGCGGTTGATGAGCTTACGGTCGGTGCCGCCCGCTGGCTGAGCTGGGACGAGGCAGTGGAGCGGGAAGTCACGCTCGGGCCGTTCGCCGTCGCCGGGCTTGTAGGGCGGGAAACGGTCCTGCCCGTGGCGGTTCCCGGCGGGGAGGACACCGAGGAACTCCGTGACGCCTCGGGGCGGCTGGCTGGACGGCTGGTCCGCCGTCGTCGTTCGCTGCAGGGCGAGGTAAGGCTGGCAGCTTCGCCTGCCGGCGGGCCACTGGTCAGGCTGCGCGCCGGCGTTGCCAATAGGGCCGCGAACACGGCGGCGGCCCCTGCGTCAGGTGTGGCGGATGGCTGGACGGATGCCTGGACACGACAGGATGCCATCGCGGAGTCCTTCATTGGCACGCACCTGCTCCTGAACCTCCAGGACGGCGATTTTGTCTCCCTGCTGGATCCGCCACCGAGCGCCCAGGCCGCTGCGGCCGCCTGTCGGCAGCACCGATGCTGGCCCGTCCTGGCCGGTCCGGAAGGGCAGTGTGACGTGCTGCTGGCATCCCCGATCATCCTCTACGACCACCCCGCCGTCGCGCCGGAAAGCTCGGTGGCGCTGTACGACTCCACAGAAATCGACGAGATCCTCACCCTTCGCGTACTGACCCTCACCGAGGAGGAGAAGGCCGAAGCCCGGGCCACGGATCCACGGGCGGCGGCCATCATCGACCGATGCGAGGCCATGTCCCCGGCGGACCTGCAGCAGCTGCACGGCATCCTGCGCAATCCGCATGCCCTGGACGGTGCTGCCATGGACGTCGCCCTGGACGGCCCGGAACCCTCACCCGGACGCAGCGGCGAGGAAGCCGCGTGGTGGACACCCGAAGCCGAAGCCCTGGTCCAGCCGCATTTGGATGCCGTCCTCATTAACGGGGTTCCCGTGGCCCGGGGCAGCCGGGTCCGGGTGAATCCGAGCAGGCGGGCCGACGCCCAGGACCTGTTCTTCGCCGGTCAAACGGGCCGCGTCACCAACGTCCACTTCGATGTTGACGGCAGCACCCACGTGGGCCTGGTCCTCGACCAGGACCCCGCCGCAGACCTCCACGAGGGCTACGGCCGCTCCTTCTACTACTCACCGGAAGAGCTCGAGCCCCTGGGGCAGGATGGAAAGGAAAGCCCGCCATGAGAATCATAGGAAGGGCCACCGTGGCGTTTCTGGCGGCGTTGGCACTCGGCGCCGTCTACGTGGGGATCCGGTCGGTTCCCGACGTCCAGCGCTACCTGAAGGCTCGGCGGATGTGAGCCCGGCATGACTGTGCTGGTGGCAGGCGTGGGCAACATGTTCCTGCGGGACGACGGCTTCGGCCCGGAAGTCGCCCGCCGGCTGGCCTCGGAGGGGGACCTGCCGCCCGGCGTCGAGGTGGCTGACTACGGTATCCGCGGCATGCACCTGGCCTATGATCTCCTGGCCGGAGTGGACGTGCTGGTGCTTGTGGATGCCGTGCCGCCGGAGCGCGGGACGGAACACAACGAAGCCCCCGGCAGCCTCCGCGTACTCCGGATCCGCAGCGAGGATCTCGACGCCGGCGCCACCTTGGACCCGCACGGCATGGACCCTGCCGCCGTCCTGGGCAAGCTCCGGTCGCTGGGCGGCGAGGCCCCCGTGACCTATGTGGTGGGCTGCGTTCCGGCCGACGTCACCGACGGCATCGGGCTGACACCGCCCGTGTCCGCCGCCATCCCGGCGGCGATGGCCGCCGTCGTCGATCTCCTGAGCCAGTACACCACCAAACAGACTTAAGGCGGACCAACCATGTGCCTCGGAATCCCCGGCCAGGTCATCGGCCCGATCGATGGCTACGGCAACCAGCTCGCCCTGGTGGACGTGGCCGGGGTGCAGCGCAAGATCAACATCGGGCTCCTGGACGACGGCCCGCTGCCCCCGGGCAGTTGGGTTCTGATCCACATGGGCTTCGCGCTTGAGCGGGTGGATCCTGCGGGCGCCGAACAGGCGATGAGCGGCCTGGAACTGATGGGCCGGCCACGGCTACCCGGCGACGACAACATGCCGCCTCCGACTGATAACCAGCAAGAAGGAGAACACCATGACACCGATGAATCCGTCCGAACCACGTGACTCCGAACCACGCGGCTCCGAAGGAACTGGCGAGGAGCAAGGGACCTCGCCCGGGACAGCGCGGGCCTGGGGCAGCGAGCCGCCCTTGAAGGAGCCCGCGCAGCCGGGTTCTGATGAAACCCCCGAGGACGCGGCCATGGCGCCGGAAGGGGTGGGCGAGAGCACCACGAGGCGTGGTGAAGACGTGATCAAGGAAGAAGGCAAAGAGGCTGGCCGCGAAGATACCGGCACGGACGCGGGCCCGGTGGAGCGTCCCACCGGCGAATCCTCACCCCGCGATTCGACCGGCGTCGAACCTCCGGAGGACCCCGACACCGCGGCACCGCAGGCGCCCTAGGCCCGGGTACCAAGGCTGTTGGTCGAGGTCGCAGTGCTTGAGGGCTTAGCGTTCCACCCTTTATCGTTTGAGTCTTTAGCGTTCGAGGGCGATAGCTGCGCCGCGATGCTCCACGCCGCTGTTGGCGATCTTGAGGTGCCTGCCGGTGAAGAGCTTCAGTTGCTGCAGCTGGTGCGGCATCAGCCGGTCACAGACCCAGTCCCAATGGAGCGAGACCACATCTCCGGCCGCGAGCCCGGCAATAAAGCCGGTTCCGTTCACGGCATACTTCGCGGTCTCCACCACGGGTTCGCCGACAGCCAGGGATGTGCCGTCCCACGTCAGGGGACTCGACTTCACCACGGCTTCGTCGCCCGTGATGGCCAGCACCTCGCCCCACCGGATCCGACAGCGGTCCAGGACGTTCAGCGCAGTGGCATACCGGCGGTCATCGCGCAGCAGACCCAACCAGGGATAGATCTCGAAGACGTGGAAGCTGTGGTGCGGGACACCGCCGGCCAGGACGCCTTCCACGAGGTGCGGGAACTGGCGGCCGGTCCGTGCCCGGAACCGGTCTTCCATCGAGTTGCCCATGGTGCTGACGCCCACGGTATCCAGGAGGCTGTTTCCCACCCAGTACGCTTCCACCACACGGGCGTCGAGCGGATCGTGGATGCCATGGGCCCCGGCAATCAGTTCCAGGTATGGAAAAGCACCGGCAAAGCCCTTCGCGAGTTCCCGCAGGCCCTGGTCCGTGACTCCGGACTGGCCGTAATGGAGCAGGGCATCGCTGTCCGGAGGCCCGCAGCTGCCTCGGGAATTGGGCGGGTAGGCATACCGCACAAACATCTGGGCACCGTCGATAACCATCGCGTGGCCACCTTCTCCGAGGGTCTTTCGAACGTAGCACCGCAGCCGGTCCCGGACAAGGGCGCGTTAGCCGCCGGGGCACCATAAAATCGTTGACAGCCTCGGCACGCGAGCGGATGCTGTGAAGACCGAAGCACAGGGGTCACACACATGGCAACCACTGATCTGAACCGCCGCACCGCCCTTCAACTTCTCGTGGCGGGAGGCTCTGCAGCCCTCCTGGCCGGATGCGCCGGCACCCCTGGTTCCCCGCCGTCGTCGGGCCCTGCAACGAACGGTGGCAACAGCGGCAGTGGCGCGATCAGCATCACCGACCAGCGCGGCAAATCCCTCACGTTTACCCGGCCGGTGACCCGGGTGGTGACCATACCCATGCCGGCTGCATCGCTGCTCGTGGCGGTGGACCGCACGGCGGACCACCTCGCCGCCATGCACAACGCCTCCTGGGTGGCGATGCGCGACGGCATCATGGGCACCATCTTTCCCAAGGCACTGGAGTTGCCGCACGAGATCGCCACCCAGGACTTCACGGCCAATGTGGAGAGCGTGCGCGCCCTGGACCCGGACGTGGTGATCCAGTGGTCCGACGCGCAGCTGATCGACCCGCTGGAAAAAGCCGGCCTGAACGTCATCGGGCTGACCAACACCGGCAAACAGGAAGACGTGGACGCGTGGGTAGCCATGTTCGCCACGATGCTGGGGAAGCCCGAACGCGCCGTGGATATCAAGAGCCGCAGCGACCTGGAACTTGCCGCCATCAAGAAACTGGCGGCTGGCCGGAACTCCACCCGGCCCAGCATCCTGTACTTCAACCGGTTCACCGGCGGCCTGAAGGTGGCCGCCGCCAACAGCTACAACGATTTCTACATCAAGCTGGTGGGCGGCACGAATCCCGCTACCGGAAACGATCCGCTGCAGGGCTCGGGCATGGTTGGCCTGGACGTGGAGCAGGTCCTGCGGTGGGATCCGGAGATCATCCTGCTGGGGAATTTTGACGCCGCCATGCCCCGGGATCTCTACTCTGACCCCGTCTGGCAGACCGTGTCCGCGGTCAAGAACCGGCGTGTGTACAAGGTGCCGCTGGGTGGGTACCGGTGGGATCCCCCCGGGCAGGAATCGCCTCTGATGTGGCACTGGCTCAGCGACATTGCCTTCCCGCAGCAGCGCTCCGTCCTCCGGAACAAGGTCACCGAGTACTTCGATTTCCTGTACAACCACAAGCCCACGGCCGCGGAGCTGGACAAAGTCCTGTGGACTGCGGCCAACGCCGACTCCGACCACTACCGGCAGTTCAATGCTGCATGACGCCAGCGACGAACGGCTTGAACTCGACGGCGACGGGCAGCCCGGTGAGCGGGCAGGTGGCGTGGCCCGGGACCGTGGCTCGAAGCCGGACACGGCGGGTGACAGGCGGCCTGAACCATCGGTACTGAAACCCATCGCCATCAGCACCACCTTCCTGATCGCTGTTACCCTGGTGGCTTTGGCCGTGGGCCGCTACAACGTACCGCTCTGGCACGTGGTGCAGATCCTGGTGGGGCAGGCCGTCCCGATCCCCTCCGACGCCACCGCCACGGAGCAGAATGTGGTGCTCCTGGTCAGGCTCCCCCGCGTGCTGCTGGCGCTGCTGGTGGGCGGCGGCCTGGCGATCGGCGGCGCCGCGCTGCAGGCCATCTTCCACAATCCGCTGGTCAGCCCGGACATCATCGGTGTCTCCGCGGGCGCGTCCTTCGGCGGCGCGCTGGCGATACTCCTGGGGCTGGGGACCTTCGCGCTCATCACCAGTTCCTTCGCATTCGGACTGATTGCCCTGGCCATGCTCTTCGTCATCACGTCCGGGCGCGGCGGGACTCCCCTGCTCATGATCGTGCTGGGCGGCGTGGTCACGGGATCGTTCTTCTCGGCCCTGGTAGCCCTGGTCACCTACATCGCCGATCCCAACACCACCCTGCCGGCCATCGTTTTCTGGCTTCTGGGGAGCGTAGCCACCGCCACCTTCGCCAAGGTGGCGGTGGCGCTGGTTCCTGTCGTCGGTGGGGCGTTGGTGCTCCTGGCCCTGCGCTGGCGCATCAACGTGCTCTCGCTGGGCGACGACGAGGCCACCGCGTTGGGGATCCGGCCCCGCCCGCTGCGCTGGGTGGTCCTGGTTTCGGTGGCGTTGATCGTGGCCGGGGCAGTGGCCGTCAGCGGCGCGGTCAGCTGGGTGGGCCTGGTGGTCCCGCACCTGGCACGGATGTGGGTGGGGCCGGACCATCGGGTCCTGTTGCCGGTGTCCTTCCTTCTGGGCGGCGCCTACATCATGTTGGTGGACACAGTGGCACGTACCGCAACGGCGGGCGAAATCCCTCTCGGTGTGCTGACGGCACTGATCGGTGCGCCCGTGTTTTTCGTCCTGCTGCGCCGTAACCGGGACAGGATCTGGGAAAGTGCTTGAGCTCCACGGCTTGGGCTACGGCTACGGCCGGACGGACTGGGTCTTCCGGGACGTCAGCTTCCAAGTTCTGCCAGGAACCGCCACCGCGGTCCTGGGACCGAACGGCAGCGGCAAAACCACGCTGGTGCGCTGCGCCGCCGGGCTGCTGAAACCGGTCGAGGGAAGCGTCACGCGGGCGGCCAGGGCGGGCTATGTACCGCAAGCCCACGGCAGTACTTTCGCTTACCGGGCCCTGGACATGGTGCTGATGGGACGTGCCCGGCAGATCGGCCTCTTCCGTTCGCCAGGTGCGGCGGACCGGGCTGCTTCCCTGGAGGCCATGGACAGGGTAGGCATCGCCGGCCTTCACGGCAGGTTTTTCCCCACCCTCAGCGGCGGCGAGCAGCAGCTGGTCCTGATTGCCCGGGCCATCGCGGCCGGCTGCCCCGTCCTGGTGCTGGACGAGCCCGCCACCGGTCTGGACCTGAAAAACCAGGTCCGCGTCCTGCGGCTACTGCGCGACCTGATGACGGACGGCATGGCGGTACTCCTCAGCACCCACCACCCGGACCACGCCCTCTACCTCGCGGACCGGGCCGTGCTGCTCACTCCCAGCGGACCCCGGACCGGCGATGCCCTGGAGCTCCTGAGCGAAAAGGAACTCACGGCCCTGTACGGCGTGGGCGTCAGCACCATGGCGTACACCGACGGTCGGAGCACCCGCCGGACCGTGGTGGTGCGCTATGGCGGCCGGTGAGAGAGTGTTTGGTTCACGCAAACGCTCTCTCACTTAACGCAGGAAAAACCCAAACGATATCTCACTTTCCCTAAGAAAGTGAGAGATCGTTTGGGAAGCACCCGCATTAAGTGAGAGAGCGTCCGAGGGGTGGGGGGTTAGCCCGTGTTGCGCAGGCCGGCCGCTACGCCGTTGACGGTGATCAGCATGGCCCGCTGGAGCCGTTCGTCGATCTCGGCACCGCTGATGCTTTCGCCTTCGGCGCCCTGGGCAGCCCGCACGCGGCGGAGAAGCTCCACCTGCAGGTAGCTGATGGGGTCCAGGTACTGGTCCCGGATCTCCAGCGAACGCTTCAGCGTGGGCTGGGCATCCAGAAGGACGTTCTCACCGGTCAGGTTCTGGATCTCGGTGACCGTGAGGTCGAACTCTTCACGGATGGCCGCGAAAATGTGGTGCAATTCCTTGGGAACGAGGGTGGCCACGTAATACCCGGCGATGTCCAGGTCCGTTTTGGCCAGCGTCATCTCCACGTTGGAGACGACCGACCGGAAGAAGTGCCAGTTTTGCATCATCTCCACCAGCTGAGCGGAGTTTCCGGCCTCGCGGGCAGCCTTCAGGCCCGAACCAACACCGAACCAGCCCGGCACGATCTGCCGCGACTGCGTCCAGCCGAAGACCCACGGGATGGCGCGTAGGCCGCCAAGGCCCGCCCCGGAATCCGGGCGTTTGGACGGGCGGGAGCCGATGTTCAGCGAGCCCAGCTGCTCCACCGGAGTGGAGGCCAGGAAGTACGCGGGCAGGTCCGGATGGTCAATCAGCTTCCGGTACCGGTCGAAGGCACCATCGGAGACGATTTCCATAACGTGCCCGTACCGTTCGCGCTGGTCGTCCGACGTGCGCGGGTCCCGGTGCAGGGCCGAGCCCTGCAGCACTGCCGCGAGGGACAGCTCCAGGTTTTCCCGTGCCAGTTCGGGCAGCGAGTACTTGTCCGAAATGACTTCGCCCTGTTCGGTGAACTTGATCTCACCTTCGAGCACGCCGTTGGGCTGGGCCATGATGGCGTCGTAGGTGGGTCCGCCGCCGCGGCCCACGGACCCGCCGCGGCCGTGGAACAACCGGACGCGGACACCATGCTTGGCCGCCACGTCGCGCAGGTTGCGCTGGGTCTTGTGGATCTCCCACTGGCTGGTCATCACGCCGGATTCCTTGTTGGAGTCCGAGTAGCCCAGCATGATTTCCTGGACGTCGCCGCGCAGCCGGACCAAGTCACGGTAGGACGGGACGGACAGCAGCTGGTCCACGATCTCCGCCGAGGCACGCAGTTCCTCCACCGTCTCCAGCAGGGGCGCAAACCCGATCTTGGCGTAGGGAGATTCGCCGAACAGGTTGATCAGGCCTGCCTCCCGGGCCAGGACGGCCGCGGCCAGGACATCGTCCGCGCCTCGGGTCATGGAAATGATGTAGGTCTCGATGACGTCCGGCCCATATGTGCGCAGGGCGCGGCGGACCTCACGGAAGACGTCGTACGTGCCGTCAGCGACGCCGTCGAGCTTGATCGGGTGGCCGGACAGCGGCCGGCGTGACGCCAGCTCCGAACCGAGGACCTCAAAGCGTTCCACGCGGCTCAGTTCCGCGTAGCGGATGCCGGGGCCGCCCAGCCGGTCCATCAGCTGGCCAACGGCGTCGTGGTGGTAGTCGGCGTGTTCGCGAATGTCCAGGGTGGCCAGGTGCAGGCCGAAGGACGCGACCGCGCGGCGGACGCGGGCCAGCGCGCCATCGGCAGCGAGTGACGCCGAGTGGTTGCGGAGGGACAGCTCCAGCAGTTCGAGGTCGTTGAGGAGTTCCTCTGTGGAGCTGTAGTCACGGCCGTGCTCATGGGTGGAGTCGGCGACTACCCGCTTGCCCGTGTTGATGAGCTTGGCCTTGATGCACGTGAGCTTGAGGCGGTAGGGCTCCTGGGCGTTGAGCTCCAGGACGCGCCGGTCCAGGCCCGGCAGCTTCTTCAGGTCCGCGTCGATGGAGTCCAGCAGGGTCTGGTCCGCGCCGGACAATGCGGTGGAGTTGGACAGGATGGAGATCAGCTCGTCCATCATGGCGATGCTGATGCGGACGGCGTGCTGGTTCTGGATCTGCAGGATTTCCCTGGTGACCGCTGCCGTGACGTTGGGATTGCCGTCCCTGTCGCCGCCGATCCAGGACCCAAACCGGATGGGTGCGTCCTGGGAGGACAGGCTGACGCCGTGCTCGCCGAGCAGTTCAGAGAAGTCGGAGAGCATCTCGGGCATGGCGTCGGTCAGGATGCCGCCGAGGTAGTAGATCGCGTTGCGGGCCTCGTCCACAGGGGTGGGGCGTACCTGGCGCAGTTCGTCGGTCTGCCACATCTGGTCGATGACTTCCGAGAGCTGGCGGTCCTGCCGGCGGCGCGCGGTGGTGCCTTCCTTGGTGGGCTCGGCCAGGACGTCAGAGAGCTTGCGGATCTTATCCAGCACGGAACGGCGCGAAGCCTCGGTGGGGTGGGCGGTGAAGATGGGGCGGACGTCAAGCCCGTTGACCACTTCCTGCAAAACTTCGGGCCCCGCCTTGGCGGCGATTTCGGTGACAGCCTTGGCCAGCCACCCGTCCTTCTCCGTCCGCGTCCGCAGGCCGCGGACGCGGTGGACCTGCTCCGCGGCGTTGGCCAGGTGGAAGTAGAACGCGAACGCACGCACCAGGTCAGTGGCCTGCTCGATCGGCAGGGAGCCGAGCAGTTCGCGGACCTGTTCGACGACGTCGTGCGCGCTCCAGGGGCCGGTGGCATCGGCACCGCCGCGGGCGGCTTCCTTGGACTCCTTGGTGAGGAGGCGGACCTGCTCCACCAGATCCAGGAGTTCGGGGCCGTGCTGGCGGACCAGGGATTCGCCCAGCAGGGTGGAGACACGCCGGACATCGGCCCTCAGCTCAGAGGCGAGGTCGGTTGATGAATTCATTGCAGCAGTGTTAGCCATGGAAACTGTCTTTCGAGGGTTCGGACTTGGCTCGTACACTGCGCTGGATACTGTGAGCCACGTTACTAGCTATCGATGCTACCCGCACGCGATGGCGAAGGCGGAATCCGTCTCACTTCGTGTCACGCCATCCTCAGCGGGCTACTTTGAAGTTGAACTCGCCGGTGCCCAGCGCACCCCAGACCCGCAGCCAGAGCGGCAACACCATTTCCGCGCCGCGGGCAGTGGTGATGTCGCCGAGGTCAAGCACGTCCGTGTGGCCAAGGGCGGTCAGGATTTCAGTTACTGCCGCCTTGGCCCCGGCATCGTTGCCGGAGACAAACACCGTGTGGTCTCCGCCGGCTACGCGCCCCGGATCAACCATCACACTGTTGGTCATGGTGTTCAGTGTTTTCACTACCCGGGCATCCGGGAAGGCACGCTGGATCTGTTCGCCGAGGCTGTCAGTATTTACGGGATTCAGTGCCGGCGGGAACCCTTGGGTGAAATCGAGCGGATTCGCCACATCCATCACGATCTTTCCAGCCAGGTTCGCTGCGCCTGCCTCGGCGAGCGCTGCGAGAGAGGCCGTGCCATTGGTGGCATTGACCACTAGTTCGCTGGCTGCGGCCGCACCGGCAAGTGTGGCGACGCCTATCTCCTGATGGGATGCGTGCCACTGGGAAAACGGCGGGCCTCCGGTGGCGCCAGGTTCGGTGCGTGCCAGCGTGGCCTGCGGGTCACGGGTTCCCATCACCACATCGTGCCCGAGCCGGGACAAGGCTTCGGCGAGAGCGGGCCCCACGCTTCCGGTTCCAAGTACTGCAATCTTCATGTCACTCCCGTTCGGCTTGCGGTGGTCCATACCAAACGTTACTCGCCCACTGGTATGGACGCCGTGGAATGAACGGTGTCTGCCCGGAGTTGTAGCCGGGGAATCAGACCCGCTTTGGAGGAACCATGAACACCACCGCAGCCGCGCAGCTGGAACGCTGGCAGCGTTTCCGCACCAACCGGAACAAAGCCCTCGCCACCCGGCACGGCTGGCTGACCCTCACCTCCTTCCAGTGGCTGGAATCCCGGCCCGCCGGCGTCGACCTGTCCCCCGGCCTCTGGTCAACGGACGGCACGACGGCGACGCTCACCGCCGCCGCGCAGGACGGGCTGACGCTGGTGGAAACCGGCGAGCCCGTCGACGGGACCATTACGGCTTCCCTCGCCAACGAGGAATCCCTGATGTGGGTGCAGTCCGGCGGCGTGGACGGGCAGCAGGTGGTGGTGGAACTGGCGATGCGCGCGAACAAATATGCCATCCGGACCCGAGACTCCGGCTCTCCCGTCTTTATGGAGTTCGACGGCGTGCCCACCTTCGATTTCAACCCGGACCTGGTGATTGAAGCAGGCTACGAAGCGTATCCAGAACCGGTTGCCATCCCGATCGGAACAGCCAATCCGCTGGTGGACGGCGTGCATTATTCGGTGGGCGAGGTGGTTTTCCGGTTACCGGGCATTGACCATGAGTACCGGCTGCACGCGGAGGAGGAAAAACTGGGGGCACTGACCATCACGTTCCACGACGAGACCAACGGCGACTCGACGGATGACTGGCGGAAAGTCTCCACCCCCAGGCCCCGGGTTGATGCGGCCGGGAACGCCACGGTGGTCCTGGATTTCAACCGGGCAATCAACTACCCCAGCGCCTTTACCCCGTACGGCACCTGCCCCATGCCCGTGAAAGGCAACAGCCTGGATGCGAAGATCGAAGCCGGCGAGAAGGACCCGATGCTCACCGACTGAACGCGAACGTACACTTGGGGCCCACATCGCCGGGCCCCAAGTGTACGTTCGCGCTGGTGCCGGGGTCAGGCGATGGCGGAGACACCCGTGACAGCCCTGCCCACAATGAGCGTGTTGATTTCGAACGAGCCCTCGTAGGTGTAGATGGCCTCGGCGTCGGCGAAGATCTTCGCCATCCGGTAGTCAGTCACGATGCCGTTGCCGCCGAGGATGGACCGGCCCAGCGCCACGGTCTCCCGCATCCGGGCGCTCGTGTACGACTTGGCGAGGGCCACCTGCGGCATCTCCGCGGCGCCGTCGTCCTGCAGCTGGGCGATACGCGCCATCATGGCCATGCTGGCTACGGCGTTGCCCAGCATGGTCACCAGCTGCTGCTGGATGAGCTGGAATTTCGCCAGCGGCCGGCCGAACTGGTGGCGTTCGACGGCGTACTGCCGGGCGACGTCGAACGCCGCCAGCTGCTGCCCCACGGCCTGCCACGCCACCATGATCCGCGAGCCCCGCAGGAGCTGGTTGGTGTCTTCGAAGCTGCTGATGCCGGCGAACCGGTCGGACTCGGCGATTTGGACATCTTTGAACACAATGTCCGCGTTCTGCACGGTCCGGAGCGCAATCTTGTTTTCGATCCGGCTCCGGCCCACGCCCGGCAGGGAAGCGTCAACGATGAACCCGCGCACCGCGCCATGCCCGTCGGCAGCCACGGCCTCGTCCCTGGCCCACACCAGCATGTAGTCGCAGAACGTCCCGTTCCCGATCCAGCGCTTGGCGCCGTTGAGCACCCAGGAGTCGCCGTCGTCGTCGGGCTCTCCCGTTGCGCTGGAGACGCGCCGGACACGGGTCTCCATGCCGCCGGCCACGTCGGAACCGTGGCCGGGCTCCGTCAGCGCGAATGCCCCGGTGACGCGCAGGCTTGAAGCGTCCGCAAGCAGCCGCGCCCGCTGGTCGGGTGAGCCGAATCCGTAGAGCGACTCCACAAAGAGGTCGTGGTGGACCAGGAAAAATGTGGCAATCGAGGTATCAACGCGCGTCATCTCGGCGATGACCAGTCCCGCGAAGAGGTTGCTGTAGCCGCGCTGCGCCGGCGTGCTCAGCTCCAGCGCGGCGAGTTTGGGCAGGATGTGCGCCGGGAACTCCGCTTTGTTCCACCAGTCCGACGCGTACGGGGCGATCTCCGCGGCCAGGAACTCCCGCAGCTCGGCCAGCTTGGCCCGCTCCTTCGAGTTAAGGAAGGACTCGAACGCGAAAAAATCGGCGGTGGGCAGGTCGTCAATCGACGGTTCGGAGATCGCCGGATCCGCGGCGCCCGGCAGGCTCATTTCGGGCCCATTCGGATGGCGCCGTCGAGCCGGATGGTTTCGCCGTTGATCATTGCATTTTCCACAATGTGTGCCACCAGGTTGGCGTATTCGGCGGGCTTGCCCAGGCGGGACGGGTGCGGGACCTGCTGGCCCAGGGAAGCTTGGGCTTCATCAGACAGGCTCGCCATCATAGGTGTTTCGAAGATGCCCGGGGCGATGGTCACCACGCGCACCAGCGAGCGGGCCAGCTCACGGGCCAGCGGCAGTGTCATGGCGGCGACGGCGCCCTTGGAAGCGGCGTAGGCCGGCTGGCCGATCTGCCCGTCGAAGGCCGCCACGGAGGCCGTGTTGATGATGACGCCGCGCTCGGGCCCGCCCAGCTCGGTGCTCACCGGTTCCGTTGAAACCATGGCAGCGGCCGCCAGTCGCAGCACGTTGAAAGTCCCGATCAGGTTGACCTGGATGACGCGGGTGAACGTGTCCAGCGGAAGGACGCCTTCCCGGCCCAGGACCTTGCCCGGTGTGGCGATGCCGGCGCAGTTCACAACAACACGGAGCGGTCCAAGCGCCACCGCGGCGTCGACGGCGGCCTGCACCTCAGCTTCGTTGGTGACGTCAGCGGGGACAAAGACCGCGCGCGCCCCGTAACCGTCCCCCGAACCGCTGCCGGCGACGTTCAGCGTTGCCGCATTGAGCTCGGCGGCGTAGGCCGCACCGGCGGAGGACGGCAGGTCGATCAGCACCACCGAGGCGCCGGCGTCGAACAGGCGCTTCGCCGTGGCAGCCCCAAGCCCGGAGGCCCCACCCGTAACCAGCGCGACAGTACCCAAGACGTCCATACATCCTCCTTGATGCGGCTCCGACACCGGTGACCGGCGCGAAACATAAGTTAGTGAATGTTAACTGAATTTCGGGCGGGCCGCACCCGCTAGGCTAAACGGATGACCATGCCGGAAGCCGAACCCGCCGACTGGCAGGCCGTCGACTGGCAGGACCGGGCCAACGTGGCAGCCCGCTCCGTCACGGATCTCTTCGGCAGGCGCCTGCTGTTCCTGCCGGGAACCCACCTCGCTGCCGTGCAATGGCCGTCGAAACGCCTTAGGAACGTCCTCCACCCGTGGCACTACTGGTGGCAAGCGCACTACGTGGACTGCCTGGTGGATGCCGGGCGCCGCGAACTGGGCAATGGGGGCACCCCCGCGGCAAGGTTCAACGGCCCACACCTCCCCAGCGCCGGCAGGCTCGCGTCCAGGCTTGTCACGGGCATCCGGCTGCGCAACGCTTTCACCTTCGTCAACAACTACTACGACGACATGGCCTGGTTGGCGCTAGCAACGCACCGCCTGCAAAGCCTTGCCGAGAAGACGCGCAAACCCGGCCGCCGCCGCAACGCCAGGGTCCAGAAGACCCTCACGCTGCAGTTCGATTCGGCCTCCACCGACGACCTGGGCGGCGGGACTTTCTGGAGTAAAAAGCGCGACTTCAAGAACACCCCGGCTACCGCCCCCGTGGCGCTCTACTACGCCCGGACAGGCCAGCAAGCCAAGGCGCAGCGGCTGGTGGACTGGCTCAACGCTGTGCTGTTCGACGAGCACCAGAGCCTCTATATCGACGGGGCGCGGCTCAGCGCGGCCGGCGAAGTGCTGGTGGAGGACACCATCTATACCTACAACCAAGGCCCTGTGCTGGGAGCCCTGCTGGAGCTCGGTGGCGACGCCAACCTCGCCCGTGCCTCGGCGGTCATTGACGGCGTGGCTCAACACCTGACGGTGCACCCTGCAGCGCCGGACAGCTCCCCGCGCGTCCTCCGCTGCGATGGAACGGGCGACGGCGGACTCTTCACCGGGATTCTCTGCCGGTACCTGGCACTCGCCGCCGCCGACGCCCGGCTTCCGGAGTCCGCCCGGAACACCGCTACGGAGCTCGTGACTGCTACCGCCGACGCCTTCTGGGCGGGCCGCCGGCCGGCGGGAGCAGGGGCGACAACCGGAAGCTACGGCAGGTGCGTCTTTTCCGTCCACGCGGCCCAGCCGGCGGACACCACCTACCCGCCAGGTGCCGCCGTCGAACTGTCCACCCAGCTGCAGGCCTGGATAGCGCTGGAGGCCGCGGCGGCCATCCGCCGAGAGCCGCAGGCGAATTAGGTCACGCAACAGTTCCGTAATGCATGTGATCCTGCTCACTTAAGGGCCGTGCTGCTTGGTACCTTAGGTTTGGCTAACCTACAGTTTCTCGGGTGAGCCATCCCCTTTCCCCGGCTCACCAGGACAGTAGGTCCGCACACTTTTCCCCAGAAAGTAGCCCCAATGAAGATCCGCAACAGCGCACTGGCCGGCATCGCACTCGCCGCCACCGCAGCCCTGGGACTGACCGCCTGTGGCGGCGGCACCACGCCGGCAGCCACCAACTCCCCGTCCGCCGAAGCTAAAGTCTCCGGCGAAATCACGGTCTACAACGCGCAGCACGAGAGCCTGACGAAGGAATGGATCGAGGCCTTCACCGCCGAGACCGGCGTCAAGGTGACCATGCGCCAGGGTTCGGACACCGAGCTGTCCAACCAGATCGTCCAGGAAGGCGCGGCTTCCCCGGCCGACGTCTTCCTCACCGAAAACTCCCCTGCAATGGCGCAGGTTGAGAACGCCGGCCTCTTTGCCGACGTCGACAAGGCCACCGTTGACCAGGTTCCGGCCGCGTTCCGCCCGAGCACCAACAAGTGGACGGGCATTGCCGCCCGCTCCACCGTCCTGGTGTACGACAAGGCCAAGCTGAGCGAAGAC
Source organism: Pseudarthrobacter xylosi (assembly GCF_055412765.1). NCBI lineage: Bacteria > Bacillati > Actinomycetota > Actinomycetes > Micrococcales > Micrococcaceae > Pseudarthrobacter > Pseudarthrobacter xylosi. The sequence continues at coordinate 290,045 of NZ_JBVAYT010000005.1, read as the reverse complement.
AAGCTGCCCAAGTCCATGCTGGACCTGGCCAACCCGGAGTGGAAGGGCAAGTGGGCCGCCTCACCGTCCGGCGCCGACTTCCAGGCCATCGTCGCCGCGCTGCTGGAGCTCAAGGGCGAGTCAGCCACCGAGGAATGGCTCAAGGGCATGAAGGAAAACTTCAAGGCCTACAAGGGCAACAGCACCGCCATGAAGGCCGTCAACGCCGGCGAAGTCGACGCCGCGCTGATCTACCACTACTACTACTACGGTGACCAGGCCAAGACCGGCGAGAACTCCAAGAACGTCACCCCGTACTTCTTCAAGAACCAGGATCCGGGCGCGTTTGTGTCCGTGTCCGGCGGCGGCGTGCTGAAGTCCGCCAAGAACGCTGCGGCTGCCCAGGCGTTCCTGAAGTTCATCACCGGCAAGAAGGGCCAGGAAGTCCTCAAGAACGGCACCTCGTTCGAGTACGCCATCGCTTCCGAGGTTCCGGCCAACGACAAGCTGGTTCCCCTCACGGAACTCCAGGCGCCCACCGTGGACCCGGCCAAGCTGAACTCCACGAAGGTCACCGAGCTGATGACCAAGGCAGGACTCCTGTAATTCAGTGACCACTGATCTATCGGCTCCCCCGTCCGTGGGGAGCACGACGACGGCGGGCCGGGGCACCAGCCCCCGCCCGCCTTTCGGCGTTTCCGCGGTGTCCATCCTGGCAGTGCTGATCGCCCTGTTTTCCCTGGTACCACTGGGCTACGTCGTGTACATGACGGCGGCAACCGGGTGGGACACCGCCGTCGAACTGATCTTCCGGCCGCGCGTGGGCGAGCTGCTGCTCAACACGGTGCTCCTGGTGGTGTTCACTGTCCCGCTCAGCATCATCCTGGGCGTGGGCGGTGCCTGGCTGGTGGAGCGGACCAAACTCGGCGGCCACAAAATCTGGGCCGTGCTGCTGGCCGCGCCGCTGGCCATTCCCGCGTTTGTGAACAGCTACGCGTGGGTATCGGCGGTCCCGTCCCTGGCCGGGCTGGGCTCCGGGGTCCTGATCGCCACGCTTTCGTATTTCCCGCTGGTGTACATCCCCGCCGCGGCCACCCTCGGCCGCCTGGACCCGGCCATCGAACAGTCCGCCGCCTCACTGGGCCTCGGCAACTGGCGCGTCTTTTTCCGGGTGGTACTCCCCCAGCTCAGGATCGCCATGACCGGCGGCGCCCTGCTGGTGTCCCTGCATCTGCTCGCCGAATACGGGGCGTTCGCGATGATCCGTTTCGATACGTTCACCACCGCGATCATGGTCCAGTACCAGTCCACGTTCAACGGGACCGCCGGCAACATGCTCGCCAGCGTCCTGGTGTTTTTCTGCCTGATCCTGCTGGTGGTGGAAGTCCGCGGCCGGGGCACCGCCCGCTACGCCCGCATAGGGTCCGGCGCGCAGGCCAGAGCAATGCGCCTGCCGCTGCACGCCTACCAGGTTCCGGCGCAGCTGTCCTTGCTGGCGCTGACGGGACTGGCCGTCGGATTGCCGGTGTTCTTCGTCCTGCGCTGGATCGTCGCAGGCGGTTCCGCAATCTGGGCGGCCGATGAGTTCGCGCCGGCCCTCCTGACCACGCTCGGCTACGGCCTGGCCGGCGCGGTGGTGACCACCGCCGTCGCGTTCCCCATGGCGTTCCTTGCCGTGCGGCACCCCAGCTGGTTCAGCAAGTCCCTGGAGCTCTCCAACTACGTCACGAGTTCCCTGCCCGGGATTGTGGTGGGCCTGGCGTTCGTCACCGTCAGCATCCGGCTGGTCCCCGGCGTCTACCAAACGGCCGGAGTCCTGGTGGCCGCCTATGTCCTGCTGTTCCTGCCGCGGGCGCTGGTCACGCTTCGCGCCGGCCTGTCCCAGGCACCCAAGGAACTGGACGAGGCCGCCCAGTCCCTGGGCAAACCGCCGCTGCTGGCCTTCATCCGGGTGACGTTGCGGCTGACTGCTCCGGCGGCCGCTGGCGGCGCGGCCCTGGTGTTCCTGGCCATTGCCAACGAGCTGACCGCCACGCTCCTGCTCTCCCCGAACGGGACCCGCACGCTCGCCACCGAGTTCTGGAGCAAAAGCAGCGAGATCGATTACGCCGGCGCCGCCCCCTACGCCCTGCTGATGATCCTGCTCTCGGCGCCGATGACCTACCTTCTCTTCCAGCAGTCCAAGAAAGTGGCCGGACAGTGACCGAACAATCCCCCTCCAGGCTTCCGGAACCGCGGATCGCGCCGTCCGTGGCACCCTCCACCAACAGCCACCTGCAGATCACGGACGTCACCAAGAATTTTGCGTCCCAGGCCGTCCTCAAAGGCGTCAACCTCTCTGTGGCCAAGGGCGGCACCACCGCCATCGTGGGGCCCTCCGGCTCGGGCAAGACCACCCTGCTGCGGCTGATCGCCGGCTTTGAGCACCCCGCCACCGGCAGCATCTCGCTCAACGGCGCCAAGGTGGCGGGCGACGGCGTGTGGTTGCCTGCGCACAAGCGCCAGGTGGGGTACGTGGCCCAGGACGGGGCGCTTTTCCCGCACCTGACGGTGGGCCAGAACATCGCCTTCGGCCTGGACGCCGGGAAGCTCGACGGCGGGCGGCGCGCCGTGGCAGGCCGGATCACAGAGCTGTTGGACATGGTCTCGCTGGACGCCTCCATGGCCAAGCGGCGCCCACACCAGCTCTCCGGCGGGCAACAGCAGCGGGTGGCCTTGGCCCGCGCGCTGGCCCGCGAACCCGAACTGATGCTGCTGGACGAACCCTTTTCAGCCCTCGACGCCGGCCTGCGCGTCGCGACCCGGCGGGCCGTGGCCAATGTCCTCAACAAAGCCGGCGTCACCACCATCCTGGTCACCCACGACCAGGCCGAGGCCCTGTCCTTCGCGGACCAGGTGGCGGTGATGCGCGGCGGCAAGCTGGCCCAGATCGGCAACCCGTTTGTGGTCTATACCCGCCCCGCAGACCGCGCCACCGCGGAGTTCCTGGGCGACGCCGTCATCCTGGACGCTTGGATGGAAGGCTCGCTGGCCACGTGCTCACTGGGCGGAATTCCCGTGCGCCGCCCGCCTGCCCAGGGCCGGGTGCAGCTGATGCTGCGTCCGGAGCAGATCCGCATCGCAGAGGACGGCCCCATCCGTGGCGTAGTGGTGGACACCGACTACTTCGGCCCGGAAACCACCGTGCGCCTCAAGCTCTCTGTGCCGCCTGAACTGGCTGGCCGCACCGACCACCGCTACCCCGGCGGCGGCGAAGTCATCACCATCCGGCACTGGAACGCCTCCATCGCCCGGCCCGGAATGGAACTCTGCCTGCGGGTGGTGGGCGAAGCCGTCGCTTTCCCCCACGACGACTAATCCCAACTAGGTAGCAGCAGATGTCGTAATGAGCCCTCAAACCGACATGTGCTGCTACCTAGTTGGGCGGGGTGGGGCGGCGGGCTTTTTCTTCTGCGGATACGGCGCCTCGCCCCGTGCCAGCATCTCCACAAAGCCGGCGATTTTCCGTTCCCGCGTGGACGCCTGCTTCACGGAATTCGTCCGGTAGATCAGGGCATACCGGTTCACAGAGGTGAGGACGTCGAACATGGCCTGGGCCGCGGGGACCGCAGCGATCGCTGCGGCCAGGTCCGGCGGGACTTCCGCCGTCGCCTGCCCCACGTAGGCTGCCTCCCAGCGCCCGTCCGCTTTGGCGGCGTCGACGGCCGCGCGGCCCGCCGCAGTCATCCTGCCGGCAGCCTCGAGCTTCCCGATGCGGTCCACATTCCGCGCCGACCAAACGCTCTTCGAGCCGCGGCGGGTCATCCGCTGGAAGGAGCTGTCGTCGTCGCGCCGTTTGCCCTGACCGTCGATCCAGCCAAAGCACAGCGCCTCCTGCAGCGCGGCTTCGTAGTCCAGCTCAGTGGTGTGGCCGCCCTTCTTGTGCAGCACCAGCCACACGCCGGGGCTGTCGTTATGGTTGGCTTCCAGCCACAGCCGCCACTCCGCCGCGTCCGCTACCAGCAGTTCCTCGAGTTCAATGGCCATGACCCTATTCTGCCTGCCTGACGTAGGAAGTGGCATGATGGCCGTAGCCCACCCGTCCCGGTTTCGAGGAGGAACCCAATGCTGCGTGTCCGTCCCGTCCATTTCACCTCCCGGCCGGACAGCTGGGAGCAACTCCTCACGGCCCTGGGCCTGGCCAAGACCGTTGATGACGGCCCCTGGCGGGAGTTTGACGCCGGTTCCGGGCGGCTGGCCCTGCATCTGTCCGACGCCGGCGCGGCGGATGACGGCACCACGGCCCTCGGCGTCGAGGTGGGCGATCTGACCGAATTCGCCCGCCGCACCGTACTGGCCGCGGAGGAATCCGGGAACACAGTTGCCGAGCTCATCGCCGCTGACCATGGCGAGTCCTGCCGCATCACCGGCCGGGACGGCTTCAGCTTCCTGGCGGACAAAGGTGCGCGGGAGCCACACTCGGCTGACGCTGATCCGGCACTGACCGTCGTCGGGGTCTGGTTTACGGCGGATCCCGGCGCCGCCGCGGTGACGCTGCAGGACATCGGCGCCAGGTTCCGCCCCGTCCCGGACGCCGATGAAACCGCCGACTTCACCACCAAAAACGGCGGGGTGCTGATGGTGCGCCCGGCGTCCGGCCCGCCGCGGTCAGGCCTGGGATTTGAGTACGACGGCGATCTGGGCGCCTTGCGGGACCGGCTCACCGCCGCCGGGCTGGACGTCAGCGAGACCGAGGAAGCCTTTGGCCGGACCCTGCACGTGGCCAACCCCGACGCCGTAGGCACTACCGCTGCCACACCGGCCCCGCATGTCCCGCCCACTCTCTGGATCTCACAGCGCCTCGCCGCAGAGTGAACCAGCCGAGGGGTCAGATTTCGGCGCTTTGCACGACGCTTTACGCTGAGAGCTCACCCCTCAGCGGTCCCCGGTCCTCCGATGAGGTAGAACTTAACCATGAACGTTCGCACTCCTGACCCCAATCCCGGCTGGCTCTCCGAAGAAGATCTTTTTGAGGCCCGAGGGAGGCTCCCCATGATCTATGTGGAGGCCGTGCCGGTAAGGCTGGATCCGCTGGGTTTTGTGAACGAGGTTGGCACGCTGCTCCAGGCCGATGAAGACGGAAACATGATCCGGTCGCTGGTTTCGGGGCGCGTGATCTACCGGGAGACCATTCGCGCGGCGCTCCTGCGCCACATGGAAAAGGACCTGGGACCGCTCGCTTTTCCGCAGCTCCCCATCAGCCCGGTCCCCTTCACGGTGGCCGAATATTTCCCCGCCCCGTCCCAGACCGGCTTCACCGACGAACGCCAGCACGCGGTGTCCCTGGCGTACGTCATCCCCGTGACAGGCGAATGCGAGCCCCGCCAGGATGCCCTGGAACTGACGTGGATGACTCCGGCCGAAGTGCTCAGCGCCGGCGTCCAGCTCGAATTCAGCGGCGGCCGCGGCGCCTTGGTCCGCCAGGCCCTGGCCTTTGCCGGAGTGGGTCACTGACGCCCGCGGGTTCCCCGGCGTCCCCGACTTCCGGCGCCCCGCTTTGTAGACTGTAGGGCGGACCGCAAGAGAACTTAAGGACTCCCATGACCGAAACCCCAGCCGCCCGGCACTACAGCGAACAGCAGGCTGGCTCTCTGACCACCGGCGATCAGCTCCTTCTCCCTGACGGTGAACGCACCGCCGAAATTCAGCATGTGGAGTTTGAACAGGATGATTTCGGGACCCCGGCGGTGGTTCTGGCGAACCTCACCGGCGGCGGCACGCTCCGCATCGCCGCCGGATCCACCGTCAGGATCCTGGACACAACAGTCCTGGTCATCACGGTTCCGGACGCCACCTTCCAGGACGCAACGCCCGACGCCGTCACGCAGCTGCCGGTCTCGGCGCAACCCCCTGCCGAACAGCCCCAGCACACCGGCGAAGGGGAGGCAGCCCCAGCGGCTCCCGCCGTCGTCGTACCTCCTCTGCCGGCCATCCCGCCCGCGGCGAGCGGACCCTCCGCGGAAGAACTGGCGCAGATTCCGGCGCCGCAGGGCACCCCGGAAGCGGTGGTGGAGGCTGCCGCGGAAGCCCACCCGGACGCCGTTGGTGTGCTGCTGCTGGCGGACAAGCTGGCCAAGGGCATCAACTTCAAGTCCGGCAGCTGCCTTAAGGACCTCAGCGACCTCGCCCACGAACTGTTCATCACGCTGAAGGATCCGGACGGGGCCCTCACCGTGGCGGACCTGCTCAACGTCCTGCCGTTCGACGGCAACCCGGGCCGGTGGGCGTCCGTGGAGGCGTCGCTGGCCTTGTCCAGCTTCATCTGCCGCCAGGAACGGCAGGAGGAGCGCGCCGAAGTTTATGAAAAGCTGCTGCGTTTGCCCGAAAACCAGGAAACGGACCCGTTCAAGGCGCGGATGAACGCCAAGGTGCGCCAGCGTTCGCTGAACGAACCCAACCTGTACGACAAAGAGATCTTCCGCTCGATCGACAACTCCAACCATGAGGCCGAGCGGGAATGGCGGCTGCTGCGCCTCGAGTCCCTGCTGTTCCTGCGGGCGCACGGCGGGTCTGAGACGATCGGCGTGGGCGAACTCCAGCGCCGGATCAGCAACGAACTCGAGGCCGTCCGGGCCTGAGCTGTCCGGGTGGGGGAATTACCCCCTACCCGGGGCAGCGCCTGCGTTGTAGATTCGGGCTATGACGAACAATCTGAGCGTGGTGATAAATGCTGACGCGCCGCAGGTCTGGACCATGCTGCGTGAACCGGCCAAAGTGGCCCAGTGGCACGGCTGGGAGGCCGATGAACTGGCTGATGAGATTGACGGGATCTACTTCAGCAGCAACGTCGTTGAAGCCCCGGACCACACCAGCCTGACCACCAACGGCGGCGACCTCTTCGACCTCAAGCCGGTCTCCGCCGGGACTCAGGTCAGTGTCACGCGGGCAGCCCTGGACCACAATTCGGAATGGGCGGCCTGGGATGAGGACATCACGCAGGGCTGGCTGACGTTCCTCCAGCAACTCCGCTTCGCGCTGGAGCACCACCCGCACGGCAAACGGCACACGTTGTTCTTCGAATTTCCCGGCACCTCGGATTCCGAAATCGAAAAGCTCGGATTGTCGGACGTGCCTGCGCCGGGTGAGCCGTACGCGCTGACGCTGTCCACGGGCGAGGAGATCACGGGCAAGGTCTGGTTCCGCAGCAACCACCAAGTGGGACTCACCGTCCACGGCTACGCGGAGCACGGGGACGGCCTGCTGATCGTGGCGGACCAGCCCGTCATTGAAGGTGTCAGGCCCCAAGGCGGTGCCATGGTGATCGCCTCGACGTTTGATCTGGGTGCCCACCAACTGGAGTCCATCCATTCGCTCTGGGACAGCTGGCGGGCTGAGAACTACCCCACATCGGAAGCGGCCCACTGAGGGATCGGCGGCGTTTGCTGGCACACTGGAACCGTGCCAGCCAACCCCGCCTCCGCTCCATTTGTCTCCGCCGCTGCAGCTGACCAGTCCGAGTTCTCCTTCACCGTTGGTACCCGCCTTGCCGACAGCTGTGCGCCATCGGCCGCCCAGGTATCTGCCAACGGCGGCGAATTCCTGGGCCGCACGGGGACCATCACCACTCCGCACGGCGAGATCCGCACCCCGGCGTTCATCGCCGTCGGGACCAAAGCCACGGTGAAGTCCGTCCTCCCGGAATCCATGGCGGACCTGGGGGCACAGGCGCTCCTGGCCAACGCCTACCACCTGTACCTCCAGCCGGGGGCGGACATCCTGGACGAGGCCGGCGGGCTGGGTGCGTTTATGAACTGGTCCGGGCCCACGTTCACGGACTCCGGCGGGTTCCAGGTCATGAGCCTGGGCTCCGGGTTCAAGAAGGTCATCGACATGAAGACTGTGTCTTCCGCGGAAGCGGCGGTCCCGGACGACGCCGTGGCTCCGGGCAAAGAACGCCTGGCCCACATCGACGACGACGGTGTCTGGTTCAAATCGCATCTCAACGGCGACCGCCACCGGTTCTCGCCTGAAATTTCCATGCAGGTCCAGCACCAGATCGGCGCGGACATCATGTTCGCCTTCGACGAGCTGACCACGCTGCAGAACTCCCGCGGCTACCAGGAGGAATCGCTGGAGCGCACCCGGCTGTGGGCCCTGCGCTGCCTGGAGGAGCACTTCCGGCTGACCTCCGAGCGCGTGGGGAGGCCGTACCAGGCCCTGTTCGGCGTGATCCAGGGTGCACAGTATGAGGACCTGCGCCGGAAGGCATGCCGGGACCTTGGCGCCATGGACTTCGACGGCTACGGCATCGGCGGTGCGCTGGAGAAGGAGAACCTGGGCACGATTGTGCGCTGGTGCAACGAGGAACTGCCGGAGGACAAGCCGCGGCACCTGCTGGGCATTTCTGAGCCGGACGACATCTTCACCGCCATCGAGAACGGCGCGGACACCTTCGACTGCGTCTCCCCCACGCGGGTAGCCCGCAACTCCGCGTTCTACACGCCGGCCGGCCGCTTCAACCTGTCCGGCGCCAAGTACAAGCGCGACTTCGGTCCGCTGCAGGACGGGTGTGACTGCTACGCGTGCGCCAACTATTCCCGGGCCTACATCCATCACTTGTTCAAGGCCAAGGAGATGGTCTCGGCCACGCTGATCTCCATCCACAACGAGCGTTTTGTGGTGAAGATGGTGGACGATGCGCGGCTGGCCATCGAGGCCGGGACCTTTTTCGAGTTCAAGGCCGAGACCCTGGCGCAGTACTACTCCTGAGCACCGGCCCGGCCCGGATCCCGGGTGTCGCTGCGCGCCCAGAGGCGAGTCCCGCCGTCGTCCTCCGCTATCCTGACCAAATGCTCATCGAAATCGCTGCCGCAGAAGGCACGGCCGAGGCTATCGTCGCCCGCCCCGCTTCCGGCGAAGGTCCCTTCCCCGGCGTCATCCTCTACATGGACGCGTTCGGCCTACGCCCGCGCATCGAGGAGATGGCGCAGCGCATCGCCGACTGGGGCTACGTGGTCCTCGCGCCGAACGCCTTCTACCGCGACGGAACGGCCGCGGACCTCGCCCCGACCACGGACATGACCACTCCGGAGGGGCGGGCCGCTGCCGGCAAGGCCGCCTTTCCGCGCTTAGGGCACCTCACCACGGACAAAGCGCTGCCGGACATTGACGCGTGGGTGGAAGCGCTGGGAACGCTCGACGACGTCGCGCCGGGTCCGATCGGTACGTTCGGGTACTGCATGGGTGCCCGCCTCGCGGTCCGCACGGCCATCGCCCACCCCGACGCGGTGGCAGCCTGTGGCGGTTTCCACGGCGGTGGCCTCGCGAGCGACGCCCCGGACAGCCCGCACCTGGGACTCGACAAAGCCCGGGCGCGGTTCGTGTTCGGCCACGCGGACCACGACAAGAGCATGGATCCCGACGCCGTTGCGCGTCTGGGAGCGGCGCTCGACGCTGCCGGGCTCGAGGCTTCCAACGAGATCTACGCCGGCGCGCCGCACGGCTATTCGATGGCGGACACCTCGATGTTCCATTTTGAGGCCACGGAGCGCCACTACGCCGAGCTCCGCGCCCTCCTCGACGGAACGCTCAAGGGCTGACTTTACGCGCCGTAGCTCGGTTCGCGCTTCTTGATCCAGCCGATCACCAGGGACGTCACCGGGACGAACAGGAACTCAACCAGGGTTTTGTAGACGAAGCCCACCACCACGTAGTTCACGAAGGTGCCGAAGTCCGTGATGCCGATGACGGACGCGGCGATGCTGCAGAAGATCAGGGTGTCCACGAATTCACCTGCGCCGGTGGAGCTCATCAGCCGCGCCCAGAGGGACTTCTCCCCGGAGCGGGCCTTCATCTTCACCAGGATCCACGAGTTGATGGTCTGCCCGGCCAGGAATGCTAGCAGTGAGGCCAGCACAATCTGCGGGACCGGGCCCAGCGCACCCTCCAGGGCTGCCTGCTTGGACGTGCCGAAGTCGTCATCAAAGCCGGGCAGGGCGATGATCACCCAGTAGCAGATCGAGGCGAACACAGACAGGGCAAAAGTGGTGAAGATGGCTTTGCGTGCCACCTTGAAACCGTAAACCTCGCTGATCACATCGCCCAGAATGTAGGCCAGAGGGAAGAGGAAGAAGCCGCCGTCGGTGATGATCGGACCGATCGCGACGCCCTTGGATGCGCCGATGTTCGAAAGGATCAGCACCACGGCCATAAGGGCCAGCATGATGCCGAAGTACGGCGAGCCGATCGATGCGAATTTGGCGGCTGTGCCTGCGGGGTTGGTGACGGGCAAGGCGTCACGGCCTGAGGGGGAGGGCATGGGGGTGTCCGTTCATAGTGGTTCGCTCGGCGTACCGTTCCGCAGCGAAAGGTGTCGCGGGACGCCGGCTGTATTAGCACTGTCACGCCATTCTCCCACCAACCCGGGGCACCACCGTTTTGAACACGTTCAGTTCCATGCCATACTCATTTCTGAACACGTTCAAAAAAGAGGGGAATCCGGTGACAGCCAAAAGCGAGCAGACCCGCCAGCTCCTGGCGGATGTGGCACTGCGCATGTTCCGCGAGATCGGCTTCGAGAAAACCACCATGCGGGCCATCGCAGCAGAGGCCGGCGTCTCCGTGGGTAACGCCTACTACTACTTCGAGTCCAAAGATGACCTGGTCCAGGAACTCTACGTCCAGGTCCAGGCAGAACATGCCGCCAAGGCTGACGAGGCCCTCAAAGGCCTCAAGGACCTGGGCAGCCGCCTGAAAGCCACGCTGCACGCAGGCCTGGACGTCATGGCGCCGTACCACCGCTTCGGTGCGGATTTTGTGGCCACGGCCATCCGGCCGACGTCGCCCGTCAACCCCTTCGCGGGAGAGTCGACGGCGGCCCGCGAAGCCTCGCTGGACATCTTCCGGGCTGCGGTGGAAGGCGCCAGTCCGCAGGCGCCGAAGAAGCTGCGCGCGGAGCTGCCGGAGCTGCTGTGGCTGGGCTACATGGGGATCGCACTGTTCTGGGTGTACGACACCTCGGAAGGCCAGCGCCGCACCCGGAAACTCGTGGACAGAGCCGTCCCGCTGATCGCCCGGGGACTCTCGCTCGCAAAGATTCCCGGCGTCAACAAAGTGCTGGACGATGTCCTCAGCCTGAGCCGCAGCGTTCGCGACTGAACGCACCACCGAACACAATGGGGAAAGTCATGAACAAAGCAAAGACCGTGGTGCTGGCCGGAGCCTCGGGCTTCATTGGCACCTACCTCCGGGAGCGTTTCGAGCGGGACGGCTGGAAGGTCCGCACCATCGGCCGCCGGGCAGCCAAGGGCTCGGCTGAGTCCGCAAACTGGGACGACGGCGCCATCACCCGGGTGCTGGACGGCGCCGACCTCCTGGTGAACCTCGCCGGACGGTCGGTCAACTGCCGCTACAATGCGCGGAACAAGGCGATCATCCTCGATTCCCGAGTCACCACCACCGCGGCACTCGGCCGCGCCCTGGCACACTGCCAGGCACCGCCGTCGACCTGGCTCAACGCCAGCACCGGCACCATCTACCGGCACGCGGACGACCGGCCGCAAACAGAGTCCGACGGCGACCTCGGCAACGGTTTTTCCGTGGATGTGGCGCGCGCCTGGGAAGCCGCCCTGGCCGCGGCGAACACACCCGGCACCAGGAAAATCCCGCTGCGGATCGCCATCGTGCTGGGGCCAGGCGGCGGCGCGCTGCGGCCCTTCGCCACCCTCGCGCGGCTCGGCCTGGGCGGGCATATGGGCCACGGGAAGCAGAAGTTCAGCTGGATCCACGTGGAGGACCTTTACCGCACCGTCCGCTTCCTGCACAAACGGACCGACATCTCCGGCCCGGTGAATGTGGCCTCCCCGGACGTCGTGGACAACCGCGAACTCATGCACCTCGTCAGGCGGGCCTATGGCTCCCGGCTTGGCATTCCCACCCCGGCCCCGCTGCTTAGACTGGGCGCCGTGGTGATCCGCACCGACACCGAACTGGTACTGAAGAGCAGGTGGGTCCAGCCGCAGAAACTGCTCGATGCCGGGTTCATCTTCCGGCAGCCGGAGCTGGGGCGGGCCCTTCTCACAATCGCCAAGGGCAGGGCATGAACCGGCCGCTCCGCGTGACGTTCGGCCCCGCGGCGTTCCTGCTTGGCGCTGCTATCACCGTGCTCTTGTTTGGTTTTCCGCACGGCGCCACAGGCTACGTTTTCGGCATTGCCGCGGCCATCCTGCTGGGAATGCCGCTGGCTTTGGCCACCGGCATCCTGATGCGGCCTGTCCGCGACCAGTTGCTCCACGTTGCAGCCATCGCGGTCGTCGGATTGGTGACCGGCGCGCTCACTCTCATCTTTATGACGGGCGGCCGCTGGTACACCATGTGGGGCCTCGTTTTGTGGACGGGAGTCTGCGCCGCAATCGGCCGGTTGGCGGTAGTTCGCCTCGTGGCCACACATGACAGCGGAGAACATGCCAGGCTTGTTGCCCCGGCGCCGGATGGCAGGATAGTGCCATGACTTTTGCTTCAGCTGCCCTCCGGTCCCCCGCATCCGCTCCCGCCGTCGTCCTGACGATTGCGGGTTCCGAGTCCACGGGCGGTGCTGGCGCCCAGGCTGACCTGAGGACCTTTCAGGAACTGGGTGTGTTCGGCATTGCCAACCTCACCTGCATCGTGTCCTTCGATCCGAAGGACAGCTGGAACCACCGGTTTACACCCGTGGACCAGCAGGTCATTGCGGACCAGTTGGAAGCCACGACGGCGGCGTACGGTCCGGCGTCGGGCGTCACCGCTGGCGGTGCGTCGGGCGAGTTGCTGGCGCCGGGCCGGCCGGTCCTGGACACCGTAAAGATCGGCATGCTGGGCAGCCCCGCCACCATCAGCACGGTGGCGGCAGCACTGGAAACGGGCCGGTTCCGGAACGTGGTGCTGGATCCGGTACTGATCTGCAAGGGCCAGGAACCGGGCCACGCACTGGACACGGACCAGGCGCTGAAGGCTCAGATCCTGCCACTGGCCACGTTCGTCACACCCAACCACTTCGAGGCCGAATCATTGTCCGGCCTGGCGATCACCGACGTCGAGTCCTTAAAGGCCGCCGCCATCCGCATCCATGAGATCAGCGGCGCTGCGGTTCTCGCCAAGGGTGGCGTGCGGCTGGCAGGCCCCGACGCCGTCGACGTTTACTACGACGGCGAGACGCTGGAGGTCCTCAGCGCTCCTAAGGTGGGCGACGTGGCCGTTTCCGGCGCCGGCTGTTCCCTGGCCGCGGCCGTGACGGCGGAACTGGCCAAGGGCGCCACGCCGCTGCAGGCGGCCCGGACAGCGAAGTCATTTGTCACCGCGGGCATCCGCGACCGGGTGGCGTCCGGCGCGCCGTTCGACGCCCTCTGGCAGGGCGGGGCGCGCTAGCCCCGCGCCACCCCCACCGCCGAACCCTCTCTCACTTAATGCGGGTTTTTGGACAACGCTCTCTCAATTTCTCAGGGACAGTGAGCGTCTACCGCGGGTCCGCGACCTTCCCCATAAACAGCGGCAGGCCCGTTTCCACATGCACGATTTGATAGTGGAACGGCCGGTCGAAACTGAGGGACCGCGCCGGCTCGGGCTGGATGCTCGTCGCCATGCCGTTGATCTGGGTCACGGCGGCGGCCACGGTCCCCTTCTCCGCCACGGTGATATTGGCGTCCTGTGCAGCCTGGGTGATCATCAGCCCCGGCTGGATTGCGTCAAAGTCGCTGGTGGTTGTCAGGGTCTTCCGCAGCCCCAGCTGTTGAAGGATTGCGCGTACGTCAAAGCTGCTCTTGTGGTCCCAGGTGGGCAGTGCCAGATCGACGTCTTCAGGGTTTGCGGCGTCGAGGGCACGTGCCACCTCCGACAACCGGTCCGCCGTCAGGGCGCCGGCACCGCCGTCGGAATTCTTGCTGGGAAGGACGAGCCGCATCACGAAGCCCTCACCATAGGGCAGGTCAACGGCCTGCCACCCTGGGCCCTCAGCGTAGGGCATTTCCTGCAGGCCGTGCATCGTGGGGACGTTGACCGTTCCACCCACCGCGGTGGCGAACGGTCCGTCCGAGGTGGCGTTGGCACTGAAGGGAACGTCCCAGGCGGCAGCGAAATAGACGGTGTTGAGCAGGCTGAAGGTGTTGCTGGGGTCATAGGGGGCAGGCGCTTTCTCGATCCGGCCGCCGGTGTTCCTGCTGACCCACGCATCGATCGCGGGCTTGGTGACTGCCGCATCCCGGAAATCCACGGGATGCACGCCGGTGCCGTAGTGCTCTGCGAGGCTGTCCAGGTATCCCCGGCCGGTGGGAATGTTCTTGTCCACAAACAATCCGTTGGCTGTATGCACCAGTGGTTTGGCAGGCGGTTTGTCTTCGTCCACTGAGCCTGGATCGTCGTCGTATGTTTCCAGGGACGCGAGCAGCGCGTTCATGGCCGCGTCGCGGTCCGCAGACGGCAGCCCCAGCACAGCATCCATTTCAGCTGCGGCTTCACCGGACGCACCGGCCCGCAACATGGCCAGGGCAATAAGGAGGCTGCCCGGCGACGCGATGATGTTCCCCTCTCCGCTGGCCAGGAGTGCGTCTCCCAGCCTCAAGGCGGAGTCCCGGAACGCGGCCAGTTCGTTCCCGTACGCCGCACGGTCCACCGAGACCCGTTCGACGCCGTCGGCCGTGAGGAGTTCCGGCGGCGCCGGGGCTGCACACCCTGCGACTGCCAGCACCGCTCCGAGCGCCATCATCCGTTGTAAACGAAACACTTTGAGTTGCCTCCCCCGGCACCAAGGGCGGGAATCCGCCTTCTCCCAGTCAAACAGCGACGGCGGTGCCAGACGATGCCGGCAGGGTCACGCTTTGCACTCATTTTGGTCACGCGAGACGCGCGGAACTAGCGCCGCGGAAGGTTCCGCAGGTTGCTCCGGGCCATGCTGACCGCCTCACCGGCACCGCGGTTGAGCACCACTTTGGACATAGCAGTCGCGAACCCCAGCACCTGCGATCCCGAAATCTTCGGCGGAAGCGAGAGCGCCTGCGGATCCGTGATCAGTTCCACCAACGACGGCCCTGGATGGGCGAAGGCTGCGAGGTAGGCAGCCTCGATCTGCGCGGGATCCGTAACCCGCACGGCGTGGAAACCCAGCGCCCGCGCGACGGCGGCGTAATCGGCGTCGGGCACGTCCACGCCGAAGTCGGGAAGCCCGTCCACCAGCATTTCCAGCTTGACCATGCCCAGCGTGGAATTGTTGAAGACCACCACGTTGACCGGCAGTTTGTGGGCGGCCACGGTAATGAGTTCGCCGAGCAGCATCGAGAGGCCACCGTCGCCGGATACTGACACCACCTGGCGGCCGGGAAAAGCGAGCTGGGCGCCGATGGCGTGCGGCAGGGCGTTGGCCATGGAGCCATGCAGGTACGAACCAATCAGCCGGCGGGTGCCGAGCGGGTTGATGTACCGGGCCGTCCAGACGTTGCACATGCCGGTGTCCGCGGTGAAGATGGCGTCCTCGGCGGCCACCTGGTCCAGTAGCGACGCCGCGTATTCAGGGTGGATGGGCTGCTTCTTCTCCACCTTGCGCGTGTAGGCGCGTACAGATTTGTTCATCAGCCTGTGGTGCTTCTTGAGCATCTGGTCAAGGAACCGGCGGCTCTTTTTCGGCGTCAGCAGGGGCATCAAAGCGGCAAGGGTGGGTAGCACGTCGCCGTGGACTGCGATGTCGACGTCGGTCCGCCGGCCCAGCCGGTGGGCTGCCCGGTCCACCTGGGCCGTACGGGTTTCGGGCAGGAACTGGTCGTAGGGAAAGTCGGTGCCCAACAGGATCAGCAGGTCCGCGTCCTCGATCCCCTCGGCGGCGGCGCCGTAGCCCAGCAGGCCGGTCATACCGATGTCGTAGGGGTTGTTGTACTGGACGAAGTCCTTGCCGCGGAGTGAATGGCCGATGGGCGCGTTGATCAGTTCAGCAAGCGAGATCAGTTCTTCATGGGCGCCCTCCACGCCGGCCCCGGCGAAGATCGCCACCTTCCCGGCCTCGTTGATCGCCTCGGCCAACTCCCGGACGCTCGCCGGGTCAGGGACCAAGCTGGCCGGCCGGAAGGTGGCAGGCAGCGGCGTTTCGGCTGTCGCTTCCAGCCCCGCGATATCGCCTGGGAGCGTGACGACGGCGACTCCCCCGAGCCCGAGGGCGTGCTGGATGGCGCTGTGCATCACGCGCGGCGCCTGCTCTGCGGTGCTGACCAGCTCCGAATAGACAGAGCATTCGTTGAAGATACGGTCCGGATGCGTTTCCTGGAAGAAGCTGCTGCCGATCTGTTTGCTGGGGATATGCGAGGCGATGGCCAGCACGGGAGCGCCGGACCTGTTCGCGTCGTACAGGCCGTTGATCAGGTGGAGGTTTCCCGGGCCGCAGGAACCCGCACAAACGGCCAGCTTTCCAGTCAGCTGGGCTTCGGCTGCAGCTGCGAAGGCGGCGGCCTCTTCATGCCGGACGTGGATCCAGTCGATCCCGCCCTCCTTGGAGCCGCCGGTTTGCCGGACCGCATCGACGATCGGATTGAGGCTGTCGCCCACAATCCCGTAGATCCGCTGCACGCCCGCAGCCTGGAGCTGTTCGATGAGCTGGGTGGCGAGTTCCTTGGCCATGAGTGATCACTCCCGTGAGCAGGTTGATGGGCTGGCAGGTTGATGGGCTGACAGGTTGAAGAGCCGACAGGGCCAATATAGTCCCGCCGCCTGACCGCGCGTCAGGAATAAACCCGCAATAAGTGAGAGAGGGTCCGAGGTGGTGGGCGGACGACGGCGGGCGGGCACCCGCCGTCGTACGTCACCTGCCACCTGCACCCCAAGTCCCTAGGCGTTGATGGAGTCCTTGTCCTTGTCGTCGTCCTTTACAGGCCGGTTCCAGGCATCGCCCTGTTCGCGGTCCAGGTGGGTGGCCTTCTTGTTCTTCAGGGCGAAGATGTAGACCAACAGTGAGATAGCGATGGCAACGGTGACGTAGGTGAAGAACAGGTCCACGCGCTCGGCCTTCTGGAATGCGGCGCCGAGCAGCGGCACCGTTCCGCCGAAGAGTGAGTTCGCAATCGCGTAGCCCAGGCCGACGCCGAGGGCGCGGATGGAGGCCGGGAACAGCTCGGCCTTCACCAGGGCGTTGATCGAGGTGTAGCCGCCGACAATCAGCAGGCCGCCCAGCATCAGCAGGAATGCCGTCAACGGGTCCTTGGTGTTGGACAGGGTGGAAAGCAGCGGCCAGGTGAACAACACACCCGTGATGCCGAACCAGAGCAGCAGCGGCCGGCGGCCCACCTTGTCCGAGATGATCCCGTAGACCGGCTGGAGCAGCATGAAGATGAACAGCGCCCAGAAGTTGATCACGGAGGTGTCGGTCTTGGCGATCCCGGAGGTATCGTTCATGAACTTCAGAATGAAGTTGGTGTAGGTGTAGAAAGCCACGGTGCCGCCAAGGGTGACGCCGATGCAGATCAGCAGCGGCTTCCAGTGCTGGGTGAACAGCAGCTTCATGGTGCCGGGCTGGGCAACGCCGGCCACGGCTGGAACCTTGGCGGCCTCGACCTGCTCAGCGGACACGGTTTCTTCCATCGAGCGCCGCAGCCACAGGACCACGAGTGCGGCGACGCCACCGATCGCGAAGGGGATGCGCCAGCCCCACTCAGTCAGGGCGCCCTTGTCCATGGTGTTCTGCAGGATGACGAGTACCAGCAGGGCCAGCATCTGGCCGCCGATCAGCGTGACGTACTGGAAGCTTGAGAAGAAGCCACGGCGTTTGGACGTGGCGGCCTCGGACATGTAGGTGGCACTGGTGCCGTATTCGCCGCCCACGGAGAAGCCCTGGACCAGCCGCACAAGGATCAGCAGGATCAGCGCCCAGACGCCTATTTGCTGGGTCGTCGGCAGGATGGCGATGGCGAAGGAACCGGCGGACATGATGGTCACACTGAGCGTCAGGGCCGCCTTGCGGCCCTTGCGGTCGGCGTAGCGGCCGAAGAACCAGGCGCCCACCGGGCGCATCAGGAACGACGTCGAGAAGACGGCCATCGCCTCGAGCCCGGCCTGCAGGTCGTCTTGGGAATTGAAGAAGTGCGACTGGAAGTACGCCGCGAAGACTGTGTAAACGTAGAGGTCGTACCACTCCACAAGGTTGCCCGCTGAACCCTTGAGGATGTTGCTCACGGCCCGGCGGGTCTGGGCTGCCTCGCTCTGTACTTCGGCCTGCTGGGTGCTCATCGCTGAACCTTCCTTTGCTGCGGCGCTTTTCTTACCTTCGTGCTGTCCATGGCTACGTTGCCCATGGTTCCTCCTCGACGTTGACGGTCCCCCTCAAACGCCGAGGGCCTCATTCAAGTTATGCGTGATCCAAGGCACATCCAACGTGGGAGGGCATTTCCTAACACTTCCTTAGGTTTCGCCGGCAGAAAGGGTAATCTCCAAAGCGGGCAGTTTGCGTTGCCCGCTCAGCGAATAAGGGAACCAGGCCATGGAGTTGCTCATCGTCGAGGACGACGACGCCATGGCGTCCGCCCTCGCCGCGGCCGTCGCCACCGCGGGGCACAACCCCACCCGGGTTGCCCGCGGAGCCGACGCCCTGCTGGTCCACCGGAAGTTCGAAGTGATCCTGCTGGACCTGGGCCTTCCCGATATGGATGGCCTGGACGTGCTGCGGAAACTGCGCCAGGTCACGCCGGCGCCTATCCTGATTCTCACCGCGCGCGACGACGAACGCAGCGTGGTGCTCGGCCTGCGGTCCGGAGCGGACGACTACCTCGTCAAACCTGTGAAGCTTGTGGAACTTCTTGCCCGCATCGAAGCCGTCACCCGACGTGCGGGCCGCCATGGCGCCTCGCGGCAGCAGAGCGTGGTGCTGGGTGATCTTGAGATCGACCTCGAGCGGCGCGTGGCCGCCCGCCGTTCCGAGGTGCTGCCGTTGACGGCCACCGAGTTCGACCTGCTGGCACTGTTGGCCAGCCATGCCGGCTCCGTGGTCACCCGCGAACAGATCCTGGATGCGCTGTGGGGCGACGCCTTTGTGGCCTCTTCCCGATCCCTAGACGTGCACCTGACGGGGCTGCGGGCCAAGCTCCAGTTGCCGGGCTTCATCATCAACGTCCGCGGCGTCGGCTACCGGGTCGAGGCGGACCCGGCGTGAAACTGCGCGTCCTGGGCATCCTGAGTGTCCTGGCGGTACTCATCGTCATTATCGCCTCCAACGTGATCCTGACGTCCGCCGGCCGGGAGCTGACCCAGGAACTCCAGATCAACCGTGCCGCGTCGCTCAACCGCTTGGCACAGGTGGCGTTCGACGCAGCTTCCGCCGGCGAGACCGCACAATTGCAGACGGAAATGGACAGGTACTCCGAGCTCTACGGCGAGGGAGTCCTGATCCGCCTCCAGCAGGGCACCGTGCGCTCCGGTGGCCTGAGCGAGGACCGGGCGGACGTCCGGGACGCGGTGGCCAGGGCCAACCTGAACCTCAACGACACCACGCTCACCCCGCTGCAGCCGTTCGGGCCATCCTCCGAGGTGATCTCCCGATCCTTCGGCAGTGCGAGCCAGGTTTTGGGCGAAGCCGTCCTGGAGGTCAACCTGGACGCGGCCCGGCAGAAACTGCGGGAGCGGTGGCTCATCGTGGCATTGGCGGCGGCGGTCCTGGCCGCGGTGCTCCTGCTGGGTGCGGCCCGCGTGACCGGGTGGGTCCTCCGGCCCGTGCACCGCCTGAATGCCGCAGTCACGGAGCTCGAGGCAACAGGCCGGACAGGTCAGCTCCCCGAGGCCGGGCCGCCGGAACTGCGGCAACTGAGCCGTTCATTCAGCACCATGGCGCAGACCGTCAGCCACAGCCTCGATTCCCAACGGCAACTAATAGCGGACACGTCGCACGAGCTGCGCAATCCCGTGGGGGCCCTGCGGCTCAGGATCGATCTGCTGCTGCTGGAACTGAAGACCGCCAGGGAGCACGACGCCGCTGCGGGGGTGCTGGCCGAGCTAGAACGCGTGGAGGAGATCCTGGACGGAGTACTGAAGCTGGCGGCCGCCGAGCACAGGGCCTCTGAGGACTCCGTCCGGGGCCCGCTGGGAACGCCGTCCGGTGGGGTGCAGGCACCGATTAATCCGTACCCGGTCCTGCAGGATGAAACCGAACGGGCCGGGCTGGCCGCCCAGCGCAGCGGAGCATCGATCCTGCTGGCAGATCCGCCTTCCCCCGCTGTGCCCATCGCGTGCAGCGCCGCGGAGCTGGCCCAGATGGTGGGCGAACTTCTGAACAACGCCATCAAATACGCTCCCGGCGCCCACATCTCGGTTGCTGCCCGCGAGCGCCAAGGCACCGTGGCCATCGAAGTGTCCGACGACGGCCCCGGGCTCTCCACCGAAGAACGAACGGCGGCCACCCGCCGTTTCTGGCGGTCCCCCGAGCACCGGGCGATCCGCGGCACCGGGCTGGGCATGACCATTGTGGACAAGCTGGCAGCGGCGAACGGCGGCCGGCTGGTACTTGCGGACGCCTCGCCGCATGGACTGATCGCGCGCCTCGAGTTTCCGCGGGCCGCGGACGTGCCGGGAGCCCGCCATGACTGACCTCATCGGACCCGGAAGGCCCCCGCGGCGGACCTTCCTCACAGCCGGGCTAGCCGGGTTGTCCTGCCTGCTGCTGCCGGCCCTGAGTGGATGCACGCCCACGGACCGTCCGGGCACTGTCACCGTGGCCGGCGGCGAGCCTGGCGGCTTCTACCTGGAGTTCGCCGAACTGCTGGCGGCGTCCCTCCAGCGTCATGGGGTGGCCGGCCAAGCGACGGCACTGACTACCGGCGGCAGCCTGGACAACCTCGAACATCTGCTGACCGGCAAAGCCACGTTCGCCGTCGCGCTTGCGGACTCAGCGGCCCAACGCACAGCGGTGGGTGGGACGCCCGCCGTCGGACTTTCCGCCGTTGGAAAGGTATACGAGAACTATGTCCACTGCGTCATCCGGCAAAACAGCGGAATCCGGGACATTGGCGGGCTTGCCGGCCGGACGGTGGCTGTTGGCGAGCCCGGCTCGGGGACGTCACTGACCACTCCCCGGCTGCTCGAAGCAGCCGGCCTGGGCCCCGCCGGCACCGCTGGCGGGGTGACGGTGCTGAGCCTTGGCCTCAACGAGGGTCTCGCGGCGCTGCGGGACGGAACAGTGGACGCGTTGTTCTGGTCGGGCGGTGTGCCTACCGCGGCCATTGCTGCCGCGAACGACGACGTCGGGCTGGGTTTCCTCGATCTGTCACCGCTGCTGCCGGCACTGCGGGCCGAACACGGCGTCTACTACGATCGGGTGCTGATCCCAGCAGGTGCGTACGAAGGCATTCCGGCCGTGTGGACCGTGGGCGTGGCGAATCTGCTGCTGTGCCGGAGCGACCTTGATGACCAAACCGTCAAGCGGACCGTCGAACTGCTGGTGGGCCATGCCGAGGAACTCATCCCGCGCTCCAGCCTGGGCGTTCAGTTCCTGAGCCCGGAATCCCTGATCAACACCGCGGGTTTGCCCCTACATCCGGGCGCCGTTGCCGCGTACCGGGAACTCCACGGCTGAGCCGGACGCTCATTACCTGATGCACTAAATGCAGGAACGCTCTCTCACCTGCGGTCAGCTCCCCGAGTGCGCCGCCAAAAAGCTGTAGACCTCGGTCTCGTCCACGCCGGGGAACGCGCCGGGCGGCATCGCAGCGAGCAGGTGCGAGTGGGCCCGGGCAGAAGGCCACGCATTGCCCGCCCACTCGGAGGCCAGCGCGGCCGGTGGACGCTTGCAGCAGTTCGGGTCCGGGCACGTGGACTTTTCGCGGGCCGTGGTTTCCCGGCCGCGGAACCACTTCACATGCTGGTACGGCACCCCGATCGACAGTGAGAACTCGCCGTTGGCCGAGCGTTCGGTCCGGGCCGTGCACCAATACGTCCCGGACGGTGTGTCGGTGTACTGGCTGTACGCGCTGAACTTGTCCGGCACATCAAACACTGCCCGCGACGTCCATGCCTTGCACGACGGCTGGCCCTCGATGGCGCCGGTATGGTCCATCGGGAACGTCACGCCGTCGTTCTCGTAGGCCTTGAAGATGATGCCGCTCTGGTGGGTTTTCTGGAAGTGCGTGGTGATGCCCAGGTGCTTCGTGGCGAGGTTGGTGAAGCGGTGGGCAGCGGTCTCGTAGGACACGGCAAAGGCGTCACGGATGTCCTCAACCGCGATTTCCTTGGCAGCCTTGGCCTTCTGCAGGAAGTCCACGGCGGCCTGCTCCGGCAACAGCAAGGCGGCCGCGAAGTAGTTGGTGGCGACCCGCTGGGCGAGGAAATCGCCGTAGTTCTTCGGGGTCTCGTGCCCCAAAACGTAGTGACCCAGCGCCTGCAGCAGCACGGACCGGGGGTCGTGATCCTGCCGCTGGCTCTGCGTCAGGTAAATTCTGTGGTTCTTCAAATCCGTCACTGAACGGGTGGAATGCGGCAGGTCGCTCACATGGTGGAGGGTGAAGCCGAGCTTCTCGGCGATGTCGGCAATGACGTGCTGACTCAACGGCCCGCCCGTGTAACCCACCAGCCCGAGTACTTTCTGCGCCTCGGCCTCATACTCCGGGAAGTAGTTGCCGCGCTCGCGCATCATGGCACGCAGCTCACCGTTCGCGCGGCGGGCCTCTTCCGGCGTCGCCACCTGCTCGTTGAGCTTGCGTTCGAGCTCGTGCAGCAGCCCCACCTGCGCCTCCAGCACATCCAGCGGAAGCCGCGCGCTGATGCGGATTTTGGGCAGGTTCAGGGACTCGTACAGTGGTCCGCGCTGGTAGCGTTCCAGCTCAATTTCCAGAGCCGCCCGGCGGCTCGGCGGTTCGGCGCCCAGCAGCTGGTCGATACTCACGTTGAGCGCGGCGGCCAGCCCCTGCAGCAGCGAAAGTTTGGGCTCCCGTTTGCCATTTTCGATCAGGCTCAACTGGCTGGGGGCGGTCCCGACGGCGGCGCTCAGGTCATCGAGCGTGTACCCGGCCTGCTTGCGCAGATGCCGCACGCGGCGGCCCAGGCTAATGACGTCCAGTTCCAGGGAGGCGGCGGACGACGGTGGCAGTACAACTTCGCGGTTCCAGCTTCCAGGCGTCATTTCTTGAGCATACGCGAAGAAATGCATTTCTTTCCATGGTTATCCCCTAGAGAAGTGTTGTGAAGTGCTGAAAAGTAGTAATCACGGAAAGAAACACCGCACCGGGTAACCGGCCGGAACTGCAACGAAGCAGCTCCGGCCGGCAGCTAACCACCCGGAGCTCAATCAAGGAGACAACGATGACTGCAGCATTTGAGCCCACCCAGCAGACGCCCCAAGAGCAGGCCGCCGCCCTGGAGCTCGAGTGGGCCGCCAACCCCCGCTGGGAAGGTGTGACCCGTGACTACAAGGCAACGGACGTCGTCAAGCTCCGCGGCCGTGTCTCCGAAGAGCACACCCTGGCCCGCCGCGGTTCCGAGAAGCTGTGGAAGCAGCTCACCGAAGAGCACAAGACCGGCGGCTACACCAACGCACTGGGTGCCCTGACCGGCAACCAGGCCGTCCAGCAGGTCAAGGCGGGCCTGCGCGCCATCTACCTCTCCGGCTGGCAGGTCGCAGCCGACGCCAACAACTCCGGCCACACCTACCCGGACCAGTCCCTGTACCCGGCCAACTCGGTTCCGACCGTTGTCCGCCGCATCAACAACGCCCTCCTGCGTGCGGACCAGATCGAATTCTCCGAAGGCATCCAGACCGTTGAAGACTGGATGGTGCCGATCATTGCCGACGCCGAGGCCGGCTTCGGTGGCCCGCTGAACGCCTACGAGCTCATGAAATCCATGATCCAGGCCGGCGCGTCAGGCGTGCATTGGGAAGACCAGCTCGCCTCGGAGAAGAAGTGTGGGCACCTCGGCGGCAAGGTGCTGATCCCCACCCAGCAGCACGTCCGCACGCTGAACGCGGCCCGCCTGGCGGCCGACGTTGCCGGCACCCCCTCGGTGGTCATTGCCCGTACCGACGCCGAGGCCGCCACGCTGATCACCTCCGACGTTGATCCCCGCGACAAGGAATTCGTCACCGGCGAACGCACCCCGGAAGGCTTCTACAAGGTCCGTAACGGCATCGAACCCTGCATTGCCCGCGCCAAGGCCTATGCCCCGTACTCCGACCTCATCTGGATGGAGACTGGCACCCCGGACCTGGAGCTGGCCCGCAAGTTCGCCGAAGCGGTCAAGGCCGACTTCCCGGACCAGATGCTCTCGTACAACTGCTCGCCGTCGTTCAACTGGCGCAAGCACCTGGACGACGCCACCATCGCTAAGTTCCAGCGTGAACTCGGCGCCATGGGCTTCACGTTCCAGTTCATCACCCTGGCCGGCTTCCACGCCCTGAACTACTCGATGTTCGATCTCGCCCACGGTTACGCCCGTGAAGGCATGAGCGCCTACGTCGAGCTGCAGGAGAAGGAATTCGCCTCCGAGTCCCGCGGCTACACCGCGACAAAGCACCAGCGCGAAGTCGGCACCGGCTACTTCGACGACATCGCAACTGCGCTCAACCCGAACGCATCCACGCTGGCCCTGGTGGGATCCACCGAAGAAGGCCAGTTCCACTAACCATTCACCGCCCAAGGTGAGCTGATGATGTCGCTCACCCGAAGGCACGACGGCGGCCGGCACCTAAGGTGCCCATGCCATCGGGGCCGGGAAAGGTGATCCGGAAGCGTGCGTAAAAGGGGCCCTGTCCCCGCCCGGCCGAGCTCTGCGAGGCCCAGGTGGGGACGGGGAATAGCACGCGGAGGATTACCTTTCCCGGCCCCAAACCGTACACCGCCGTCGAACATTTGCTTCTCTGAGGAGAGATTGAAATGAACACCTTCACTGACAGCTTCACCATCAACGGGATCACTTTGACCGCGCAGCCCATCTGCCGGCAGGACGAGGTTCTTACTCCGGATGCACTGGAGTTTGTCGCTAAGCTGCACCGGGCCACGGCTGAGCGCCGGCAGGAACTGCTGCAGGCACGCCGGACCCGCCGGGCCGAGATCGCCGCCGGCCAGGACCCCAGCTTCCTCCGCGAAACCGAGGACATCCGCAACGACCCGTCATGGCGCGTCGCTCCCCCGGCCCCGGGCCTGGAGGACCGCCGGGTGGAGATCACCGGACCGGTGGATAAGAAAATGACCATCAACGCGCTGAACTCCGGTGCGAAGGTGTGGCTCGCTGACATGGAGGACTCCTCCACCCCCACCTGGCGGAACGTCATCAAGGGCCAGCTGAACCTCACCGACGCCCTCGAACGGCGCATCGACTACACAAGCCCCGAAGGCAAGGAATACAAGCTCCGCCCCGCCGGCGAGCTGCCCACCATCGTGGTGCGCCCCCGCGGCTGGCACCTGCCCGAGAAGCACATGATCATCGACGGCGCCCCGGTGGCCGGCGGCATCGTGGACTTCGGCCTGTTCTTCTTCCACAATGCCCGCCGCCTCCTGGCCCAGGGCAAAGGCCCGTACTTCTACCTGCCCAAGATCGAGAACCACCTCGAAGCACGCCTCTGGAATGACATCTTCATCCTCGCCCAGGACCTCCTCGGCATCCCGCAGGGCACCATCCGCGCCACCGTGCTGATCGAAACCATCACCGCAGCCTTCGAAATGGAGGAGATCCTCTACGAACTGCGCGATCACGCCTCCGGCCTGAACGCCGGCCGCTGGGACTACATCTTCTCCCTGATCAAGAACTTCCGGACCCGCGGCCCCCGCTTCGTCCTGCCCGACCGCGCCCAGGTGACCATGACCCAACCCTTCATGCGCGCCTACACCGAACAGCTGGTCCGTGCCTGCCACAAGCGCGGCGCCATGGCCATCGGCGGCATGGCCGCAGCCGTCCCCAACCGCAAGGACGAGGCCGCCAACACCAACGCGTTCGAAAAGGTCCGTGCCGACAAGACCCGCGAGGCCAACGACGGCTTCGACGGCTCCTGGGTGGCCCACCCGGACCTCGTTCCGGTCTGCCGCGAAGTGTTCGACGCCACCCTCGGCGAGCGTCCCAACCAGCTGGACCGCACCCGTGAGGACGTCATCCCGGACGACCGCGCCCTCATCAACGTGGCCGCCACCGAAGGCACCATCACCGAACAGGGCATCCGGAACAACATCGAGGTAGGCATCCGCTACATCGAGTCCTGGCTCCGCGGGAACGGCGCCGTCGCCATCCACAACCTCATGGAAGACGCCGCCACCGCGGAAATCTCCCGCTCCCAGATCTGGCAGTGGATGTTCGCCTCCGCCATCACCGACCGCGGCGAAATCATCACGCACCAGTGGATCGAGGAGCTGCTCGACGAAGAGTTCGCGCGCCTGGAACGCTTCGACGGCGACCGCTTCGAAGACTCCCGCGACATCTTCGAGGAAGTCACGCTCAGCCAGGACTTCCCGTCCTTCCTGACCCTCCCCGCCTACGCCCGCTACCTCACCGAAGCCCGCGAAAAGGCAACCAAAGAGGAGCTCGCAGCGGCTTAGGGCTGCAGGCTACTGAATAGATTTCCGTCCGCCGGGCAGGCACGACCTTCGCAACAGGCACCCCCGAGATCCGGGGCGCCGGCCCGGCGACGGAACACCACGTATGACCCGCGGACGCTCTCTCACTATCCTCAAGATAGTGAGAGAGCGTCGGTCGTTAAGCTGCGTTAAGTGAGAGAGCGTTGGTAAATCTTGGGGAAGGAAAGACGTACGACGGCGGGACGCGTCAGCGTCCTTTCGGCACCAGCCGCACGGCCAGGGTTGTGCAGACGAAGAACATCAACACCGACCCCAGGATCACCAGTAGCGCCGGGGTCCAGGAACCCGAGGTGTCGTGCACGAACCCCACCAGCGGCGGGGCCACCGCACCGAAGCAGTAACCGAGCCCCTGGACCGTCGCAGACATCCGGCCCGCGGACGCCTGGTCCCGGGCCAGTTTGATGATGGCGATGAAGATCAGCGTGATCCCGCCGCCCTGCGCGATGCCGCCGAAGGTGGACCACAGCCACCACAGCTCCGGCGCCAGCAGCAGCCCGGCCGGCACGGCCGTCCAGAGCACGCCAATGGTGACTGCCGTCGTCGTCGTACTGAAATACTTGGCTGCGAACGGCACTCCCAGGCCGCCAACTATGGCGAAGATCTGGAACAGCGATGAACCTGCCCCGGCCTCCGAAGCGGACATGCCGAGCTCGTCGTTGAGGTAGCTCGGCAACCACGCCGTCACCGCATAGTAGGAAAAAGCCTGCCCGGCGAAGCCTGCGGTGAGCCCGGCGGTAATCCAGCCGGAGCCCTTGACGGCCGGGTGCTCCTGCCCGCCGGCCACTATGGTGCGGGAGGGCACAAACGCGGTGCGGGCGCCCACTGCGAGGGTCCAGAAGACGATGGCAATCACGGCCAGGATGCCCACGGCGGCCAGGGCCACCCGCCAACCGGCCAGCTCGGCGAGGGGCGCCGTGACCATCGACGTCAGGAATGACCCGATATTCAACGCCGCGGTGTAGACACCCATGGCGGTCCCTTGGCGCAGCGGGGAGAAGTCGCGGCGGATAATCAACGGCACCGCGATGTTGCCTACCGTGATGGCCAGACCGATCATCACCGTGCCCACCACCACGGGTCCCGGGCCGCCCGCCGAGCGCACAATCACGCCTGCCAGGACGCCAAGGATGGTGAGGGAGACGGCGAACTCCGCGCCGAGTTTCCTTGTGGCCAGTGACGCCAGCGATGCTGCGAGCGCGAAGCACAGCACCGGGATGCTGGTCAGCAGGCCCAGCATCACGGGAGTGAATCCCAGGTCGGCCTGCATCAGGTCAACCACCGGGGCAACGGCAACGAAGGGCCCGCGCAGGTTCAGCGCCAGCAGTCCGATGCAGGCGAGCAGGATCCAGCCCTTGGGGACTTTGGCCAGGAACTGTCCGCTCATGAGGATTCCGCGGTGGCTACATAGGATTTCATCACTTCCATTGCTATCACGCCGGGTTGCGCCGGACGCCACAGGCAGCGTCATGGCGCCCTGGCATACGATGAAGCTCACACGAGCCGGCCCTCTAGCGTGCGGGATGCCAAGCCGCACCGTCGGACGGCCACGCCCCTCGGACGAAGGAACTTCACATGCAGCAACGGCTTGCCATCCTCGACGACTACCAGGACGTTTCGCACGCCTTCGCCGATTGGTCCTCCCTGGAGCAGAGCGGCGTTTCAACGTCCGTCTTCCGCGAGCCCTTCCAGTCCGAGGACGCCCTGGCAGCGGCGCTCGCCAACTACCAGATCGTCATTGCGATGCGGGAGCGGACCCCATTCCCCCGCACCCTGCTGGAACGGCTCCCGGGGCTCAAGCTGCTGGTGACCACTGGCATGGCCAACGCCGCCATCGATGTGGCCGCAGCAACGGAACTCGGCATCACCGTGTGCGGCACGCCCGGGTCCCCCAGCGCCGCTCCAGAACTGACCTGGGCCTTACTGCTCGCGATCGCCCGCAACCTCCCGGCCGAGGAGAACTCGCTGCGGGCCGGCACGTGGCAGACCTCGGTGGGCATGGAGCTGTCCGGAAAAACCCTGGGCATCGTGGGCCTGGGCAAGATCGGCCGGCGGATCGCAGCTTACGGGCAGGCGTTCGGCATGGAAGTGCTCGCCTGGAGCCAGAATCTCACCGACGAGGCCGCGACCGCGGCCGGGGTCCAGAAGGTCAGCAAAGAGGACCTCTTCAGGAATTCCGACGTCGTCTCCCTCCACCTGCGGCTGTCTCCCCGTTCCGAGGACATCGTGGGTGAGCAGGAACTGCGGCTCCTTGGCCCGGAAGGCATCCTGGTGAACACTTCGCGGGGTCCGCTGGTGAACCAGGATGCCCTGGTGCGGGCTTTGAACGAGGGCTGGATCCGGGGCGCGGCCCTGGACGTTTTTGACCAGGAACCACTTCCGGCGGGACACCCGCTGCTCAGCGCCCCCAACACTGTGCTGTCCCCGCACCTCGGCTACGTGACGGCGGAGAGCTACCGGCAGTTCTACGGCGGCGCGTTCGAGGACGTCAGGGCCTGGCTGGCGGGAACACCGATCCGCGCGCTCACGGACTAGAGGCTAGCCGGCCGCCTGGAGCGTCGCCTCAATGGCGGCAGGCGACAACACGTATTGCGTGACCATCTGGCTCGCACCAAGAATCGCCGCCTGGTCCCCGGCCACGGACAGGGCGATCCGCAGGTGGCTGGTTGCCAGCGGCAAGGACCTCCGATAGACCACTTCACGGACGCCTGCCATCAGGTGTTCGCCGGCCTGGCCCAGGCTCCCGCCGATGACAATCACCGACGGGTTGAGCAGGTTGACCACGGTGGCCAGCACATCGCCCACATCCCGGCCGGCCTGGCGCAGGGCATGGATGGCCAGCGGATTTCCCTCGCCGACCAGCCGCAGCACGTCACTGCCCTTGCGCGCCGGCACACCCTGCCGCTCCAATTCAGCGGCCAGGGCCGGCCCGGAAGCGAGCGCCTCCAGGCAGCCGTAGTTTCCGCACCGGCACAACACATCGTCGCCGCGGGGCACGCGTACGTGGCCCAGATCGCCCGCCGTTCCATTGGCGCCGCGCTGCAGTTCGCCGTTGCTGATGATCCCGGATCCGATGCCGGTGGCAACTTTGATGAACAGGAAATTCCCGTGGTCCGGCCAGTGCGCCGACCGCTCCCCCAACGCCATGATGTTCACGTCGTTGTCCACCAGCACCGGCACTGGCAGGGAGCGCTGGACGTACGGGACGACGTCGAACCCGTCCCACCCCGGCATGATGGGCGGCTTGACGGGCTTTCCGGTGGCGTGCTCCACGGGCCCCGGCAGGCCGATCCCCACGCCGGCGAGGTCGCGCGGGTCCCGCCCCGCCTGCTTCAGCAGCGCCAGGCCCTCCTTGATCACCCGGCCGAGCACCGCATCGGGGCCGGCAGCCACATCCTGGGCCAGCCGCCGCTCCGCCAGGACCCGGCCGCTGAGATCGGTGACGGCAACAATCACGTGGGTGGCGCCGACGTCGACGGCCAGGACGGCGCGCGCCGCCGGGTTGAAGGCAAAACGCGACGGCGGCCTGCCACCGCTGGAGTTCGCCTCACCCGCCGCGCCCACCAGTCCGGAGGCGATTAGGGCGTCGATGCGCGCGGCAACGGTGGAACGTGCCAATCCGGTGGTCAGGGCCAGCTCTGCCCGGGTCCGGGCCTTGCCGTCCCGCAGGAGCTGGAAGAGGTCGCCGGCGCGCGCCAGGCTGACGCCGTGGTCTGGGGCGGCGTGCTCGGTTCCGGGGCTGAGGCTCATGGATCATGAATAACACATGAAACTTCTGCCTGTCACGCGGAATAAAGAATATCGGCATCCAGGCAACTTTTGCTTGACGATCGGCAAAAGTCATTCTAGCTTTAGTGGAAGTGGCATCGCCCTCAGCACGGCAGCACCCAATCAACGTGGATTCCCGTCTGCAATCAGGAGAACCAATGAACTACTCGATCCAGCTCTACACACTCCGGGACCAGATCCAGGCAGACCTTTCCGGCACCATCCGCAAGGTCGCGGAGATCGGCTTTACGAAGGTTGAGCCGTACAACTTTGTCGCCACGGCCAAGGAACTCGGGGCTGCACTGAGGGAGAACGGCCTGACGGCTCCGTCCGGGCACGCGCCGCTGCTGAGCCAGGACCAGGACGAAATTTTCGCCGCGGCCAGGGAACTGGGGATCACCACGGTGATCGACCCGTTCATCGCGGCTGACCGCTGGCAGTCCGCGGCGGACATCCAGGCCACCGCTGCCAGCCTTAACGACGCAGCCAGGAAGGGCGCCGGATACGGCATCCGCGTGGGTTATCACAACCACCAGTGGGAGCTGGAGTCCAGCATCGAAGGACGGACCGCGCTGGAGTACTTCGCGGACCTCCTCGATCCCGACGTTGTCCTTGAGGTGGACACCTACTGGGTTGCCGTGGGCGGCCAGGATCCCGTGGCGGTGCTGGAGCGCCTGGGCGACCGGGTGAAGTTCATCCATATCAAGGACGGACCCCTGAACACCGACACCAAGGCGCAGCAGCCGGCGGGCCAGGGCAAGGTCGCCGTGCTGGACGTCATCGCCGCCGCCAGGTCCCTCGAGGTGGGCGTGGTGGAGTTCGATGACTACGCCGGAGACATCTTCGAAGGCATCGCCGAGAGCCTCGCCTACCTCAATGCCGCACAGGGCACCGGCACGGCCGGAGCACGCGCATGAGCCACGCAGCATCGACCCGCCGCGGCCCGGTAGGAGTTGCCGTCATTGGCGCCGGGAACATCAGCAAGCAATACCTGGACAACCTGACCGTCTTCCCGGACCTGAAAGTCCTCGTCATCGCGGACCTCTTTGAAGAGGCAGCCGAGGCCCGTGCCAAGGAATACGGCATCGCGGAGTGGGGCGGCGTGGACGCGGCACTGAACCACCCCGACGTCGAAATCATCGTGAACCTGACCATCCCCGCGGCGCACGTGGAAGTGGCCACCGCCGCCGTCAATGCCGGCAAGCACGTCTGGACCGAGAAACCCTTCTCGCTGGACCGCATGTCCGGGCTCGGCCTGCTCAAAACCGCCGATGCCGCCGGGATCCGCCTCGGCTGCGCCCCGGACACCTTCCTCGGCGCCGGCCTGCAGACCGCGCGCCGGCTGATCGAACGCGGCGACATCGGCACCCCCCTGACGGCCATGACCACCTTCCAGACCCCCGGTCCGGAATCCTGGCACCCCAACCCGGCCTTCCTCTTCCAGACCGGCGCCGGGCCACTCTTCGACATGGGCCCGTACTACCTCACCACGCTGGTCCAGACGTTCGGCTCCATCCGCAAGGTGGCCGCCGTCGGATCCTCCGCTAAGGCAACCCGCGTCATCGGCTCCGGGCCCAAGGCCGGCGAGGAGTTCACCGTCGAGGTGCCCACCCACGTGTCCGCCATGGCCCAGTTCGAAAGCGGCGCGTCATCGCACAGCGTCTTCTCCTTCGAGTCCCCCCGCGTGCACATGGGCTTCGTGGAGATCACCGGCACCGAAGCAACCCTGTCCCTGCCGGACCCCAACAATTTCGACGGCGACATCAGGCTCTGGCGCGCCGGGGACGAGGACTGGACCACCGTTCCCGCGACCGGCCCCGCCAACGGCCGCGGCATGGGCGTCCTGGACATGGCCAGGTCCATCCGTGCAGGTGTCCCCCACCGCGCCACCGGAAACCTGGCCTACCACGTCCTGGACACCATGGTCTCGATCACCGAATCCATGGAAACCGGCACGTTCGTTGACGTTGAAAGCTCCGCTCCCGCGTCCCCGGCCCTCCCCGAGGACTGGGCCCCGGAAACCGCAACGCTCTAGGAACGATGATGACTCCTGTGAAGCGCCCGCTCGGCGTCGCAATGATCGGCTATGCGTTTATGGGCAAGGCCCATTCCAACGCCTGGCGCAACGTGTCCAGCTTCTTTGACGTCCCGGCCTTCGAGCAGAAACTGCTCGTGGGCCGGGACCCCGCGGGAGTGGCCGAAGCAGCTGCCAAATACGGCTGGGCCGAGACTGCGACGGACTGGCGCTCCGTTCTCGAACGCGATGACATCGACATCGTGGACATCTGCGCGCCGGGCTGGATGCACGCCGAGATCGCGATCGCCGCGCTCGAGGCAGGCAAGCATGTCCTGGTGGAAAAGCCCCTCGCCAACACTCTCGCCGAGGCCGAGGCCATGGCGGCGGCCGCAGCGGCAGCCCGGGCCCAGGGGGTGCAGTCGATGATCGGCTTCAATTACCGGCGCGTGCCGGCGTTGGCCCTGGCGAAGGAACTCATCGCGGAAGGCCGGGTGGGCACTGTCCGGCACGTCCGGGCCGCCTACCTCCAGGACTGGCTGGCGGACGAAACGGCGCCCATGACCTGGCGGCTGAACAAGGAAACCGCAGGCTCCGGGGCTCTCGGGGACATTGCCTCCCACGCCATCGACCAGGTCCTGTTCCTGCTCGGGGACCGGGTGACTGAGGTTTCCGGCCGGCTGCACACCTTCACCACCCGCCGCCCCGGGACGGCGGGCATGGAGGATGTGACGGTCGACGACGCCGCCTGGGCCACACTGTCCCTCACTTCCGGGGCCATCGCCTCAGTGGAGGTCTCCCGGGTGGCCACCGGCCAGAAGAACTCCCTGAAGCTGGAGGTCTACGGGGACAAGGGTGCCATCATCTTCGACCTGGAGAACCTCAACGAGCTCCGGTTCCTCGACGCCACCGCACCCGCCCGCGAGCAGGGCTTCCGCCGGATCCTGGTCAGCGAGCCCGAGCACCCGTACCTTGGAGCGTGGTGGCCGCAGGGCCACATCATCGGCTGGGAGCACACCTTCACCCACGAAATCCGCGACTTCCTGACCGCCATCAGCACCGGAACCCCGCCGTCGCCGTCGTTCGAGGATGGCCTCGACGTGCAGCGGATCCTAAACGCCATCGAAGAGTCCGCCGCCGCGAAAAGCTCCACCATCCCGCTGGCCCGCACCGCAGTTCCTGAAGGAGCCTGACATGTCCCGCCCCTACACCCTGTTCACCGGCCAGTGGGCCGACCTCCCGTTCGAGGAAGTCGCACGCCTGGCCTCCGGCTGGGGCTATGACGGCCTCGAAATCGCCGTGTCCGGGGACCACCTGGACGCCTGGCGCTGGGACGAACCCGGCTATGTCGAGTCCAAGCTCGCCATCCTGGCCAAGTACAACCTCAAGGTCTGGGCCATCTCCAACCATCTCAAGGGCCAGGCCGTGTGCGATGACCCCATCGACTTCCGCCACGAAGCGATCGTCGGGGCCAAGGTCTGGGGCGACGGCGACCCCGAGGGCGTCCGCCAACGCGCCGCCGAGGAAATGAAGCACACCGCCCGGCTCGCGAAGGCACTCGGCGTGGACACCGTCGTCGGCTTCACCGGCTCCTCGATCTGGCAGTACGTGGCCATGTTCCCGCCGGTCCCCGCCGCCGTGATCGAGGCCGGCTACCAGGACTTCGCCGACCGCTGGAACCCCATCCTGGACGTCTTTGACGAATGCGGCGTCCGCTTCGCCCACGAAGTCCACCCCTCCGAAATCGCCTACGACTACTGGACCACCGTCCGGACCCTCGAAGCGATCGGCCACCGTGAAGCGTTCGGCCTGAACTGGGACCCCTCACACTTCATGTGGCAGGGCATCGACCCCGTCTCCTTCATCTGGGACTTCAAGGACCGGATTTACCACGTCGACTGCAAGGACACGAAGCTCCGCCCCACCGGCCGGAACACCGTCATGGGCTCGCACCTGCCCTGGGGCGACCCCCGCCGCGGCTGGGACTTCGTCTCCGCCGGCCGCGGCGACGTCCCCTGGGAATCCTCTTTCCGCGCCCTCACCGCCATCGGCTACAACGGACCCATCTCCGTCGAATGGGAAGACGCCGGCATGGACCGGCTCCACGGCGCCCCCGAAGCCCTCGCCGCCCTGAAGAAATTCGACTTCCCGGCCTCCAACACCTCCTTCGACGCCGCGTTCAGCTCCAAGCCGTAGGAAGCGCACGTAGAATCCCTGCATGACCCACACCATCCGAAAGGCCACAACGGACGACGCCGGCCCGCTCGCCGAACTGGCGGCCGTCACCTTTCCGCTGGCCTGCCCGCCGTCGTCGTCACCGGAGGACATTGCCGCGCACGTGGCCAACACGCTCAGCGAAAGGCACTTCCGGGGGTACCTGGCGGATCCTGACGTCATCATGCTGGTCATCGATGCCGACGGCGCACTCCGCGGCTACAGCCTGCTCGTCAACCGTCCGGCCCAAGACCCGGATGTGGCGTCGGCGCTGCAAGTCCTGCCGTCCGTCGAGCTCAGCAAATGCTACGTCCACCCCGACCATCACGGCCTGGGCGCCGCCGCGGAGCTGATGCACGCCAGCCTGCAGGCCGCCGCCGGAGCGGGCGCGGCCGGGGTATGGCTGGGTGTCAACAGCCAGAACGCGCGGGCCCTCCGGTTCTACGAGAAGTCCGGTTTCCGCACGGTGGGCAGCAAGTCCTTCCGGCTGGGCAGCACCGTGGAGCACGACTTCGTCCTGGAGCGAGCCGTACCCTAGTTCCCTGCACGTCCACCCAGGTTTTCGTCCAAGGGAGGGCGCGGCTCCTTCAGCAGTTTCAGGCCCGGCGGAAGGCCTTCGATGCGCCCTTCGGTTCCCCGCGCGATGATCGTGATTCTGGCGTGGCCCAGCCGGACGTTGTCGGCCCTGAAGTCGCCCTTGTCCTCGGCGAGGAAGGGGGCCAGATGGACAGCACCCCGCGTAAAGTCCGGATCAAAGCGCAGCAGGATACGGGCTAGCTGGATGGGCGCCGCAGCGGCCCAGGCCTGTGGGGAACACGCCGTCGGGTACGGCACTGGCCCGTGATATTCACTGCGGTCGAAGCCGCAGAACAGCTCGGGCAACTGTCCGTCGAAATGTGCAGCTGCGTCGAAGATCCCCCGGGCCAGCTGTTTGGCCTCAGCCACATAGCCGTAGCGCATGAGGCCGGTAGCCACGATGGCCGAGTCATGCGGCCACACTGATCCGTTGTGGTAGCTCACTGGGTTGTACGCCCCCATGTCCGAGGCCAGCGTCCGGATCCCCCAGCCGGTGAACATTTGCGGCGACATCAGCCGCTCCACCACCGACGGCGCTTTTTCCTCGTCGACGATCCCCACCCAGAGGCAGTGGCCCATGTTGGACGTACACGCGTCCACAGGAGTTTTGTCCTTGTCCAGCGCGATGGCGAAGTAGCCCTTGTCCGGCAGCCAGAACTTCTCGTTGAAGGCTTCTTTCAGGGAGGCGGCGCGGCCAGCCCAATGCTGCTCCGTTGCTGCGTCGCCAGCCGAACGTGCCAGCAGTGAGCGGGCCACATAGGCGGCGTAAACGTAACCCTGGACTTCGCAAAGGGCGATGGGAGGCTGAGCTATCCGCCCGTCCGCGAAGTTGATCCCATCCCAGGAATCCTTCCAACCCTGGTTCACCAGCCCATGCGTGTTTGGCCGAAGGTACTCGACAAAACCGTCACCGTCACGGTCCCCGTACTTTTCAATCCACTCCAGGGCCCGGTCCGCGTGCGGCAGAAGAGAATCGATAACCTCATCCGACAGTCCCCACCGGCTGAGCTCGCCGAGGACACTGACAAACAGGGGGGTGGCATCTGCGGTGCCGTAATATGCGGTCCCGCCCAAAGACAGGCCGGCCGTCACGCCCAGCCGCACCTCGTGCGGGATACGGCCCGGCTGTTCCTCGGAATCGTTATCCACTTTCGCGCCTTGGAGTGCCGCCAGTGTCTGCAGGGTTCCCACCGCCAGCGTCGAGTCCACCAGCAGTGACATGTAGGAGGACAGGAGCGAATCGCGGCCGAACAGCGCCATAAACCAAGGCGCACCGGCCGCCACGGCAGCACGGTCAGGATGCTCGGCATCGAAAATCCGCAAGGACCCCAGATCGGACTGGCTGCGCTGCAGGGTTTCCTCAATATTGCGGTCCCCGACAGAGATGCGCGGGACGTTTTCCTCCCACGCCAGGTGCCGCTGCACGCCCGCCCGGTGACGGGGCAGGCCCCCTTCAGTGAAGGGTTCATTCGGAGCCGCACCATTAATCAGAGGGACCACAATGACGCTGGTGGACCACTTGCCTCTTGCTGGGATATGCGCGTGGAACCTCAGCGCGTCAACGGTGACTTCGGCGCCTGCGGCCCTGATCGCTGAGCCGCGGCGCTGCCCGTTCCGGACGGTCTCGACCAGGAGTTCTGCGCCTTTGAGGGTCCGGGTCAGGCTGTCCTCATTGATCGGGCGGCCGCCTTTGACATCGAAAAGGTCGGCCTGGTCTGCATCCACCTGTAGTTCGATCTCGCAGTCGACGGCCTCCGCAGAATAGTTTTGCAAAGTGATGTCGTCCTGCAGACCCGGTCCGATGTGGCGTTGCTGACGGACTACGAGCGGGCTGTCGAACCGGCCGTCCGGCCACTTAGCGCGGCCCACGAAGGCGGCCTCGAACGCGTCCGGCCGCTGGGCCACCAGAGGCTCGCGGAGGGCGCCGTTGATGCGCAGGACCCACCGGGACACAATCCGGGTATCGCGATAAAACGCGCCGTTGGTTCCGCCCTCGGGGCTTATGTCTCCGCTGTGGGAGGAGATGCAGAAGGAAGACCCCTCCACCAGGGTCACAGCGCCGGCGCCGCCGACGTCGGCTTCCGTGTCGGCATTCCAAGCAGTCATGGATGCGCTCCTTCCTCAGGGCCGCCGGATAGAGATGGGGTCCGGTTCCGGCGCCCGGATACCCCGTAGTTGATTCTGATCCACGTGCGATTCATCCGGAACCCCTGCCGCCTGGCTCTTTTCCACGAGCCTTGCGTAGAGGTCCAAGTGGTTGCCAACCATCCTCTCCGTGCTGAACAGCTTGGCTGCCCGGTCCCTGCAGTGTGCCCTGTCCAGCGCTGCGGCGAGGGGAAGGAGGGTGTGCAGCTGATCCGTCGGCGCCAAGTATCCGGTCTTCCCGTGGTCCACAATCTCAGGGGCGGATCCGATTGGAGTTCCCACTACCGGGGTGCCTGTTGAGAGGGCTTCGATCATGACCAGTCCAAACGGTTCGGACCATTGGATGGGATTCAGGAACGCCATCGCTTCGCCCATGAGCCGGTACTTGTCAGTGTCCCCGAGCTCGCCGAGGAAAACCTCGTTGGAGCCCAGGAGCGGTTCAATGACGGAGCGGAAGTACTCCAGCTCTTGCGGTTCACGCATCTTTGCTGCAATACGCAGCGGGATTCCTGCCTGGCGCGCGATGCGGATGGCTTCCAGCACGCCCTTGTCCGGGCACATCCTGCCGACAAAGCAGACGTAGCCGCCTGTGCCGGAGCCGATCGGCACGGCAAGGACGTCCATTCCATGATGGATCACGCGGGTGATGGGGACATCCGGCACACGGGAAGCCTGGTCACGTGAGATTCCGATGATGGCTGTGTCGGCAGCCATCGCGCGGTACAAATCGGCCGACGCCGGGATGAGGGGACCGTGAATGGTGGTCACCACGGGTGCGGGCGACCTCCTCCGGGCCACCAGCGGCCCGGCCAGGGTGTGGTCATGGATGATGTCCACGTCCCCCAGCCCTTCATAAGCCCTTATGACATGGCTGAGCTCTGAGAGCGAAAAACCCATTTCAGCTGGTTCGGAGGGTCTCATCCCCGGCACCAGGGGCACCGGACAGCTACTGTCTGACGCCGCCGCCAGCAACACTTCATGCCCGGCCGCGATGAATCCCCGGGCCAGGGAGTCAACAACCCTCTCGATGCCTCCGTATCCAGCCGGGGGAATCGGGATCCATGGTGCCGCAACAAGTCCTATCCGCATGCTGGCCTCCGGGAGGATCACATGCCACGCCCCCAGACCTGGCGATGAAGTGTGTTCAGAACGGTTTCTGCTTAATCCGCTGCTCCGACTATCGCCCCGAGCGGGGAGCCATTTCAAGCCCCAATGTGACAAATCCGACACTGCCGACGGGGAATGGGTGTCTGACCTGCAGAGTTGTGGCAAGCATGAAGATTGAGATCTGGTCAGACGTCGCGTGTCCCTGGTGCTACATCGGCAAACGCCGGTTCGAGGCCGCCCTGGCCGAGTTCCCGCACCGCGAGGCTGTGGAGGTGAAGTGGCGCAGCTACCAGCTGGACCCCACCCTCCCCGAGCACTACGACGGCACCGAACTGGAGTACCTGAGCACCCGCAAGGGCATGGCCCCGGCACAGGTCTCGCAAATGTTTGACCACGTCGCCGAGCAGGCCAAGGGCGAGGGCCTGGACTACCGGTTCGACCAGGTGGTGGTGGCCAACAGCTTCACAGCCCACCGCCTGATCCATCTCGCGGCCGAGCATGGCCAGCAGGATGCCGCCAAGGAACGCCTGCTGAGCGACCACTTCGAGCATGGCAAGGACATCGGCAGCGCCGAATACCTCACGGATCTGGGCCGGGAGCTGGGCCTCAACCCCGATGCGGTTGCTGAACTCTTCACCTCGGACAAATACGCCGACGCCGTCCGCTTCGATTTCGAGGAGGCCCGCGCCCTGGGCATCACGGGCGTCCCGTTCTTCGTGATCGACCGCAAGTTCGGCCTCTCGGGTGCCCAGCCTGCCGAAACGTTCACGGCGGCGCTCCACCAGGCCTGGCAGGAGACCAACCCGCTGGTTCTGGTTAACGCCGCGGCCGGCAACGACGGCGAGGCCTGCGGCCCGGACGGCTGCGCGGTCTGACCCGGCCCGACGAGTTCATGCTGACCCGACGAGTTCTTACTGACACATCGCGGTAAAGTGTCTGCATGCCCAGGATTTCGGCGGCCAACAACGCCGCGCAACGCGCCGAGACGCAACGCCGGGTCCTGACAGCATTCGGGGAACTCCTGTTCACCCACGGCCTGCCCGGACTGACCATGACAGACGTCGCCCGGCATGCCGGGGTGGGGCGCACCGCGGTCTATAACTACTACGCGGACATCGAAGAGCTGCTGATCTCCTACGCCCTGGACGAGACCGAGCGGTTCCTCGCCGAGCTGAGGGAGTCACTGAGCACTCTCGAGAACCCCGTCGAACGGCTGGCCCTGTACGTGCGCACCCAGGTGGAGGACCTCAGCCGCCGCCACCTCCCGCCCGGACCGGCGATGGCGGCGGTCCTGTCGCCGTCGTCCTTTGCCAAACTGGCCGACCACGTGGGTGAACTCAGCGTCCTGCTGCAGGGCATCCTCAGGGACGGCATGGCGCAGGGGTACCTGCCGCAAGCGGACATTGGCCAGCAGGCGCAGCTCATCCACGGCACACTCTCCTCCAGCGCGGCGCGCGGCAGCAACGAGCCCGCCGAACTTGAGGCGCGGGTCGCCCGCACCGTGCGGTTCATCCAGCTGGGCGCCGGGGCAAGGTTCGGCGACGACGGCGCACCCCTGCGCGTTAGCTAGCGTGCAGGGACCAAAAGTGCGGGGGCTTAGGGCGTGGCGCCGGCCGTCGGAATAACCGGCCACTTGGCATCGTCAGCGATACGCCGGCTTTCACGCGGACAGCTGAGCTTCCCCGGCGTCTGGTCCACGCGGTCCACGGCGGCGAGCTCCCGGTAATCACTGGAAATAATGACGTCAACGCTGGCGTCCGTCCGGTCATCCTGGAAGTAGTCGGAGCCCGGCAGGTTCCGCTGGACGCTGAAGGCGGCAGACTGCCCGGCAGCCCCGGAGACCACCGCAGCCACGCCGCGGAAACCGGCCTCCGTGTTGGCCACGGCTCCCACCACAAATTTCCTGACCAGCAACTCGTCCGCCACAGAGCGGGCCAGCCCGGGCCGACTGGTGGAGTTGTAGACGTTGAGGTTGATCATGTCGTTGGGGGTGTAGTCAAAGGTGGCCCCGGGACAGGTGGTCCGGGGCTCATCGCTGCCTGCCGGCGTCGGGAGCTTAAGCTGTCCGTTCATGATGGCCAGCGCAACGATGATGGCGCCGGCAATGAGGCCCAGCAGCAAAACCAGGACCACGCCATGCACCACGCGGCGGCGCAACCGCACCGGATTGTCGGGGTCGCCGGCAGCCTCAAAGGTGGCCCGCAGTTCGGGGCCGGAAACAACGTGGTGGCCGTGCAGGACGCTGGCGTCCTTGGGTTTCCTAGCCATCTATGACCAGCACACGGGCGTGGATGGCGGTCCGCTGGTGCAACGCTGTCCGGACGGCGCGGTGCAGTCCGTCCTCCAGGTACAGGGTTCCCTGGTACTGCACCACGTGGGGGAAGAGGTCACCGAAAAAGGTGGAGTCTTCGGCCAGGAGCGCTTCGAGGTCCAGCGTCCGTTTGGTGGTCACCAGTTCGTCCAGGCGGACAGGCCGCGGCGGCAGCGATGCCCACTGTTTGGGCGTGTTGAAACCATGGTCGGGATACGGGCGTCCCTCGCCCACAGCTTTGAATATCACCATGCCACCCTAGGCAGCTTGGCGCCCTATGAGAAGTGTCCGGCCCGCACCATCCCAAGGTTGTAGCCAAACAGTGACCATCTGTCACATGCCGCGGACCTAGCACCGCCAGCGCAGGATCGGGGGCCTCCGGCTGACACAATGGAGCCATGACTGCACCCGAATTCCCTGCCGGCACCGCGCCCGGCGTCCGCCTGCCGTCCACCCCGCCCCTCGCCCTCCTGCTCGACGTCGACGGACCCGTGGCCAGCCCCGTGACCCGCGATGTGAAACCAGGCATCATTGCCGATCTGGTGGCGCTGGCCACCGCCGGGATTCCGGTCGTTTTCAACACCGGCCGCTCCGATGCCTTCATCCGGGAGCAGGTCATGGCGCCCATGATCGCTGCGGGAATGCCCGCCGGGACGGTCATCCACGCCATTTGTGAGAAGGGCGCCGTGTGGTTCAGCTACACCGCTGCCGGGCCCGGCCCCATCCACGTTGACCACGCTCTTGCCGTGCCCAAGGCCTACGGCGATGACGTCCGCAGGCTCGTGGCCGAGGACTACTCCAGGCACATGTTTTTTGACGAGACCAAGCGCGCCATGGTGTCTGTTGAACAGCACATCGAGGTGCCCTCCGCCGATTACCTGGCCGAACAGAAGCTTTTCGACTCCGACGCCATGGACCTGATGACCCGCCACGGCCTGGGCGTGGTCCGGCTGGAGCACCACGCGCCGAATTCCGACGACGATGTGGACTACCGTGTCGATCCCACCATCATTTCCACCGATATTGAGTCGGTGCGGCTGGGCAAGGACCTCGGCGCCAGCCGCGCGGTGGAGTTGCTGGCGGCGCAGGGCATCACGCCGCAGGCCTGGCGGACCGTGGGTGATTCCCGCACGGACTATGCGATGGCGGACTGGCTGCACCACAATGACCATCCCGTGAAGCACGTTGATGTCCGCCCGGCGGACGGCGTTCCGGTCAAACCCTACGACGTGTTGACGGCCAGCGATCTGGGGCTTGGGGAAGATGTCATTCACGACGACGCCGGCGGAGCTTTCCTGCGCAGCTGGCGGGAGGCAATGGTCAACTGAGCCCGTCCCCGGCCGGCAACGCCCGTTTGGGGCCTGCCATTTTGGGGGGTCGCGCTATTATTCAGGTAAGAACGCTTACCATTTACCCGCGACGGAGACAACCATTACAGAAGCACCTGTCCAGGACGAGATCTACTACGGCGGCCAGGCGTCCGTAGAACCGCGCACCCACGCCGAGGTGACATCTCCGGCGGCTGAGGCGCGGCTCAAACACCGGCCTGATGTGGTCCGGCACAAGGGCAGGTATGCCCTGATCAACCACAACCGGACGCCGTACCAGGCCATGGTCGAGGACCTGTTGTTCCTGCGCGGTGTCCTGGCGGGCGAAGGCCTTGACTACCTGCTGGTCCGGGGCAACAACGACCGTCCGGTCATCGCCCTGGACTGGAAGGACCGCAAGAAGCTGCGGGCAGCCCTGGTGGAGGCCTGCCGCAACGAGCCGGTCTACTCCATGACCGTGGACGCGAAAAAGAAGTCCTCCGTGCTGGTGGCCGACGGCGATCTCTCCCCCAACCGCCAGGCCCGCATCTTCCGCCTCTACCGTCCACGGGTTGAGCCCGACGGCGGTTTCGAGTTCGGTTCCTCCGCTGGCGTCCAGATTGAGCTCTGGAGCTTTGAGGGCGATCAGCTGATCCTCCCGATCGAAAACTCCCTGACCCGCCGCACCATGCAGTCCCAGGACGCTGTCCGTGGGACGGTTGAACGGTACGGACACACCTGGCCCACCATCGAGAACATGTTCGCCGATCACGCCAGCGACATCAGCTTCGACATCGATCTGGTCTTCTCGTGGGTGGACGGCAGCTCACCCGATTACATCGCGGCCCGCCGCGCCCAGCAAAAGGGTGTGGTTCTCGGCGAAGGCGACGACAACGAAGCCCGCTTCCGGCAGATCAACGAACTCAAGTACGCCCTGCGCTCGGTGTACATGTTCGCGCCCTGGATCCGCCGCATCTTTATCGCCACGGACTCCCCCGCCCCGGAGTGGCTCGCCGATCACCCGTCGGTGACCATTGTCCGCAGCGAGGAATTTTTCGCCGATCCCACAGTGCTGCCCACGCACAACTCGCAGGCCGTGGAATGCCAGCTCCACAACATCGAGGGCCTCTCCGAGCACTTCCTTTACTCGAATGACGACATGTTCTTCGGCCGGCCTGTGGGCCCGGACATGTTCTTCACTCCGGGTGGCGTCACCAAGTTCATCGAGGCAGAGACCCGGATCGGGCTGGGCGACAACGATGCCGAACGCAGTGGCTTCGAGAACGCGGCCCGCGTCAACCGGAAGCTGCTCTGGAACCGCTTCGGGCGGATCACCACACGGCACCTCGAGCACACCGCCGCCCCGCTGCGGCGCAGCGTT
This sequence comes from Pseudarthrobacter xylosi, assembly GCF_055412765.1. Lineage (NCBI taxonomy): Bacteria > Bacillati > Actinomycetota > Actinomycetes > Micrococcales > Micrococcaceae > Pseudarthrobacter > Pseudarthrobacter xylosi. Next base: position 246,724 of record NZ_JBVAYT010000005.1, on the reverse strand, counting down.
GTGGCCAGGATGGAGCGTGAGTTCCCGGAGGAGTTCCAGAAGACGGCCGGCAGCAGGTTCCGCGCCGCGGACAACATCTCGGTCACCAATTCCTTCTACCACTACTACGCCCTGCTCACAGGCCGTGCGGTCACCCAGACCGCAGCCAGGGTGCGGTACGTGGACACCACCGCCCGCGCCGGGCTGAACTACCTGCCCAAGCTGCTGGCCAAGCGGAACATGGACTTCTTCTGCCTCAACGACGGCAGCTTCCCCGAGGTCCCCGCGGACGAGCGCGCCGAGATCGTGACCGATTTCCTGGAGAAGTACTATCCCATCAAGGCGCCCTGGGAACTGTAGCCGGTAGCTGTGCGGGACTGAGGTTGCTCAGTCCCGCACTCCGGGTGATGCCGCTAGATTGCGTACGGCAGGACAACCTTGGCGGCCCCGACTTTTGCCTTGTCCGGGATAGTAATACCGGCGGCGGCCAGGCGCTCTGCAGTCATTTCCGGTGTGACATGTTCGCCAACGGTGGGTGTACTGCCCAGCGGAACCACGGAGTGGACGATGGTGTGTTCGTACACGTGCACCAAATTGAAGGCCTGCCCGCCGTCCCTCCCGCGGGTGCCGCCGACTGCCACGTTAAGGTCCTGCGTGTAGCACGTGGCCGACGCGACGGAGACAGGAATCCCGGCAAAGCTCGCGGTGGTTGAGTAGTGCAGGTGCCCGGCAAGAATGGTCCGGACGTCCGAGTTGCGGACCACGGCAGCCAGGCTGGCCTGGTCACGCAGCTCTACCAGAACGGAAAGGTCCAGGACGGATGGGACCGGGGGATGGTGGAGCGCCAGGATGGTGCCATCAGGAGCGGGAGTTTCCAACTCGCGCGTCAGCCACTCCAGCTGAGCGGTGCTCAGCTCGCCGTGGTGGTAGCCCGGAACCGAGGTGTCCATGGTGATGACCCGCAGGCCGTTGATGAAGTAGCTGCGGTCCACGGGTGCGTCGTTCGCCGGCTCATCCAGGAGCCCTGTCCGGAAGTTCGCGCGGTTGTCGTGGTTGCCCATTGCCCAGATGACCTTGGCGCCCAACTCCTCGCAGGCGGGGTCAACGATGGCCCGCAGCTTTGCGTAAGCCTCCGGGTCGCCCCGGTCGGCCAGGTCACCGGTGAAGATCACGGCCTCGGGCCGCGCCCCGGAGGCCCGGACCTCGTCGAAAAGCTGGATAAGCTTGGATTCGCTGTCAACAGCGCCGTAAAGGGGATCTGGACCTCCCATCAAGTGGGGATCGCTCAGGTGGAGTAGGAAGTGGCGTGGCCGGGGGTGTTCGGCCTCGATGTGCTCCATTGCTGCCTCTGTGGTCGGTGGGAAACGGCGTTTCCCTTCTACCCTTCAGTAACTATTATCAAACCAGATTTTGGGGAAATTTTGAGTAAATTACCGCGGGCAAGTTGGAAAAAAGAAAAAATTTACGCTTCTGAATGACGAGACGTGGCTGACGGTTCAGCAAATTCGGCCAGTGCCATTTCTACGGCATCGATAACCTCGGCGGCGTCCGGTTCGACGGTGGGCGCGAAGCGTGCCACCACTACACCTTTGCGGTTGACCAGGAACTTCTCAAAGTTCCATTTGACCAGGCCGGGCAGCACACCGGTCTTGAACTTGGTCAGCTCGGCATAGAGCGGATGCTGGTCCTTGCCACGCACGTTGGCCTTGGCCGTCAGCGGGAAGGTGACACCAAAATTCCGCTCGCAGAACTCGGCGATCTCGCTGTCGTTGCCCGGCTCCTGGCCGGCGAATTGATTACACGGGACTCCGAGCACGTCGAAGCCGCGGTCGCGGAACTTCTCGTAGAGCGTCTCCAGGCCCGCGTACTGAGGCGTGAACCCGCACTTTGATGCCACGTTCACCACCATCACCACGTCGCCTTTGAACCGGCCAAAATCGGTTTCGGTGCCGTCGTTGAGGGTGAGGGGAATGGTGTATAGGTCTGTCACAGCGCCGTCCTTGAAAGGTTGGTCATGCAGGTGATTCGTTGCCAACCATCAAGGGTACGGGTGCAGTCTGGGAGTTTGCCGTCAGCGGTTCGCCGTCGCGGTGTCTGTAGGCGTGGCGACGGCTGTTGCTGTAGCTGTTGCGGTGACTGTCGCTGTTGGCTCCACCGTCGGCTCCGGTGTCGGGGGTGTGCTGGGGCTGGACCTGGACGGCCGCGACCGTGAGGCAGTGGCCGTCGGAGACGCAGACGCGCTCGTTGTTGCGGGCGAGGTGCCCGTGGGGGTGGGTGTCGGCGCCGTCGGCGTGGCGCTCGAGGTGCCCGTGGGGAAAGGAGAGGCTGTCGCCGTCGGCGTGGCGCTCGAGGTGCCCGTGGGGAAAGGAGAGGCTGTCGCCGTCGGCGTGGCGCTCGAGGTGCCCGTGGGGGAAGGAGAGGCTGTCGCCGTCGGCGTGGCGCTTGGAGTTCCCGTCGGGGAAGGAGAGGCTGTCGCCGTCGGGTCCGGTGTGGCTGTTCCGGTTCCCGTTTCAGGCGGCGTAGCGTCCGACGACGGTGCTTGCGTGGGTGTCTCGTGCACCGGTTCTGTCGTTGCCGGCGTTTCTGTCGTTGCCGGCGTTTCTGTCGTTGCCGGCGTTTCGACCGGTACGGGCGCCTTGGCCAGCTCCTCTGCGCCGCCCAGGACCGTATGGCTGTTGTCCTGGGCGACCGGAATGGCCCAGCGTTGCGCGCCGCCGTCCGCGGTCTTGGCCTCATAGCTGACCATCGCTATGTCCTCGAGATTGTCCAACTGACGAATCCTGAGGAGTGTCCAGTTCAGCGGGCTGGTGTGCTTGCCGTTGAGGATGGTTTCGAAATGCAGGTGGCAGCCTGTGGACCACCCCGTGGTGCCAACCCTGGCAATGACTTGGCCCACTTGCACAGAGTCCCCGGTGCGGACGGCGACCGCCTCCAAGTGGTTGTACGTGGTGATCAGCCCGTTGCCGTGGTCGATTTCCACGCGGTTCCCGCCGCCCCAGGGGTGCCAGCCAGCGGCCCTGACCACGCCGGCGTCTGCCGAATAAACCCTGGTGCCGCAGCCTGCAGCGAAGTCCTGGCCCAGGTGGAAATCGCCGCCCGCACCGGTGATCGGGCTGACCCGGAACCCGAAGGGAGAGCTTGGGGTGAGGAGTTCAAGGGGCGCCATGAGGGACCCCTCCAGCGGGCGCGTGAGCCCGGCCGAAGCCACATTGAGCGGGGCGCTCCCACCCACGGCGATGGTCCTGACCAGCGTGCGGTTGAACGGAACCAAGGCCCGACTGTCCGTCAGGAAAGCACCGGCCGGCCCAGGCAGGCCAACGTGTCCGGCGCCGACCGGCGCTGCCGGGCTGTATTCAACGGAGGGCGTTCCAGGGAATCCCACGGCGAAGAGTGATGCGGCAACAACGGCACTGCCGGCCAGCACGCGCACAGCCATGACGCAGCCGCCCGCAGGCTCCTTCGCCCCGCCGGATCCCCAATGATTGCCCACTCGCTACTCCCGGATTGGCCCGCCAGACCCCGGATCCAGACGGACTTTCCATTTCATGGGACCACAAAGCTCCGGGCATGTGAACCCCCGCGCCGGTAAGGCTGCGGATATTATGTGGATCCGCGTCGAAGCATGACCACCGGGCTCTGGGCGAGAATGGTGGCATGCGAAATTTCCTCAGGGAATGGCAGGGCGAAATCAAACGGGTCTTCACCGGCAGCACGGACGGCCCGCCCGCTTGGGTTCCGCGGCTGGCGGAGGGGGACGACGCCGGCTATCACTTGCCCGGCTCGGCAGTCTGGGCGGTGCACGGCTCTATGCCCACCATTGTGGCCGGGGTCCGCGCGCTCCTGATGCAAGCCTTGCATCCGGGAGCGCTGGCGGGAGTCCACGAGCACTCCGACTTCCGTGCAGATCCACTGAGCCGGCTGGCCCGGACCATCCGCTGGATCTTCACTGTCACCTATGGCCCGCAGGCCGCCGCAGATGAGGCTTCTGCCAGGGTCCGGCGCCTGCACGAGCCTGTGCACGGGAGCTACGCTGACGGGCACGGCGGCGAGCGAAGATACGCGGCCAACGATCCGGAACTCGCCCGCTGGGTCCACATCGCCTTCGTGGACGCCTTCCTTGCCGCCCACAAAATCTGGGGTGCGGAGATCCCCGGTGGCCCGGACGCCTATGTCCGTGAGTGGGCCCAGGCCGGGCGGCTGATGGGCATAGGGGACCCACCCCTCAGCGAGTCCGAAATGCGGGAGCAACTGGACCGCTGGTATAACAACGGTGAACTGGTGGCGGACAGCAGGGTTGCCGAGACCGTCGAGTTCATCCGCAACCCGCCGCTGCATCCGTTGCTGCGTCCTGGCTACCGGATCATCTTCGCCGGCGCTGTCTACAGCCTGGAGCCGAAGTACCGCCGGATGCTGGGGCTCCAGGTCCCCCGGCTGGGGCCGTTCCCGCTCCCCGTGAGGCTGGCGACGAAGGCGACTCTCGGCGTCGTACATCTTGCCCTTGGTCGCGGGCCAGGACCCAGCGAACAGGCGGCCCGGGAGCGCCTCCGCCGCCTCGGCTACGCGGACAGCTGACACGGACAGCCCGCCTGGGCACGTGGGATCAGCCGCGGGACACGGTTCCGCTTGAAGAGAGGCCTGCTTGAAGAAAGCAAAAACCCGGCCCTGACGAGGTCAGAACCGGGTTTTTTGCTGGCGGAGAATGGGGGATTTGAACCCCCGAGGGCGTTAACCCAACACGCGTTCCAGGCGTGCGCCATAGGCCGCTAGGCGAATTCTCCAGCTGCTTTCGAATCAAAAGCAGATACTAGACTACCTGAACTTTCCGGCATCGCCCAATTGGCCCGGCGGACTATTACCGCGGCCACGCACCCCTAACTCCATTTGGCTGCTTAACGTGAAAATGGACGCCCCCAATGCGCCCATTCCTCCGATACGCCGTTGAGCTGCCGGGTCCGGCCCTCCAGCCAGGCCCCGCAGCTCACAACCTTGAGATTGCCCCAATCGGTGTACATATCCATGATCGGCCCTACCCGCCGGATAAGCAATGAAAATTGCTGCCGATAGCCCTGCCTTCTTGGCAGGATGAGGCCATGACACAGCTGCACGCCCTGGTGGTTTACGTTCCTGACACCTACACGGAGGCGCTGCTGGCGGCAATCGGCGATGCCGGCGCGGGCAGGATCGGGAACTATTCACACTGCGCCTTCACCTCCCCCGGCACCGGGCACTTCACTCCGTTATCTGGTGCCAAGCCATTCATCGGAGCGGTGGACGCGGGCGAGCGTGTGCCGGAAACCCGGGTGGAGTGCGTTGTGGAGGAACAGATGCTCGACGCCGTTGTGCTGGCACTCCGCGCTGCTCACCCCTACGAGGAGCCGGCATTTATGACCTGGCCGGTGGCCAGCTGGCGACGCTAGCTAGTTTGCCTGCAGGCTTTGAACCGCTTTCGTGGCCGCGGGACGGCACCCCAAAGAGGCTACGGCCGGCCACCACACTGGCCGTCCGGACCTTCCCGAATCTTCGGGTAAACTTGTCTGCGGCCCCTCATGTGGCGTCATCCTGTTGAACTCCCCCAGGACCGGAAGGTAGCAAGGGTAAACGGGCTCTGGCGGGTGCATGGGGGGTCTTTACTATTCCCCCACAGGGCGGCAGAATGTCAGCCCGGATTGGTAGGGTTTCCTCGTGACTGTTACTACCACCGCCCTTTACCGCAGGTACCGCCCGGACTCTTTCGCTGACGTTATCGGGCAGGAACACGTCACGGAGCCGCTGATGACGGCGCTGCGGAAAAACCGCGTCAATCACGCCTACCTCTTCTCCGGCCCCCGCGGTTGCGGAAAGACCACCTCCGCCCGCATCCTGGCCCGCTGCCTCAACTGCGCCCAAGGCCCCACGGATACGCCCTGCGGTCTGTGCCCCAGCTGCATCGAACTGGCCCGCGGCGGCTCAGGCTCCCTGGACGTCATCGAGATTGACGCCGCCAGCCATGGTGGCGTGGACGACGCCCGCGACCTCCGCGAACGCGCAACGTACGCTCCGGTCCGTGACCGCTACAAGATTTTCATCATCGACGAGGCCCACATGGTCACCTCGGCCGGGTTTAACGCCCTGCTGAAAATCGTTGAAGAGCCGCCGGAGCACATCAAGTTCATCTTCGCCACCACGGAGCCGGACAAGGTCATCGGCACCATCCGCTCCCGCACGCACCACTACCCTTTCCGGCTTGTCCCGCCGGAGCCCCTGATGGCGTACCTGGAGCTGCTCTGCAACCAGGAAAACGTTCCCGTGGCACCGGGTGTTCTGTCCCTGGTGGTCCGGGCCGGTGGCGGCTCGGTCCGCGATTCCCTGTCTGTGCTGGACCAGCTGATGGCCGGCGCCGGACCCACCGGGCTCGATTACGAGCTGGCCGTTGCCCTCCTCGGCTATACGCACGCATCGCTGCTGGATGACGTGGTGGAAGCTGTGGCTGCCTCAGATGCCGCCACCGTTTTCCGGGCTGTGGACCGTGTGGTGCAGACCGGCCACGATCCCCGCCGCTTCGTCGAGGACCTGTTGGAACGCTTCCGCGACCTCATCATCGTTCAGGCGATGCCCGAAAGCGCACAGGTCATCCTCCGCGGCATGCCTGCGGATCAGATCGCCCGGCTCCAGAACCAGGCGCACAACCTCGGGGCCTCCGAGCTCTCGCGCGCCGCTGATGTCACCAATACGGCGCTGACCGAGATGACCGGTGCCACGTCCCCCCGGCTGCACCTCGAGCTGCTCTGCGCCCGCATCCTGCTCCCCAGTTCGGAACAGACCGAACGCGGCATCGCTGCCCGGATCGACCGTGTGGAGCGGCGCCTGAATTACGCAGGGAACGACGTCGGTGCTCCCGCTCCGGCAGGCGCTGCAGTTTCGGCTGCACCCACTGCGGTTGCTCCAGTGCCAGCAGCGGCAGCACATGTTGCTGCTGCGCCGGCAGCGGCACCAGTGGCCGCCGCACCAGTTACAGCACCACCAGCGTCAGCGCCACCCGTTTCTGCCCCACCCGCTTCCGTGGCGCCAACTGTGACGCTTCCGGTTGGTTCGGTTCCGGCCGCGGCACCGCAAGGTGCGGCGGCGCCGGTTTCTGCGCAGCCTTCAGTGCCGGCCGCTGCCGGTCCCGGGTCTGCCCGGCCACAGGCTGTCGGAGCGGAAGAGGCAAGGCCGTCGCTGACGCCCCCCAGGGTCAGCACCAACGACTGGCCCGTTGACGAGTCCACAGGCCGGCGGCCCGTTTCCGCGCCGCAGGCAACCGGTCAGCCCACCCGGGAGGCCGGGCCAGACGCCACACGCGACGTTCCTCCGGCCACCCCGCCGGCAAGCACGGACGCTGTCACGGCTCCTGCCGCCGCTGCGTCTGCCGTAGCAAGCACAGGTGCGGCAGGCACCGGGGATGTCGAAGTCCTGCGCCGTGCCTGGCCTGAAGTTCTGCAGACGCTCGCCAAGATCAAACGCAGCACATGGGCCCTGGTTGAGCCGAACTCCCAGGTAGGTGCCTTCGACGGCCAGGTCCTGACGCTTTCATTCAGCACCACCGGGTTGGCCGGCGCCTTTGGCCGGGCTGACCACGCTGAGAACCTACGGCAGGCGATCCACAAGACGGTAGGCATTGACTGCCAGATCACGGCAGTCGCCGGTGGCGCCGCCAACAGTGCAGCGAGCGCTGAGCCAAACCCAAAAGCACCCGCTAGCCCGGAAGCTCCGGCCAGTTCAGCCGATGTCGCGTGGGGCCTGGCCCCTGCCATCGCCGTTTCCCCTCCTGTCGCCCATGCCACCGCGCCCGCACCTTCCTCTGCCCCCTCCCCCGCGACGCGTGCTCCTGAACCGGCTGTGCTTCCTGCCACTGCTGTACCGTTTGGGACCACTTCCGCTGCTGCGCCCCCTGCCGCTGCGTCGCCTTCCACAGTCCCAGCGGATCCTGTCCAGTACACCGGCGCCGTCAGCGCACCGGCGGCCACCGAGTCCGCCCAGGTTCCAGCCGCCGAGGGTCAGTACGAGCCAGCTGAGCCTGATTCCACTGCCGGCTCGTACGCCTACTCCGATGACGACTGGGGCCCGCCGCGCGACGAAGATGCTCCGCCGCTGGACGAAGAACCCCCCATGGACTGGGATCCGTCGGCTCCTATTGCGCCACGGCTGTCACCATCACAGCCTGGGCCTTCGGCGGCCGCACCCGCCAAGCGGCCTGCTCGAGGTACCTCAAAGGCTGCAGCAGCAAAGACGTCCCCAGCCAGGACCTCACCGGCTCCATCTGCCGCTGCTCCGTCACAGCCTGATGCGGCACTGGATCCGTGGGGCCGGGCCGTCGAGCAGGCTCCGGGCGTATGGGTTGTTGGTACCGAACCCAATGTTGGCAAAAGCCTGAACACGCCCGTCCCTGAAGAGGCCGCTAGCGACGCTCCCGCCCCCAGCTACGAGCCGGCCACCGCCCAGATCCCTCAGAAGTCACCTGTCGTTAGCCAGTCCGAGGCCGACGCCAGTTGGGGCTTGCCGCCCGTGGCTAGTGCCGCAACGTCCGGCGTTGCTGCGCAGCAACCAGCCACACCACAAGAAGACGCCGCACCACCCCGACCCGCACCAGAAACCGCGGCGCCCCGTAGTACGGCGCCAGCCGGCCAAGTCCCGGCAGCTCGGGCAGTCCACGCGGAGGAAGCGGTGGTTCCCGAACCGGCCGAGGTCCGTGAGTACGCCATGGCATCGACGGCTCCGGCAGCCGCGCCGCTGCAGCCGGCACCGGCAACCTCCGAGTCCGCCGCAGCCGCCCGGCAGAGTCTTTACCAGCGCCTATCCAACAGCCCCGAGGCCGAAGCCGGGCGCGCCAAGGCTCCGGCAAGGGCTGCCGCCGCCACCTACGTCCAGGACATTCCGAGCGCGGACGATGAAACCATCGAGGAATCCGGCGTCTTCGGACGCGCCGCCGTCGAGCGTATTCTGGGCGGCAAGCTGATCGAGGAGCGATCCCCGGACGGAAGCCCCATCGTTTCGAGGTTCTAGGCACCTGCAGCACGTGCTCCCGCAACTCCCATCACCATCCAAGCCAAACCAAAAGAGGAAAATGTGTACGAAGGTGCAGTCCAGGAGCTGATTGACGAGCTCGGACGGCTTCCCGGTGTCGGTCCCAAGTCCGCCCAGCGGCTTGCCTTCCACATCCTCGAAGCGGACCCCCAGGACATGAAGCGACTCGTGGAAGCCATCACCATGGTGAAGGAACGCGTGAAGTTCTGCACGGTATGCGGCAACGTCACCGAGCAGGAATTGTGCAACATCTGCCGCGATCCCCGGCGGGACCCGTCAGTCATTTGTGTGGTGGAGGAGTCCAAGGACGTCCTCGCCGTGGAGCGCACCCGATCCTTCCGTGGCCGCTACCACGTGCTGGGCGGGGCCATCAACCCCATTGCCGGCGTAGGGCCCGAGCAACTGCGGATCCGGGAACTCCTGACCCGGCTCAACGACGGCGCCATCCAGGAAGTCATTATCGCCACCGACCCCAACCTCGAAGGCGAAGCAACGGCCACGTACTTGGCCCGGATGCTGAAGACCATCGGCATCGTGGTAACCAGGCTGGCATCCGGCCTGCCCGTGGGTGGCGATCTTGAGTACGCCGACGAGGTCACGCTGGGCCGCGCCTTCGAAGGCCGCCGCAACGCCCTGACCTGACCTGGCCTGGCCTGGCCTGATCTGCAGGACGGGTTCAGGCGGCAGGGTTGAGCCGTCGTCGGGCAGCCCGGTGGCCGCCTGCCAACAGAATGCCGGCAGCCCCGGACTGCGTGCCAAGGCCGATCAGAGCCAGCGGCATTTCAGCGCCTGTCTTCTCCTGGTCCTGGCCCTCCACACAAGGCACCTGGGTGCCTTCCGCCGCGTTCTGCAGCTCCCCGGGGAGCCAATCAAAGGCGTTCTCCTTAGACTCGGCTTCACCGGCAATCAGCGCCAGGACCACCATCGGGTTGCTCGTTGCCATCCAGAAGATCCGCTCGGTGTGGTAGACCTCGACGATGCCACGGACCTCCGGCGAACACCTATAGGAGACAACCGTGCCGAACTCGTCCCGTTGAATGTTGATGGCCACCAGGACCGGCTCGTACGCCCTCACGCTGGGCAGCAGCGCGATCACCGCTACGACATTTCCAATCAGAAGCAATGCTGCGACTCCCCACGCCAGACCCCTTCCCCACTGACCTTCAAACCACAGCGCACCGCCCGCGGCAATGCCGGCGAAAACCAAGGCTTCAAGCATCATCAGGACATAGGTCACCCCGGCAACTGCGGGCGAGGACTCAGACCAGAACGCGAGCAGTAGCAGGAAAACGAAAGACACGCTGGCGAACACCAATCCTTTGGCACTGCAGCACGCCCAATCCAGCAAAGGGCCGTCCACCGCACCCTCGACGGGATCCTGCCCAGCGCCGCGCCGCACGTTCCCCCACCGGACAGCGAGTACACAACTCGCCAGCACCAGCATTGCGGCGGTGAGCATGTACACCCAGGTATGCGACTCCGGCGGCAGGTCACCACCGGTTACCAGGGCGATCACCAGCAACGTGCCGGCTCCCCAGCAGAGACCGAGAATGGCGGTGCTCCCCCACCAGAAGCGGCCAGAGCGGACAGTCAGCAGCGCCGTGGCCAACGCACTGGCAACGAGCAGCCGATACTGGGCGCCCCCCGGGGACGAGGTGTCCCCGGCGTCGTCTTCGTCGTCGTACTGGTTTTTTCCGGCGCCAATGGGTTCGTACAGAGGTTCGTCGTCGGCCGAATCCTTCCCGTCAGCCACGGACCTCATCCGCCACTTTCCTAGCAGCCACGTGCCGCCTCCATCCCTATGGACAGGCCCAGCCCCGACAGTCAGCTGCGCGCTTCGGCCAGCTAACCCAATCGTGATCCGCTGAAGCAGGCCTGTCCAGTACCCCTGCGGTCCAGTGACCCTGCCGTCAAGGTAGGGACTGTCACGGCAGGGGCACGCCGGCTTTAGGCGATGCGGGTTCCGCGCGCCAGCCTGTGCGCCGGGGTGCGCAGCGAGCGCCAACCCAGCCACATCAGCAGCCCGGCAAGCAGCAGCTGCAGGCCAAGCCCCAGCGGCCATAAGGGAGTGGACTGCGCCAGGTACTGCGGCTTGGCCTCGCCGTTGGCGCAGGGGTATGTGCCCTCCGGACCGGCCATGGCGTAGCGTGCACCCTGGCTGATGGATTCGATGGCCCCCACCGGTGACGACATGCCGACGCCACTGTTAACGCGGACCGTGTAGGGGATGGCGTCGGCCACCACCACGTAGGGGTTCATGGCAAGCATCCACGCCACCCTTTCGGTGCGCACGGCCGGCTGGGCGCGCAGCGGTCCGGAGCAGGTGTACGCCGGTTCCTCCGCCACCGTGTCGTCGGGCACCGGCCGCAACTGTTCGTAGTTGCGGTACTGCGCCTGGTTGGCCATGATGGTTCCCTGCGAAAGCCCGGTGCCCAGGCCAAAGGCAATCAGGGAACCGAAAACCAGCCCGGCCACTGCAAGGTACGTGACCACAATCGAGAACAGCGGGCGCCCTGCCAACGCGGAGATTCCGACGCCGATGGCACACACCACGCCTACTTCGACAGCCAGCATGAGCAGGGCCACGAGGACATGGCCGGGCGTCATGCCGCCGAGGGCGACTCCAATGATCAGGAACGGCGTGCTGGCCACCAGGAATGCCAGGGCGGCGGCCCACGCAGCGACGAACTTGCCCCACAGGATCTGGCCCGGCCGCAGCAGGGTCACCTGAAGGATGGCCAGGGTGCCGCCGGAGCGGTCGCCGTTGACGGCATTGGCGGAAAGCGCGGGCGCCACCAGCAACGCGAAAAGGAGGACAAAGGCCAAGACCACTTCGAAGATCATGGACCCCGGCCCGGTGTCGGGCGGCAGGTAGTTGGAGTAGGCGCGCTGGGCTTCGCGCTGGGCATTCCAGCTGGCCCACGTCAGCCAGGTCACCAGGCCCGTCAGGATGAACCAGATCGCCAGCATGATGTACCAGCCGCGGGACCGGAGCCGCTGCTTAAGTTCCAGGACCACCACATCACGGATACCGGCAAGGTAGCCGGCACCAAAGCCGGACGCCGGCGGGCGCTGAGTTGTATCTATCAGCTGGCTCATCGCCGCTCCCCCTCAAGGTTCATGTAAGTCTCTTCCAGGGCACCAGAGGCTGGGGCAAAGGAACTGACCCCGACGCCGGCCAGGACCAGGTCGCGCAGGAGGCGGGTGGCGTCGTCGTCGTTCAGCAACACCAGGCTGACGGCCGGCCGGCGGCCGTCCTCAACCCGGAATGCCAGGCCCAGTTCCGTGAGTTTGGCGGCGAGCGCGGCTCCGTCGGTTGCCGAGATGGCGTAGCGCCTGCCCGCGGCGGAGGCCTCATCCGTGGTCTGGTGCCGGACGGTCTTCCCCTGGTTGACGAACACCGCGGCGTCGGCAATCTCGTCCAGCTCGCTGAGTACGTGGGAGGAGACCACTATGGATTTGCCCTCCGACGCGAGCTGCCGCAGCATCACGCGCAGCTCCACCCGCGATCCCGGGTCCAGGCCGGACGCCGGCTCATCGAGCAGCAGCACGGACGGATCGTGGATCAGGGCCCGGGCCAGGCTGAGTCGCTGCTGCTGCCCTCTGGACAGGACGCGGGCCGGCTGGTCCGCAAGGTCGCTCAGGCGGACCCGGTCCAGCATCGCGGCGACACGCTGCGCGATGCCGGCCTTGGGCAGCTGGTAGAAACGGGCAATCTGCGTAAGAATTTCACGGGCGGTCAGGGACTCCCACACGCCCAGGGTGTCCGGCATCCAGCCGATCCTTTTCCGCACTTCCGCGCGGTGGTGCTGCGGGTCCAGCCCATCCACGGTGATAGTCCCGGAATCCGGCGCCAACAGCGAAGCCAGCATCAGCAACAGGGTGGTCTTGCCGGCCCCGTTAGGGCCGATCAGGGCAGTGACTTTACCCGCCGGAGCATGGAAATCCATGTGCTCGACGGCGTGCACCTGGCCAAAGCTGCGGCTCACCGCGGTGGCGCTGATGCCGTCCTGGCGAGGGCTTTCCGGCTGAGCCGGAATGCCTATTCTCTCCCAATTTTCTGTCATTTTCCGAGCACCTGTCCCCCAAGCCGTTCATGCATACTGACTATTTGAGCCTACGCCTGGGCCGCCGGGCGCAGTATCCGCCGGGAGGCTGAGATTTGGACACAATTCCGCGTCCGGCCATAGGCGGCGATAAACTGGGCTGACACGTCACGCCGTCCAGCCGCAAGGCCGTGCCTGACCTCCAGAACTCCGATTGATCCAGTGAAGGTACGCGCATGAGTACGCCCACTTCCGAAGTGCACGCAGCAACGCAGCCACAGGAGCTGCCCGAAGGCACTGCCGTGACCAAACAGCTGATCGTGCAGAAGTTCGGCGGCTCCTCGGTGTCGGATGCTGAGGGCGTCAAGCGCGTCGCAAAGCGCGTGGTCGACGCACATCGCGCCGGCAACGAAGTGGTGGTGGTCGTTTCGGCCATGGGCGACACTACCGACGAACTCCTGGACCTCGCCGCGCAGGTGACCGATTCCGCCCCTGCCCGCGAGATGGACATGCTTCTCTCCGCCGGTGAGCGCATCTCCATGGCCCTGCTGGCCATGGCCATCAACAAGTTCGGCGCCTCGGCGCAGTCCTTCACCGGCTCCCAGGCCGGCATGATCACCGACGGCATCCACGGCAAGGCTCGAATCATCGACGTCGATCCGCATCGCATCCGGACGGCCCTGGACAAGGGGCACATCGCGATCGTGGCCGGTTTCCAGGGCATGAGCCGCAGCACCAACGAGATCACCACCCTGGGCCGCGGCGGCTCGGACACCACCGCCGTCGCCCTGGCTGCCGCGCTCGACGCCGATGTCTGCGAGATCTACACGGACGTTGACGGCATCTACACCGCAGACCCCCGCGTGGTGCCGTCCGCCCAGAAAATCGACACCATCTCCAGCGAGGAAATGCTGGAACTCGCGGCGTCCGGTGCAAAGATCCTGCACCTGCGCTGCGTTGAATACGCGCGCCGGTTCGGCGTGCCGTTGCATGTCCGGTCCTCATTCAGCCAGAACGAAGGCACCTGGGTCATCCCCAGCGCCGAAGACAAGATCACCACTCAAGAGGGAGTTGCCTTGGAGCAGCCAATCATCTCCGGCGTTGCACACGACCGTTCAGAAGCCAAGGTCACCGTGGTGGGTGTACCGGACATCCCCGGCAAGGCCGCGGCGATCTTCCAGGTCATTGCCGACGCCCACTCGAACATCGACATGATCGTGCAGAACGTTTCCACACACGGCACGGGCCGGACGGACATTTCCTTCACGCTCCCCATCGTCGAAGGTGCGGAGGCCCTGGCAGCGCTCAAGGCCGCACAGCCGGATATCGGCTTCGAGAACATCGAATACAACGAACAGATCGGCAAACTGTCCCTGATCGGCGCCGGCATGCGGTCACACCCGGGCGTCTCCGCAACGTTCTTCAAGGCCCTGTCCGACGCCGGGATCAACATCAACATGATCTCCACCTCGGAAATCCGGATCTCCGTTGTGACACACGCCGATCTCCTCGATGACGCCGTCCGCGCCATCCACAAGGCCTTCGACCTGGACAGCGAGGACGAGGCAACCGTCTACGGCGGCACCGGGCGCTAGGCGGAACGCTCCTTCCAAGGACAACGCGGGGTCACTTTTGGCCCGATAACCTTCGTTTATCGGGCCAAACGTGACCCCGCGTTGCTTTTGTTTCAGCCCTGCTTTTCCAATTCTTCGCGGCGCACTGCATAGTGATGACCTTCGGAATCGGTTTCCACTACGAAGTGGGAAAGGTCCTCATCAGAGGCCTGCTCGTAGTCATCATGCTTGTGGACGACGGGCGAATCCGCGTCCAGACGCGTTGCCGGCCCGAAGACAAAACGGAGCCTGTCAGTCACGTGCATAAAACCGGTGAGCGCATGTCCCATTGTTTCCACCCCCTTCCCGCGTTGCGGGTGAAAGAGCCGCTACCTCCTGTTGGAGTCAGTGCCCCTATTTTACGCCCGCGGCCACAAAAAGAGCCTAGTGAGGTCCGGCCTGATGGGACGGCCGGGAGAGGCTCAGCGAAGGGACTGGTCGTCCGGGTTCCTGGGCACAACATAGGTGCTGCCGTCCGGCCGGGTGAGCGTTTCCCACTGCTGGGTTTCCTGCTCGCGCCGAGCAAGGAGTGCCCGGTTATCTTCGGTCATGTCATGCACCAGGGAACTGCGGTTGGCCGGGCCGAAAATTGCCCGGAGCTTCCCGGTTGCCCGCATGAACCGCTGGGATGCGTTGCCCTTGTCCGCCGACTTGCCTGTGCCCATGAAAGTGACCCCTTCGATAGAACCATCTACTCGCTCCAGTGTACGCTAATAATTAGTGCACTAAATATTGGAGGAATGTGATGACGGTACGGGCGGGCGCCGCGCGGCAGCAGGACAATGACCTCCTCTTGGAGCAACAGCTCTGTTTTGCCCTCACCGTGGCATCCAGAAGCGTAGTGGGCGCCTACAAGCCCGTCCTCGAAAAGCTCGGACTCACGCACCCGCAATATCTCGTGATGCTGTGCCTCTGGGAATCAGCACCCCGGACCCTGCGCAGCATCAGTGAAGCCCTGGCGCAGGCGCCGGCCACCATCTCACCGCTTCTTCGGCGGCTGGAGGAGGCAGGCTTTATAACCCGCCAGCGGGTGGACGGAAATGAACGCAGCCTTGCCGTGGGCCTTACCCCCTCCGGCGCCGCACTGCGGCAGCAGGCCATTGCCGTCCCGGGCACCATGATGGAACGCCTGGGACTGACCCGGGAGCAGGTGGGCGAGCTGCACAAATCCATGATGGGGCTCATCGCCGCCACCACCGCAACCGACGGGCAACCCGTCGGGAGTAGACCCGTCGTCGAGTATCCAGGCAAGGCGTAAAATGGCAGCAACCTAGGAGGGTCCATGCGTTTGCGAACACTACGGCCACTGCTGGCGGTCCTCGCCATTGCCGGGCTCGCAGCGTGTACCGGCACGCCCGATGGGACCGGGACTTCGTCCGCCACCCAGACAGCCAGTCCCACTGCCAGCCCCTCCGCCAGCCAGGGCACTTCGGCCGCCCCCGCTCCGGACACCGAGACCACCGTCCCGGCACCGTCCCCTTCCGCACCGCCGGCCCCGACGGCAGGCCCCGGCGCCGGAAACGCCGAGCTTGCCATCATGGTCAAGCCCTCTCCAGCTGAGCCGGCGGTAAACTACACACTGGTCTGCCGTGATGGCCTTCCCACAGCCGAGAGCAAGCACCCGACTCCGGAGGCTGCGTGCACTGCCCTCAAGAACAACGCTGCGCTCCTCAGCCCGGCTCCCAGGAGCAAAGACGTGGCCTGCACCGAACAGTACGGCGGCCCGCAGACCGCCACAGTCACCGGGATTGTGGACGATACTCCCGTGAACGCCGTATTCGCGCGCACCAACGGCTGCGAAATCGGTGCCTGGACCGCAGCCCAGGCCGTCCTGGGTACCAGCGGTGGAGCAACTTAGCCTACTGGCGGCCGATGCCTGGCGTGCCCGCGAAGCAGCGCACGCCCAACGCGTCCGCCGTTATTCCGATCCCTACCTTGCCCGCCGCTCGGCAGGCCGGAAGCACCCGGTGGAGGACTTTCTTTTCACCTACTACACCCAGAAGCCTGGCCAGCTGCTGCGCTGGCACCCGGGAGCCGGCGTCGTACTGGCCGGTGAAGCGGCGTCTGCCCGCATGGGTTGGAAGCACTACAAGACGCTCGACGACGGCGAACTCGCCTCCCTGGGGCTGCCGCCAGGAACCCCTGCCGTGACTTTTAATCGCGACAAATTCTTGGCCGACCGGCACGAGGCCGTGGCCTTCGCGGACATCATTCTCCGCGGCACCGCTGCCCGGCCCGCGCAGTTCGGCTGCTTCGGGCTGCACGAATGGGCCATGGTCTACCGGCAGGACAAGTTCGACCTGCGCCATGAATACCTGCAGCTGAGGCTGGGTTCCGCCGGCACGGACAAAGTGGTGGAGGACAACCGGATCCGGTGCTCACACTTTGATGCCTTCCGCTTCTACACACCCGACGCCATTGCCCTGAACGAGCTGGCGCCCAGCCGCGAAAACCAGCGGCACATGGAACAGCCCGGCTGCCTGCACGCCAACATGGACCTCTACAAGTGGGCGTACAAACTGCTGCCCGCACTTCCCAGCGAACTGGTCATGGATTGCTTCGAACTGTCCTGGCGGATCCGGGCCATGGACATGCAGGCTTCCCCCTATGACCTCGCGGAGTGGGGCTACCCGCCCATCCGGATCGAAACCGCTGAAGGCAAAGCGGCCTACGTTGAGCATCAGCGGGCCTTCGGGGCCGAGGCTGCCGCGCTCCGCGGGCGCCTGGCGCAGGCCTTGGCACCGCTTCGGCCTGCGGGGAGGACGGTATGAAGGATGTTGAGCTGACCATCAGGGTCAGGGAAGACCCCGACGCCCCCGAGTACGAATTCCGGCTGATAGTCCAGGATGGCCGCCCCGCTGAAGTTTGCACGTTGCCGGATCCCGCAGGAGCGTTGTCAGCCATGGAACGCTTCGGCGAGGACATCTTCTTTCCCAAACCGGGCCCCCCGAAGCTCTGCACGCAGCAATACGGCGGGCCGCAGGTGGCCGTTGTGACCGGCTCCATCAACGGCCGTCCCGTGAGTGTGACTTTCCGGCAAACTGATGGTTGCGAAATCTCCCGGTGGCGCGCCATGGCTCTCCTGTTGGGCGGGACAATGGGTTCCCGCGGCGAAACCTGACCCTCGGGGACAGGCTCCCGCACCGACGGAAACGCCGCCGGACCCAAGCGGTCCGGCGGCGTTTCAACGCTCTTTCTGAAGAGTCAGAGATCCATGTTGCGGTTTCCGGAGAACTCCGGGACCTCCTGCTTCTTCTTTTCCTTTTTGACCTTGTCCTTCTTGTCTTTCGAGCCCGTGGCAGGGTTATCGGCCGTTTCGTCATCAGGGACCACCACAGCACTGCCTGGTGTGACAACCACGGAGACGAAGGTGGGCACGCTCGAACCGGCGAACGTCACCCGGCCGATGTATGAACCCTCCGCGAGATCCTTCCACTGGAGCTTCACAATTCCCGTTTGGCCATTACCGAGCCGCAGCGGGTTGGGGGTCACCGTTGCATTTCCCACGTTGGCTCCCAGCACCGCTGCGTCCACGGACGCCTTGGTGGGCTGCCCATTGGGGCTTGCATAGAGGTTCACAAAAACCGTGTAAACGCCCGGCGCCGGGTTCGGAACCGAAAGCGATTCACTGGCAGAGGCAGTCTGGGCCAGCAGCGCCTGTCCCGCCGGGTTGAAGACCACCATGTCGAAGTCGGCGGCCTCGTCCGAGGAAAAGACGGAGAACTTTGCCAACGGCGATCCTTCCGGAACCGTGACCTCCTTGGCGAAGTTGGATGCATTCGTTTCAAGGGCCAGCGGTCCGGGGACCAGTTCGATGGCCGAGGAGTCAGCCTTGGACAGACCGTCCAAGGTGATCTTCACGGGCGCGTTGGTGCCGGAAACCACCGGAATGTCGCCCTGCCCCTGGCCGCCTTCCGAGGCGAAGGCCAGGTTCGCCGGCGCCACCACCGACTGCGGACGGACAGCCACCGGCGATGCCACGTTTTTGCCGGCACCCTGCCAGACGAGGTTGCCCATGGCAAACTGCCCCAAAGCAGCGCTTGTATTCTCGAACTTGACCTTGAAGGTGCGCTTCTCGCCGGCAGCATTGAAGCTAAGGATCGACGGCGTGACAGTCACCTTGATCCCGGGAACGCTGGCCTTGGCCCGGTAGACGCCGGGGGTCAGCGCGGTGACAGTCCGGGTGACCTCCGTCGTCCCGGTGAGTGCCCCCAGTGCGAACGAGGCAACATTCATATCCCGCGGCGCGGTTGATCCTAGATCCGGGATGCCCAGGTCCAGGCCTGTTCCCTGAATGAACTTCAGGTAGTCGTCCGCTGAATTGTCGTAGACCAAGCCGGGATCAAGGACCCGCGCAATGTCCACCTGGCCGGCGCCGGTGGCGAAAACGTCGCCGTTCCGGCTGCCATCTTCATTCTTGATATCAGCTGCCGTGGTCATCATGGCCGACTTAACGGTGGCCGGAGACCACGTGGGGTTCTTTGCCAGAATCAAGGCGCCGAATCCGGCCACATGCGGCGCCGCCATTGACGTGCCGGACATCATGCCGAACTGGTCGCCGCCGGAACCGATGGGCGAAACGCCTGCCAGCACCGCTACACCGGGCGCCGCCACATCAGGCTTGAGCAGGTCTGAGCCGGTGGCAAGCAGCGGGCCCCGGGAAGAGAAGCCGGCGATCTGCGGCTGCGGCGCGGCCGGAAGCCCCGTGGTGTCCGTGTTCACCAGGGCCACCTTGATCCCGGGGTTGGCAATGATCTTGTCCTTGATCTGCTGTGTGGCCGGCGGGTTCACGTGCACGGTGGGGACGGCGTGGCGGTCAAGGTCCTCGGAGGAGGTGGTCACGTTGACCAGGATCATGCCGATGCCGCCGGCACGCAGCACCTCGGTGCTCTTGGCTACGCGGTCCACCACCCCGCGGTCGCAGACAACAATCTTCCCTGTTACCTTGGCGGGATCCAAGGCATTGGGTGCGCACAGTTCCGGGTTTGCTGCGCCGGAGGCTGCAGCACTTGCCGCCAGCACCACGTTGCTGGCAGGAACGGGAGCGGCCATAAGACTGGCGCCGCGGTACTTGCTGCCGTCCTCAAATTCGACGGTGCCCTGCAATTCCGTGGAGAAGGAGCTCGCGGCAACTGTGGTCAGCCACGGCGCGCCATGGTTCACGGTGCTTGCCGTCGGCCCCGAGTTTCCGGCTGACGCGGCAACAAAGATTCCGGCTGAGGCGGCGGAGAGGAAGGCCAGCGAAACCGGGTCTGTAGTGGTTGAGGTGCTGCCGGAGATGGAGTAGTTCAGCACATCCACGCCGTCCAGGATGGCCTGATTGATCGCGGCCACAGCGGCGGAGCTGTAACAGCCGCCGGTTGCGGGGTTGTCATCCTCCCAACAGACCTTGTAGACGGAAAGCTTTGCCGCCGGTGCCACGCCGCTGGTGATGCCCATATCAGTTGCGCCAAGGTTGGCCCGGACGTTCGCGTTGCCCGCAGCGGTGCTGGCAGTGTGCGTCCCGTGGCTTCCCACATCCACAGGCGAAATCAGTTCTTCGGGCGCGCGGTTCTCCGGTGCCACGTACGCCATGTAGTCGTCAGCGAAGTAGCGGGCACTCAGGACTTTGGAGTTGCAGGCGCTGCCGTCAAAAGCAGCCCCGGTCCCCTGGCCCTTTTGGCACTCACCGACGAAGGTGTCGCCGTCGGATTTGAGCATGGCGATGTGGCCGTCCGCGGTGCGGTACGGAGCACCCACCTGGGCCTGGCCGGCGAGGGGTTGCACGGCTTCCCCGGCGAAGAACGGGTTGGAGGGGGTGTAGCCGGAGTCAATAACGCCCACTACGACGCCTTTGCCGGCATTTTCCTGCCCGCCGAAGGCAGTCTTCCAGAGGCCGTTTTCTCCACTGAGCCCAAGGAAGTCCGTGGTGGAGTAATCCGGCGCGTTCTCCGTGTCCGGTGCCACTACCAGGACGGACGGGTCCTTGGCGAGCTTAACGGCCTGGTCGGCGGTCAAGTCGGCCGAAAACCCGTTGATGGCAGCCGTGTACTGGCGCTTGATCCGGACGCTTTCGGACCCGGCC
The DNA here is from genome assembly GCF_055412765.1 of Pseudarthrobacter xylosi. Lineage (NCBI taxonomy): Bacteria > Bacillati > Actinomycetota > Actinomycetes > Micrococcales > Micrococcaceae > Pseudarthrobacter > Pseudarthrobacter xylosi. The sequence continues at coordinate 225,983 of NZ_JBVAYT010000005.1, read as the reverse complement.
ACAGCGTTCTGCCTGCCCTCAAGGTGCGCCTGGTACTGCTGGACTTCGGGCCGGTCGGCGTCAAGCTTGCGGCCGTTCTGGGGTTTCGTCGCTGCGAGTCCGGGAGACCCGCCGTCGTAGGTGGCAGCCGGCTTCTCGGCCAGCACCACAATGTAACGGCCAGCGGGGTAGTCGCCGGGGTTGACCTTTTTTGAGGCAACTGCCGTGTTTTCTTCAGCGGGCGCCGCGGTAGCGGGGCTCATCGCCATCGAAGAAAGGAGCAGCGGCAAGCCCACGGCCAATGCCGCCGCCTGCCGGAGTCCTCTACCCCTAATGGGGCTTTTTCCAGTTGATTTCACGAGCGACTACACCTTTCACGAGGAACGGCCGGCCACGTTGCCGGTCTGGAGCAGCTGGGAACGGCACACAGCATTACAGATCTTGTAATGCTGTGACCAGCCGTTACAAACAGTACAGACTGAGAGCTGAATATGACATAGGACACATCAGGTGCATACGTCAATCATGCAGCGTTGAGGGGAGTGCCGGGAAGGCACAAAAGAAGACCCCCACGTGGGCCCGACTGTGGGTAAGTCCAGCTCCACGCGGAGGTCTTCTCTAGTTCTAGGAAACCACCGTGGCTCAGCCCTTCGGCGTCACCTGCAACCGGTCAAAGGAAACCTGATTGCCGTCCTTGTCCAAAACCACAACGTCGTCGCGGCCGTTGTTCACATCGGAGGGCAGGATGAACTCAACCGTGTTATCCGTGGTGGGGAAAATCCAGCCGATCCGGTAGCTCTTCTTATTCAGGTACAGGTAGTACCACTGGCCGTAATCGAGACCCTTCAGGGTCACCTTCTGGCCGTTGCGGTACTTGTCCTGCGTGCCGAGATCGAAGGGAGCCGTCTGCCCCTCGAGGTCCTGGACGGCGAGGACGGGGACCGTCTCGGGCTGTGCCGGCTGGAGGTCCAGCAGCAGTGCGCCACCGGTCACCGTGGCCGTGACGTCCTTGGCGCCATTGGTGGCCATAACTTCGAACGAGACGGCGTCGAGGCGGCCTGCCACGATGTCGGCTGCGGTCAGGACGTGCTCGCGCGTGGCCGTCACAGACCCGCCCACGGCCAGGTTCGGCTCGTTGATCGAGGCGTCCGCGGCGCTGAGCCCGGTGAGGGCAACATTGCCGGCGTTGCCAACGGTGTAGGTGTACAAGACGGCATCGCCTTCGCTGGCGAAACGATCGCCGTCGGCGTCGGCCCACTCAGCGGAAACCGTGCCTTCCAGCTTGGCGTCGCGGACCTTCAGGTCCACTTCGCCGCCGTCGATCGTGTAGACCTTGCTGCTCTGGCCTGCGGAACTGACTTCCCAGGTGGTCTTCGGAACGAAGTAGCCCTGCGCGGCCTCTCCCGCGGTCACCGTGTGGCGCGGTGTGGCGCAGGTGTAGCCTTGGCCAGCCGGCAGCACGCCGTAGCGGCAGTTGCCCGGACCTTCGGGTACGAACGGGCTGAAGTTACCGGCGGTGGGAACCACTTTCTCCACAAGCGGGCTCGTGTTGCTCACGCTGAACGTATACGGAACAGCGTCGCCGGCGGCGTACGGTGCGGAGGCAAGGTCGCGGCCGGAGTCGGCACGGGCGCCGGTGATGCTGGCGGAAACCAGACCATCACGAAGGGCCACAGCGGCCCCGGTGAACGGAACCGTCTTGGTGAGCGACGGCGTCGCGCTGGCTGTGATCGCGAAGCTCGCCTGTGGAACGAAGTAGCCGCGCTCGATGTCCTCTGCAGTCACCGTGTGCTTGGCCGTGGTGCAGTTATACGTGGCACCGGCGGCCAGGTTGTTGAACCGGCAGTTGGGGGCACTGGGTGCGCCGGGCGCGGGAGGCAGGAAACCGGACTCGAAGTTGCCGGAGACTGGGACCGAATTCGCCGTGACGTTCGCCGTGCTCTTGCCGGCGAACGTGTAGCTCAGCACGTCGCCTGCCTGGTAGGGGCTGGCGATGACGTCACGGGCCGGCGCGGTTCCGGTGATGGTGAGCCCCACCTGCGGAGCCGACGGGACAGTGGCGGCAAAGGTGAACTGCGAAACCCGGCCATCCGCCGTCGTAAATGCTGCGTTGAGGTTCTGCGGGCCGCTGGCGTTCGCCGGCGCGGTCAGGTCCACGTTGACAGTCATCGAGGCGCCGGGGGCGACGGCAGGGACGGGCACCGTGGTGGCGGTCCAGCCGGTGGGCGTGTATACGGTGGCGTTGGCGCCGGAAAGCGTAGCGGCTTCCTGGTTGGTGACCGTGACCGCTACCTGTTTGGTGGCACCGGGGGTGGTGGTGAGGGCCGGCACTGACAGCGGGGCGCAGGCGTAGTTCAGCCACGCGTCGTCGAACTTCGCGAGCTGGATGTTGTCCGTGTAGTTGCCCTCATAAAGGACGCCGAATTTGCCGTCCTCGAGCCGGGACACGGTGGAGTAGGCGGAGAACCCGGCACGGATGGTCCGCACGCCGGGCCAGGTGGCGCCGTCGTCGCAGGAGATGCGGGCGGAGACGTTCTCGCGGCCGGTCTTGGAATTGGAGTTTGTGAAGATGAGCTTCTTGGCGTCCGCCGAGCCCTGCGCCGCTGCCGGGAACATCCGGGCGATCGAACCGTTGTTGGCCGGATCCGGCAGCTCCGTGTCCTGGGTGACCGGACCGTAGGTGGCGCCGCCGTCAGTGGAGATGGCCACCTTGCGGTATCCCTGGTTGGCGTTGTCGCGGGAGTTCAGCATGACTCGGCCGTCGGAAAGCTCCACCGTCTTGTTCTCGTCCATGCGGTCGCCCACGTTGGCGCCCTTGTGCCAGGTGGCGCCATGATCGTCCGAGTACACGCTGTAAGCCTGGATCCTATTGGTGCCATCGGCCTGGCGCACATCGCCGGCGTACTGCTGGATCAGGCGCCCCTTGTACTGGCCGTACTTGAGCTGGATGCCCTCGCCGGAGGAGGCGAAGTTGGAGCGGACGTCGCCGGCCACCGGGCTGGTTTTGCTGGTGCCTGGCTTGGTGACGTTGGTGATGAGGCGCGGCTGGCTCCAGGTGACGCCACCGTCGGAAGACTCGATCACGGCGGAGGAGATCACGTTGGGGTCGGCGTCGTTGTTGCCGAACTGGCTGCCGAAGAAGCCCTGGTCCTTGGAATACACGAACAACGCGAAGACCTTGCCGGCCTCGGCGTCGTATATGTAGGACGGGTCACTGTATCCGTACTTCGGGCCCGTGGCATCGGCCACGTGGCCTGCGGCGATGACCTGCACGGGGCCCCAGGTTTGGCCGCCGTCGGTGCTGCGGCGCTGCACGATCGAGTTGGGATTGGGGGCGTCCGCTGCGCTGCCGGGACGGCCGTCCCATGAGGCGAGCACCACGTTGTTGCCCACATATGCAAGGGCGGGAATCCGGTAAAAGAAGTTCGCGTCTGTACGGTCGGCGCCGATGTTGGCCTCCGCAAATGAACCGGGAGGTGCGGTGGGGCTGTTTGAGGGGATCGGTGCCGCCTGCGCGGCGATCCCGGATCCGGCCAGCAGCGCCAGCGCTACCAGCCCAGTTCCTGCGGTCCGGACAATGTTTCGGTACCGGCTCCGCTGAGTGAAAATTCGCAAATCCATATCCTTTCAAGGCGCCGCGGGGCGGCGGATCGGGAGAATTCGGCCGTGCGGGCGGTCTTGGCACCAAAGGGGATACCACCTGCCACATACGACGTCCTACGACCATAATGTGTAGAACGTCACATGGCTAGGAGATTTTGAAAGAAGCTTGTGGACTGCCCGGGTCAGCGCCTCGGGAGGGCATTTGCAGCCGAGGATCTGGCGTCGGACCTTGGCGCTGGGCAAAAAAATGGGCGCCCCAAATCAGGGGCGCCCATTGGGGCTTGCGTAAAAGTTCTAAGGCCCGGTCCTGTAGTTGGCCCCTACTGCCTGGGCGTCCGGACCACGTCGCTGATCCACTGGCGGGTCTTTTCGTCCACGGGGCCGGTCACGTGCGTTTCCCGGGCGGCCCGGTCTGCCTTGATCTTCTGCAGAACCATCCGGCCCAGCCCGGCAAAAACGGCCAGGGCCATCACCGGCAACAGCAAGGATTTCGATTTTTCAGCCATGCCGCAATCCTAGTGACGCTGCCTCCGCGAGGCTATAGCCGCCGTCGTCCTCACGTCTCGGAAGGCCGCCCCGCCGCGATGACTGTGGCCGATCCCACCGAATACAGGGTGCGGCGCTCCGCCCGGTAGAATGGGCTAGCAAGCTCGCGGAGCGCCCGTCCACGCTGTTCTAAGAACACTGCCCTAAAGTCACTGTTCAACAAACATCCCGGAACGGCGTAAGACGGCGTGACTCCGCTGCGCCCTTACCCAATGCTCACGCACAGGAGTTGCCGGATGCCCCGGATCGTTGTTGACGTCATGCCCAAGCCCGAGATTCTGGACCCGCAGGGGAAGGCCATCGTGGGTGCACTCCCCCGTCTGGGCTTCACCAGCTTTAGCTCTGTCCGCCAGGGCAAGCGCTTTGAACTGACGGTTGACGGCGAGGTGACCGACGCAATCCTGGCCCAGGCCCGCGAAGCCGCCGAGACCCTGCTGTCCAACCCCGTGATCGAAGACGTCGTCAACGTCGAGGTCGTCGAGGCCTGAGATGACTGACCTTCCCTTGATCGGCGAGGCAATCGCCGTCGCCGCCGACGCTCCTGGTGCTCGCAGGCTCGCCGGGGCCCGGATCGGCGTTGTCACCTTCCCAGGCACCCTTGATGACCGCGACGCCGCCCGCGCAGTCCGGCTCGCCGGCGGCACCGCAGTGCCGCTCTGGCACGCGGACACCACCCTCGGTGACGTGGACGCCGTCGTAATCCCCGGCGGTTTCTCCTACGGCGACTACCTCCGTGCCGGCGCCATTGCCCGCTTCGCGCCGCTGATGTCCAAAATCATCGATGCTGCGAACTCCGACGCCAAGCTGCCCGTGCTGGGCATCTGCAACGGCTTCCAGATCCTGACCGAGTCGCACCTGCTGCCCGGGTCCATGATCAAGAACGATCACCTGAAGTTCATGTGCCGCGACCAGGTCCTTCGGGTGGAAAACAGCAACACCGCCTGGACCCTGGACTACGAGGCCGGCCAGGAAATCACCGTGCCGCTGAAGAACCAGGACGGCCAGTACATCGCGGACGAAAAGGTCCTTGACGCGCTCGAGGCCGAGGGCCGCGTGGTGTTCCGCTACGTAGGCTTCAACCCCAACGGCTCGCGCCGCGATATCGCCGGCATCTCCAACGCCGCCGGCAACGTGGTGGGCCTGATGCCGCACCCCGAGCACGCGGTGGAAGTTGGCTTCGGGCCCGAGACTGTTGGATCCGGCTCCGCCGGAGTCGGCGGGTCCGATACCGACGGTCTGGGGTTCTTCACCTCCGTACTGAACAAGATTGTGGGAGGCAACAAATGACCGACATCAATTCGGTGGTCGAGCCTGTCGAGACCTCATCCAAGAAGTTCAACATCGACACCGTCGAGAACGCTGCCAAGACGCCGGACACCGACCTGCCGTGGGCCGAACTGGGCCTGAAGCAGAACGAGTTCGATGAGGTAGTCAAGGTCCTTGGCCGCCGGCCCACCGGCGCCGAGCTGGCCATGTATTCCGTGATGTGGAGCGAGCACTGCTCCTACAAATCCTCGAAGAACCATCTGCGCCAGTTCGGCGACAAGGTGACCGAGGAGATGAAGAAGGACATGCTGGTGGGCATCGGCGAAAACGCCGGCGTCACCAACCTGGGCGACGGCTGGGCCGTGACGTTCAAGATCGAGTCCCACAACTCGCCGTCGTTCGTGGAGCCCTACCAGGGTGCTGCCACTGGTATCGGCGGCATTGTCCGCGACATCATCTCCATGGGCGCCCGCCCGGTGGCAGTCATGGATCCGCTGCGCTTCGGCGCCATCGACCACCCGGACACTGCCCGAGTGATGCACGGCGCCGTTGCCGGCATCGGCGGCTACGGCAACTCGCTGGGCCTGCCGAACATCGGCGGCGAAATGGTGTTCGACTCGGTTTACCAGGGCAACCCGCTGGTCAATGCGCTGGCCGTTGGCGTCATGCGCCACGAGGACATTCGCCTCGCCAACGCGTCCGGCAAGGGCAACAAAGTGGTCCTGTTCGGTGCGCGCACCGGCGGCGACGGCATCGGCGGTGCCTCGGTGCTGGCCTCGGAGTCCTTCGACGACACCAAGCCGTCCAAGCGCCCCGCCGTCCAGGTGGGCGACCCCTTCGCAGAGAAGGTCCTGATCGAGTGCTGCCTGGAGCTCTTCAAGGGCTCGCTGGTTGAGGGTATCCAGGACCTCGGCGCCGCTGGCATCTCCTGCGCCACGTCCGAACTGGCCTCCAACGGCGACGGCGGCATGGAAGTTGAACTGACCTCCGTCCTGCTGCGCGACCCCACCCTGACCCCGGGCGAGATCCTGATGTCCGAGTCGCAGGAACGCATGATGGCTGTGGTCACCCCGGAGAACATCGCCGCCTTCGAAGCTGTGATGGACAAGTGGGCCGTGGAGTATTCCTGGCTCGGCGAGGTCACCGACACCGGCCGCTTGATCATCACCTGGGACGGCGTGGTTATCGTGGACGTCGACCCTCGCACCGTGGCCCACGACGGCCCGGTTTACGACCGCCCGTACGCGCGCCCCTCCTGGCAGGATTCCCTGCAGGCCGATTCCTTTACCGGCTCTGTGCAGGACACCGGCCGCCCCTCCGCTCCCGCGGAACTGGCTGCCGCCGTCACCGAGCTCGTGGCCTCGCCGAACATGTGCAGCAAGGCCTGGATCACCAACCAGTACGACCGGTACGTGGGCGGCAACACCGCCCTGGCGTTCCCGGACGACGCCGGTGTGGTCCGGGTGGACGAGGAAACCGGCTTGGGAGTTGCGCTGGCCACCGACGCCAACGGCCGCTACACCTACCTTGACCCTTACCACGGCGCACAGCTGGCTCTGGCCGAGGCCTACCGCAACGTGGCCACCTCCGGCGCGGTGCCGATGGCGGTCAGCGACTGCCTGAACTTCGGTTCCCCCGAGGACCCGGACGTGATGTGGCAGCTCGCGGAGGCCATCCGCGGCCTGTCCGACGCGTGCATGGTGCTGGGCATCCCGGTCACGGGCGGCAACGTCTCGCTGTACAACCAGACCGGCACCACCCCCATCCACCCCTCCCCCGTGGTGGCGGTGCTGGGCAAGCTCGACGACGTCGCCCGCCGCACGCCGTCGGGCTGGAAGGAAGATGGCCAGGCCATCTACCTGCTGGGTACGACGGCGGCAGAACTGGACGGTTCCGAATGGGCCAACATGCGCGGCCACCTTGGCGGACTGCCGCCCAAGGTTGACCTCGCCGCCGAACGCGAACTGGGCGAAATCCTGATCAACGCGTCCCGCGACGGCATGGTGGACTCGGCGCACGACCTCTCCGAAGGCGGCCTCGCGGCAGCCCTGGTGGAGTCCGCACTGCGCTACGGAGTGGGTGCCCGGATCGCCCTGCAGGACGTTCTGGACCGTGACGGCGTGGACCTGTTCACGGCGCTGTTCTCCGAAACCCAGGGCCGCGCTGTTGTTGGCGTGCCCCGCTCGGAAGAGGTCCGGTTCAAGGACATGTGCACGGCCCGCGGCTTTGCCCACACCCGCATCGGCGTGGTGGACGCAGCCAGCGGCAATTTGGAGATCAACGGCGTGGACACCATGCCGCTGGACGCCCTCCGCGAAGCCCACGAGGCGACCCTGCCGAAGTACTTCGGCTAGTCCCCACCCTTAGAGCAACGCGGGGTCACGTTCCGCCCAACAATCCCCTTGGGATGGGCGGCAAGTGACCCCGCGTTGCTTTAATCGTCGCTGCGGAGCTCCCGCTGCCTCGAGCTGAGCAGCTCAATTTCGGGGCGGGCGGCCACAAGGCGTTCGACGGCGGCGAGCACCTCAACGAGGTGCGCCCGGTCTGCTGCCACCAGGCCTGCCCCCACCTGCGAGCGCCGGTACTGTTCGTGGTCCCCCACCTCCGCGACGGACACGTCGAAGCGGCGCTTGAGCTCGGCCAGCAGCGGCCTGATGACGGAGCGTTTCTCCTTCAGGCTCTGGACGTCGCCGAGGAGGATATCGAATTCAATCCAGCCGATCCACATGCAGTAATCGTATCGATGGCTCCGACGGGGGTCAGATGGTGAGTTCGCCCATCTGGTCCCAGCCGTCGCCGTCAAACTGGCGGCTGATGATGCGCGGAGTCTCGGCCAGCGCCTGCGGCATGTCCGCCATGGCGTGCTTGAAGTGGGTGCTGTTGACGTGGTCCCCGGCGGCGTCGTCCTTGAAGGCCTCCACCAGGACAAACTCGTTGGGGTCGTCCACGCTGCGGGACCAGTCGAACCACAGGTTGCCGGGTTCCGCCCGGGTGGCCTGGGTAAAGCCGTCAACGAGGCCGAGCCAGCGCTCGGACCAGTCGGGTTTGACCTTGAATTTAACGACGATAAAGATCATGGGTTTTCCTTCCGTTGCGGGACATGGACTATCCCGCGGCGAGCTGACGTGCCCCTTCAACGTATCGCGAAGTCACGTGCCTTTGCGCGGCCCGGGCCAGCAGGCCACCGGCCCGGTAGAACCAGTTGGCGTGCCTGCTGAAGGCTGTGATCTTCAAAAACACCCGCCCGTCAGCGCCCATCTCAACTTCGAACGCTTCCTCGCCGCGCTCCGGGTGGCCGGGCAGCGTCCCATAGCCGAAGCCAGCCGACTGAGGGTCATCTCCCGGTACCGGATGCCGGACCCAGACCACCTCGCACGGTGCATCTATGCGGAAGGGCCCGACGCCGAACCCGCTCACCACGCGTGTACCGGGGACCACGACGTCGGACTCCGTCCAGACGCGCAGCCCGGACCGCCGCTGCAGTTCCCAGGTGAGCACTCCATTCGCCACGCGGCGGTAGACCGCCGGTCCAACGCCAAGGTACTCCCGCGATACGAAACACGGGTAGCCTTCCGGAGACTCGCCGTGTTCGGTGGAGCCGATGCCCGGGTAGTTGAGGTTACCGGTAGCCAGGCGCTTCCCGGTCAAGGTGTATCGCCCGACGAAGCGGAGAGCCGCGCCCATCCCAGCTGCTCCTGCTGCTTGCGGCTCAGGGAGGCCACCACCAGGTCGTAGGAATCCTCCACCATGTCCCGGACCATGGCATCGGGCAGGTTTCCGTCCAGCCGCACCCCGTTCCAATGGGTTTTGTTCATGTGCCAGGCGCCCGTAATTTCCGGGTGGGCGGCGCGCAGCTGCTCAGCCAGGGCGGGCTCGCATTTCAGGCTCACGGACCACTCTGGGGACTCCATGGCGGACATCGCGAACATCTTCGCTTCGTGCCGCGCGCCGCCCGCCACCGCAGCCCGGACCTTGAAAACGGAGGTCTCGGGACCGAAGGGGAAATCCTCAAAGGAACCGGGAAATGACAGGCAGATTGCCTTGAGTTGTGCTGGGTCCATGGACCGAGCCTACAAAGCCCTTCCCTGCGGTGCTAGTCTGCGAAGATGTCACCCGACCAGGCCACCATCCCCGTTCTGGACATGAGCTCTGCACGCCAGCCGTACGGCTCCTTCAGCCCAGAATTTATTGATCAGCTGCGGGAGGCCGCCCACATCGTGGGCTTCTTCCAAATCACTGGTTACGGCGCCGCCCCCGGCCAGGCCGAGGAGCTGCTTGCACTCATCAAGCGCTTCTTTGATCTGCCCCTCGAGGAGCGGATGAAGCTGGACAACAGGATTTCACCGCACTTCCGTGGCTACACCCGGATGGGCACTGAAGTCACGCAGGGACGGGCCGACGCGCGCGAGCAGATCGACTACTCTCCGGAGCGTGAACCCGTCCACGACTACCCTGCCGATCAGCCGTACTGGCTCCTCCAGGGGCACAACATGTGGCCCGATGAGGCACTACCGGAGCTGAAACCCGCCGCCATGGCCTGGGCCGACCTGATGTCCAGCGTGGGTATGGAACTGCTGCGCGCCATCTCGGTTTCGCTGGGACTCCCGGAGGACCACTTCGACGAACCCTTCGGCAACGAACCGGCCTGGATGGGCAAGCTGGTGCACTACGTCGGCGGTGTGGTGGAGGCAGCCGGCAACCAGGGCGTAGGCTCCCACGCCGACTACGGTTTTGTCACTCTGCTCCTCCAGGACGAGGTGGGCGGACTCGAAGTCCTGCCGCCCGGGACGACTGAATGGGCGCCGGTTGAGCCCATTCCCGGGGCACTCGTGGTGAACTTGGGCGAAATGCTGGAGGTGGCCACGGAAGGTTTCCTTGCCGCCACGATCCACCGGGTCAAGGCGCCGCCACCCGGCGTGGACCGTTACTCAGTCCCGTTCTTCTGGTCGCCGCGGCTGGATGCGGTCATTGATCCGGTGCCCCTGCCGCCCGAGCTCAAAGCCCAGGCCCGTGGCATCTCCGACGACCCGTCAAACCCGATGCTCGCGTCGTTTGGCCTGAACATGCTCAAGGGCCGCATGCGCGCGCACCCGGACGTGACCGAACGCCACTACCCGGAACTTATGCAGCGCTGATCAGAGGTTGTACTTCCACGCCTGCTGCGCGGGGCACACGTTCATCACCACGTCCAGGCCAGCGGCCTTGGCACGGTCCGCTGCCCCTTGGTCGATAACGCCGAGCTGCAACCACACGGCCTTGGCGCCCACCGCAATTGCCTGGTCCACCACCGCTCCGACCTTGTGCGAATTCACAAAGCAGTCAACGACGTCGAGGGGTTGCCTTTCGGGCGGAATCTCATCCAGCGCGCGGTACCCGGTTTCGCCGTGGACGGGGTCGCCGGGAAGGTTGACAGGGATGATCTCCATCCCGAGCCGGTCGCGGATGAACAGCGAGGTGTCGTAGGCTGCGCGCCACTCATTGGTGGTCAGGCCCACGATGGCCCACCGCCCTTTGTTTCGCATCAGGCGCTCAATAACGGCAGGATCGTTGACGTGGCCCATGATGCAAGCGTACAGCGTCCCCGGACTGGCCTCTGATCGAATATTTGAATGACTGACGGGGAACAATGCCGGCGTCCACGGCGTCCTGGACGAAGCCATACGCGTTCGCACAAAAACTATCCGGGGCCCTGACGCCGGGCTGGTTTGCCTACGTCCAGCGCGGCGCGGTCACCCTCCGGCGCGGTGCCTTTGCCATGACAAAGGTGTGCACCCTGGCGGCGGGAATGCGCTGCTCAACACACTCCGGCTGTGGTTGGACGGCGGCCATCACCGGGGCCGGCGGCGCCACATTGACGGCCGGGCAGAGATCGGTGACCAGACCGGTTCCGGCGCACTCGCGGACAGCCGCGATTCCGGCAGCCACAGCCACCTTGTCCTCGAAAGCTCCGGACACGGCCATCACTGTGCCGTCCGGTGCTTTGAGGCGAAACCTGAACCGCGAATCCGAGTCAAGGAAAACTTCAAACTTCCCGGCCATGATGAAATCCTTCCGGTCTGCAGGCCGCATGCAGGCGACGGCTACGTCACCGGCCGGCCCGGAAGCATCGCTGCGTCCGGCACCTGAGGGTCTGGTTCTATGATCAGCTGAGCAGTTCAGCTGTGCTTAAAAGTCTGTCGGGCTCGCCTGCAGCCTCACAAGACCGGTCGCGTTAAGCCTGCGTAAATTGCGTACAACCACCGCTGGAACCAGGCGGCCTTTCCCAGGTGGCCCGCCGCCGTCGAAATTTCTGAGCGATGTGCGGGGGGCAGTTCGCCTGCAATGAGGCCCAACGTGGCGCCTGAGTGCGTGAATGCTACGAAGCAGCCGGGCACCTCGCCGAGTTCGCCAAGGACCGGTTCGCCGTCGCCCGGAATGGGTTTGTAACCGATCTTCCATGAGGCGGGCTTAAGTTCGAGGTTGCCTGCGATCAGCTTGGATGATTCGTCGGCGAGTTCCTGGACCACCTCATCCGGGATGCTGAAGGAGCCGTCGGCATGCTCGGTGATGCGCTCTTCGTACCAGTCGTGGTCCAAGGCCAAGGTGTTGCCCGGGTTCGGGCGAACGGCGGCTCGTGGCGTGTACATCACCGCAGAAACCCGCCGCTGCGAGCCCCGGCTCTCGCGGCCAGCCTGATCCGGCGCGGCTCCGTCGGGGCACCCAAAGACACAAAGGTCCATAGTCCGGCCGGTAGCTGACTCCTGCCAAACAAGCGGCGGGCCACCCGCCTGGGTGACCCGCCGTCGTTGTGCTTTAAGACTGTTAGTCGTTGATCAGATCGTGGACCACGATGGTCTGGTCGCGGTCCGGGCCGACGCCGATCGCGGAGAACCGCGTGCCGGAGAGCTTCTCGAGGGCCAGCACGTAGTTGCGGGCGTTCTCGGGGAGGTCCTCCAGCGTGCGGGCACCGGTGATGTCTTCGGTCCAGCCCTCGAAGTACTCGAAGATGGGCACTGCGTGGTGGAACTCGGTCTGCGTCATGGGCATTTCGTCGTGCCGCACACCGTCAACGTCGTAGGCAACGCAGACCGGGATCTGCTCGATGCCGGTGAGGACGTCCAGCTTGGTGACGAAGTAGTCCGTGAAGCCGTTCACGCGGGACGCGTGGCGGGCCAGGACGGCGTCGTACCAGCCGCAGCGGCGCGGACGGCCGGTGTTCACGCCGAACTCGCCACCGGTCTTCTGCAGGTACATGCCCATCTCGTCGAACAGTTCGGTGGGGAACGGTCCGGCGCCAACACGGGTGGTGTAAGCCTTGATGATGCCAATGGAGCGGGAAATCCGGGTGGGGCCGATACCCGAGCCAACAGACGCGCCGCCAGCTGTGGGGTTGGAGGAGGTCACGAACGGGTAGGTGCCGTGGTCCACATCCAGGAACGTGGCCTGGCCGCCTTCCATCAGCACAACCTTGCCTTCGTCCAGGGCGTTGTTGAGGACCAGCGTGCTGTCGATGACCAGCGGGCGCAGGCGCTCAGCGAACGCCAGGAAGTAGTCCACGATCTCGTCCACCACAATGTCGCGGCGGTTGTAGACCTTGACCAGGAGTTCGTTCTTCTGGCGCAGGGATCCTTCCACCTTCTGGCGGAGAATGGACTCGTCAAAGACGTCCTGGACTCGGATGCCCAGGCGGGCCACCTTGTCCATGTAGGCCGGGCCGATGCCGCGGCCGGTGGTGCCGATGGCGCGGCTGCCCAGGAAACGCTCGGTCACCTTGTCCAGGACCTGGTGGTAGGGCGCCACGAGGTGCGCGTTGGCGGAGATGCGCAGCTTGGACGTGTCCGCGCCACGGGCCTGCAGGCCCTCGATCTCCTGGAACAGGGCCTCAAGGTTCACCACGCAGCCGTTGCCGATGATCGGAATCGCGTTGGGGCTCAAAATGCCGGCCGGAAGGAGCTTGAGCTCATACTTCTCACCGCCTACGACGACGGTGTGCCCGGCATTGTTGCCGCCGTTTGGCTTTACGACGTAGTCAACGCGGCCGCCCAGAAGATCGGTGGCCTTGCCTTTTCCTTCGTCGCCCCACTGGGCTCCTACGATCACGATTGCTGGCATGGGATCCTCCCCCATTCGTTCGGGCCGCACAGGTCCGTCCACCGAGATGGCAGGCCTGCGTAGCGCCGTTCATGAGAATGCCCCGAAGGCCATAGCCTGACCGGACCGCTACGGCGGCCAGCCACGCAAGAGTCCGGGGCTCTTACCACCCAAGTTTAGCCGATGCGGGGGTTTCCTCCACCCGTTGGACCTGCGGAGCCTGCCGCGCCATCACGGACGGTCCGCGGGTTTTCCCCTCCGGCAGCGTGGCCCGGCTTATGCCTTTCATCACGAAATCTCACCGGACGGGGTCCGCATTTCGCAGGGCTTGCTAAACTGATAGAGATCGACCAGGAATCGGTCCACACCACATTTCGAACCACGCCGGACGGGCGCGCCCATCACGCGCCCATTTTCCGGATTGGCAGCATCGCCGAGCCCCGCAGGAGACATTGCACTATATGACAGCCCTGGCCCCAGAATCCCTCCGTGAACAGCTCCTGAGCCGCCGCTACGAGCCCAACGTTGCAGCCGTCAACGAGCTGTGCGATTCCCTGCAGAGCGTCAAGCCCCACACCGAAGTCCCCTACGTTGACCCCATGCACGACGTCGACGAATGCCGGATCATCAGCCTCTACTCCAACATCGGCGAAGCTGACCCGTCCGGCTTCATCACCGCCGGCGACGAAGACGCCGCCACCCGCATGCTCGGCATCCAGTGGACGCTGGGCCTGCGCCCCGAGTTCGTGATGCCCTGGAACGTGCACCCGTGGCACACCCCCGGGGAGGTCAACGGCAAGTTCACGCCGGACCAGATTTCTGCCGGCCTCAAGCCGCTCTTGAAGTTCCTCGCCGTGGTCCCCCGTGCCTCGGTGATCGTGGCCCACGGCACCGAAGCCAACCGCCTGGCCAACCTGCTGCTGAAGACCGAAGTTCCGCTGCTCTGGCGCCGCGGGCTGAAGACCTACAAGGTCCGGTCCCTCAGCGGCCGCGCGTTCGCCGGGACGCCCGCGCGGCAGGAACAGTACCTCGAGGAAATGCGCGTCGTCTACACCGACGCCATGGCCCGCACCGGGCTCGCGAAGGTCTAACCACCGGCTGCGGCAACCACCGTCGTTTTAAACCGCAACGCGGGGTCACTTCCAGCCCATAAACGGTAGTTTATTGGGCCGGAAGTGACCCCGCGTTGTTCGTACTACTTGCCCTCTATGGCTGCCTTGGCTGCCGGGTCCGAGTCGTTGAGGAACTTCTCGATGCGTTCCGGCTCGTCGGCTTCGCCGATGGCCGCGGACGCGCGGCCCAGCGAATAAAGCGCACGCAGGAAGCCGCGGTTGGGTTCGTGCTCCCACGGGATGGGACCCACGCCGCGCCAGCCGTTGCGGCGCAGCGAATCCAGCCCGCGGTGGTAGCCCACGCGTGAGTAGGCGTAGGAATCAATGGTGCGGCCCTCGGACCACGCCTCCTCCGCCAGGACAGCCCACAACAGCGACGAGGTGGGGTGCTTTTCCACCAGGTCCAGTGCTTCGGCACCGGCGTCCAGCTGCTCGTAGACGTCGGTCTCGGCAGGCAGGAGCGTCGGCTCCGGACCCATCAGGTTCTTGCGGAACTCGTCCGACATAACTAGAAGGTCTTGCCGAGGGAGCCGAGCTGGCGGGCGGCCTCGACGATGCGGGCAGCCATGCCGGCCTCGGCCGAGGCGCCCCAGACGCGGGGATCGTAGGTCTTCTTGTTGCCCATTTCGCCGTCGATCTTCAGGACACCGTCGTAGTTGGCGAGCATGTGCCCGGCCACCGGACGGGTGAACGCGTACTGCGTGTCCGTGTCGACGTTCATCTTGATCACACCATAGGAAACGGCGTCAGCGATTTCCTGATCGGAAGAGCCCGAGCCGCCGTGGAACACCAGGTCAAACGGGTTCTCCTTGCCGATCTTCGCGCCCACCTCGGCCTGGATCTGCTTGAGCAGCTCCGGGCGCAGCTTCACGCCGCCGGGCTTGTACACGCCGTGCACGTTGCCGAACGTCAGTGCGGTCAGGTAGCGGCCGTTCTCGCCGGTGCCCAGGGCCTCGATGGTGGCCAGGGCGTCTTCGGTGGTGGTGTAAAGCTTCTCGTTGATTTCGTTCTCAACGCCGTCTTCCTCGCCACCAACAGTGCCGATTTCAACCTCAAGGATCATCTTGGCCGCTGCGGAACGCTCCAACAGCTCACGGGCGATCCGCAGGTTATCTTCGAGGGTCTCGTGCGAACCGTCCCACATGTGGGAGTTGAAGATCGGGTTGCGGCCAGCCTTGACCTCGGCCTCGGAAGCGGCGAGCAGCGGCAGGACAAAACCGTCCAGCTTGTCCTTGGGGCAGTGGTCAGTGTGCAGGGCGATGTTGACGTTGTAGTTCTTGGCCACTTCGCGGGCAAAAGCGGCGAAGCCGAGCGAACCGGCAACCATGTCCTTGACCGAGGCGCCGGACCAGTACGCTGCGCCACCGGTGGAAACCTGGATGATGCCATCCGACTCAGCCTCGGCGAACCCGCGGATGGCTGCATTCAGGGTCTGTGACGAGGTCACGTTGACCGCCGGGAACGCAAAGCCTCCGGCCTTGGCACGATCGATCATTTCGGAGTAGATCTCTGGGGTTGCAATGGGCATGGTGACTCCTATGCTGAGTTTTCGTCTATGGGTTGTGACCCTGGAGAGTAGACCTCTTACGGCTAGCCACCATCCTAGCCATTTCTGTGCAGGGGCCGTGTTTCGGGTCACGCGGGCCGGTAACAGTTACGCTCACACACCGCGAAGTGTCGCGGGGTCAGACGGGCTGGCTGAAGACGTGCCGGCGGATCCAGGCATGCATGGCGATCGCGGCCGCGGAGGCAGCATTGATGGAGCGGGTGGAGCCGAACTGCTCGATGGACAGGGTTGCCAGGGCCGCCTCGTGGACCTCCGGCGTCAGCCCAGGCCCTTCCTGGCCGAAGACCAGCACACAGTCCTTGGGCAGCTCATACGTCTCCAGGGGCACGGAGTCCGGGAAGATGTCGATCCCGATAATTGCGAGTCCCTCTTCCTGCGCCCAGGCCACAAAGTCCTCCACGGTGGGGTGGTGGCGGACGTGCTGGTAGCGGTCGGTGACCATGGCACCGCGCCTGTTCCACCGGCGTCGTCCGATGATGTGGACTTCCTTGGCGAGAAACGCGTTGGCGGTGCGCACCACGGTGCCGATGTTCATATCGTGCTGCCAGTTTTCGATGGCGATGTGGAAGTTGTGCCGCTTGGAATCGAGGTCCGCCACGATCGCGTCGTGCTTCCAGTAGCGGTACTGGTCAACCACGTTGCGGCGGTCGCCGTCCGCCAGCAGTTCCGGATCCCAGTGGTCACCTTCGGGCAGTTCGCCGTCCCAGGGCCCGACGCCGACCTCCGGCTTTGGCGCGTATTCCTCCTCAGGCGGTGGAACGGGCAGCGGCGGAGTTTGAGGGTGGTCAGTCACCCTTCAACTCTAGCCCGCGTCAGCCCCCGAGCTTCCAGCGGTTGGCGCGGTACGAGTTGGCGAGCTGCTCCAGCAGTTCCGGGTTTTCGTCCCAGTACGTCGAGTGGCCGCTGACGCCCACCATCTGCGGCGTGCCCCACGGCGTAACGCCGAAAAGGTTCACGGCCTGGATGGTCTCGCCGCGGGCGTTGAGGCATTTAAAGCCGATCACTACGGCCACCGTCCGGCGGAACTCGCGGGTTTCGGGCGTTGTTGTTTCAAAATTGCTGGTGCATTTGTGGCCTACCAGGTGCTGCGGCAGTTCGGCCGCGGGCATAGCGGTGAACATGGCCTCGATCTCCTTGATGGCGGCCTGTACCTTCGCGGGCTCCTTGCCGTACTTGCCCTCTTCCGCCTCAGCGAAGAAGGCGTAGGCCAGGGCGATGCCGTCCCCGTCCCGTTCCTCGGTGCCCTGTGCTTTTTGCTGCATGGGTGCACCGGTGGTCGGGTCGGTGGTGATCCCGAAGGTGTCGTCGCCGGTCCAGGATGCGAGGTACTGGAAGGACGACTCCCCCGTGACAAACCGGCTGAAGAGCGGGTCACCTTCGGCCGGAATATTCGCCGGCCCCTGAAGATCGGCCCAGCCCGGCGGCAGCGGGAAGGCTCCGGCCGGCACATCGTCTGCGGCGGCACCGTCCGACGGCCCGGCCGATTCTTCCGGTGCCGCGCTCTCCTCCGCCGCCCCGGACGTTGCCACGGGAGTCGGGGCGTCCCCTGCCAGCGGCTTGGCAAAGGTGGGGATCACCCAGGCGAACACTGCCACGAGGGCGACAATCACAACGGCGGCAATGACACCGAGAACGATGAAAAGGTTCTTATTGCCGTGCGGGGTCTGCGGCGCTTGCGGCTGCGCAAACTGGCCGGGGTACTGCTGTTGGCCTGGGTAGGCCTGGCCGTACTGCTGGCCCTGCTGCGGCGCCTGGGTATGTTGCTGACCCGGGTGCTGTTGGGGAGGCAGCGGGTTGCCCTCTGAATCCCTGGGCGGTGGCGGTGGCGTGCCGTAATTGTTGCTCATGGCGGTCCCTTTCAGGTGCTGGCAGGCATCCTGCGGTTCGCGCTCGGTGCCCGGTGATTTTCCGACGTCGGGGACCAGCCGGCGCGTGCCGACATCAACAACCACCGCGGCTATCCCCCGATCCGCAGCCGATGGGCACTCTCGTGCCGGTTACGAGCCTAGCCGACCTGCAGGCCCGCCAAAGCGCCCGGTCCGGCCGTCATTTCTCAGGCTTCGAGTGTTGCCGGGCAAGAAGAATGAAAGACTGGACCAGGAATAGGCACATCTCACGGAGGTAAACGTGGCAGAAGCAGACCAGGTAGAGGGTTCACCTGCGGTTTACCGCAACGGCCAGGAGATCGAATGCTGGCTGACAGACATGGACGGCGTGCTGGTCCACGAAAATCATGCCGTCCCGGGGGCCGCGGAACTGATACAGCGTTGGGTGGACACGTCCAAGCGGTTCCTGGTGCTGACGAACAACTCGATCTTCACGCCCCGCGACCTTGCCGCCCGGCTGCGTGCCTCCGGGCTGGAGATCCCCGAAGAAAACATCTGGACGTCGGCACTGGCCACCGCCCACTTCCTGAAGGACCAGGTGCGGGGTTCCGGCTCCGGGAACCGCGCCTACACCATCGGCGAGGCAGGGCTGACGACGGCGCTGCACGAGGCAGGCTTCATCCTCACCGATCAGGACCCGGACTACGTGGTGCTCGGCGAAACCCGGACGTACTCCTTTGAGGCCATCACCATGGCCATCCGCCTGATCCTGGCCGGCGCCCGCTTCATAGCCACCAACCCGGACGCTACCGGCCCGTCCAAGGACGGACCCATGCCCGCGACGGGCGCCATCGCGGCCCTGATCACGAAGGCCACCGGCCGGGAACCGTACATTGTGGGCAAGCCGAATCCCATGATGTTCCGGTCCGCCATGAACCAGATCGATGCGCACTCCGAGACCACCGCCATGATCGGGGACCGGATGGACACCGACATCATTGCCGGCATGGAGGCAGGCCTGCACACGGTCCTGGTCCTCACCGGCATCACACAGCGCGAAGACATTGCCGCCTATCCGTTCCGGCCCAACCAGGTGCTGAACTCCGTGGCCGACCTGAAAAACCAGATCTAGAGGAACCCTTTCTAGAAGACCGTCACCTTCGAGCCGCCACGGGGCAGCGGGAAAAAGTCGTCCATCAGCCGCTCCACGATGGGCCGGTAGATGAGCGGGTTCCAGCCCGGGCTCGCGTGCGCCGGCAGGGCACCGTCCGTTTGCAGGTCCGTCGAGACCATGTGCGGGTGGAACGCTGCCGACCACGCGTCCTTTGCCGTCTGGTACCGGACGGTGCGGTCTTTCGGGTTGCCGATGTACGCCATCCGCGTGTCGCCGAGCTTGTCCACAAACCGGTTTCCGTCGAAGTGGTAGATGTAGGCCGACTCGGACTGGATGAGCACACTGGACGGGGCGATCGGGGACAGCTGCTCCATGGTCTGGTCCAGGATCTGCCGCCAGGTCCGCTCGTCCTTGTGGATGACGCGTTCCCCCAGTTCGTAGCTGCCGCGGACCACGGAAGGGACCCGGAAGCCGTTCTCGTATAGGAAGACGACGCCGTCGAACCAACTGTCGTCCAGCACGTCGCTCCGGCTGTAGGGGCTGGAGTCCAGCAGGATGAATTCGACCTCCACACCGTGGATTTCCCGGAGCCGCGCGGCCACCTGGGTGGCCACCATGCCGCCGAAGCTGTGGCCGTAAAAGAAGAGCTTGGTGAGCTTGTTCGCACGGACGTGTTCGATGACTGCGATCACCACCTCGTCGATGTCCAGCCCCTGGTTGGAATAGCCAACGGCGGCGAGCTGGCCGCGCTTGTTCAGCGCACCGCGCATCGCGTTCAGGATCCAGAGGGCCTCTTCCCAGCTGGTCTTGTAGCCGGGGAAAAGGAACCAGCTGGCGTTCGGGTAATAGGAGTCGGCGAAGTCGTCCGCGACCTGCAGGATCCTGTTGACCCTCCGCTCCGCCTGGACGCGGCGCGTGACCAGCATGTCCGCTGCCAGCAGGGCCGAGACTCCCGTGCCAGCCAGGAACCCGCGGCGCGAAAACCGCTTGAGTGCGGCGGCGTTGGCAAGCAGCCGGGCATGATGAGCACCAGGCTGTTCCTGCGGTTCTGCTTCCTCCCTGTACGGCACACCTCTACCGTAGCCACAGCGGAAGGCACCGCAGCAACTCAGGCGCCTTGCAACCGCGGGCGGGAGTGGCCGCTGTACCCGCTGGAGGGACCGACCCCGCCAGGAGGGGCAGGGCTACGAGACGCCGGGCTAGGAGAGGCCCAGCTCGTCCTTGCCGAAGGCGAACAGGTAGGGCACGCCTGTCTCGGCTTCGATTCTTTCCTTGGAGCCGGTGTCCCGGTCCACGATGACGGCCACGGCAACCACGTTGCCGCCGGCCTTCCGGACACCCTCAACAGCGGTGAGGGCGGAGCCTCCTGTGGTGGACGTATCCTCCAGCACCAGGACGTTGCGGCCCTCAACCGACGGACCTTCAACCTGGCGGCCCATGCCGTAGGACTTCTGGGCCTTGCGGACCACAAACGCGTCCACGGTGCGGCCGGCATCCACGGCGGCGTGCATAACAGCGGTGCCCACGGGGTCAGCACCCATCGTTAGGCCACCGGCGCACTCAAAGTCGATCCCGGCGTCGTCCGTCAGTGCCAGCATGACCTGGCCCACCAGCTTGGAGGCTTCATGGTGCAGCGTGATGCGGCGCAGGTCGATGTAGTAGTCGGCCTCGGCACCGCTGGAGAGGATCACCTTGCCGTGGACCACGGCAAGTTCCTTGATCAGTTCAAGCAAGCGGGCACGGGCAGCAGTGTTGGAAGCAGCGGCGGGGGTGGCAGTCATGGTCTCCAGTTTACTGGGTGCTGGCGGGAGATCCGCGCTGCGGAAATGGCCCTGTGACGCAGAAACGGAATGGCGCTACGCGTATCCGCGTAGCGCCATTCCATCTCCGAGTCGTCAGTGTGAAACCGCGGCAAAACCCTAGAGCCGGGTGTCGAAGGAATCGCAGAAGACATTCTCGTTGAACGTCCCCTGGAACTCGGACTCGCCCATGATCTTCCCGATGGTGGCCCGGATGGCCTCCACAGTTCCCGCATGGGCGTGGATGGCGGTCTTGACCATCGGCACGTCGATGAGGTGGTTGGGCTGGTTCAACGACACAAACACCGTGGGAACCTCGGTGACGTACCACGGGATTTCCGCGGCCATCGGTGTGGACCACTTGATCCGGATGGCCGCTTCCTGGGCGAAGCCCTTGACGTTGGCGAAGACAAACGCGGCGTCATACCTGTCCGCGTAGTCTCCGGTGGCTTCCTCGGAGATGACGGACATGAAGTTGATGCCCATCTCCCCCGCGGCTTCGCGCTGATCGGCGGTTTTGAACAGATGCACCTCGAAACCGGCGTTTTCCAGCTCGTCCTTGACCGTGTCCAGGTACGCCAGCGGGTCCGCCCGGGTGAAGTCCGAGCCCCCGGAGATGCCGTACAGGCGGATCCGCTTGTGCGTTTCCGGCCGGATGGGCAGGTTGTTCGCGGTGTCCTTGACCAGGGTGACGGTCTTGTCCGCGATCTCCGCGGCGATGGCGCGGTGCGCCTCGCTGCCGATCACGGCCAGTGCCTCCAAGGGAGGAACCAGTTCGTTGCGTGCCTTGAGGTGCAGCCCCAGCGAAGCCTTGAGGGCCAGGATGCGGCGCAGGGCGTCATGCAGGCGCTGCTCGGTGATAACGCCGGACTTGTAGCCGCCCAGCATGTACTGGAAGTCTTCGTCGGCGTTGCGGAAGAACAGGAACATGTCGCAACCGGCGGCAATGGTCGCAGGGACCAGGTCCTTGCGCTTCATGGCCTGGGTGAGCCCGATCATCTGCGAGGCGTCCGTGAGGATGAGCCCGTTGAAGCCGAGCTCGCCGCGCAGCAGGTCCTGGAGCAGTTCCGGGGCCAGGGTGGCGGGACGGATGTCCTTGTCCGCGAGGCCCGGGCGGAAGTGCCGGGAAAGCTCCGGCGCGCCGATGTGCCCGATCATGATGGACTGCACGCCGTGCCCGATCATTTCGCGGTACACGTGGCCGTAGGTCTTGTTCCACTCGTCGTAGCCGAGGGTGTTGTAGGACGTGACGACGTGCTGGTCGCGCTCGTCCATGCCGTCGCCGGGGAAGTGCTTCATGGCGCAGGCAGTGGGTGATTCACTGATGCCGTCGAAGTACTCCTTGCCGCGCTCCACCACGATCTCCGGCGTGTTGCCGAAGGCCCGGGTGGAGATGACCGTGTTCCGCCAGTTGTAGTGGATGTCCACGATCGGCGCGAACGCCCAGTTGCAGCCCAGCGCCGCGGTTTCCACCCCGGCCACCTGGCCCATCTGGCGGGCGATGGCCTTATCCGGGTGCGAGCCGGCCTGCAGGTGCGTTGACACAAATGTTCCGTCGTCGCAGCTTCCGGCTCCCCCCATTTCCGGATTGGAGGCCACCAGGAGTGGAACCTTGGACTTCGACTGCGCGTGCCGGATGTGTTCCTGCACGGCAGCCGACGGTCCTGGCCGGTACCGCATGCCACCCACATGGAAGTTCTCCAGCACACCGTCGAGGTACTCCGGGGAGTAGTCGTTGTTGTGGTTGATGAACAGCTGCCCGATCTTTTCCTCAAGCGTCATCGATTCCAGGGTGCTGTTCACCCAGGTGATCGCTGCGTCATCGAGGTTGAACGGCGCGGCCTGGAGGTCGACGTCGAACTGGCGCCTTGCGGTGCCAGTGGCACCGGCTACGGCGGTTCCGGTCGCGGCAGTTCCGTCCCCGGGGGTGGAGCTTCCGACGGCGGCAGTCACCGCAGCTGCGATGCCCGCTAGCGCGTCGGCCACAACCTGGTCCACAGGGGCGGCGATGTCCACCACAATGCCTGCCTCGTCGGCTTCCAGCGCTTCGAGCGTGGCCAGCTGGGACTCCAGCAGCGCGGGCGGCATGAAGTGCCCGGATCGCCCTTCAGTCCGCGCCCTAAGAACCTCTCTGCTGCCGTGCAGGTGAAGGAACACCGTGTCCGGCGCCTGGGCGCGGATGGCGTCCCGGTAACTGCGGCGAAGAGCCGAGCAGGCCAGAACCAGTCCGCCCTTGGCAGCTGCCAGTTCAGAGCCCACGGTGGCGAGCCACGGCCAGCGGTCCTCGTCGGTCAGCGGAGTGCCCGCTGCCATCTTGGCGACGTTCTCCACCGGGTGGAGGGAATCGCCGTCGAGGAACTGGATGCCCAGCTCGCGGGCCACCAGGTCACCGATGGTGGTCTTCCCGCAGCCGGAGACGCCCATCACGATAACGCGGGGACCGGTAGTTCCTTCTGCTGGTGAGGGAGATGTCGTGGCGGTCACCAGTCGTGCACCGTTCCGTCCACTAGGCGGTTGTACGGCAGGTAGGCCTGCTGGTAGGGGTAGGCTGCTGCGGCTTCCTCGTTGAATTCGACGCCGATGCCGGGCTTGTCGCCCGGGTGCAGGTAGCCGTCCTTGAAGGTCATGGACTGCTCGAAGACCTCGTTGGTCTTGTCGGAGTGCTGCATGTATTCCTGGATGCCGTAGTTGTGGATGGCCAGGCCCACGTGCAGCTGGGCGGCGAAGCCCACCGGGGAAATGTCCGTGGGGCCGTGGAAGCCGGACTTGATCTGGTACTGGGCGGCGAAGTCCATGACCTTCTTCAGCGGGGAGATGCCGCCGAAGTGGGTGGAGGCTGCCCGCACGTAGTCGATCAGCTGTTCCTTGATCAGGGTCTGGTAATCCCATACGGTGTTGAAGATTTCACCGATGGCCAGCGGGGTGGTGGTGTGCTGGCGGACCAGGCGCAGGCCCTCCTGGTTTTCGGCCGGGGTGCAGTCCTCGAGCCAGAAGAGATCGTACGGTTCCAGGGCCTTGCCGAGCTTGGCGGCCTGGATGGGCGTCATGCGGTGGTGGCCGTCGTGCAGCAGCGGGATTTCCGGGCCGAACTCGTTGCGCACGGCCTCAAAGACGGTGGGCAGGTGGCGCAGGTAGGCCCGGGTGTCCCAGTCCTCTTCCTGCGGGGACGCGCCACGGCCGGCGGGTTCGTAGTCGTAGCGTTCGCCCGAGGCCTGGGCCTGCGCGGCCACACCGTAGACGGCCTTGATGCCGGGGACTGCGGTCTGGATGCGGATGGACTTGTAACCCAGTTCCAGGTGCTCACGGACCGAGTCGAACAGCGACTCGAGGTCAGCGCCGGAAGCGTGGCCGTAAGCGCGCAGGCCATTGCGTGACGCGCCGCCCAGGAGTTGGTAGACCGGCATGTTCGCCATCTTGCCCTTGATGTCCCACAGGGCCATGTCCACGGCGGCGATTGCCGCCATGGTGACCGGGCCGCGGCGCCAGTAGGAGCTGCGGTACAGGAACTGCCAGGTGTCCTCGATCCTGTGCGGATCCTTGCCGATCAGCAGCTGGGCCACGTGCTCTTTGAGGTATGCGGCAACAGCCAGTTCGCGGCCATTCAGGGTGGCGTCACCGATGCCGGTGACCCCGTCGTCCGTAGTGATGCGCAGGGTCACGAAGTTACGTGACGGGCTTGTCACGAAGACTTCAGCGGCAATGATTTTCACGGCAGATCCTTTCGGGGACTTCTGGTCAGATGGTGGTGCTGGAAGTTAGTGGCCGGCAGTCTTGCCGGCGCCAACCGGCGTGCCGGCATCGGCGGTAGTGCCGGCGACAGCGGCGGTGCCGGCGACAGCGGTGGTGCCGGCGGCAGCGGCGGTGGCGTCAGCGGCTTCGCCGGCGCCGCCCACAGTTTTGGTCCGGCGTTCCTGGATCTCCCTGAGGATTTCCGCGTGCTTGGCGTCGGTCAGCGTGTACTTGGACATTACTAATACGGCAAGGATAGTCAGCACGGCAGGGATCGCGCCCGCGGCAATCTGAATGCCGAACAGGGCATCCGCGGTCTGGGCCGCGCCGGACTTGTACCCGCCCAGTGCCAGGGCGTACGCCGCCAGGGCGCCGCCCACAGCCTGTCCCGACTTCCGGGTGAAGGAGAACAGCGCGTACGTGATTCCCTCGGTGCGGACACCGGTCCGCCATTCGCCGTACTCCACCGTGTCAGCTTCCAGGGCCCACACCACGATGTTGACGGCAAGGACACCCACGAGGCTGACCACGAGGCCGGTAAAGCCGAGCCAGACCTGACCGGTCGGAGTATAGAAGATCATCGCACCGCCGAGGACAGTGACCATCGAAGAGTAGATGTAGACGCTCTTCTTGCCGACGTTGCGGACCAGTTTGGGCATAAAGGCGGCCAGGAAGAACGTGAGTACGAGCTGGATGATGGACAGCACGGGGTACAGGTCCAGGCGGCCCAGGACGTCGCGCAGGTAGTACAGCTGCACGGAGGTCAGGGCGAGGTAGCCGGAGAGGAAGAAGAAGGAGCTCAGGCACAGCATCATGAGGGGCTTGTTGCCCTTAAGTGTGTCCACGCTCTGCTTGAACGTGACCTTGGGGACTGCGCGGTGCACGCGTTCCTTGGCTGTCAAGGCCGTGAAGAAGTACAGCGCCGTTCCGATGACCACAAAGACAAGGGTGATGGTGGTGAACGTCGACTGGAGGTCAGCGCCCGGCTTGATCAGCGGTGCAACGAAGATGCCCAGGGCAGAGCCCACCAGCAGTGCACCTACCATGCGGGCGGAGCCCAGCTTTGCGCGTTCTCCCGGATCCTGCGTCATGGCGCCGGCCAGCGAGCCGTACGGAATGTTCACGAGGCTGTAGGCAAGGCCAAGGGCTGCGTAGGTGACGTAGGCGTAGAGCAGTGTGCCAGATTCACCCAGCTGCGGGATGGAGAACGTTGCCACGCTCAGCAGGAGCAGCGGGATGGAGCCGAACATGATGAACGGACGGAACTTACCGAAGCGCTTGCTGTAAGTCCGGTCTACGAGCCGGCCGGCAAAAACATCGGCGAAGGCGTCAAAAAGCCTGACTACCAGCAGCAGGGTTCCGGCAGCCGCTGCTGAGATACCGGCAACGTCTGTGTAATACACCAGCAGGAACATAGTGGCCGTGGTGAAGGCGAGGTTGTTGGCTGCATCGCCGGCGCCATAGCCGATGATGCTGAGCTTGTTTAGCTTTTTCATGAATTGGGCTCCTTTACCCTTGCCGCCGTGTTGGCCAGCGAAAATTATTGAAATGCTATGAAGCGGTGAATCTTTGGCGATGCTGGAGTATGCAGAGTCTGCGTCCGACGGGCGTACCGCCGCGTGTTTCTCGTTGCCTGTAATCCTAGTCACTTGGCAATAAAATGGCAAGCGGTTGCCATGTATTTCTGTTGAACCTTCACTAAATTGCATGTCGTCGAAACAGCATTGCCCGGTCCAGGAGCCTGGACCGGGCAGTGCTGTTCTTGATGAAGCAGAAGCGCTGTTAGGGCGTGATACTTAGGCGCCTGCCGAGAATGTGCCCAGCAGGCCGGAAACGAGTTCCACCACGGCGTCGTCCGCTCCGACGGCAGGATCCACCAGGGCCAGGACCGCCCGGACGCGCTCCGCGCCTTCCAGCCGGTTGGCCGCAGCCACCTCGGTTGCCAGCGGATCGTGGAATGTCTCGGCCGCTGCGCTGAAATCAATCCAGGCCGCGATCATCAGTGCTGCGGCGGCACCGGACCTGCCTCGGGCCCGTTCGGCCTGGAGGACCGGCACGGCCCGCATGCGCAGTTTGGTGCTGCCGTCCATGGCGATCTGGGCCAGATGGTGGGCAATGCGTGCGTTGCTGAAGCGGGCCAGCAGCGCGGCGCGGTACGCCGGGATCTGCAGATCAGCACCGCCGGAGGCCTCAGCGGCCGCGGCACCGGACAGGTTCGCCTCGGCCTCGTCCCAGAAGCTTTCGACGGCGGTCAGGCACTGCGGGTCCGCGAGGGCCTGCGCCACCGTGGTGTGTCCGCGGAGCTGGCCGGCGTAGGCCAGCAGGGAATGAGCACCGTTCAGGAGCCACAGCTTGCGGTTCTCGTAAGGCTCGATGTGGTCAACGAAGACTGCACCGGCAGCTTCCCAGCGCGGACGGCCGGCGGGGAAGTCGCCGCTGAGCACCCAGTTGGTGAAGGGCTCAGCCACTACGGGCGAGTTGTCGCGGTAGCCGCAGGCGGCCTCGACGGCGGCGATGTCCGCTTCCGTGGTCCGCGGCGTGATGCGGTCCACGGACGTGCTGACAAAGCTGACGTTTTCCTCCACCCAGGCAGCGAGCTCCGAATCCCAGGCCTGCGCCAGTCCCGTCACGGCGTTGCGGGCCACCGTGCCGTTGTTGGCGAGGTTGTCGCAGCAGACCACGGCGAGCGGCCCGGTTCCGGCAGCCCGGCGCGCGGCGAGGGCGAAGACGAGCCGGCCCAGCGGCGTCGACGGGTTTCCGCTTCCTGAAGCCAACAGCGCAAGGTCGCTGGCGACGTCGGACGCTGTAGTGTCCAGCTGCCCGTCGGCATCGATCCGGTACGCCGCTTCGGTGACCGTCAGGGTAACCATGGCGGTGGCAGGCGACGAGACGAGCTCTGCGAGCCGCTGCACGTCCGCACCGTCTGCCGCTTCAACGATGCTGCCGACGACGGAGAACGAGTCGCCGCTGTCAGCGCGCTCCACGAGCGTGAAGAGGCCGTCCTGCTCGGCAAGAGCCAGGGCAGCGGCCGGGCGGCGGCCGGTGAAAGCGGCAATGCCCCAGTCAGCGGCGTCGCTGGCCTGGCTGGTGTACCAGGCCTGGTGCGAGCGGTGGAAGGCACCGAGTCCGAGGTGGACGATCCGCACCGGCGGCCGGGCGGACGCATGGACCGTCCGGTTCAACTGCGGAAGGGACTCCGCAGCCTTGCCGGCGGCGTCGGCCTGCTCGATACTCACAGTTTGAAAACCCTTCGCGGGGAGGAATCGACGGTGTCCACGATAATTTCGTGGGCACGGTCTTCACTGACACGGTGCTCGGCCACGAGGCGGGCCAGGAAGGATGCCTCGATCCGGCGGGACGCATCGTGGCGGGCCGGGATGGAGCAGAAGGCCCTGGTGTCGTCGATGAAACCCGAGGATCGGGAGAACCCGGCCGTTTCGGTCACGGCGGAGCGGAACCGAAGCATGGCATCCGGGGCATCCAGGAACCACCAGGGTGCGCCGAGGTAGACGGACGGGTAGAAGCCGGCCAGCGGCGCGAGCTCGCGGGAAAAAACGGTCTCGTCGAGGGTGAACAGCACCAGGTGGAAGTCCTTGGCCGTGCCGAAGTCCTGCAGCAGCGGCCGAATGGCCTCGGTGTAGTTGGTGGCGACCGGGATGTCATGGCCCGTGTCCGCGCCGAAGGCCTCGAACGTGGGCGTGTGGTGGTTGCGGTACGAGCCCGGGTGAATGGTCATGACCAGGCCGTCCTCCACCGACATCCGGCCCATCTGGTACATCATGTGCGCTTCGAAGGTGTTGCGGTCCTCTGCCGTGGCCTTGCCGGCTCGGGCGAGTTCGAAGATGCGCTCGGCTTCGGCGCGGTCCAGCTTGAGCGTTGCCGGGGTGGCCACACCGTGGTCTGCCGAGACTGCGCCGTGCTCCACGAAGTAGCGGCGGCGGTTTTCCAGGGCGGTGATGTAGCCCGCGTAGCCGGTGGCGCCGTCAGCTGCGGAATCGACAAGGCGGTCAACGTTGGCGCTCCAGGTGGGGTGCGCAATGTTCAGGTAGGCATCCGGGCGGAAGGTCGGCAGGACGCGGCCGTTGAAGGTTGGGTCCTCAGTGATGGCCTTGTGGCTGGCGAGGTTGTCCAGCGGATCGTCCGTGGTCGCCAGGACCTCGATGTTGAAGTCCTTGAACAGCTGCCGCGGACGGAAGCCCGGCTCCACAAGCTTGGCGGCGATGGCGTCATAGCTGGCATCGGCGGACATCTCGCCCAGGTCTGCGCCCAGGTTGAAGACGCTGTCGAACTGATTGCGCAGCCAGTAGCCGGAGGCCGTGCCCTCAAAGAGGGGCCAGGCATCCACGAAGGTGCGCCAGATTTCGCGTGATTCGGGCGCGGTGGGACCGCCGGCCCGCAGCTTGTCCAGGGAGGCGCCGTTGGCATGGATCAGGCGTGTGACGTAGTGATCCGGGCTGACGAGCAGCGCTGCCGGGTCAGGGAACGGCGTGTTGTGCTCGATGACGGCGGCGTCAACGTGGCCATGCGGGGAGATGATGGGAAGGTCCTGTACGCGCGCCAGGAGGTCCCGCGCAATGCTCCGCGTTCCTGGGTCGGCGGGCAGGAGCCTGTCTGGGTTGGCAGCAATCGACTGTGACATAGGTCAATAATCTGCCCGGCACCGGATTTTGTCAACCGGTTGCCATAATTTGCCAAATGCTGGAATGGGCCCTTCCAGGACTCACTTCGCGGGCAGGATCCTACCGCTGGACCCGCGCAACACCAGTTCAGTCTCCACACTCAAGGTGCCGGCCTTTTCCCCGCTTCCGTGAAGAAAGTCCAGCAGGCGCTTGGCGGCTGCCTCGCCGCACTCCCCCAGCGGCGAACGCACGGTGGTGAGCGGCGGCGTCGTGAAATCCGCACCGAAGATGTCGTCAAAGCCTATGATGCTGATGTCGTCGGGCACCACCATGCCGGCGGCCTGGAGTTCCTGCATGAGCCCGATGGCCAGCAGGTCGTTGTACGTCATGACCGCGGTGGCGCCGCTGGCGCGGACATCGCGAGCTGTCTGCCGGCCGCCGTCGACCGTTGGTTTGCTGGACTCAAGCCGCACGGCCTCAAGCCGGGACCAATCGCAGGCAGCCTGCACGCCCTCCCAGCGGCGTTCGGACATCCAGGACTGCGGCGGCCCCGCGACGTAGGCGATCCGCTGGTGTCCGTTGGCGGCCATGCTCCGGATCGCCTCGCTGATCCCCTTGTTGACGTCCGGCACTACGCACGGCACGCCCTCTACTTCGCGGTTGATGACCACCACAGGCTTGTCCTGGGCCAGGGCGCGGATGTTGTCATCGTCCATGCGCGGGCTAGCGAGAATAAGACCGTCGACGGTGGCCATGAGCCGCCGTGCGGCAGTCAGTTCAGTAGCCGCGGACTCCGCCGACTCGGCGAGCACCAGGGTGTAATCCCTGCTGGTTGCGGTGGTCTCGGCGCCGCGGATGATGTCAAAGAATGTTGGGTTGGTGATGTCCGCGACGATGAGGCCGAACGTGTTGGTCTTGCCCGTGGGAAGTGCGCGCGCGAACGGATTGACCTGGTAGTTCAGCTGGGCTGCCGCATCCTCGATGAGCTTTTGTGTTTTGGAGCTGACCCTGCCCGGCTTGCTGAGTGCCCGGGAAACGGTGGACGCGTTGACGCCGGCCATCTTGGCGATGTCGTAGATGGTGGCATTGGATTTGCCGTCTCGGCCATGCTTTTTGACCGAACCCGTCGATGGGGCGGTGTCCGGCGTTTGGGGTTCAGTCACCGCCCCATCCTAACGATGAAACCACTTCAGCAGGTCGCAGCTGCGGCCGTTTTGATGGTCCAAAACGGCCACAGCGCCTGCTCAGTTCCACTGCTCCCTCAGCAGGTTACGTGCGCTGGGGGAACTTGCCCTCTTCGGCGATGCGCTTGTTGAGCTCGGCGAGGAACTCGTTCTCATCGAAGTCCAGTCCAACTTCCTTGCCGGTCCATGCGGAGAGGTGGATGGCGTTGGCCAGGCGGACACCGTTGATGCCGTCCGAGCCCGGAGCCAGCAGCGGCGTGCCGTCCAGGATATTGGCGGCGAAGTTCTCCAGGACGCCGGAGTGCTGTGCACCCCAGGCCGATTCGAACTCGATGACCTCGGTGGTGTAGTACTCCTCCGGGTTCAGCTGGCCCATAAACAGCTTGCGGACATCGTCCATGCCCATGCCGTCGCTGAGTTCGCGCTCGGGCTTGTGCAGGCGCGTCACGGTGGCGGTCTTGCTGCCCTCGACGACGATCTTGCCCTGGTCGCCCAGGATTTCGAAGCGGTCGGTCCCGGTCAGGTCGTGCGTGGCGGTAACAAAGACACCGGTCACGCCGTCTCCGTAGTCAACCACCGCAGTCACTTCATCTTCTACGGCGATGTCTCGGCGGAAGCCGAACGAAACCTTGGAGTAGACGGACTTCGGCACGCCGCAGATCCACTGCCACAGGTCAAGCTGGTGCGGTGCCTGGTTGACCAGGACGCCGCCGCCTTCGCCGCCCCACGTCGCGCGCCATTCACTGGAGTTGTAGTAGCCCTGGGGACGCCACCAGTTGGTGATGATCCAGTTGCTGCGGCGGATCTTGCCGATCTCGCCGTTTTCCACAATCTCTTTGAGCTTCTTGTACAGCGGGTTGTTGCGCTGGTTGAACATGATGCCGAAGGAAAGCTCGGGCTTGGAGGCCGCGAATTCGTTCAGTTCCTTGACCTGCTTGGTGTAGACGCCGGCCGGCTTCTCCACGAGGGCGTGGATGTTGCGCTTCAGGGTCTCGATGCCCATTTCGGGGTGCAGGAAGTGCGGCACGCAGGTCACGACGGCGTCAACGTCGCCGCTTTCCAACATGGCGATGTAGTCGTCGTAGAAGGGGGCGTCCGGGTACGTGGCGGAGGCAAGTTCCTTCTTGGCCGGATCGGTGTCGCAGATGGCGCCGATCACCATGTTGGGGACCAAACCGTCCGTGATGAACTTGGCGTAGGCGCCGCCCTGCTGGCCCAGGCCGATGATGCCGAGGCGTACTTTCTTGCTCACAGTTGTTTGTCCTTTTTCGTTGGTTGAGCTTGTCGTGCGGTGGTTGAGCTTGTCGAAACCAGAATCGGTCCGGTTAGAAGAGCTCGGACTGTCCCAGTGCAACCAGGTTGTCGTAGGAGGTCTGCAGCGCTTCCCAAACCGTGCGGCCGTAGAGTTCGTCCTGCTCCACCAGCAGGTATTGGGCACCGGCGGCCTGCGCGGCCGGGATGATGGAGGCGAAGTCCAGGTTGCCTTCGCCCACTTCGGCGAACTGGACAACGTTTTTGAACTCGGCCATGAAACCGGCGAAGTCCCCGGCTTCCAGGAGCCCCATTGCCGACTCCGGCATTTGGCCTATCCGGTAGTCCTTCAGGTGGACCATGGCCGTGCGGCCGGTGTACTTTTCCAGGGTGCGGACCGGGTCCAGGCCGCCGCGCTGGACCCAGTGCACGTCGATTTCCATGCCCATGGCCGGGGAGTTCTCCGCAATGATGTCCAGCATGTATTTGCCGTCGAACTTCGCGAACTCGATGTGGTGGTTGTGGTAGTACAGCCCCAGGCCCTGCCCCTGCAGCCGCTCGGCATACTCGTTGGCCTGCTTGGCGAAGTCAATCACCGCGCCGATTGACGTCATTGCCTCGAACGGCAGCATACCGATCCGCAGCAGTTTCGAGTCCAGGCTCTTGGCGTCATCCACGATCTTGTCAAAGTGCTCCGCCAGGGAGTCGCCGGGCCGGCCTTTGGGGGTCTCCATGGCCACGGAAAGGGCTGCGATGTCCATACCCAGCTCGCGGCGGGACCGGTCCAGCTCAGAGACGTTTTCCGGCGTCATCGGGATCTGGGAGATCTCGACGGCGTTGTAGCCGATGTCGCTGACCTTGCGGAGCGTTTCGAACGCCCCGATTTCGGTGAAGCTGTCCTTCAGCATCATTGCCTGTACGCCAATTTTGGCCACTTTTTCCTCCATGGTTTTCGCTGTTATGTAAATTTGGTTCGGCCTTAGGCGGGGACGCCAGCCTGTTCGGCCTGCAAGCGCTGCTCTTCAAGCAGCCGGTGACGGTCGGCGCGGCGCTTCTCCTGGCGGTCCGGGTCCGGCACCGGGGAAGCGAGCAGCAGCCGCTGCGTGTAGGGGTGTTCGGGGTCGCGGGTGACCACGTCTGCCGGCCCCTGCTCCACTATTTCTCCGCGGTACATCACGGCTACACGGTGGCTGATGTGGCGGACCACGTCAAGGTCGTGGGAGACAAAAAGGTAGGACACGCCTGTGTCTTTCTGGATCTGCAGGAACAGATCCAGAACACGCGCCTGGGTGGAGAGGTCCAGGGCACTGACCGGCTCATCACAGACGATGAGCTTCGGCGACAGTGCCAGGGCACGGGCGATGGCCACGCGTTGGCGCTGGCCGCCGCTGAACTCCCGCGGCAGCCGGTGGATGGCGTCTGACGGAAGGCCAACCTGGTCCAGGAGCTCCTTCACGCGCTTCTTCGCTGCGGCCTGCTCCATGCCCTGCACACCCAGCGGTTCGGCAAGAATGGCGCCGATCTCCAGGGCAGGGTTGAGCGACGTGTAGGGATCCTGGAAGACCACCTGCATGTCCCGGCTCAGGACACGGCGCTGCTTGCGGCTGGCGTGGCTGATGTCCTTGCCTTCGAACGTGACTTTGCCACCGCTCACGGGCGCGAGTCCCAGCACGGCCCGGCCCAGGGTGGTCTTGCCGGAGCCCGACTCCCCCACCAGGCCCAGGGTCTCGCCCTGGCCGATGCTGATGTTGATGTCCGTCAGGGCGCGGAATTTCCGTGCACGGAACCCTTTGCCGGCGTACTCCACCACGAGGTTGTCCACCCGAAGGAGTTCTTGGTGTGGCGGCGCTGATTCCGCGTCGCGCAAGGCTGCAGTTGCTGTCACAGTACGTTCTCCTTGGCAGTTGATGACGCAGTTGATGACGCAGTTGATGACGCAGTTGCGGACGAAGCAGCGGACACAAGCATGGTCATGGGTTCCTTGCCTTCCAGCATCGAAGCCAGCAGGGTCTGGGTGTAGCGTTCCTTCGGTTCGCGCAGGATTTCCCGCACGGGGCCTTCCTCCACCAGCCGGCCGTTCTGCATGACCACAACACGGTCGCAGAGGTCAGCCACAACGCCGAAGTTGTGGGTGACCAGGATGACGCCGACGCCGAGCCGGCGCTGGAGGTCGCGGATGAGGTCCAGGACATCGGCCTGGACCGTGACGTCCAGTGCCGTGGTGGGTTCATCGGCAATGATGAGGTCCGGTTCGCAGCTGATGGCACCGGCGATGAGCACGCGCTGGGCCATGCCGCCGGAGACCTCGTGGGGGTACGCCCTGAAGGTCCGGTCCGGGCTGACGATACCGACGTCGGAGAGCAGTTTCATGGCCCGCGTGGTGGCTTCGGCCTTGGAGATTCCCAGGACACGCATCATGGGTGTGACCAGCTGGTAGCCGATGGTGAAGGCGGGGTCCAGGTTGCTCATGGGTTCCTGCGGGATGTAGGAAATCCGCTTGCCGCGTAGCTTGGACAGGCGTTCCTGGCTGACCTTTTCGTCGCCTGGAGCGACGGTGTAGTTGCCATCGAACTGGATGGCCCCGCCGACGATGCGTGCGGTGTCCGGCAGCAGGCCCAGGATGGAGAAGGCGGTCTGGGATTTACCCGAACCGGATTCGCCCACGATGCCGAGGATTTCGCCGCGGTCAACGTAGAAGGAGACGTCGTCCACCACCTTCTTGATGGTGCCGTCTGCCTGGGGGTAGCCGACGCCGAGATTGGTCACCTTGACGAGGTGGTGTTCGGTTCCGGCCTGGACGGCAGCGGCAGTCTTTCGTGCTGCCCGCGTGACTGCGGCACCAGCGGCGGGTGCCGCCGTCGTGCTTTTCGCCTGGACCTTCCTGCGGTGCTTGATCTTTTCGCCGTCTTCCAGGGCGTCGCGGATAGCGTTGCCCAAGAGGACCAGGGCGCCGATGGTCAGCGCCATGGCCAGCGCGGGCCAGAAGAGCAGAGTCGGGGTGAGGTAGACGTTCTTGAAGCCTTCGCTGAGCATCACTCCCCAGGTGGCCTTGGCCGGATCGCCCAGGCCCAGGAACTCGAGTCCGGACTGGATGGCGATGGCGACGCCGGCGATCGCGGCCGTCTGGATGATGATGGGCGCGCGGACCACGGAGAAGATGTGGCGGGTGATGATGCTGAGGTCTGACAGGCCGGAGACGCGGGCGGCATCAACGTAGAGCTCGTTGCGGACCGACTGCACCGCTGACCGTGTCAGGCGGAAGTAGGAAGGGCTGATCAGGACGCCGAACGCGATCATGGCAATCCAGACCGACGGACCGAACGCGGCCCGGATGGTGAGGAGGACGATCAGGCCAGGGAGGCTCATGAGGATACTGACAATCCAGTTGGAGACAGCTTCAAACTTGCCGGCGTAGTAGCCGGCCACGAGGCCGGCGGGCAGGCCGATCGCAATGGCAACTGCGGCGCAAAGGAGCGCGGAGCTGAGGGTCAGCTGCGCCCCGAAGAGCAGGCGGCTCCAGACGTCACGGCCGGAGCTGTCCGTGCCCAGGATGTTGACTGCGTCCGGCGCGGCGAGAGTCTTGGAGATGTTGGCGAAGTTCTCCTCGAACGGGGCCAGGACATCGGCGAAGACGGCCATCACTGCCATAGCCAGCAGAATGAAGATGGCGATGATGCCGAGAGGATTCTTGGACAGGCGCTTAAGGACTGTTGAGCGGACGACGGTCCCGGTCTGGCCCGACGTCCCAGGTGCGGGCGTCAGTGCTGAGGTTTCGACGGACTCGGTCACGAGGCACGCACCTTCGGGTTGAGCCAGCCGTTGAGCAGGTCAACGATGAGGTTGACCACAATGACGACGGCGACGGTGTACATAACAACGCCCATGACCACAGGCTGGTCACTCTGGCTGGTGGCGGCTACGGCCAGCGGCCCCATGCCGGGAAGGGCAAAGATCTGCTCGATGATGACCACACCGCCGAGCATTCCGATCAGCTGCAGGCTGAGCACGGTCAGCCCGGCCGGAGCTGCGCTGCGCAGGACGTGCTTGAACAGGACCTCCCGCTCACCGATGCCGCGGCTGCGCAGAGTTCGGACGTAATCGCGTTCGAGCTGCTTGATGACGGCGCTGCGGATCTGCTGGGCACCGCCGGTCACTCCGTTGATCAGCAAGGCGATCACCGGAAGGGTCAGGGAAAGCACCCAGGCGTCCGCGCCGACACCGGGCGAAATGGTGCTGGTGGCGGGGAAAATGCCCATCTGGATAGCCAGGATAGTCACCAGGATGATGCCGATGACAAAGCCGGGGACAGAATCGCCGATGATGGCACCGATCTGGACCACGCGGTCCACCCAGCCGCGCTTTACTGCTGCGGCGACGCCGATGAGGGTGGCGATGATGGAGATCAGGAGCATGGCTGCAATCACCATGGTCATGGTCACTGGAATGCGCGTGACGAGGGCGTTGGAGACGGGTTCAGAGGTGAACCAGGATGTGCCCAGGTCCCCCTGCAGGGCGCCCGTGAGCCAGCTGAAGTAGCGCGTGATGATGGACTGATCGAGCCCCAACTCCGCTTCCTTCACGGCCAGCTGATCCGGAGTGGCCTGGTCACCCAGGATGTTCCGCGCAATGCTGCCGCTCGATACGTAGAGCAGGGAAAAAACGAGGATCGAGACGGCGAACAGGACTACGAGTCCGCTGCCGAGGCGTTTAAGGATGAAAGTGATCATTGCTGGCTCCATTGAACTGGCATGGATTGGTTGCCCGGTCCGGCAGCCCACCGTTGTGATTGGCTGCCGGACCTGCGCAGGTTTTTTGTGTGGCTACGTGCCCGATAGTTCTTGGCGGGTTACTTGGCGGGCGAGTAGTTGTAGATCGACGGAACGGCCTGCTGGACCTGCGGTTCCACGGTGATCTTGGAGTTGTGGTAGTACATCTGGTTCACGCGGAACATCGGGGCGAACCAGGCCTGCTCCACAACGTACTTGTTGACTTCCTGAGCCAGCTTGCCAGCGTCCTTGCCGCCCTTCTCGACTGCACCGATCTTGGCCTGCAGCTCGGGAGTGGTGTTCTTGAACGGGTTGTAGAGGGCCTTCGTGGAGATGATCTGGTTGGTGGCAACCCACGGCTCACCCTGGAAGAGGGAGAAGAACATGGTGGTGAACTTCTGCGCTGCGACATCGCTGGTGAACGTGTTGGTGATGGCGGCACCAATGTTCACGGTGATTCCAACGTCCGCCAGTTGCTGTTTGATCACTGCGAGCTGGGTTTCGAAGCCCGGAACCGCCGGGATGTCGAGGACGACGCCGGTCTCGTAGCCGGCTTCCTTCAGGAGGGCCTTGGCCTTGGCCGGATCGTAGCTGTAGTAGTTCTCCAGCTCTTCGGTCCATGCACCGCTGGCCTTGCCGAACGGCTGCGACGTGGGGGTGCCCTGGCCCATCAGGACCTGGTCCACAATGGTCTTGCGGTCAAAGGCGTAGTTGATGGCCTGGCGGACCTTGACGTTGCCCAGTGCGGGGTTCTTGGTACCGTCGCGGTCCATCAGCAGGAGACCCTGCCAGTCCACCTCGCTGGAGACCAGCTTCATCTTGGCGCCTTCGGCCTGCTTGCCGGTCTTGGGGTCCAGCAGCGTGGCGTCAACCTGTCCCGAAACCAGGGCATTGGTGCGGGCGGTCAGGTCAATCAGGATCTTGAAGGTGACCTTCTCGAACTTCTGGAGGTCTTTGTTCCAGTAGTCCTTGCGTGCCGTGAACACGGACTGTGAGTCCTTGACCGTGGCGGCTTTATCCATAACGTACGGGCCGCTGCCTACGGGCTCGGTCTTGATAGCGTCGGTGCCCAGCGCCTTGGGGCTGCCCATCAGGCCGGCGGCCTGGCTGAGGTAGAACTCCAGGGACGGATCCGGGGCGGTCAGGTTCAGTTCGATGGTGTCGGCGTCAACAACCTTGACGTCGGAGACGGCGGTCAGCTGGGCCATCTGCGGGCCGTTGGCCTTCTTGAAGTGGTCAATGTTGGCCTTGGCGGCCTCAGCGTCGAACTTTGCGCCGTCACTGAAGGTCACGTCCGTGCGGAGGTCAACGGTGAGCTTGGTGTTCGTGTCGTTGTACTTCCACTCCGTGGCCAGCATGGGGCTGAGCTTGCCGTCCGGCTGTCGCAGGATCAGGGAGTCGTATGCCGCCTGGTAGGGCTGAAGGGCGTGACCCACATGCGCCTGCGCCGGGTCCCAGGAACGGATTTCCGCAAGGGCACCCAGGGTCAGCGTGGTTGTTTTGGCTGCTGCCGGGCCGGTGCCACCCGCGGCACCGCCGCCGCACGCGGTCAGCGTCAGTGCTGCGCTGACGAGAATGGCGGCAGCTGCCGCCTTGGGACCTAACTTCATTGTTGGCTCCTGAATCTGTGGAACGTGAGAGTTGCAAGTCGGCCGGTGTGGCGTGGGCCACACCGGCCTTCAAGATTCAGAGTACGCATAATTGCCAATTTTGGCAACCGATTGTCAGTATTGTTGCAATCTTAGCGATAATGGCCGTAAATGAAACGTTCCGAGGTGGTCAACCGGTTGCCGTGAGTGGGTCAGGAAACCTTCGCCGCCGCGTCCGGGTAGCTCTGGCGGTAGATCTCCTTGACGATCTTCAGGGACTTCTCCGCTTCTTCAGGGTCAATCCAGAAGGGGCCCTCGTCCCCCAGCCGGGCATAGAAGTCACGGATGAGCAGCTCATGCGAGACCCCCCAATAGGCGCGGCCGCCGGACTCCACCACACGCTCGGGGACCACATCCACGCGCCCGTCGGCATGGGTGACCGTCAGGTCCCCACGAAGACTGAGAGTCGCTTTTTCGGTGACAACGTCCAGCGTGACCGGCGCGTTGACGGCATTGGCCAGCGTTGCGTAGAAGGCGCTGCGCGCACCGGTGACGTGTTCGGCCACAAATTCCGCTGTGTCCTCCACCTCGATGGCTTCGCCGAGGAACCTCGTGGCGGCATTGCCGGACAACGATACGACGTCGCCCACCAGCCACTGCAGCAGGTCAACGGTGTGGATGGCCTGGTTCATCATGAGCCCGCCACCGCCACCCGCCCAGGTGCCGCGCCACGGCCGGCTGCGGTAATAGCCGGCGTCGCGGTGCCACAGCACCGTAGCTGAAGCCCCAACCACGGCGCCCAGTTCGCCCGAGGAAAGCAGTGCGTGCATGGCCTGCGCGGTAGCGTTGTAGCGGTTCTGGAAGCAGACGGCGATCTTGGCAGCGGACGCCTTGGCAGCCGACACGAGCCGCCGGCCCTCCTCGAGCGTATGCGCGAGCGGCTTTTCTACGATGACATTCACGCCGCGCTGAAGGCAGTCCGCCGCGATGGAGGCATGCATGTTGTGCGGCGTCGTAATGTGCACAACATCCGGTCCGATGGCCTCGATCAGGCTGAGGTGATCGGGGAAACCCGGGACGCCGTGGGCGGCCACAGCGGCCGCAAGGCGGCCGGGATCTGAGTCACAGACACCGGCCAGCCGCGCGTCGTCGAGCTTTGCGATGGCTTCAAAGTGCACCGCCGACACGTCACCGCAGCCAATGACTGCGGCCTTGAGGCCGGTCACGATAGTTCGACTCCGTTCTTGGCAGCAAGGACCGCGAAGGCGCGGGCGGCCACACCGAAGGCAACCGGCCCCGAGAAGCCACCCAGTTCGTGGTGGCTGGCGAGGTGTGGTTCGAGTGAGGCAAAGCCTGCGTAACCGTCCGCCTTCAGGGCAGCAATGGTGGCGTCCAGTTCGCCGTCGCCGTGGCCGGAAGGCACAACCTCACCCGTGGCCATGATGGCGTCCTTGACCTGGAGGTACTCGAGGTAGGGGCGGAGCATGGCGTAGCCATCGGTGTAGGGCCGGACGCCAACCTGGACGAAGTTGGCGTTGTCCCAGGCGACGCGCAGTGCGGGAGAGTCCACGGACTCCATGATCTCCAGGACGCGCTGTGGCGTATCGCCGTAGATGTCCTTTTCGTTCTCGTGCAGGAGTACGACGCCGGCGGCTGCGGCTTCAGCGGCCAGTGCCCGC
This sequence comes from Pseudarthrobacter xylosi, assembly GCF_055412765.1. Lineage (NCBI taxonomy): Bacteria > Bacillati > Actinomycetota > Actinomycetes > Micrococcales > Micrococcaceae > Pseudarthrobacter > Pseudarthrobacter xylosi. Next base: position 186,284 of record NZ_JBVAYT010000005.1, on the reverse strand, counting down.
ATGCGCGTCAGGACGTCGTCGCGGATTTCTTCCGGCGTCTGGTTTTCGCTCCGGAAGAAAGAGAAGATCCGGATGTATTTGGTATCCAGGCCCTTCGCCACGGAGATGATCTGGCGGAGGCGCTCCACCTCGTGCTCCACGGGCAGGCTGATGTCCACCTTGCCGATGGGGCTTGCGACGGCTGAGACCTTCAGGCCCTTGGCGTCCAGGAGTTGCTTGAGCTCGGATACCTGTTCAGCCGTCAGTTCGGAGACATTGACGCCCCAGGCGCTGCGTACTTCGATGTAGCTCGCGCCGAGTGCCAGGAGGACAGCAGCCTGGATGGCGGGGTCCGTATCCACTTCATCGCCGAATCCTGAGAGCGTCCAGGCGGTGCTTGTTTTTTCGGTTGATGTTTCGGTCACGGAAATCTCCTTAGGTGTGCCCGCGACGGGACAGCCTAGATGCCGCTCCGGCGCGCGGGTGACTCAGTTCACAAAAAGTGCTGCCCTAAGTCTAGACACGTCACCCGCCAATGACAACCGATTGCCAAATGATTGCATGCTGTGGCAATCTAGGAGTACGGGGCTGTGGCAACCGTCACAAGCCCCCTGTCGTCCCGTTCAGTGAGGAGCGCGCCATGGCGATGCAAGCAGCCGGAACAGACCGTCCTGCCACCATCCACGACATCGCCGCGATTTGTGGCGTGGCCGCATCCACCGTGTCCCGCGCACTTTCCACTCCGGACCGGGTCAACATCCGTACCCGTACGCGGATCGAAGCGGCGGCGGCCGAGTTGAACTACACGCCGAACAGCCAGGCGAAAGCCCTAAGCTCCGGCCGCACCGGTGCCGTCGGCGTCCTGGTGCCTGATATCACCAACCCCTTCTACTTTGACCTCATCCGGGGCACACAGCTGCAGCTCAAGGCAGCCGGCTATACCCAACTGCTCGTGGACACCGAAGAGTCCGACGAGGTGGAGGCCTCCACCATGGAGCAGCTCCGCAAAAGCGCTGACGGCATCATCGTGGCCGCGTCCAGGCTCAGCGATGAGGCGCTGTTGGCCGCCGCCGCCAAGATCCCCATGGTGACCATTAACCGCGACGTAGCCGGCGTTCCCGCCGTCGTGATTGACACGCCGTCCGCCACCAGCCAGGCACTGGACCACCTGATTTCCCTCGGCCACACGCGCATCGCCTACATGGCCGGCCCCCTCACGTCCCAATCCAGCACTCTTCGCTGGACAGCCCTGGCGGCCGCCGCCGAGGACCGCGGAGTGGACGTGCACAGGCTGGGCCCGTTCGCCCCCAAGACACAATCAGGCGCCGCCGCGGCAGACGCGGCCGTGCACTCCGGCGTCACTGCCTGCATTGCCTTCAACGATCTCATCGCCATCGGCATGCTCCAGCGGCTGCGTGCCCGCGGCATCCGGGTCCCGGAGGACATGAGCGTGGTGGGCTGCGACGACATCTTCGGCGCGGACTTCTGCAATCCCCCGCTGACCACCATGACATCGCCGATCGAACAGGCCGGCCGGGTGGCGGTGTCCATGCTCCTGGCCCAGCTCAACCCGCTGGCAGGCGGTGGCAGCCGCAGCCGGTCGCTGATGCCCACACACCTGACCGTCCGCGGTTCAACCGGAGCGGCACCGGGAACGCGGTAGCCCCGGTGCCCAAGGATTCTTTCGCGCAGGGGCCCACCTGTCCTTTCGCGCTGAAACGTTCGTGGTTCGGGTGGACATAGTTGAGCGTTGTTGACAGCCCTGACTAGGCTGGATCACATGCGCGAACTCCAGGCCACAATCATCGAAGAAATGGGCGTGCAGCCCCGGATCGACCCCGTCGGGGAGGTGCGTAAGCGGGTGGATTTCCTCAAGGATTACCTCCGGGCAACCCATACGAAGGGCTTTGTCCTGGGCATCTCGGGCGGGCTGGATTCCTCGCTCGCAGGCAGGCTGGCCCAGCTGGCTGTGGAGGAGCTTGAAGCCGAGGGTGTGGAGGCCAACTTCGTCGCGGTCCGCCTTCCGTACGGCGTCCAGCACGACGAGGAAGATGCTCAGGCTGCCCTGGACTTCATCCAGGCCAAGACGGAGTGGACCTTCAACATTTCCGCCGCTGTGGATGGCTTCGAGGACGAATTCGAGAAGACCGTTGGAAACGAAATCTCCGATTTCCACAAGGGAAACACCAAGGCCCGCACCCGGATGATCGCCCAGTACGCGCTGGCCGGGGAACACAACTACCTGGTGATCGGCACCGACCACGGCGCAGAGTCCGTCACCGGGTTCTTCACCAAATTCGGCGACGGCGGCGCGGACATCCTGCCGCTGTTCGGCCTGAACAAGCGCCAGAACCGCGAACTGCTCGGCGAATTGGGCGCCCCTGCCCGGGTCTGGGAAAAGGTTCCCACCGCCGATCTCCTGGACGGCAAGCCCGGACGCACCGACGAGGACGAACTGGGCCTGACCTATGACCAGATCGACGATTACCTGGAAGGCCGGGAAATCCCCGAGGCGGCCGCCGAGCAGATCGAGCAGAAGTACCTCCGCACCCGCCACAAGCGCACTGTGCCGGTCACCATCTTCGATACGTGGTGGAAATAGGCTGAGCCCAGGTACGCCGGGTCAGGCTGTCTGCAGAACGGGGTCAGCCACACGACGCCGAGCAGTGCCGAGCAGTTCAGGAGGCGCCCGGCGAACGGGTCAGCAGCGACGTGATCCGGTGTGCTTCCTCCATGAGCAGTTTGCCGAGGAACTCCTGCCGTTCCGGCCGGAACCGGGGTTCGATGCCGGTCAGTGACAGAGCGCCGACCGGCCTGCCCAGCTGGTCGAACACGGCGGCCCCCATTCCCCAGCTGCCCTCAAGTACCAGGCCGGGATTCACCGCGAAGCCATGCAGCCGGGTCCGTTCCAGATTCCGGCAGACCACGTCCAAGCCGTGGCCTGCTGCGAAACCGCCGGCGTGCTGGGCCCAGCCGGACAGGATGGCGTCCTGTTCCTCGTCCGGGAGGAACGCCATGATGGCGGTCCCGGCCGAGGCCACGCCCAGCGGAAAACGGACTCCCTCGTGCAGCACAAAGGAGCGCACCGGGAAGCTTCCCTCTTCCCGCAGTACACAGACTGTCTCCTGGCCCCTGCGGAGGGAATAGAAGGCGCTCTCGCCGGTCTCCTCCGCCAGTCGGCGAAGGCTTGGCCGCGCCTGGTCCTCAAGCGGGAAGCGGGCCGCCGCCACTGATCCCAGCAGGAAGATCTCCGGGCCCAGGATCCAGTTTCCGCTGCGGGCATCGTGGTCCAGGAGGCCCTCCGCGGCAAGGGAGGCCAGGAGCCGGTGGACAGTGGGACGGGTCAGCCCCGACTCCCGGACCAGGCCGGAAATCGAGCTCCCCTCGGGCTTCCGGCCGACGAGCCGGAGCAGTGAGGCCACGCGGCCCACAACCTGGGCCCCTTGGACTGGATTTGCCATTCAGGCCTCCAACTCTCAAAAAATCCTCCACAATGTGGATACCGTAAAGCCTACCGTCCACGCTGTGAACTATCTGCGCTGCTGGCAAGATTCCGCCGTTGACCAGGTTTCGCGAGCGCCCTAGGCTCCCTAATCAGGCCCGATGTCCACAAAGTGGATACCCCGAACGGCTCTGCACGCTCGATGACGAGGAGACGGAATGTCCAAACTGAAATCCAACGCCGCCGCTACCCTGGCGGAAGTGCTCCGGGACGGCATGACGCTCGCCGTCGGCGGATTTGGCCTGAGCGGCATCCCGGCGGACCTCATCGAGGCTGTGCGCGATGCCGGCGTGCGTGATCTGACCGTGGTGTCCAACAACATGGGAGTGGACGGGAAGGGCCTGGGTGTGCTGATCGAAGCCGGCCAGGTCCGCAAGGTGATCGCATCCTATGTGGGCGAGAACAAACTCTTCGCCGAGCAGTACCTCGCGGGCCTGCTCGAGGTGGAGTTCACCCCGCAGGGCACCCTGGCCGAGCGCCTCCGCGCCGGCGGCGCCGGCATCCCCGCCTTCTACACCAAGACCGGCGTAGGGACCCTGGTTGCCGAAGGCAAACCGCTGGCAGAGTTCGACGGCGAAACGTACGTCCAGGAGCGCGCCATCCGCGCCGACGTCGCACTGGTTCACGCGCACACCGCGGACACGGACGGGAACCTGATCTACCGCTACACCGCGCGGAACTTCAACCCCGTGGTGGCCACCGCAGGCCTGGTGACCATCGCCGAAGCTGAAGTCGTCGTGGAGCCGGGCGCACTGGATCCGAACCACATCGTCACGCCGGGCGTGTACGTCCAGCACCTGGTCCAGGCGAGCGGCCGGGTGAAGGACATCGAACAGCGCACCGTCCGCACCCGGGAAGCGGCATCAGTCCCCGCCTGAACGCCTACCCCGGCCTGACCCCGCCTGCCACACCCCGCACTCCGCAGCGCGAACGAACACTTAAGCCCCACAAACTTTGAACCCCAAGGAGAACCCCATGGCCTGGACCAGGGATGAAATGGCTGCCATCGCGGCCGAGGAACTGAACGACGGCGACTACGTAAACCTGGGCATCGGCATCCCCACGCTGGTGGCCAACAACCTGCCCGACGGCGTCCGTGTGGTCCTGCAGAGCGAAAACGGCCTGCTCGGCATGGGCCCGTTCCCCTACGAAGGCGAGGAGGACGCTGACCTCATCAACGCCGGCAAGCAGACCGTCACGGTCCTGCCCGGCGGCAGCATCTTCGACTCCGCCACATCGTTCGGCATGATCCGCGGCGGGCATGTGAAGGTCGCCATCCTGGGCGCCATGCAGGTTTCCGGCAACGGCGACCTCGCCAACTGGACCATCCCCGGCAAAATGGTCAAGGGCATGGGCGGCGCCATGGACCTCGTCGCGGGCACCCCGCGCGTCGTGGTTCTGACCGAGCACAACGCCAAGGACGGCACAGCGAAGATCGTCACCGAATGCACCCTGCCGCTCACGGGCCTGCGTTGCGTGGACCGTATCATCAGCGACCTCGCGGTTTTTGACATCGTCATGACCGAACAAGAAGCGGACGACGACGGCGGGCGGCAGCTCACGCTGACCCGCCTTGCGCCGGGGGTCACCGTTGAGGAAATCCGCGAAAAGACCGAGGCCGCGTTCGACGTGCAGCTCGAAAAAGAGGGAGTGGCGGCATGAGCCTGAAGGAACAGTTTGGCAAGGATGTCCTGCTCACTGGATGGGGCCACAGCCGGTTCGGCAAACTCTCCGACGAGACCCTCGAGTCCCTGATCGTCCAGGTGGCCACCGAGGCCATCAGCAACGCTGGGATCGAGCCCGGCCAGATCGACGAGATCTATCTGGGCCAGTTCAACTCCGGCATGATGCCGCTGGCCTTCCCTTCCTCCCTGGCGCTACAGGTCTCGGACCAGCTGGCCAACGTCGCGGCCACCCGTGTCGAGAACGCCTGCGCCTCAGGCTCGGCCGCGTTCCAGCAGGGCACCAAGTCGCTGCTGGCCGGGACGGCGAAAACCGTCCTGGTGATCGGCGCGGAGAAGATGACGCACGCCCGTGCCGACGTTGTGGGAGCCGCCCTGCTGGGCGCCGACTACGACATGGCCGGCCAGGCCTCCACCACAGGCTTTACGGGCCTGTTCGCGGACGTCGCCAAGCACTACGAGAAGCGCTACGGACGCGGCGACGGAAAGCTGGGCGACGTCCTGGGCTCCATCGCGGCCAAGAACCACCGCAACGGCGTGGACAACCCCTACGCCCAGCTCCGCAAGGACCTCGGCGAAGAGTTCTGCCGCACCATCTCGGACAAGAACCCCATGGTGGCCGACCCCCTGCGCCGCACCGACTGCTCCCCCGTGTCCGACGGCGCCGCCGCCGTTGTACTCTCCACCTCACCAACCGGCGGAGCTGCTGCCCCGGTCAGGCTCGCCGGTTTTGGCCACGCGAACGACTTCTTTCCGGCCGAACGGCGGGACCCCACCGCGTTCGCTGCCACCCGGGTGTCGTGGCAGCGCGCGCTGGGGATGGCCGGCGTCGGCCTTGAAGACCTGGACTTCGCTGAGGTCCACGACTGCTTTACCATCGCCGAACTTCTGATGTACGAAGCAATGGGGCTGACCGAACCCGGCCAAGGCGCCCGCGCTATCGAGGAAGGCTGGGTCTTCAAGGACGGGAAGCTTCCCGTCAACGTCTCCGGCGGACTCAAGGCCAAGGGCCACCCCGTCGGTGCCACCGGCGTGTCCCAGCACGTCATCGCCGCCATTCAGCTCACCGGGACCGCCGGCGGCATGCAGCTCGCCAGCCCGCGCCGGGCCGCCGTCCAGAACATGGGCGGCGTAGGCATCGCCAACTACGTCAGCGTGCTCGAAGCCGTGTAGTAAAACCAACGCGGGGTCAGATATTGCCGTTCCGGACAGGATTATTGGGCCGTATCTGACCCCGCGTTGGATTTTCCGGGCAGTTACCGGCCGCGGATCAGCTTGGCGATCTCCACAAAGCCCAGCCGTTCGGCGTTTTCCAGGGCGGTCCGGCCCTGGGGATCCCGGAGATTGGCGTCCCCGCCGGCCTCCAACAGCAGCCGGACCACTTCCTGCTGCCTGGGCCCGCCGTTGTTGAGCAGGATGGCCTCCTGCATGGCGGTCCAGCCCAGGTTGTTCACATGGTTCACGGGTACGCCTGCGGCCAGCAGGAGGCGGACCGTCTCCACGTGGCCGTGCTCGCTGGCGGGAATCAGTGCCGTCCCGCCGTACCGGTTGGTGCTGGCAACGTCCGCACCGGCCGCGAGCGTCAGCCGGAGAACGTCGTTGAATCCCTCGGCCCCGGCATAGAGGAACGCGGAATCCTGGATGGCGTCCTTGGCGTTCACGTCGCCGCCGCGGCCGATGAGCTCGCCCACCAGAGCCACGTTGTTCGCCTTCGCGGCGGCGATCAGCTCCTGGTCGAGCTGGGCCTGGGCTTCGGCTGACACGGCTGGCGGCTCGGTGGCTGCCGCCGCGGGAGCAGCCGGGGTTGCGGCCGGTGTGGAGGTGGCCGGAAGCGGGAGCTCCGGACTTTCAAGAGCGGACGACGACGGCGACTCCTGCCGCTGCGGCTCACCGGGACCCGCCTGGCAGGCTGCCAGGGAACCTGCCACTGCAATCGCCACGATGACCATGGCTGCCGCCCCGCGCGACCGGTGCCGGGCCCTCAACGGCCAGGTCCTGACCCGCGAAGTCTTGGACCGCCAAGTCCTGAACCGCCTCATGGAGCCGAGCCTACTTGGCCGGGCTGGCTGCCAGCGCTGCGATGGCCTCGGCCCCGGCGGTGGCGCAGGCCTCGTCGAGATTGCCGTCGGGGGCGCCGCCCACGCCGATGCCTGCCACGGAGACACCGTTGACCCTGAGCGGGACGCCACCGGCAAGAAACAGGGTGCCGGGGAGGTCCGCAATGCTGGGCCCGTTGCCGTTGATGCGCTTGGCCAGCTCACTGGTGGGTGCACCGAACGCGGCTGCGGTGTAGGCCTTCTGCTTGGCTGCCTCGATGGTGTGCTCGGCGGCATTGTCACCGCGCAGGAGCGCCTGGACGGTGCCGAACCTGTCCACCAGGGCCACCGTGACGAACGGCAGCTTGTCCGCCTGGCATTTGGCGAGGGCCGCCCGGACGGCGTCGGACGAGGCGCCCACGGTGATGCGGTTCTGCGCCACGACGGTCTCCGCCGCCTGGGGGATATCGACGGCGGATACCGCAGCGGGGGCGGCAACCTGGCTGGTCCCGGCATTGGCTGCAACGGTCAGCCCTCCGGTCAGCAGCAATGCCCCGGCGGCAGCGGCGGCGGCAATCTTGTTGGACTTCTTCACGGTGTTCTCCTTGGGTTGATGGACGCGCGTTGATGGACCAACGTTGATGGACCCACGTTGGCGGAATGGGCTCACGTTGGCGGAATGCCCTAATGGGCATCGGCTCCATCCATCCTGTCCAGGCCAGCCGAAACAAACATCGGGCCTTTGGCTGCGTCCCACTCCTCCGGAAGGCCAGCAGCATCAGCCAAAAGGCTGAGAGACCAGCAACGGCGCGGGCAATAACATGGGAGAGGAACTCCCCTGACCTGAACCGGACCCCATGCCCTCCCCAGCCACTCCCCGTGAATCCCTGACAGCCGGATCCCCACTGACAGCCGGGACCGCCCTGCCTGCCGACCCTGCCTCGGCAGCTGGCCGGTTCGGCCGGATCGACACCGCCGTCCATCTGGGCTTCGCTGTCCTGCTCGTTGCGTCAGCCGTCCGCTATGCCATGCGGCACAGCCTGCCGGACAACCTCCTGGTCCTCGGCCTGGCAGCAGCGGTGTGCGCCCTGTACGCCGTGATCGCTGTACTGGCCCGGCAAAGACGCCCGTGGGCAGTCTGGATGCTCGTGTTTGTAGCCGTCTGGGCTGTGCTGGTCATTGCCGCACCCAGCTTTGCGTGGTGTTCCTTTGCGATCTTCTTCCTCTGCCGGACGGCTTTCAGCGGCGCCGTGGGCTACGTGGCAGCCGGCGCCACGGCGGCCGCCACCGCCGTCGGGCTGTTCCGGCTCAGCGACGGGACGGACCTCGCGATGCTGCTGGGGCCACTCGCCGTGGGCGTGATGCTGACGCTGATCCACGACCGGATAGAGCACAACGCCGCGGAACAGCGCCGTCTCCATGCCGAGGTATCGCAGGCACAGGGTCAGCTTGCGGCCAGCGAGCGCCGGGCCGGCACCATCGCCGAACGCGAACGGGTATCGCGCGAGATCCACGACACCGTGACGCAAGGCCTGGCCAGCAGCCTGCTGCTCCTGGAGGCCGCTGACCGTTCGTGGCCAGGCCAGGCATCGCGCCAGGAGCTCAGCCAGGCTACGGAGCTGCTTCGCCGGAACCTCTCCGAGACCCGTAGCCTGGTCCACGAACTCGCTGCCCCGGGCCTGGACGCGTCGCCGCTACCCGAGGCCCTGCACCAGGCAGCCGCGCAGTACGTCCCGCATGCCCGGCTCTTGGTCACCGGCGAACCGGGGGACGTCCCGGCGGAAATCCGGCATACCCTGCTGCGGGTGGTCCAGAGCGCGGCCGCGAACATCCAGCAGCACGCACACGCCACCACCACAACCGTGACGCTGGGGTTCCTTCCTGGTTCGGTCACGCTTGACATCTATGACGACGGAACGGGCTTTGACCCGATGGCGGCAGCACCGCCGTCGGACGCCGGAGGATACGGGCTGCGGGCCATGCGCCAGCGTGTGGAGCAGCTGGGCGGCGTATTCTCGGTGGAAAGCACCCCCGGCGAAGGGACCATCGTGGCTGCACAAGTGCCGGTTCGCGTGCAGTCAGCGCCCGCTGCGCAGCAGAGCACCCAGGATGACGCATGACCGGCATTACCGTCCTCCTCGTGGACGACCACCTGGTGGTTCGGAGCGGACTCAAGGCACTGCTGGGCACGCAGCTGACTTTGACGTGGTGGCCGAGGCCGCCTCCGGCGAGGAGGCCCTGGAGCTGGTGGAACAGCACTCCCCGGCAGTGGTGGTGATGGACCTGGCCATGGGCGCCGGAATGGACGGAATCGAAGCCATCAGGCAGCTGCGGCAGCGCAACAGCCGGCAGGCAATCCTGGTGTTCACCACGTACGATTCGGACGCCGACATTGTCCGCGCGGTGGACGCCGGCGCCATGGGCTACCTCCTCAAGGACGCCGCCCCGGACGAAATCTTCGCCGCCATCCGCGGTGCCGTACAGGGGAAGAGCGTCATGAGCGCCCCCGTGGCCTCCCGGCTCTTCCAGCAGCTGCGCAACCCGGACGAGGTCCTGACGCCCCGGGAAGCGGAGCTGCTCAGCCTGCTGACCGAGGGGCTGAGCAACCGCGAGCTGGGCCAGCGGCTCTTCATCTCCGAGGCCACGGTCAAGACCCATCTGGCGCACATCTACGCCAAACTCGGGGTGGAGACCCGCGCCTCGGCCATCGCCACAGCCATCCGCCGGGAAGGTATGCGGTAGCCCTGGGCAGCCGGGAAACACGGCCACGGAGCCGGTGGCAGCCGACTTCGGCGGCCCGAATAAGACCAATTCCCGTGTACCACTTCTGTAACAGGGGTGACACTTGATGACTGTAGCTATTGCACGCCCACCGCGCAGCCCCTAGGTTTGAGACAGCGGACTACAGACTCCGCGTCTGCCTGCCGTCCGAGCAGGACCAGAAAAGGGTTACAAAGGAAGTTAGCAATGGCAACAGGCACAGTTAAATGGTTCAACGCTGAAAAGGGCTTTGGCTTCATCGCTCCGGACGACGGATCCGCCGATGTTTTCGCGCACTACTCCGCAATCTCCAGCAGCGGCTACCGCTCACTGGACGAGAACCAGAAAGTCGAATTCGATGTGACCCAAGGTCCCAAGGGCCCGCAGGCAGAGAACATTCGCCCGCTCTAAGGTTCTGATCAACTGCCCTGGCCGTGCTGCAAAGCATGGCCAGGGCAGTTTTTTGTTAAGTTCCCCAGCACCCGTGAATGCCTAGACGAAGGCCGATTTTCCGGTGACGGCCCGGCCCACAATCAGCGAATTTATTTCGTAGCTGCCCTCATAGGTATAGAGGATTTCGGCATCACCAAACAGCTTGCCCATCTCATAGTCCGAGCTGATCCCGTTGCCGCCCAGCAGCGACCGTCCCATCGCCACCGACGCGCGGGCCAGCCGGGTGCACGTGGACTTTGCCATGGCCGCCTGCGCCATCTCCAGCTTGCCGTCCGTCTGGATCCGGGCGAGCTGGGCCATCAGCGCCAGTGACGCGGAGGCGTTACCCAGGATTTCCGCGAGTTGCTGCTGGACCAGCTGGAAGCATGCCAGTTCCTTGCCGAATTGCCTGCGTTCCAGTGAGTAGGAACGGGCGACGTCGAACGCGGCCAGCTGGATCCCGGCACCTTGCCAGCCAACCCAGGCACGCGAATCCCGCAGGAGGTGGTTGGCTTTGGAGAAGTCGGTGGCGCCCGGCAGCATGTTGGACGCCGGAATCCTGACGTTGTCCAGCACGATGTCCGCGTTCTGCATGATCCGCAGGCCGATCTTGTTGGCAATCTTGGTGGCCCGGTAGCCCGCGCGGTCCGTCTCCACAATGAAGCCCTTGATGTGCCCGTCTGCTTCGTCGCGCGCCCACACCAGGGCAAAGTCCGCGATGGTCCCGGAGCCGATCCAGCGTTTAGCGCCGTTGATCACCCACTCACCGTCCTCGAGCCGCGCGGATGTTTCCAGCCCGCCGGCGATGTCCGAGCCGTGCTCAGGTTCGGTCAGGGCGAAGGCGCCAAGCTGAGTAAAGTTCTTCAGGCCGGGCAGCCACCGCTGCTTCTGCTCCTCGGAACCGAGGGCGTCGATCATCCCCACGATCAGTTCGTTGTGGATCCCTACCAGGGCCGACAGCGAAACGTCCGCCCTGGCAACTTCGACGTACATCAGGCCCCTGAAGAGCTTGGACGTGCCGTCTGTCTGCAAGGCGCCAAGCCCGTGCTTGGCCATCTCCGCCAGCAGCCCGAACGGGAATTCCTCGCGGTTCCAGTAGTCAATGGATGCCTGCCGCACCGTGGACTGCAGGAATGCCCGGATCTCCAGATAGCGCACGCGTTCCGCCGCGGGCAGGAGATCCACGATGTGCATCAGGTCCGCCTCGGGATAGGGCGGGGCTTCGGTCACAACACGCTCACGTCCTTGTGGCTGCACGCTTCATATCCCTTCGGTCTTCCAAACCCTTGGATGTCCTAGTATATTGCACAGGATGGATCTTTAGTGATGCGCATCACTGGACGAAAGGTGTCCCCTTGTCAGTCACCGATGACTTCCGCGCGGCACGCGACCGCCTGCTGGCCCTCCACTCCGACTACCACCAGGCCAGGCGCGAGTTCGTGTGGCCGCAGTTCACGGAATTCAACTTTGCCCTCGACTGGTTCGATCAGATCGCGGCTGATCCTGAGAAGGCCAACAACCCGGCCCTGGTCATCGTGGAGCAGGACGGCTCGGCCACCCGCCGGAGCTTCGCGGACCTGGCCGCCCGTTCCGACCAGGTGGCCAACTGGCTGCGAAGCCAGGGCATGCGCCGCGGCGACCGCATGATCGTCATGCTGGGCAACCAGGTGGAGCTCTGGGAGCTGATGCTGGCCGGCATCAAGCTCGGCATTGTCCTGATCCCCACCACCACCCTGATGGGTCCCGAGGACCTGGCCGAACGCGTGGAGCGCGGCGGGGCGGGCTGGGCCGCCGTCGGGCGTTCCAACATCGGTAAGTTTGCGGGCGTCCCCGGCGTTTACCGCCTGATCGAAATCGCTGCCGGTGGCAGTTCGGCCGGCACCCCCGGCGCCCTCCAGTACACGGATTCGACGACGGCGGCAGCCACCTTCACGGCCGACGCCCCCACCCAGGCGAACGAGACGCTGCTGCTGTATTTCACCTCCGGAACCACCTCGAAGGCCAAGCTGGTGGAGCACACGCACACGTCGTACCCGGTGGGGCACCTCTCCACGATGTACTGGATTGGCCTGGAACCCGGTGATGTGCACCTGAATGTGGCGTCGCCGGGCTGGGGCAAACACGCGTGGTCCAATTTCTTCGCCCCGTGGATCGCGGAGGCCTGCGTTTTTGTCTATAACTATGACCGGTTCAACGCCCGTGCCCTGATGGAGCAGATGGACCGCGAGCACGTCACCAGCTTCTGCGCCCCGCCCACTGTCTGGCGGATGCTGATCCAGGCGGACCTCAAAGTCCTGAAGACCCCGCCCACCAAAGTGGTCTCCGCGGGCGAGCCGCTGAACGCCGAAGTGATCGAACAGGTCCAGCGCGCGTGGGGCCAGACCATCCGGGACGGCTTCGGCCAGACCGAAACCACCGTCCAGGTGGCCAACACGCCCAGCCAGCCGGTCACCATCGGCGCCATGGGGCGGCCGCTCCCCGGCTACGACGTGGTGCTGGTGGACCCGAACACCGGGGAAGAAGCCGACGACGGCGAGCTGTGCCTCCGCCTGGACCCCCGGCCGGTGGGGCTGATGAAGGGCTACTACGGTGACGCCGAACGGACCGCCGAGGCGTTCCGCGGCGGCTACTACCATACGGGCGACATGGCGAGCCGGGACAAGCACGGCGTCATCACCTACGTGGGCCGCGACGACGACGTCTTCAAATCCTCCGACTACCGGCTCTCGCCGTTCGAACTGGAGAGCGTGCTGTTGGAACACCCGGCCGTGGCTGAAGCCGCTGTGGTTCCGTCGCCGGATGCGCTCAAGCTCTCCGTCCCCAAGGCCTACGTTGTCCTGGTGTCCGGGCTGGAGCCGGGGCCTGAGCTGGCGGAGGACATCCTGCGGTATTGCCGCGAGCATCTGGCGCCGTTCAAGCGGATCCGGCGGCTGGAATTCGCGGCGTTGCCCAAGACCATCTCGGGCAAAATACGCCGTGTGGAGCTCCGGCACAACGAGGAGCTCCGGCATCTCCAGGGCACCCATCCCGACGGCTTCGGGATGGAATACTCTGAGGCGGACTTTCCGGGACTGAAGGGCTGAGGATGGCCGCGCCATTGCCCCGGGACCCCATCGCCGACGCCCAACGGAACTGGGAGGAGCACGGCTGGGCCGACGTCGCCGCTCCGATGGCTGCGATCACGGCGATCATGCGCACCCAGCAGATCCTGTTGGCCCGGATCGAGGGCGCCCTGAAGCCGTTCGGGCTGACCTTTGCCCGCTACGAGCTGCTCGCACTCCTCAGCTTCGCCCGCAGCGGCGCGCTCCCGATGAACAAGGCGAGCGCCCTGCTCCAGGTCCATCCCACCTCGGTGACCAACGCCGTCGACCGTTTGGAAGGCTCGGGACTGGTGACCCGTTCGCCGCATCCTACGGACGGCCGCACCACCCTGATCGAGCTCACCGCGGAGGGGCGCACAGTGGCCAAACGCGCGACGGCGGTACTCAACACCGAGGTGTTTGGCCAGTCAGGTTTCGACGCGGCCGGCGTGGACCAGCTGATCGGCATCCTGGGCACCTTCCGCCGGAACGCCGGGGACTTTACGGACTAGGAGGCGTCCCTTAGCGTTTGGCGGCCTTGCTGCGCCGGACACTCCTGGCAACGAGCCACCCCGCGGTCAGCACCAGCGTGGCGTACACGGCGTAATTGAGGAAACGTGAATACTGTTCGATCACCTGGTACTGCGAGCCCACCGCGTAGCCCAGGCCAATGAGGGCGCCGTTCCACAGTCCGCTCCCGGCGAGGGTGTAGAGGCTGAAGGTGGCCAGGTGCATGTTGGACGCACCGGCGGGCAGTGAGATGAGGCTCCGCACACCGGGGAGCAGCCGGCCAAAGAAGATCGATGACCGGCCGTGGTGGCGGAACCAGTCCGCGGCATTCTCAAAATCCTCCCGCTCCACCAGCGGAAGCTTCGCCAAGCCCCGGATGGACCGTTCGAGCCCCAGCTTGGCTCCGAGCCAATACAGCAGGAGCGCACCGAGGTAGGCGCCCAGCGTGCTTGTGGCGAATACGAGGACCAGGTTCAAGGATCCCTGCTTGGCCAGGTACCCGGCCAGTGGGAGGATCACTTCGCTGGGAATGGGCGGAAGGAGCGTCTCGGCGAGGGTGAACAGTCCCACGCCCCATTCGCCGAGATTTTCAATCCCCCGCGCCGCGACGCCCACCAGGCCACCCAGGTTGTCAGTTGAGCCTGCTGCCGCAACGGCCGTTTCCCACATCTGCCTGTCCCCGTTCCACTACGTAGCCACTTCCGTGCCGATTCCCATGCTGCCGTCCTACGAGTCTAGGAGGAGCGCGGCCTGGCTCTCCCTGGCCGCACTCGGGTCAGCGGTGGTTGAACTCGGGCTGGCGCTTCTCCGTAAAGGCGGCCATGCCTTCCTTCTGGTCCTCGCTGGCGAAGAGCGAGTGGAAGATCCGGCGCTCGAAGAGGACCCCCTGGGCGAGCCCCGTTTCAAAGGCTGCGTTGACGGCTTCCTTCGCGAGCATGGCCACCGGCTTGGACTTGGACGCGATGACCTCCGCGGCCTTCAGCGCCTCCTCCACCACATCCTCGGCGGGCACCACGCGGGAGACGAGGCCGGAACGTTCAGCCTCCTCGGCGCCGATGAAGCGTCCGGTGAGGATCATGTCCATGGCCTTGGCCTTGCCCACGGCGCGGGTGAGCCGCTGTGAACCGCCCATGCCCGGCAGCACACCGAGGTTGATCTCCGGCTGGCCGAACTTGGCGTTGTCCCCGGCGATGATGAAATCGCACATCATGGCCAACTCGCAGCCGCCGCCCAGTGCGAAGCCGGATACCGCCGCGATGACAGGGATCCGCAGCCGCGTGAAGTCCTCCCAGCCCCGGAACCAGTCCGCGGCATACATGTCCATGTAGCCCTGCGACGCCATTTCCTTGATATCGGCACCTGCGGCAAACGCCTTGCCCGAGCCAGTGACCACCACCGCGCCCACGCCGGGGTCGGCGTCCATGGCGGTGACGGCTGCCACGAGCTGGTCCATGGTGGCCTTGTCCAGGGCGTTGAGCGCCTCAGGCCGGTTGAGCGTGACCAGCCCTACCCGGCCGCGCTGTTCCACCAGGATGTTCGTGTACTCCGTCATGCCCGACCTTTCAGCTGTTCGTGGATGGTGCGTCCTGCGAGTGGTGCCAGTGCTGCAGATGGTGCTAGTGCTTCGATTTGTCGCGGATGTCGGTGATGATTCCGGAGAAGTCCCGGCCGGCTCCGCCTTCAGCGGCAAACGTATCGTAGATTTCCGAGGCGAGCGGTCCCAGCCGGGCCGCCACCCCCGTGCTTTCCAGCGCATTCAGCGCGAGCCGCAGGTCCTTCGCCATCAGCGCCCCGGCGAAGCCCGGCTGGTAGTCACGGTTGGCGGGGCTGGTGGGGATCGGCCCCGGGACAGGGCAGTTGGTGGTCAAGGCCCAGCATTGCCCGGAGGCGTTGGAGGCGACGTCGAAGAGCGCCTGGTGCGTCAGGCCCAGCTTCTCGCCCAGCACAAAGGCCTCGCTGACCGCAATCATGGAGACCCCCAGGATGAGGTTGTTGCAGATCTTCGCGGCCTGGCCACCACCGTGCGCGCCGCAGTGGACCACGCGTTTGCCCATCACCTCGAGCAGCGGCCGCACGGCCTCGAAGTCCTCCGTCTCGCCGCCCACCATAAAGGTCAGCGTGCCGGCCTCCGCACCCACCACGCCGCCGGAGACCGGGGCATCCACGGCACGGTGGCCTGCCGCAATGGCGAGCGCGGAGGCTTCCCGTGCCTCGTCAACGTTGATGGTGGAGCAGTCCAGGAACATGGTGCCCGGTTTGGCTTCGGCGAGCAGGCCCGGCTGTCCCTCCGCGCCGCGGTAGGCGTCCAGCACGTGCTGGCCGCTGGGGAACATGGTCAGCACGACGTCGGCACCGGCGATGGCGTCCAGCGGACTTGCCGCCGTGGGCACGCCGTGTGTTTGGGCGGCGTCCAAGGCGGCGGGGACCACGTCGAAGCCCGCCACGGCGTAGCCGGCACGGACCAGGTTCACTGCCATGGGCCCGCCCATGTGGCCCAGGCCCAGGAAAGCGATGGTGGTTTGTTCAGGCATTGTCCGGCTCCTTTGTGTGCAGGTTGAGCTCCCGGTCCCCCAGCGGCGCGAAGAACCGTTCCACGTCCGCCGCGTGCACCTCGTGCAGCGTGGCCGGCTTCCATTGCGGCGTCCGGTCCTTGTCCACCACCTGCGCACGGATCCCTTCGCGGAAGTCCGGCGCAACCAGGAACCGAAGCCCTACCCGGTATTCCTGCGCCAGCGCTTCGTCCAGCGTCAGTTCCTTGGCGCGGCGGAGGGACCCCAGGGTCACCTTCACGGCCGTCGGCGACTTCGCCTCGATGGTCGTGGCAGCCTCAGCCGCCTCGGCCGCAGGCTCCGCGCCCGGGGCGCCGCCCGGTTCCCCATCCGCAGTCCGCAGCCGCCGGACAATGTCCTCCACGTCATCGCTGGCGTAGGCGGCATCGATCCAGTCGCGCTGCGCCTCCAGCCCGGAGGGCGGCGGGTCCTGGGCAAAGCGTACGACGGCGGCTTCCGCAGTTTCGTGTTCGAGCGCCGCCGCCAGTTCCGGCAGGTTCCCCGACGGGACAAAGTGGTCCGCGAGGCCCAGGAACAGTGCATCCGCCCCGGTCAGGTGGGCTCCGGTCAGCGCGGCATGGGTGCCTGTCTCCCCAGGTGACTTCGCCAGCAGCCAGGTCCCGCCGACGTCGGGCACAAATCCGATGGTGGTCTCCGGCATCCCGGTCCGGGTGCGTTCGGTGACCACCCGCACCGAGCCGTGCGCGGAGATTCCCACGCCGCCGCCCAGTACCAGGCCGTCCATAAAGGCCACATAAGGCTTGGGATAGGCGGCGATCAGGGAGTTCAGCCGGTATTCGGTCTGCCAGAAGTCAGCCGTCTCAGCCCCGCCACCAAGGATGTCCCGGTAGATCGACACAATGTCGCCCCCGGCGCAGAGGCCACGCTCACCGGCGCCGTGCACCAGTACGGTGGCCACGCCGTCGTCGTCCGCCCAGGCGGTGAGCTGCGCCAGCATGGCGGCCACCATGCCGGCGTTCAGGGCGTTGACGGCTTTGGGCCGGTTGAGCGTGATCATGCCCAGGTGGCCGCGCTTCTCGAACAGAACCTCCGTCATCAGCTGCCTTCCGGCATGACGAAGCTGGCGCCCTGGCGGATCCCGGACGGCCAGCGTGTGGTGACCGTCTTGGTCTTGGTGTAGAACCGGAACGCGTCGGCGCCGTGCTGGTTCAGATCGCCGAAACCGGACGCTTTCCAGCCGCCAAACGTGTAATAGGCGATGGGCACCGGAATGGGCACGTTGATGCCCACCATGCCCACCTCCACCCGGCTGGCGAAGTCCCGGGCGGCGTCGCCGTCGCGGGTGAAGATGGCCACGCCGTTGCCGAATTCGTGCTCCGAACACAGCCGGAGAGCTTCGTCGTAATCGGCGGCGCGGAGCACGCTGAGGACGGGCCCGAAGATTTCCTCCTGGTAGATCTTCATGTCCTTGGTGACGTGGTCAAAGAGCGTGGGTCCCACCCAGAAGCCGTCATCGTAGCCTTCCACGGCGAGGCCGCGGCCATCGGCCAGCAGGGTGGCACCCTGGTCCACGCCGGACTGGATGTAGCCCTCAATCCGCTCCTTGGCACTCGCCGCCACCACGGGCCCGAAGTCCGAGTCTTTGTCCAGGCTGTGCCCCACCCTGAGGTGCTTGACGCGCTCGGTCAGCTTGGCTACCAGCGCGTCCGCGGTCTTCTCCCCCACCGGGACGGCCACGGAAATGGCCATGCAGCGCTCGCCGGCGGAGCCGAAGCCGGCGCCGATCAGGGCGTCGGCGGCCATGTCCAGGTCCGCGTCCGGCATGATCACCATATGGTTCTTGGCCCCGCCGAAGCACTGGGCGCGCTTTCCGTGGGCGGCAGCGGTGGCGTAGATGTACTGGGCGATGGGCGTTGAGCCCACAAAGCCGATGGCCTTCACGCGCGGGTCCTCCAGCAGCGCGTCAACGGCTTCCTTGTCCCCGTTGACCACGTTGAATACCCCGTCCGGCAGCCCGGCCTCGGTGAAGAGTTCGGCCAGGCGCAGCGGAACCGAGGGGTCCCGCTCGGAGGGCTTGAGGATGAACGCGTTGCCGGCGGCGAGGGCCGGGCCGGACTTCCACAGGGGGATCATGGCCGGGAAGTTGAACGGGGTGATGCCCGCGACCACGCCGAGTGGCTGGCGCAGCGAGTGAACGTCGATGCCTGCCCCGGCGTCGTCGGAGAACTCGCCTTTGAGCAGGTGCGGGGCGCCCGCCGCGAACTCCACCACTTCAATGCCGCGCTGGATATCGCCCTTGGAATCGGCGAACGTCTTCCCGTGCTCCGAGGACAGGAGCGTGGCGAGTTCATCCATGTTCTCGTTGACGAGGTCAACGAATTTCAGCAGGATCCGGCCGCGGCGCTGCGGGTTCATGGCGCCCCACTGGACCTGCGCCTTCTCCGCGGCGGCCACCACGTTCCGGACTTCCTCCCCGCTGGCCAGGGGCAGGCGCGCCTGGACCTGGCCGGTGCAGGGGTCAAAAACGTCGCTGAAGCGGCCGGAGGTCCCCGTCACCCGTTGGCCGTCTACGTAATGGCATAGTTCGCGCACCATGATGCAATGCTCCTTCGCATGTGATCCAGGTCATCTCTGCAAGCGAATATACTCGGACTTCCTACTAAATTCCATACTGCCCGGAACCCTCGTGGGGAACGCTGTCGCCGACGCCGTCATTTTGTTGCGGCACCCCGTCCTGGGGCACTTTGATCCGTATCCGGGGCGCAGCAACACGATTCAGCGGCGTGTCCGCGCCATAGTGCCCCGTTTCTGCGGGCACCGGCCGCAGAGTCTGACCGGAACCGGCCCCGCCGACGCCGCGGCAACACCTCCGGGCAACAAGTTCGGTAAGTTAGGGACTGTGAAGATTGCTACCTGGAATGTGAACTCCCTCCGTGCCCGCGCCGACCGTGTGGAGGCCTGGCTGCAGCGCAGCGACTGCGACGTCCTGGCGATCCAGGAGACCAAATGCAAGGACGAAAACTTCCCTTGGGAGCTGTTCGAACGCATGGGCTACGAGGTGGCCCACTTCGGCGTCAACCAGTGGAACGGCGTGGCCATCGCGTCCCGGGTTGGCCTGGAAGATGTGGAGCGCACCTTCCTGGACCAGCCCCCGTTCGGCAAGGAAGGCAAGGACCCTGTGCAGGAGGCCCGCGCCATGGCTGCCACGTGCGGCGGCGTCCGGGTCTGGAGCCTCTACGTACCCAACGGCCGATCCCTGGACGACGAACACATGCCGTACAAGATCAAATGGCTCGAATCCCTCAAGGACCACGCCCAGAGCCTGGTTGCCGCGAACCCGGACGCACAGGTTGCCCTGATGGGCGACTGGAACATCGCGCCCCTGGATGAGGACGTCTGGGACATCGACCTCTTCCTGTCCCAAGGCCATACCCACGTCAGCCCGCCGGAGCGCGCGGCTTTCCACGCTTTCGAAGAAGCCGGCTTCACCGACGTGGCACGCCAGTACACACCCGGTCCCGGCGTGTACACCTATTGGGATTACACCCAGCTGCGCTTCCCCAAAAAGGAGGGGATGCGCATTGACTTTGTCCTTGGCTCCCCCGCCTTGGCTGCCCGTGTCACCGGCGCCTCGATCGACCGCGAGGAACGCAAGGGCAAGGGCGCCTCGGACCACGCCCCCGTCCTGGTGGATCTGGCGGACTGATGGCTGCAGCCGGGGCCCAGGAAGGGAGACTTTAATGACGGGAAACCTCTACCGGGGCCAGGCTGGCCTGCCGTTCTCCTCCACCCTGCGCGTCTACGAACCGCTGGACGCCTTCCCGGAAGGACAACGGGACGCCATCCGGACCGCGGGTGCCCGCACGGCCTCCCGGGCCGCCGTCGAAAACGCCGAACTGCTGGCCTCACTGGGCCGGATCACCCGCTCCGGCGGGGATCCGTTCCCCACCGGGCGGACGGACCTGGTCCGGGTCACCAGCATTCCCGGCGTACCCCCGGGCCGGACCCCGCAGGCAAGAACGCCCGACGCCGGTGCTGCCGCCCGCCCGGGTGCCGAGTCCGGCCTGGGTACCGAGATAGGCGACGGTACCGGCCTGGGGCCGGACACTGGTGACGACGGCGCGCGTGACGCTGGAGCCGGGCGCACCCTGCTGTACTGCCCCAGCCAGCTGGTCCTGCGAGCCGGCCTCGCCGCCAATGCCCTTATGGAAGGCATCCACGGCCCGCTGGCCGAGATGCTGATTCCGGAGGAGCAGCGGGACAAACACCAGGAACGCATTGACCAGGTCAAGGCCCGTGACGGCGCCATCCGCGTGCATACGCGCGCCTCCACCTGGGGTATCCCCTTCAGCTGGTTCTCATTGTTTATGGAAGGCGACCATAAGGACGTGGTGGAATCAGGCGGGCGCATCCTCACCGTGAGGGTGTGGGCTCCCATCACCGAAGCCATGGAGCGCGCACGGTACGCTGTGGCCCACCTTGCGCTGGCCGCCCCGGACCTGGACATGCTGGACGACCTCGCGCAGCTGACCGAATGGCTGGAGCTGTTCAACGTCAATTCCATGGTGGAACTCGACTACGGTGCTGTGGCGGACAAGGTCTACCCGGACGAGTCACCCATGGACATCCGGCTGGGCATCGAATGCCTGGCAGAGGGCGACATGACGGGCGCCGCGGCGGCCTACCGCAGGCTGGCCTCCCGCTGGATTCCCATCCGGCAACTCGCCCGCGCGTCCTGACCCAGGCTTCCTGGACCAGATGCGACGCCGCGCCTCCTCAGGAAGGAGGCGGCGCCGTCGTACGCCTGACAATGAGCTGATGGGGCGCGACAGCAGACTGGACCGCCCCGACTGTGCCGTCCAGTTCATCAATGAGCATCTTGGTGGCCAGCTCGGCCTGCTCGTCGGGCCGTTGTCCCACCGTGGTCAGGCCCATCGCGTCGGCGAAATCGTGGTCATCGATCCCCACCACCGAGAGGTCCTCAGGGACCCGCACGCCTACGCGTGTGGCTTCGAAGACGACGCCCATGGCCATTTCGTCGGATGCGCAGAAGATGGCGGTTGGCTTAGGGCCTGACAGGGCCCAGAGGCGCCGGAAGGCTTCTTGTCCGCTGCGGACCGTGAAGTCTCCCCATTCGTCCCACTCGGGGCGGGTGGGCAGCCCTGCTCCTGCCATAACGTCCTTGAAAGCCAGGATCCGCACGCGGGGAACGTCGAAATTAAGGTCCGTTTCGTCGTCGCCGTGCAGGAGGGCAATGTCGCGGTGACCGAGGTCGATCAGGTGCCGGACGGCGGCGGATGCGGCGGCGTAGTCGTCGATGCCGATGTACGCGCACTCCTCCACATGACCGCCCACCACGATCAGCGGGATATCAATCTTCTGGAGATGGTCCAGTTCCTCGTGACTGAGCGCCATACAAAGGACAAGCAGGGCGTCAATCTGTTTGTACACCATGGTTTTGCTGAACAGGCGCTCCCGGTTGCTGCCGTGACCTCCCAGGTTGAAGAGGGAAAGGTTGTAGTGGCGGGCGTGAAGTTCGCGGTCCGCTCCCTCGATGGCCTTGGAGAAGAACCAGCGGCTCACGAACGGCGCCAGGACGCCGATGGTCTTGGTGCGGCCGGTGGCCAGTCCTGACGCCGACGACGACGCCACGTAGCCCAGGGCACCCGCCACCTCAAGGATCTTCTCCCGGGTGGCGGGCGAAACCCTGGGCAGCCCGCGCACGGCCCGGGAAACGGTGGCGGTGGATACGCCGGCGGCCGCTGCCACGTCCTCAATGCTGACGCCGCTGTGGCCACCCCGTTGAGACCTCTCAGCCATGCGCGCCACCGTTCCCCTCATGGGCTCAAACTTTAATATCCGCTATGCATTTGCCCCCAAGCCATGCTAGGTGGCGGGCCGCCCGGCGTCACAGTGTTACCTGTCTGCCCCCGTGCGTCCGGTCAGCCCTTGAGGCCGCCGGCCAGGAGACCACGGACGAAGTAGCGCTGCAGGCCGAAGAACACAGCGAGCGGCACAATGATCGACACGAACGCAGCCGCAGGGTTCAGGTAGTCCCTGTTTCCACGGGTACCTGAGATCTCAGCGAGCCGCTGGGTGATGGGCGCTACGTCTGCTGTTCCACCGGAGAACACCAGCGCCACGAGCAGGTCATTCCAGACCCACAGGAACTGGAAGATGGCCAACGACGCCAAGGCCGGCACGGACAACGGCAGGATGATCCGCCAGAAAATGGTGGTGTGGCCTGCCCCGTCCACCTTCGCGGCCTCGATAACTTCCCCCGGGATCTCCGAGATGAAGTTATGCAGCAGGAAGATACCCAACGGGAGCCCGAACATGGTGTGGGCGATCCAGAGCTGGGTATAGGATCCGGGCGGAATCTGAAGCACCTGGGTGAACAGTGTCAGCAGCGGAATAAGGGCCATCTGCAGCGGGATGATCTGCAACGCGAAAACGATGATGAACGCCCATTCGCGGCCCTTGAAGTTGCCCCATGCGAACATGTAGGCCGCCATGGACGCGAGCACCAGGACAAAGACGGTGACGGGGATGACGATTGCCAGGGAGTTGACGAAGTACTGCGAAAGGTTTGCAGACTGCGATCCTGCCGCAGCCGTGACATCGACGTAGTTCTTGAAGGTGAAATCCCAGTCCGCGAAAAAGTTCCACCAGCCATCCGAACGCGGGCCCACCTGTTTGGCCGCCGGACGGATGGAGGACACCAGGAGACCGAACGTGGGCACGGTCCAGATCGTCGCAATGATCACGGCGGCCGCGGTGGCCCACCGTGAGGTCAGCTTGGTCTTGACCCGCCGCATGATCGGCGCGGAATCCTCCGGCGTCGCGGGACGGGCCTTGTCCTTGCGTGTCTGGGTCCGGGAAGCGTTGGCCGCCTCGTCCGGCGCTGGCATGACGGTCATCGGATTTCCCTTTGCTGACGGAGTACGCGGGCGTTGTAGACCACGATTGGCAGGACGAGGAGGAACAGGATGAGGGCCAGTGCTGCGCCCCTGCCCGGTTCGCCGGCACGGAAGGCCTGCGTGTACATCTCGTTGGCGACCACTGAGGTGTCGTAGTTGCCCGCCGTCATGGTGCGGACAATGTCGAAGACCTTCAGCGTGGCTATGGTGATGGTTGTCAGCACCACAACCAGAGAGCCCCGAATGCCGGGAACGGTCACGTTGCGGAACTGCTCCCAGGCATTGGCGCCGTCGAGGCGCGCTGCCTCAACCAGTTCCATGGGAACACCCTTGATGGCAGCAGAAAGGATCACCATGGCAAAGCCTGTTTGGATCCAAACCATCACGATGATCAGGAAGATGGTGTTTTCCGGGGCATCCAGGAGGAACTGCTTGGGATCCATTCCCAGCATGACGCGCAAGGCGTTAATAACGCCTGTCTGTTCGATACCCGGGCCACGGTAGTCGTAGACGAGCTTCCAGATAATGCCGGCGCCAACGAATGAGATGGCCATCGGCATAAAGACCAGGGCCTTAAGCACCTTTTCGCCACGGGCTTTGTCGATGAACACCGCGTAAGCGAGGCCGAAACCGGTGGAAAGCAACGGCACCAGCACCGTCCATATGACGGTGTTGCGCAGCGTCACCAGCGCCTCAGGCTGGGTAAACATCCAGACGAAGTTATCGGCTCCGTTTGGTTGTCCGGAGGCATTCGTGAATGCCAGGATCGACGTCTGCACGGCTGGATAAACCAAGCCGACGAGCATCAGGATTACCGCCGGCGCCAAAAAGCCAACGATCGTCAGTTTGTCTTTGACTGATTTGGGAGCCCTGTCCACAATCAGCATAATCAGCCCAATTAGTGCGGCAAAAACCGCTAAGGCGATAAAAACTTGAAGAAACTTTCCTCCAAGAAACTCCATTGCCCAACCTCCGTGGTGTGCGTGGATCAATTCGTTCAGGGTCAACATTGCGCCCTTGGGACTCGGAGTCCCAAGGGCGCAATGTGTGGAGGTTAGCTCTTAGGCCAGCTGCCTTCGATGCTGTCAGCAACCTGCTGGGCCGGAGTGCCGTTGATCCAGGCCACAATGCCCTTCCAGAAGGAGTTGGAACCTACAGCACCGGGCATCAGGTCAGAGCCGTCAAAGCGGAAGACCGTCTTCGGATCCTGCAACAGGGCGATCGACTGCTTGTCGAGTTCCGTCTGGGCGCTGGCCGGGTCCAGTCCCTTGTTGGCGCTGATCGCCCCACCGAGCTTGACACGGTTGTTGGCGAAGTCGGCACTGGCCATGTACGTCAGGAACGCCTGGACCTCGGGGGTGTCCTTGTAAGCGCCCACCATCTCGCCGCCGCCGGTGATGGCTTGACCCTTGCTGGCGTCGATGGGCGGCGCCATGAAGGCCCACACATCGCCGTCAGGGGCAACAGCGGTGCCTTCCGGCCAGTTGGCGGCCTGGAAGTTGGCCTGGTGGTGCATGGCGCACTGGCCGTCAAGGACTGGCTGTCCTGCCTGCGCGAAGCCGGTTGTCAGGATGGAGCGCACATCGCCAAAGCCGCCGTTGACGTACTTGGAGTCAAGAAGGATCTCGCCGGTCTTGTTGAAGGCATCCACGATCTTGGGATCGTTGAAGGGGATCTGATGGGTCACCCACTGGTCGTAGACTTCGGGGCCTTGGGCCCGGAGCACAACATCCTCCACCCAGTCGGTGCCCGGCCAGCCGGTTGCTTCGCCGGACTCAAAGCCTGCACACCACGGCTTCATGGCGCCGTCATCGGCAATCTTGTTGGATAGCGTCAGCATCTCGTCCCAGGTCTTGGGAACCTGCCAGCCCTTGTCCTTGAACGTCTTCGGGGCGTACCAGATGTAGCCCTTGACATTTGCCAGCATCGGCGCGGTGTAGAAAACGCCATCCACCGTGCCGTACTTCTTCCAGTCAGCGGACCAGTTCTTGTCCACCAGGTCCGAGACCGCTTTAGGAGCCGGCTTCAGGTTCCCGGCCTTGGCCTGATCGGCCATAAGCCCGGGCTGCGGGAAGATGGCGACGTCCGGGGCGTTTCCGGCCTTCGCCCGGACCCCGATCTGGGTCTCGAATTCCTTGCTGCCCTCGTACTTGATGGTGGCTCCGGTGCAGTCCTCAAAGGGCTTGAACGCGGTTTCCAGGTTCGTGGCTTCCGTGTCCACGATGGTGGAGTAGACGGAGACGGTCTTCCCGTCGAGCTTGCCGTAGCTCGAGTAGGCGGAGCAATCGCTAGTGGTGGTGGTGCCGCCCCCGCCGCCGGAACTGCATGCAGCCAGTGACAGGGCCAGAATTCCGGTGGCAGCAACCGGAAGCAGGTAATTGCGGTTTTTCATACTGAGGACTCCTCGGTGAGTACAGAACTTCAACAGGTGAGACAAAGGTGACCGACATCTTCACGTGGTATGCACCACACACTAATCAGGCCCCGGCAAGAAATGCAAGCGTTTACACACGGTTGTGTCCGAAAGGATATCTAGGCCCCGGCCCGGAGGGTTTGGGCCCCGCGGCGATGTTGTCCCAGGCGGCGGGGCGCCTTGGACGTGCGGCTATGCTGCCACAGGCCGCACGACGGAAGGGCGCCGCGCTCCCGAGGGAACGCGGCGCCCTTGTAGGCATCGTGGGGCATGCCCCAGGGATGGTCCTATTTGCCGCCCTTGAATAGACCGGCGATCTTGGCGCCAAAGCCCTTCACGTTCTCGGTCACGTTGCCGGCCAGTTCCTTCGCGTTCCCAGCAACATCACCGGCGAGCTCCTTGGCGTTCTCGGCCACGTCAGCGGCCAGCTCCTTGGCGTTCTCGGCCACGTCACCGTCGAAGAACTCCTTCACGTTCTCCGCAGCTTCGCCCGCGAATTCCTTCACGTTTTCCGTAGCCTCGCCGGCGAATTCCTTCACGTTCTCCGCTGCCTCGCCCGCAAATTCCTTCACGTTTCCCGCAGCCTCGCCGGCGAGCTCCTTGGCCTTTTCTGCCGCGCCGACGCCTTCGTTTGCTGCTCCGCTGCCAGTTACTTGCTCGCTCATGGTGTTCTCCTAGATTCCCCGGTATTCCATCCGGACAGTGGTAGTGGCCTTTTACCAGGCGATGTCCGCCGGCATCGGCACGATCAGATGTCTCCCGCATCACACTAACGGACGCGTCCGGCCCGCTGAACCGCTTCCGGGAACTCAGCAAGTCTCGATGGGCCTATCAGAAGCGTGCCCGTATTGGGACCAGCCACCGACAAACAGCCTGCCCTTGCCCAGCCCCAACTGCTCCATAACAAGGAGGTTGTGGCAGGCGGTGACACCCGATCCGCAATACGCAATTGTGCTCTCCGCCGCGACAATGCCGGCACGTTCAAAATTCGCGCGAAGGCGCTCGGCCGGCAATAGTCTTCCTGATGGGTCGAGGTTCTCCCGGCAGGGGACATTCACCGCGCCGGGTATGTGGCCGGGGCGAGGGTCGATAGGGTCTTGGCGTCCCTCAAAGCGGTCACGGTTGCGTGCATCCACGACCTTGTATTTACCCGAAGAAGCTTCTGAAATATCCGCGCGCAGGACCTCAGGCCATCCCTGAACCGAAAAGTCGCTGGTCGATCTTTGCGGTTCCTCTATTTGGAGCTCCCCTGGGTAACTTCCAATACCACCGTCGAGGACTGCGGCCCTCCTGCCCATCGACCGAAGCATCCATACGATTCGCGCTGCTATGACGCCGCCAGCGTCATCGTAGGCAACAACGACATCGGAGTCGGCTATGCCGCTTTCCCGCATCCCGCCTGCAAACACTTCAGGATCGGGCAGCGGGTTCCGGCCTGCCGCTTTGGAAGCCGGGCCGGAAAGCCACTTGTCCATGTCGACGAACACGGCACCGGGGATATGGCCCTCACCGTATGCGTCCTTACCCGAGGAACCATCCAGGTACCAGCGCGCATCAACCAGGACGAAGTCACCAGGATTGTCTGCGCACCAGTTCCAGTCGACAAAGGGCTGCGGGCTGAGATGGCTGTTGCTCATCCTTCGGATCCTAAAAGCCGCCACCACATATTGAGATACCCATCTCAATATGTGAACAGCCGAGTATGAGGACTTGCCTACAGGAACCGCACTAACGGACGCGTTCGGCCCGGCTGAACCGTGTCCTGGCACCGGCACCGATGTGGATCAGGACGGGCGTCCGTTTTCCCACCACCTGGTCCAGGGCGTCCACAAGGGCAGAGACCTCGGCCGCCAGGAGATGCGGCGCCACGCCCTGGCGCGGCTGGAGCCGGATTTTCAAGGCGGGGCTACCCTGGACGTCGTAGGTTGTCACCGTGGCACCCGCCAGATCGGGCCGTTCAGCAAGGGCGTGCTTCAACGCCTGCTCGGCTACTCCCCCGCTGATCCGCACGTCTCCGGCAACTGTCCCGGGATCGTACTCGGCCACCAGCAGGTTGCTCCGGCCTTTGCCCTGCTGGGCGATCCAGGCAACCATCAGGCCGATCAGAACCACCAGGGCAAGCGCCATCACGAGCCAGAGCCAGCTTTCCGGACGTCCCGGAAAGCGGGTGTTATCGAAGGACTGGTTGACGCTGCGCCAGGCCGATCCGGACCAGGCATGCCACCAGGTGCCCACGGGCGGAACGGTGGCCAGCAGGACGAGCAGGATGCCCACCGCGAGCAGCTTGAGTCCGAGGATACCCAGCAGGATCCTGTTGAGGAGCGAGGGTGTGGCCGTCATGCGCCAATCACTCCTACGGAGGAAATGTTGACGCGGACGTCAGGCAACGGGACAAGCGACATCCCGCCGAGCTCTTCCTGGACCGCGGACAGCACCGCTGCTTCGGCCACTGGAACACCTGACGTGGGGCGCACGTTCACGATGACCTGCCGCCGGGACACCATCACCATGACCTGTTCCGGGGTTACATTGGCGGCGAGCCGGGCGCTGCGCGCCAGGGCGGAGGCGATGACCTCGTCATCGACCACCACGGCGGACGAACTTCCGGTGCCGTTCAGCACGTGCCGGGCACGACTTCCCGGCAGGACGGCGTTGAGCAGGAAAAACAGCCCCACCATGGCTAGTACGGCGCCGCTGGCCCCGAGCAGCAACGGCGGGATACCCGCCGGCAGGGCAACGATGCGCTCCGCCGCCAGCTGTGGTTCGATCAGCCAGGCCGGCTGCCCAATGGCGTGCACGGCCGCCTCGAGAAGACCGTAGCCGGCCAGCCCCATCACCAGGACGGCCGCCACCGTTGCCACCGCAGCCCGCGAGGAATGTGTTTCCCGGTAGACGACCCGGCGCATGTCGGGTTCCGGCCGCGCCCGGGTGCGGCTTGTTGGCCTCGAATCCGCCAAGTCTCCGTCCACTGTTCCGCCGCTCACTGAACCCTGCCTCCCTCAATCGGCTTGACGCCGCTGATACGGATATCCACCCTGCTCAGACGGGCGCCGCTGAGGGCCGTGACCGTCGAAAGGATCCTGGCTTTGGCATCGACCGTCCGGTCCCAAATGGATCCACCGAACGCGGTGACCCGGCCTGCGTCCCTGAGCACGGTGGCGAGCGGGGGGATCCGGATAGGTGACACCAGTGACAAAGCCAGCAGGCCGTCGTCGTCCGCCCAGTCCGCCCGGACATCGTGGGGATCCACACCGAGGGCTTCCGCGGCGGCTGTCCTGGCAAGGCTGGTCAGGGCCTGCGTGCTGATGCGGTTGTGTCCGCTCAGCACCCGCCCTTGGATGGATGGTGCCGCTGATGTCATGACGAGGAGCGCCGGCCGATGATGGCATCCAGGACGCCGCGCAGGTCCAGTTTCCCTTCCGCAGCGCGGCCCAGGAGGGCGCCTATGGCCATAAAGAGGAGCGAGACCAGGAAGCCCCACAGCCCGAACTGGAACGACATAAACGCCACGAACGCGCCCATGGCGATGCCCACAACGGTCAGATTCACAGCAGTGCCTCCCTCTCGGCGACGGCAGGGGCTCCGGCCTTCGCCGGCGTCGCCACGTAGACATCGGTTATTTCGACGTTCACTTCAATGACCTGCAGGCCGACGAGTTCCTCGACCGCGCGGTAAACGGCTGATCTGACCTGATCGGCCAGGGAATGCAGGGGCGTGCCGTAGGAGGCCACCAGGCTAATGTCCACCGCCACCTGCGTCTCGCCGACCTCGGCGCGGACACCGGCCGCATGGTCCGAACTGCCGACGGCGTCCCGGATGGCTCCCAGCGCCCGTGACGGCGCCGAGCCCAACGAGTAGACGCCGGGCACGGCACGGGCAGCGATGCCGGCAACTTTTGCTACCGCGGTCTCAGCGATCACGGTGCGGCCGTGTCCGGGCACGGGCGCCGGGCTGGCGGCATGGTGGCTGGTAGCAACCTGGCCGGTAGCGAGCTGGCGGTCGACGCCCGCATCGGGTTGTGGGTTCTGGTATTCCATCAGACACTTCCCCTTCTGTTGATCCCAACCCTATCCCCTGCGTGCGGGAACGCACGGGAACCTGCAGTAAGTCAGGACAGCTTCCGGCTGGTCAGCGAAAATCCGGCTTTCCCGCCTTCGCTGAACACCGAAGCGTCCGTGTTGGTCCAGTCCGGCAGGAAGAGGTCTGTGATGACTGTGCCGCTTTCGGGGGCGAAGATTTCCTCTGATGAGGTGTCCAGCAGTTGGGACCTTGAGGCGAAGTCCTCCCCCAGCGGCTGGCTGCCGTCGGAAACGCTGACTTTCCGCTCGGAGGCAGATAAGCCGGACAGGACTCCAGCAGGGACAGCGGCGACGGACGAGCGCAAGGCGGGCTTGCCGCCGTCGTCGTTCCTGTTGCTGCCGCCGCCGGCCGATCATGACCCAATATTGTCCCGGCGACGGGATTGTCCTGGTACTTCGTCCAGGTGCGGCCGTGGTCAAGGCTGTACGCGGCGGACTGGGCCGGGGAGCCTTCGGGCAACGGGGCATTGTCCTTGTAGGCGCTCGTATATAGGGCCACCATGGCCGGCTGGTCTTTGCTGCCCAGCCCCGAGGTGTTGCCGGTGTCCACCACGATGGAGCCAGAGAGGATCTCCTCGGTCTCCGTGGCCTCCATGGCGACCGGCTCTTCCACCCAATGCACCAGATCAGTGCTGGTGGAATGGCCCCAGGACATGTTGCCCCAGTCGTTGCCCTTCGGGTTGTACTGGTAGAACGCGTGGTAGGTGCCGTCTTCGTACACCAGGCCGTTGGGATCAGTCATCCAGTTCCTTGACGGCGTCAGGTGCCCGGCCGGTCGCCACGAGTCGCTGGCAGGGCGACGGCGGCGAGCGCCGGCCTGCCGGACCGGCGTCTGTCCGGGCTGCTCTGGTGCGGCCGGGAAGCGGCGAAGAAGAACACGGGGATCCTAAAAATTGAGGCGGGGACGCCCGTGAATGTCACGGACGTCCCCGTTTACTGATTTCGCCCCGGTCAGGGGCGGTGTGGGCTAGCGATGGTGCCGACTAGCGATGGCGCCGGTCACTTGTAGTGGCCGGCACCGCCAACGTTGAGGTTGGTGGGCAGGTAGCCGAACGGGCCAAGGCCGTTCTGGCCGAACGTGCGGTCAACCTGTGAAATTCCGTCGCGGAAGTTGATCTTCACGGTGGGTGACAGGGATCCGCCGCGGACACCGTTCACGTTGTCGATGAAGGACTGCACCAGGCCGCCCGGCTGCACGTAGTGCGAATAGGCCTGGAACTGGCGCCCATTCTGGCTGGGGGTTGGCCGCTCCGGGGATTCGGACGGAAGGTTCAGGTCCGTCGGCGAGGCTAGGGCCAGGCCGCTGTTGTTCATCGGCTGGTAGTCCGAGCGCACGCCGTCGCCAACGAAGCCGTAGACGCCGTCGGGGCCGCGCATTCCGGCCGCGTAGGTGAACTGGTGGCTGATGGTGAACAGGTAGTACTTGTTCTTGCCGCCTTCGTTCTGGATGAAGATCTGCGGGCGTTCCGTCTGGTCGTTGACGCAGTTGGCCGAAAGGAGGGGAGGCAGGAAGGACCACTTGGTGAGGTCCTTGTTGTCCGCCACTGCCAGGCCAACGTTGGCGGTCTGGTAGTAGGCCCCGATGCTGTTGACCTCGTTGAGGTTTTCGGCGTTGGGATCTCCCGGCTGGTAGCCGAGGTCCTCGGCCTTGCACTCGTATTCTCCTCGGGTACCGCCGGTGTTGCCTTCGAAGACCATGTAGGTCTTACCGGGGTGTGCCGGGTCCTCGAACGTGTACGGATCGCGGAACGCGAAGCCGGGGTTCTGCGCCTTGTTCTGGTACATCTCGCCGTCCGGCTCAAGGAGCTTGGTGTGCGTGAAGCCATCGAAGCTGACGCCGTTTTTGTCGGCGTGGATGTTGCCAAGGGCCTTGGCGATGGCAGCGTCGGGGGCGATGCCGCCGCCGCCCGCGTTCCGCTCGGCCACGTCGTGGAACGTGGTGGCCGTGTAGAACATGTTGACCTTGTTGCCCTGCATCAGGCGGGTGGAACCGGACCACTCGGTGTTGCCGATCGAGGCGCCCTCAGCGAAGACGTGGCCGCCGTAGTTCCACTTGTCCTTGGCCGGGTCAGCGTTGGTCTTCCGGAAGAAGTAGCCGATCCGGGCGTTCCAGTGGCGCTGGTCAAAGCCGTAGCCCGCCTTGCGGTCGGCGACCAGGGAGAAGATGACGTCCCAACCCTTGTAGCTGATCTGGTTCGCGTTTTCGTCAGTGAGCGACCAGGTGTCCCAGACCCACACGTCGTCATTCATGGTGGGGAAGTCTTCGGGGATCTCCG
The DNA here is from genome assembly GCF_055412765.1 of Pseudarthrobacter xylosi. NCBI lineage: Bacteria > Bacillati > Actinomycetota > Actinomycetes > Micrococcales > Micrococcaceae > Pseudarthrobacter > Pseudarthrobacter xylosi. Next base: position 154,105 of record NZ_JBVAYT010000005.1, on the reverse strand, counting down.
GCATGGTGACGTCCGGGCTCATGGAGTTCACGCCGGGAGCAACCGTGGAATCGCTTTGCGCCATGATCTGCTTGGCGTCCGCACGGGTCCACTTCGAGGTGAAGTCCGACGCCGGGTCATATGCCTGCTGGCTGTGCGGGGTGGGCAGGGGGAACCCGGGTGTTGGGGCCGGCATCTGCTGCACGGCCGGCGGATCCGACGGCTCGTTGGCCTGTGCTGAGGGAACGGCCAGGAAGGCCGAGGCTGTCACGGCTGCCGCCAGTGCTGCGGCGACAGAGCGCCACCGCAGCATCCGGGGTGATTGGGGGTGCTTGTGCATTTTTGCTCTTCTCGCGGAGTTGTAACTATTCGTGGAAGACGGGCTAGTGCCCTGTTCCCCGAAACTCCGGCGACCCGAAGACACAACAGGCGTCATCGAGGACGCCGTTGTATCGAGGGGATACGGGGCTTGGGTAGGGCCCCGTGAGTGGCCAGGAACGCTATCTGTTTCCAGGCCCTCCTCTACGGTAGGCAGCCGGCGGAGGCCTTTCAAACCGTGTTTCAGTGGTCAAAAACCGCTGTGGACTGAACATTGTGCAAGCGCTTACATTCCTGATTGCGCGCGCGTGACACATCGGTTTGCCAGCGTCAAATGTTGCGGCTCGACTCTGGTTTAGTGAGAAGATTCACCTGCCGTTTGCCTGCAGCTCGCCCTGCACCGGCCGCAGCGCCGGTGCAGGGATCACGGGAGCGCGGTGACTGTGACGTCCTGGTAGGCGGCACGACCGTCGAAAACGTTCAGCCCCACTTTTCCCGAAGCGATCGCAGTGTCAACCACGCTGATCAGCTGGGCGCCGTCGAGGCTCACGGTAAGCCGTCCGCCCTCTGCCCGCGCTTCCAGCCGGTAGCTCACCCCGTGCGTGAGGAGCAGCAGTATCTAGGGGAACAGCTGTCGCGGCCCCCGGAAGACGTCCTCCATCCGCCAGGCATCGAGCTGTCGCAGGCGCACGTTCCCGTCGGCGGACAGCCGCACGGCAGTCCCGCCCAGGGTGGGATAGACCCGGGCGGTCAAGGGCTTGCCGTTGGCGAAGATCTCCAACGCCGATCGGTCCACGAGTACTCGAAGGTGGAGCTTGCCGCCGGGAAGCCTTACCGGCCCTGACCGCTCCTCCACGTCCACAGAGTGGTCCAGGCTGCTGCCCGAACGGTCCAGCCGCAGCCAGGACTCCCCGCTGCTTCCGGCGGCGCGGCCCACCTCGATGACTGTCTCCTCGGCCGGGCAGGGTCGGGTTCCGGCCGGAGGGAGGCCAGAACCCAGAATCCCGAGCCGGAAGACACTCCCCGGCTCCAGTTCAACGTCCAGTTCCAGGTCCAACTGGTTGCCGGACACGCCGGCAAGAACGCTGCTGCCGGCGACTTCCCGGGGCCCGATCCTGACGTGGTCCCGGCGGAGCGACTCGATCTCCGGCACAGGGGTGAAGGCCAGTTCCCCGTCTGCATCCAGCGTCGTCACGCGCGGCAGGCTCATCACGCCGGACCAGCCGGCCTCCACCATGGACTCGTCCGTCCGGCCCTCCTGCAGCCAGCCGAACATCACGCGGCGGCCGGCGTCGTCGGCGAACGACTGGGGCGCGTAGAAATACCGCCCACCGTAGTCGAGGCGGTGCAGCGCGGCAGGCTCAAAGGAGTCTCCGGAATACCGCCCGGTCCAGTACAGCGGGTGCCGGGTGTCGCCGTCGTCCCAGGCGGAAAAGACGAGCACGTCCTCGGCCGGGCCACCGTCGCCCAGCGGCTCCGCAGCATCCCCCAGCGACCCGGGGCCGGCCCGGAACAGGTCCACACACTCCCACATGGTGCCCTCCCAGTCCGTCGCCGCGGGATCACCGGCGGACGCGTCGCCGATCAACAGCGGCCCGATGTAGTCCCAGGTCCGGAGGTCAACCGACTCGTAGAGGAACGCCGTGCCGCCGCGGCCGCGGATGCCTGAGCCCACCAGCTGGCGCCAGCGGGAGCCCTCACGCCACACGCAGTGGTCCCGGTAGGCGGTGACGTCCACCCCGGCCGGCGGGGCGGCGATCACCGGGTTTTCCGGCGCTTTGGTCCAGGTGAGCAGGTCATGCGAGCCGACCGCCACACAGGGCAGTTCTTGTTCGCCGTGCCGGCCCGAATACACCAGGGTGGGCGTGCCGCGGTCGTTCACCAGCACGCCGGACCAGCAGCCGTCAGCATCCGGAGAGTCCGGCCCATCCGTAGGTTCCAGCGCGACTGGCTGATCCGTCCAGTTGACCAGGTCCGTGCTGGTGGCGTGGCCCCACTGGATGCGGTGGTGAAAGGCGCCCTCCGGGTTGTACTGGTAGAAGAGGTGGTAGGTGCCGTTCCACTGGCTGACGCCGTTGGGATCGTTGAGCCAGCCCGCGGGCGAGACGAAGTGAAAGCGCGGGCGGTGCGGGTCCGCCTCGGCGCGGATCACGAGTTCGTCCTGCGGCACGGTGGCCAGCGGGTGGGTCAGGCCGGTCATGCGGAAACCACTTCTTCCAGGGGGTCGGTCGCCAACGCGTGGCTGGACGCAGCGGCCGGCGGCCGGTACAGATGGCAGCGGACCCAATGCCGGTGGGCAGGATCGCCCACCTGGTGCCGCACGGGTTCGGCGGCGGAGCACCGCTGTTGGGGGTCGCCGTCGTAAGCGCACGACGTCGGTTCCATCACCGCAGCCCGCAGCTCGGCCCGTTCGGACGGATCGTAGGATCCGGTGCGGGCAGGGTCCGGAACAGCCGATACCAGCAGCCGGGTGTAGGGGTGGGCCGGGTTCGCCAGGAGTTCCAGCGATTCGCCTTCCTCCACGAGTTCGCCGGCAAACATCACGGCGATGCGGTCGGCGAGGTAGCGCGCCGAGGCTAGGTCGTGGGTGATGTAGAGCATGGAGATGCCCTTCTCGTCCCGGAGCCCGCGCAGCAGGTTGAGGATGCCGATCCGGACCGAGACATCCAGCATGGAGGTGGGCTCATCGGCCAAAATCACCTCGGGTTCCACGGCCAGCGCCCGGGCGATGGCCACGCGCTGGCGCTGGCCGCCGGAGAGCTCATGCGGGTAGGAATTGAGCATGTCCGGGGTGAGTCCCACGGTGGTCATCAGTTCGTCCAGCCTGGTCCGCAGCTGGTCCGGGGTCCCGGCTTTTCCGTGCAGCGTGAGGGAACGCGTCAGGAAGTGTTCGATCCGGTGGACCGGGTTCAGGGAGCCGAAGGGGTCCTGGAACACCATTTGCACCTGTGCCCGGTATTCCTTGGATGCCTGGAACCGGTCCCGTTTCAGGACGTCGGTGCCGTCCAGCAGGATCTTGCCCGCAGTGGGCCGTTCCAGCCGCGCAATGCAGCGGGCGAGGGTGCTCTTGCCGGAACCCGACTCGCCGACGAGGGCAACGATTTCACCCCTGCCGATGCTCAGGTCCACCCCGCCAAGGGCTCGCACGGCCGCGCGGGAGAACAGGCCGCCGCTGTGGAAATCCTTCACCAGGCCCCGTACCTCAAGGGCTGGGGCTTCAAGGGCCGGTGTTTCGCTGTGCTTGCTCATGAGTGAGCTCCTTCCAGGGCGGGCTCGTCCTGCGCCGACTGAGCCTGGGAAACCGGTGCCACGAAATGCCCGGGAGCCGCTTCCCGGAGGTCCGCAATGTTGCTGAACTTCACGCCGTCGGCCAGGCCGGTGAGCGGCACACGAGGTCCCGTCAGGGGTGGGAACGCTCCCATCAGCGCCTGCGTGTACGGGTGGCGCGGAGCGGTATGGATGTCCCTGGACTTGGCCGTTTCCACGATCCTGCCGCCGTACATGACCGCCATCCGGTGCGAGAGTTCCACCATGAGGGACATGTCGTGCGTGATGAAGAGGACGGAGAAGCCCAGCTGGTGCTGCAGGTCCTTGATCTGGGCCATGATTTCCTGCTGCACCACCACGTCCAGGGCGGTGGTGGGCTCGTCGAGGATCAGGAGCGAGGGCTTCAGCGCCACGGCCATGGCAATGACGGCCCGCTGGCGCATGCCGCCGGACAGCTGGTGCGGGTAGGACTTCAGCCGGGCGGGATCGATCCGGACCAGTTCCAGCAGTTCGGCGGCCCTGCGCAGGGACTCCTTACGGGAGTAGCCGGCATGCGTGGTGAAGATATCGACGATCTGGTCGCCGATGGTCATCACCGGGTTGAGCGAGTTCATGGCCGACTGGAAAACCATGGCCACGTCCTGCCAGCGGAACCGGCGGAGCTCCTCCTTGTCCAGCGCCAGGACGTCTTTGCCGCCGAAGCGGATGCTGCCGCCGGAGATCTCGGCGGGGTCGCGCAGCAGCCGCATAATCGCGTTCGCGATGGTGGATTTGCCGCAGCCGGATTCGCCGGCCAGGCCGAAGATCTCGCCGGCGCCGATGCTGAAGGAGACGCGGTCGACGGCGGTGATGGACCGGGTGTCGCTGCGGTACTTCACGGTGAGGTCCTTGATCTCCAGGACGGGCTGGTGCGAGCCGAGGGAGGTCTGGGAGACGGTCATGCCGCTGCTCGCTTTCCGGTGGTGACGGGTTTGGGTTTCTTGATTTTGCGGATTTTCCGCAGCCGCGGATTCGTAACTTCGTCCACGGCGTAGTTGATCAACGCCAGCGAGAAGGCCACCAGCGCGATACAAAGTCCGGAGGGGACAAATACCCACCAGCTGCCGGTCAGCAGTGCACCTTCGTTGCCGGCCCAGTAAAGGTTGTTTCCCCAAGAGACCGTGCTGACATCGCCAAGGCCCAGGAACTCCAGGCCGGCCTGGGCGCCGATGCCGTAGATAATGCAGGCCAACAGTGTGCCCATCACAATGGAGGCCATGTTGGGCAGGATTTCACCGAACATGATCCTGAGCGGCCGTTCGCCGGTGACCACGGCAGCGGCCACGAAGTCCTTGGACCGGATGGACAGCGCCTGCGAGCGCAGCACCCGGGCAGAGCCGGCCCAGCCGGTGACCACCAGCACCAGGATGACGGTGCCAAGGCCGGGCGGCAGGAACGCGGCAAGGATCACCAGGAGTGGCAGGCCCGGCAGCAGGAGGAACACATTCGTGGTGAGGGATAGGGCCTCGTCTATGAACTTGCCGAAGTAGGCCGAGGCCAGGCCCACCAGGATGCCGATGAAGGTGGAGGCAAACCCCACGGTCAGGCCCACAAACAACGAACTGCGGGAACCGTGGATGGTCAGGGCCAGGACGTCCTGGCCCTTGGCCGTGGTGCCCAGCCAGTATTCGGCGTCCGGCTCCTGTGACGCCATGCCGGTGATTTTGGACGGGTTGTCCGGGTACAGTACCGGCGCGAGGAGGGCCAGTGCGATGAAGATCAAAAGGATGGCGGCGCCTGTCATGGCCTTTTTGTTGGTCAGCAGCCCGTGAAGGAGGCTCCGGTTGGACCTGCGGACGGAAACTGCCGGCGGAAGCCCGGTACCGCCGTCGGGCGTTTTGCCGGTGAGCGGATCTGCGAGGGTCTCGCCGGGCAGGCTGGAAGCGGTGTTTGCGATGGAAGTGGTCATGATCAGTCCTAGTTGCTGCGCACGCGCGGGTCGAGGCGGACGTAGAGGATGTCCACCAGGAAGTTGGCCAGCAGCACGGCGGCTGTGATGGTCAGGAACAGGCCCTGCATAAGCGGGTAATCGAGGCCTTGCACGGCGGCCAGCAGCTGGTAGCCCACGCCCGGGTAGGCGAACACCACCTCGGTCAGGAGGGCACCGCCCACCACAAACCCCAGGCTCATGCCGAAGGCGGTCACGGATGGCAGCATGGCATTGCGGGCGGCGTAGCGGAACATGATCCGCCCCGGGCGCAGGCCCTTCGCCTCGGCCATGGTGATGTAGTCCTCGGCGTTGGTGGCGATCATCGTGTTGCGCATTCCCAGCATCCAGCCGCCGATCGAGACCAGCACGATGGTGAGGGCCGGCAGCACCAGGTGCATGCCGACGTCGGACACGAACTCCCAGCTGAAGCCGGGCACGATGGTGTCGCTGAAGGCGTGCCGGATGGGGAACCAGCCCAGCGTGACGCCGAACAGGTAGAGGGCGCCCATCGCGAGCCAGAAGTAGGGAAAGGAGCCGATGAAGATCAGCAGCGGCGGGAGCGCCGAGTCGACGGCGCCGCCGCGGCGCCACGCCGCCAGGATTCCCAAGAGGTTGCCCACGACGGCGGCGATCACCAGTGCGGTCCCGCCCAGCAGGAGCGTCCACCCCACCTGCGAACCGATCACTTCCGTGACGGGAGCGGGGAAGCGGGACATGGAAACCCCCATCTGGCCGGTCAGCATGTTGTGGAGGTAGCCGAAGTACTGCTCCCAGAGTGGCCGGTCGTCCACGCCGAGCAGTTTGCGCAGCTGCTCGATCTGCTCGGGCTGCATCCGGTCCTGGTTCCTGGCGAACATCCGGGAGACGGGGTCGCCGGGCATAAAGCGCGGGAGCAGGAAATTCAGGGTGATGGACACCCAGAAGGCAATCAGGTAGAAACCCAGGCGGCGCAGGATAAAGCGCACGGTTTCCCTCCATTCGGGAATTGCGGAAAGTTTTTTGGGTGGCGGGCCCGCGCCCCATTGGAAGAGGCGCGGGCCCGCCAGTAGAAAGGGTGGCGACGCGCTACTTGCGCGGTTCCAGCGTCGTAAGGACCAGGACGGTGGTGGGCGACTTCACCGAGAGAGTCGCGTAGGGATTGTCCTCCGTGGGCCAGCCGGTAAACCGGGTGTCGTTGAAGGCGCCCCATTCCGGGCCGGAGAACAGCGGCACCACGGGCGCGGCGTCGTTATATTCTTCCTGGAGTTTGTCGGCGATGTCCTTCTGTTTGGACTCGTCGGATTCCGCGGCGAACTCGGCGAGCAGCGCGTCTGCTTTGGCGTCCCCGAAGCGGTGGTAGTTGTCAAACGTCTTGGTCCCCACCGGCTTGACCGATGCGGTGCCCATTGAGTTGTTGAAGTACTTGTACGGGCTGGGGTCGTTGGCGCTCCAGACGATGCCGGAATCAAAGTCGCCCGTCTCGTAGCCGGCTACAACTGCCGCCCAGTCCGGGGAATCAACCTTGGCCGTCACGCCGACCTCGGCGAGGTTCTGGGAAATCACGTTGGCCACGGAAAGCCAGTCGGATGATGAAGCGCCCACGGAGATCTTGAACTCAAAAGGCTTGCCGTCCTTCAGGGTGCGCTTGCCGTCGGCTCCCTTGGCAAAGCCGGCCTTGTCCAGCAGCTGGTTCGCAGCGTCCACGTCCAGTTTGGTCCACGTGCAGTTGTCCTTGACAGTGGCGTTCTTCCACTTTTCATAGTTGCCGGACAGGCCCGTGCAGTCGGCCGACTTTGCGTAGCCGCTCATGCCGATCTTGGTCACCTGGTCACGGTCCACAGCCATGCTGAGTGCCTTGCGGACATCAACGTCGTTGAAGGGTGCCTTGGTGGTGTTGAGTTGCCAGTTGATGGTCGCGCCCGTCGCCGGGAACCAGTACTGGCGGTGTTCCTTGTCCTTGGAGACGAAGGTCTTTTCAATGTTCGGAATGTACTGCGGCGCCCAGTCGACGTCACCGTTCGCGGCGGCGAGGTTGGCGCCGTCGTTCCCGGCGAAGGCAAGCATCTTGATGCCGGCGATCTTCTGCTTTTCCGGCTGCCAGTAGTTGGGGTTCTTCTTCAGCACGAAGGACTGGGCCTGGAAGCTGTCCACCTCGGTGTACGGGCCGGTGCCCACCGGCTTGGCGTTGGTATCCTTGCCCGGGTCAGCAAGCGCGGACCAGATGTGTTTGGGCAGGATGGTGAGCTGGCCGAGGTCGTACAGGGCCGGCGACCACGGCTTGTTGAAGTTGAAGGTAACCTTGCTGGCGCCGTCGGCCGTCACCGTTTCGAGGTATTCAAAGCCGCCCTTGATCTTCTTCTGCAGTTCGAACGTGTACGCCACGTCTTCTGCGACGAACGGCTTTCCATCCGACCACTTCACGCCATCGCGGAGGGTGAAGGTGATGGACTTGCCGTCGGCTGCCGCCTGCCACTCAGTGGCGAGCCATGGCGTTGTGTCCCCCTTTGCCGGGTTGAAGATCAGAAGGGACTCGTAGATCGACTGCTGCACCATGGGGTTCACCGTGGGAGCGAAGGGGTTGAAGTTCTGGACGAACGTGCCCATGTCCTCGCGGGGAATGGTCAGGAATGCGCTCTCGGCTGAGGCGCCGGTGGCACCTGTTGTGCCCTGGTTGGCTGAGCAGCCGGTGAGCAGGAGGGCACCTATTGCCAGGCTGGCCGCCGTGATTCGGGCAGCCCTGAAGAATCGCTGTTGTGTCATGATGGGTATCTCTTTCCTCTCTTCATCTCTGAAGGTGAAGGTGTGGTTGGGGTTGCTTTCCAGTTGTTGATTTGCCGTCAGACTGAAAAGCGTTCTAGCAGCGGACAGTCGACCATTTGCTGATGGGCGGTGATCGGCTGTCCTGCTGTAAGGCTTGCGAGTGTCTGGACACCCAGCGCACCCATCTCCTCGAAGGGCAACGCAACCGTGGTCAGCTTTGGCCTGAGGTAGGCCGCAATGAGTTCCTGGTTGTCGAAGCCGATCACGGCGATGTCTTGGGGGATGGCGAGCCCGCGCTCCTTGATGGCGTCATAGGCGCCCATAGCCATCCGGTCGTTGAGGCAGAACAGTGCAGTTGGCCTGCCTGCCCCAGCCGGGTATTTATCGAGAATCTCGCAGGCGGCCTCGTAGCCGCCATCCGCCGTCGCGTATCCCGAGACTACAAGATCGGGGTCCAGTTCCAGCCCTGCTTCGGCGAGTGCTTCACGGCACCCCTCCAGTCGTCCGACCGCGGCGGGGATGTTCGGATCCAGGTTGATGACACCGATTCTGGAGTGGCCTGCCTGGAGCAAACGCTCGACGGCGACGCGCCCACCTGCGCGTTCGTCCGGGACGATCGAGGGCAGCTTGCCGTCCGCGTCGAAGCAGTTGATCAGCACAGTGGGCACCTCATTGGCGCTTTCCGGAACGTGCACGGCCCGGTGGAAGGTGGCCGCGTACAGAAGTCCTTCCACCCTCTGCTCCAGCAGCTTTTCAAAGGCTGCATCCTCCATGCCCTGGTTGGGTCCTACGGCATCGGCCTGGTCGGAAGGGGCGATGAGCAGGAACCGGCGGGACAACCATGCCTGGTCCTGCGCACCCTTGATGATGTCGACAGCGAACGGTGCCGTGACAATCTCCGTGACGATGCCGTACCAGTCGCTGCGCTGCGAGGCCAGGGCGCGGGCACCGGCGTTGGGCCTGTAGCCGAGTGTTTGAACGGCTTCGAGGATGCGGTGCTTCGTGTCCTCGGAGACGTTGGCGTGCTCCCGGTTGCTGAGGACGAAGGACACTGCGGTGCGGGACACTCCGGCGTGCTTAGCCACATCCGCCATGGTGACGCCACGGTGCGAGGGGGCCGCCGTCGTCGTACCTGCTGCGCGTGTCTTCGCTGCAAGTGCGGGTGGGTTGCTGTTCGCCATTGAATGCTCCGGGACTTCTGCGTGGGGCCCGTCTGGTAACCGGCCGGATTCGTTTAGTAACGCGCGTTACATGCTGCGTGTGATTTACGTTACGCGCGTTACATGGATCCTGTCAACGGCTGGCGTAAAGAACTTTGGCGTGGGCCAGCTTCGTCGCGTGGACCGCCCCTATGACGCGCAGTTTCCTCAGCGACACGGAAAATCCCCGACGACACCCGAATTTCGGTGTCACCAGGGAATGTGCGCGTCGACCAGGAATAGGGTTATAGGACAAAACGTGTGTATAGATGGGGCTGCATCCCAGTAAGCGCATGGGAAATCAGGGATAGCTAAGCTCTGGGAGCTTAGGGTGGCTGGGGTGCTTGCATATCTCTGGAATGTCTGGTCTGCGGTCAGGTACTGGTGCGGAATGGGAAAACGGCTGCGGGTAAGCAGCGATACCGGTGCCTCGAATGCGGGGCGAGCCGTTCGGGTGAACGCCCGGATGTGAGCCGGCGGGCGGAACTGAAGGCGTTCCTTGGTTGGGTGATGGGCACGTCGAGTCAGTCCGGGGTTGCTGCGTTCGGCACGGCCAGGTCCTTCCGGCGGCGCACGGCATGGTGCTGGAACATCACCCCGCAGATCCCGGTCACGGGAGAGGTCCATGACCAGATCCAGGTCGATGGTATCTATGTGGGTTCGTGGTGCTGCCTGATCGCTGTCGCCGGTGATTACGTGCTGGGCTGGCAGTGGTGTGACACCGAGAAGAAGGCCGCGTGGGCTGCGCTGCTGGAACGCTTTCCGGCCCCGCGGGTCGTGGTCACCGACGGTGGTTCCGGGATCGCCGCGGCCCTGTCCGAGTGCTGGTCCGAGACTGCGGTGCAGCGCTGCCTGGTTCATGTCCAGCGCAACGTCCGCACCTACCTGACTAGCCGGCCCAGGACCGAGGCCGGCAAGGCGTTGCTGCGTCTGGGGCGCGCCCTGACGAGAATCAAGGCTCCGGCGGAGGCGGCGGCCTGGCTGGCAGGACTCAATGACTGGCATCAGCAGCACGGGCACCTGATTAAAGCCCGGACATACCGCACCACCAGTGCCGTGGTCCCGGGGTGGGTCCGGACGAACCAGTCCTGGTGGTTTACCCATGACAGGCTCCGTAAGGCTTACCGGCTCCTGGAACGCCTCGGCCAAGCCGGGACGCTCTTCACCTATCTGGGAAGCGAATACGCCGGGCTAGATATCGCCTCCACGACCAACAGGATCGAAGGCGGAACGAACGCCCAGCTCCGGCTCCTGCTGCGCGCCCACCGAGGCATGAGCGAGGACCACCAGAAACGCGCCATCGAGTGGTACCTCTACCTGCACAGCGAGCAGTTCCGGCCACCAGCCACGCTCATCGAAGCCCGCCACTACAACCCGCCCAAGACCAAATCAATCCGGACAGAGCAGGAACCCGGGCCCGAGCTATACAGCACAGGACTCACTGCCGACGAAGGACTCTGGCACCGCAAAGGCTGGGCAGGACGCTCATGACGCGCCCGAGCTATACACACGTTTTGTCCTATAACCCCAGGAATATGCGCGGCATGGAGCGGCCGGGAAGCAGATGGTTGTTAAAGAAGAAAAGCACCAGTTCCGAAGAACTGATGCTTCCCAGTGGTGGCTCCGACCGGCGTCGATCCGGTGACCTTTCGATTTTCAGTCGAACGCTCTACCAACTGAGCTACAGAGCCTAGGTGACATGTCACCTTGACCGCCGGAATTTCTTCCAGCAATCAGAGCGACCCTGACGGGACTTGAACCCGCGACCTCCGCCGTGACAGGGCGGCGCGCTAACCAACTGCGCTACAGGGCCTTGATTTTCTTGCTTCGCGGCATCGCTACCGCTTTTTTCAAGGCTTCCAGCTTACCAGACGTTTTCAGCCTGCCAGACCAGTTCCTTGCGTACCCCCAACGGGATTCGAACCCGTGCCGCCGCCGTGAAAGGGCGGTGTCCTAGGCCGCTAGACGATGGGGGCCAGAACCCGTTCGGCACAAAATAAAAGGCTTCAAGCCGAGGCTCTCAGTCTTCTCGTTTGCAGTTGCTCCGAACTGGACTCTAAAACTATAGGGCCTCGGTGGGAATAACTCAAAATCGGCTCAGAGACACCTGACTGAAGCGGCCGGAACAGGCGAAGATGGACAGATGGATGCCGTCGACGCGCTCAATGAAATTGCTTTCTGGCTGGAACGGGAACGCGCTGCCACGTTCAAGGTCCAGGCCTTCCGGAAGGCGTCCGGAATCATCGCCGCGCTTGACCCATCCGAGGTGGCAGCCCGGGCCCGGGACGGCAGGCTCAAGAGCATGAAGGGCATCGGCGACAGGACCTATCAGGTGGTCCGGCAGGCCGTGGACGGCGAGGTGCCCGAGTACCTTGAGGATCTTCGCCAGCGCAGCGCGGCGCCTCTCGCGGACGGCGGGGCCGAGCTCCTCGGAGCACTCCGGGGCGACCTCCACAGCCATAGCGACTGGTCCGACGGCGGCTCTCCCATCCAGCTCATGGCCGATGCCGCCCGACTGCTGGGCCGCGAGTACCTGGCACTGACAGACCACTCCCCCAACCTGACCATCGCCAACGGGCTCAGCGCGGAGCGCCTGACAGAACAGCTCGACGTTGTGGCCGCCATCAACGCCGCCTCGGCAGGTGAGAGCTCGGCAGGTGCCGGCTCCGCAGGTGAGAGCTCGGCAGGTGGCGAAAAGGACGGATTTCGGCTCCTGACCGGCATCGAGGTGGACATCCTGGAATCCGGCGAACTGGACCAGTCGCCGGACATGCTGGACCCGCTGGATATTGTGGTGGCCAGTGTCCATTCGAAGCTCCGGGCGGACGGCGCCACCATGACCAAGCGGATGCTCCAAGGCATCCAGAACCCCCGCACCAACGTGCTGGGCCACTGCACCGGACGCCTGGTGGAGGGTTCCCGTGGCACGCGCCCGCAATCGGATTTCGACGCCAGGAAGGTGTTTGCCGCCTGCGCCGAAAACAATGTGGCGGTCGAGATCAACTCGCGCCCCGAGCGGCAGGACCCGCCGGACGACCTGATTCAGCTGGCCCTCGACGCCGGCTGCCTGTTTTCGATCGACAGCGACGCCCACGCTCCGGGCCAGCTCGACTTCCTCCAGTACGGGGCTGCCCGTGCCGCGCACAACAATGTGCCCGCGGAGCGCATCGTTACCACCTGGCCTCTCAAGCGGCTACTGGAGTGGTCGGCCCGGGATTGGCAGAAACTCGACTAGACGTGACCGATTCCCGCCAGCTGCCAGCGTTGCCGCGGAGATAGATTGGCAGCATGGCTTCAAGCACCCCTCCCCGCGCAGCAACATCAACCGCGCTTCGCCCGCCACCCGGCCGTTCCAACGCGCTCGGCGTCGCTGCCGTTGCGGTCACTGTGGTGCTCTGGGCGTCGGCGTTTGTGGGCATCCGGGCGATCGGGCCTACCTTTTCCCCTGGCTCCCTGACCCTGGGCAGGCTGGCGGTTGCCGCCGTCGTGCTCGGCGCACTGGTGCTGCCGCAACTGGCCAAAAGCAAGCTGCTGCCGCGGGGCCGCGAATGGTGGCCCATCCTGGGGTACGGCGTGATGTGGTTCGGCGGCTACAACGTGGCCCTGAACGCGGCGGAACACCTGCTGGACGCCGGGACCGCCGCCTTGCTGATCAACGTCAACCCCATCCTGGTGGCCATCATGGCCGGATTCTTCCTGAAGGAGGGCTTCCCGCGCTGGCTGATTATCGGGAGCCTGGTGGCGTTCGGCGGGGTTGCGCTGATCGCGCTCGGCTCCGGCACGGGTTCCTCTGAGCGTTCGACGGCGGATGTGGCGGGCGTGCTGCTTTGCCTCCTTGCCGCCGTGCTCGCCGCCGTCAGCGTCATCATCCAGAAGCCGGTGTTGCGGAAGTTCCCGGCGGCCCAGGCCACCTGGTTCGGCATCATGGTGGGGGCTGTCTGCTGCCTGCCGTTCGGCGGCCAGCTGGTGTCCGAGCTGCAATCGGCACCGCTGCCGGCAACCCTGGGCCTGGTGTATCTGGGCATCTTCCCCACCGCCATCGCCTTCACCACCTGGGCCTACGCGCTGTCCCTGATTGATGCCGGAAAACTGGCGGCCACCACCTATCTTGTGCCGGGCACCACCATCCTGATCTCCTGGCTACTCCTCAGCGAAGTCCCGGCCGTCCTGGGCCTGGTGGGCGGGGTGGTGTGCCTGGTGGGCGTGGGCCTGACGCGCCGCAGGTCCCGGTAAGGGCCCCGCTCAGCGAAACGTTGGACTCGGCTTTGCGGTACCCGCGATGATCGGCGTGACCAGGGCAACCGCCGGGGCCTCCAACCTGCTGATCTCCGTGAATTCGAACCCGGCATCGCCGATGGAGGCCACCGTGTTCCGGTTGAGGTGGCACCCGGGCGCCACGCAGCGGCCCCACACACCGTCCAACCTGTCCTGCCAGCGGGCGGCACGGCCCTGTCCGCGGACATGTTCCAGCACTGCGAGAGTCCCGCCGGGTTTGAGTACCCTGCGGGCCTCCAACAGGGCAAGCCGCTGATCCGGCACCGAACACAGAACCAGGGTGAACACAACAACGTCCGCCGCGCCGTCCGGCAGCGGCAGGTGCTCCGCATCGGCGTCGGAAACCTCCACCGGAACCGATGACTCTCCGAGCCGGGAGCTCAATCTGGCCCGCATGTAACGGTCCGGCTCTACGAGGATTACCCGCTCAGCGTGGCGGAAGTGCCGCAGGTTCGCCCCGGTGCCTGCGCCGACGTCCACCACGGTTCCCGTCAGCCCGGAAAGCAGCAACGCCCGGCGAGGGGCCAGCTCCCGGCGCTCCACAGAGGCCGATAACGCATCGTAAGTGGCGGCGAATAGGCGATGGCGGACGGACATCCGGCTCCTCACAAGGCGGTCAGTGACGGGTTTCAGTATGCGCGCCCGCCCGGCTGCGGACTAGAGTCTGCTTATGCCCGCCAACCTGCCGCCCGGCCTGCCCATCATCCCGGATGGCCCGCAAGAGTCTGGTCCGTTTGAGATGTCCGCTGACGATTTCGAAGCCGCCGTCACGGATGCCCTGGGACTGATTCCCGCCAAGCTGGCGGCGGCCATGGACAACGTCGCAGTGTTTGTCGAGGACGACTACGTGCCCGGCCCCGGCGAGGATCCGGACACCGTCCTGCTGGGCCTTTACGAGGGCGTTCCCTTGACGGAACGGGATTCATGGTGGGACGCCGGTTCGCTGCCGGACCGGATCACCATCTTCCGCCAACCCATCCTGGACATCTGCGGGTCCCGCGACGAGGTGATCCAGGAAGTGGCTGTGACGGTGGTCCACGAGATCGCCCACCACTTCGGCATCGATGACCGGCGGCTGCATGAGCTCGGCTGGGACTAGCCTTGTAGGCATGGGACACGACCACAGCCACACACACGGGATCACGGCGACAGGCCGGCACCGCAAACGCCTCATCGCCGTCCTCGCCATCACCCTGGCGGTGGTGGTGGTCCAGGTGATCGGCGCGGCACTGTCCGGGTCCTTGGCCCTGCTGGCGGACGCTGGCCACATGCTCTCCGACGCGGCCGGCGTGACCATCGCGCTCCTGGCTGCCTGGATCGCCGGACGCCCCCCGAGCGACCAGCGGACCTACGGCTACCAGCGTGCCGAGGTCCTGGCCGCCCTGGCCAACGCGCTGATCCTGATTGTCATCTCGGTGGTCATCTTCACCGAGGCCATCCGCCGGATCGGCTCCGCGCCAGAGGTCCACACCGACATCATGCTCTTCGCCGCCATCCTGGGCGCGGTGGCCAACCTGGTCTCGCTGCTGATTTTGCGCGGCGCACACCAGGACAGCCTGAATGTCCGGGGCGCCTACCTTGAAGTCCTGGGCGACCTGCTGGGCTCGGTCGCCGTCATTGTTGCTGCCCTGGTCATCATGTTCACCGGCTACCAGGCCGCCGATACAATCGCGTCCGTTCTCATCGCCCTGATGATCCTGCCGCGGGCCTGGAGCCTGCTGCGCGATGTGGTGGACGTCCTGCTGGAGGCGACCCCCAAAGGCGTGGAGGTGCAGATGATCCGCGAGCACATCCTCAGCGTTGACGGCGTGGTGGATGTCCACGACATCCACATCTGGACGATCACCTCCGGCGTGCCGGTGTTTTCGGCCCACGTGGTGGTGGAGGACGGCGTGCTCAATGCCCGCGGCGCCGATCAGCTCCTGGACAAGCTGACCACGTGCCTGGGCTCCCACTTTGACACCGAGCACTGCACTTTCCAGCTGGAGCCCGCCAGCCACTCGGAGCACGAATCGCGCCAGCACGCATAGCAGGACTCCCAGCAGGACGACGACGGCGGGGCATTCGGTGGGGTCAGCGGGGACCGCTCAGCCAGACCCAGCGGCGGTGAGTTCCGGCAGCCCACCAACGGGCACCCCCAACGCGCACGCGGCGGAGCCCAACCCACGTGGCGGGGATCCGTTCCCCTTCCGGTCCCGGCTCGGTGTCCATCCGCAGCATCAGAGCCTCCCTGGTGGCAGCTGCGGGGAGGTTCCCCGCCACATCCAGAAAGTCGATCAGTGCGGCACCATCAGCGAAATAGCCAGGCCCCGGCTGGTGCGTAACGTGCCAGCCGAAATACAGGTCCCAGAGCTCAGGATCGGAGCGTATGGCGGCCACCAGGGCCGGAAAATGCTGCCCCAGGCCACCCAGCCGTTTCCGGGCCAGCCCCAACCGGATGGCCGCCACGCGTCCGGGATCAAATCCCTCGGGAACAGGACCGTCGGCCACCAGGGCGGTCACCAGATCCTGCTGCCGTGCCGCCAACACCGAACGTGCCGCCGCCAGCGCGGACTCGGCCCCCATCAGGCGGTGCCCCTGGCCTCAGCCACCGGCGTCACGCGCGGAATACCGGCGGCGTCGGCAATAGCGTCCAGCTCAGCAAAGAAGGCCTGTTCCGGCGGGAAATTGTCGTCCCGCTCCAGCATCAGCGGCAGGGGCCCGGTGACCCTGACGAGTTCGGCGGCAAGTTCCAGGACTTCCCGGAGCACTGGTTCCTGGTGTGTGTCCTGGTAGAGGCCATCCAGCACGGCTCCCCCGGCTATGTGGCAGTACGCGATCCGTTCAAGCGGAAATTCAAGGAGGGCCTTCAGCGGATCACGGCTGTTGTTTACGGCGTTGGCGTAGACGTTGGCCACATCGAGCACCAGCAGCGCACCTGTCCGCTCCAGCAGCTCGGTCAGGAACTGTCCCTCGGTCAGGGTGTTGTCCGGCCATTCGGCCAGGGCCGCGATGGGCTCCAGGGCGAGCGGCACGTCAAGGCCGGCCTGCGCCTGCCGCACATTGGCCGTAAGGACCAGCAACGAGTCGTTGTTCCGCGGCACGGGCAACAGGTGGCCGGCTTCAAGGAGATCGGCGTGCGGCGCCCCTGCCGGGACCTGGCCGCCGGAGCGGACGAAGGCGATGTGCTCGCTGACGATCGGAGCGCGGACAGCCTGTCCGGCTTTCCGCAGGTGCGACAGGCGGGCTTGGTCCACCTCGCCGGCCGACCCCAGGGACAGCGAGATGCCATGCGCGACGACGGTCGTTCCGCCGTCGATCAGCTCTTGCAACGGTGCGGGGACCTCGATGCCCCTGCCGTGATCGTGCAGGTTTTCGGCCACCGTCTCAACAAAGGACAGGCCTGACAGCCGCGCGATGGGTCCGGCCAGGCCCGGCCGCCAGCCGATCCCAAGTCCGGGCGATAGAAGCCCGCCGTCAGCCACCGCAGCCGCCGCCACCACAGCTGCCGCCGCCGCTGCAGGACGAGCTGCCGCCGCTGCCGGAGGATGAGTCCGAGGATGACACCGGGTCCCCGTAATAGGTCCCCGCGCCGGCCCCCGCACCCGCCACCGGAATACCCATCGTGGCGGCATAGCCGGGGGCGGCCACCCACAGGCCGGCCGTGCCAAAAAGCGCCGCACCCAGCGCAACCCGGGCCGGGACGGCTCCGGAGTAGCCGGCTGGCCTGTCGGGCCTGAGCTCCTGGTTCTGCCGCCTGAGTTCACGAAGCACCCGGATACCGGGCTGCGTGATGGTGGGGATTTTTACGGCCAGGACAAACAGGGCGAAGAGGCCTGCGATGATTGCGCCCACCAGGTCGGTGGTTGCACGGCCGTTCAGGATGCCCGCTGCCACGCGCACCACACCGAGGATCAGAAGCAGAATGATGGCCCATTTTAGGGCCCGGAGGGCAACCATGACGCCGCGGCTGCGCAGCAGCCCTAGACGGGCCAGGCGGGCATGGCGGTCATTGAGGCGCCCTTGGACGAAGGCATCCGCGAGGCACCTCTTCGGCGTAACCGCGGCGTTCCGTACGCTGGCGCCAACAGCCTGGAACAGGGGATCCTGCCAGTTGGCGTCCAGGAATCTCTGTTCTTCCGGGGAGTACTGTTCGCTGCTTGGGTTGGTGGCGAGCCAATGGCTGACGGCCACCGCGTGGAACGGCCCGCCGCTCAGGTAGGCCAGATCGAGCGGAGCGAGGGAATGCGGGTCAATCTTTCGCCGGAGCGGGAGCAATCCGCCGGTGAACAGGCGGAGCAGAAAAATACACACGCCCAGCAAGAACCCCGACGCCACGTACCACGCCAGAAAGTCTGGACCTTCAATGCCCCATGTCGGCTCCACGCTTAGCTCCCCCATCGCTGTAATACTCCCCCAATGCTACGGTTCCCGCGTCAGTTCCGGCATGGAGAGATCTCCCCTGCGGATGGGATCGATTCGCGACACGCCGGATCCATATGTGCCGGAATCGTTCGCTTGTTGTTTATGTTATTGATGTGACCAGTGTTGCCAAAGTGCACACGCTCACGTAGCCTCGGACTGCTGGGAGATCAGCAGAGGGGCTCCTTGTGCCGTCACCAGACCTCGCTCCCCCAGCCTTACTGCGTGCGAGGTTCTGCGAATGGGTTTAACCGGATCCGGCCTGAAGGCCGCCGTGCTGTGCACCGCCGTCGTACTTTTCGGCACCATGACCCTCCCGGCCCAGGCAGCGCCGCCGCAGGCTCCGAGTCTCCAGCGCCCGGCGTCGCCGGAGCTTCCCACCCCGGAGGACATCGCCACAGCCAAGGCGAGTGAACGCGCGACGGCGGATCAGGTCACCATCATCGAACGCCTCCTGGCGGACGCAAAGAGCGCCCAGCAAGCCACGTTTGCCTTGTCGCTGCAGGCCAATAACGCCTACGGCGAAGCCCTGGTTGAACTGCAGGAACGCCGGACGGCGGCGCAAGTGGCAACGGCCAAAGCCACCGTCGCGACGCAGGAGCAGGACAGGACCCGGAAGCAGGTGGGCCAGCTCGCCGGCGACCTATACCGCAACGGCGGGCTGAACCCTACGTTGGGCACGTTCGTCAGCGGCAACGCCGAAGCCTTGCATCAGGCCGCGACGCTGGAAGCCATCTCGGCCAGCCGGAGCCGCGCCTTCGAATCAGCAGCCTCGGCCGCGTCCGCAGCGCAGTCTCTGACGGCCGCCGCCGACGACGCCAACCGGGCCGCCGACGACGCCGCCCAGAAGGCCGAAGCCCGCAAGGAAGAGGCCGAACAGGCCAACGCCACCCAGACGAAAGCCGTTGCCGAAGCCGCGGCGCAGCGGACAATCCTCGTGGATCAACTGGCCCAGCTCCGGAACACCACAGTGGCCCTCGAGTCAGCTCGCATTGACGCTTTGGACAGGCAGCGCGAGGAAGCCAGGCTCGCCGAGCTGACTGCGGCTGCTGATCGGGCCGCGGCGCAGGCAGCAGACCGGCCTGCCGCCGGACCGGCCGCCGGCGGGAACCTGCCGGCCGCACCGGCCCCTGCTCCAGCACCCGCGCCAGCTCCGGCACCAGCCCCTGCACCGGCTCCCGCGCCTGCTCCTGCGCCTGCGCCCGCTCCAACACCGGCTCCATCGCCGGGTGGCTCCAACGAGACGGCTGTCTCCGTGGCGATGTCCAAGGTGGGGTCGCCGTATTTCTACCAATACGGCGGCACCGGCCCCAACGGTTTCGACTGCTCCGGCCTCGTGCAAACGGCCTTCGCCGCCGCGGGCAAGTACCTGCCTCGCACCGCCGCCCAGCAGTATGCGGCTGCCCCCGTTCATGTGCCGATCTCGCAGGCCCGGCGCGGCGATCTGCTGGTCTGGGGATCAGCGCCGGGCTTCTACCACGTGGCCATCTACCTGGGGAACGGCCAGGTGGTGCAGGCGCTGAATCCGGACGAGGGCATCGGCGTGACCCAGTTGAGCTGGATGGCCGGGATGCAGCTCCACCCCTACGCAGCCCGCTACTGACGCTGACAGGGCTCCGGCCCGGGATTCCAGGCACCGCGATCTGGCTTCAACAAGGAAAGCGCAGGGTATCCAGGCGGAGGACCCTCAACCTCAGGACAGAACGTCCTTGGTGACGAACCGGCCGTAGGCGAGCGCCCCGAACACGGCCACATAGCCCGCCTGCAGCAGCGCATTGCTGGCAAAGGAGTCCCACAGCACCGGCTGGCGCAGGACGTCAGCGAAGCCGAACCAATAGTGCGTAAACAGCCATGGGTGCAGCCATTCCAACTGGGGCAACTGGTCCAACACTTGGGAGACCACCGAGAGCACCACAGTGGCGGCCATCGCGCCCACCGGGACTACCGTCAGGGTAGACAGGAACAACCCGATCGCCGAGAGCCCGGCCAGGGACACCGCAAGGTACGCAGCGATGAGGACCAGCCGCAGCGCGGCCTCAGGCGGCTGGACCACGTCGCCGGACAGGAGCGTTACCGGCCCGACGGGGAACAGCGAAGCCCCGATCGCCGCACCGGCAAGGGCCACCGTGACGGGCGCGGCAATGCAGAACGCCAGCGCTCCGGCGTACTTCACCAGCAGCAGGCGCACCCTCCCGGCGGGCGCCAACAGCAGGTAGCGCAGGGTGCCCAGGCTGGCCTCGCCGGCGATGGTATCGCCCGCCACCACACCAATGGTCAGGGGTAGGAACAGCGGCACGGAAACCAGCATCGCCGTGACCGCCACAAAGAGCCCGTTCTGGCTGATCCGGTCCAGGAACGCCGGTCCCCTCCCGGCCGGAACGGATGACGAGAGCCGGACAGCGACGGCGATCAGCACCGGTATCGCGGCCAAGGCCACCAGCATGGCCGCGGTCCGGCGGCGCCGGAATAACGTCTTCAGCTCAGACGCAAGCAGGGACAGGCTCGACGGCGTACTTGGAGTGCTGCCGACCTCAGACCCACTGCCGGCGCGCGAAGCCCTGGTGGCGTCGGAATCGCTACGGGCTGCCGGAACACTGCCGGCTGTAGAAGCACTATTGGGCAATGTCGAACCCCTCCCCCGTGAGCGCAACAAATCGCTCCTCGAGGCTCTCCCGCTCCACGGTAAAGCCACGGATCCGCACCCCGGCTGCCACCAGCTCCGCCACAATGTCCTCCGGGGCCTCAAGGCGGGACGCGGCCGCGACCGCGGTCAGCACGTCGCCGTCCGGTTCAGATGTTTCCGTTCCCGGGGACATGCCCAACCGCAGCAGGACCTCGCTGGCCGGCCCGGCGTCGGGCGTTAACAGGCGGATCCGCGTCTCGCCAGCCCGGCGGAGCTCCGCCAGCGGCCCCTGCGCCACCAGCCGTCCGGCGCTCATGATGGCAGCGTGCGTGCAGATCTGTTCCACCTCGGCGAGGAGGTGGCTGGACACAAAGACGGTGGCGCCGTCGGCGGCCAGCGACCGGACCAGGCTCCGCACTTCCCGGGTTCCCTGCGGGTCCAGCCCGTTGGTGGGCTCATCAAGCACCAGCAGCTCCCGCGGCGACAGCAGGGCATTGGCGATCCCCAGCCGCTGCTTCATGCCCAGGGAGTAGGCGTGGACCCGCTTGCCGGCGGCGTGTGAAAGACCCACCCGCTCAAGCGCGGCAGCAACGCGGGCGGTTCGGGTAGCGGGTGCCGCATGCCGGCTGGCGGCGTCCAGGCGGTGCAGGTTGGCGGTGCCGGAAAGGAACGGATAAAACGCCGGCCCCTCCACCAGGGCACCGACGCGCGGCAGGACCTCGTGCAGGCGCTGCGGCATCGGCAGTCCCAGGACACTCACGGTTCCGGCCGACGCCGCGGCAAGGCCCAGCAGCATCCGGATGGTGGTGGTTTTGCCGGAACCGTTGGGGCCCAGGAAACCGAACACGGCACCGTGCGGCACAGCGAGGTCCACGTTGTTGACCGCCACCTGGTGGCCGAAGCGCTTGGTCAGGCCTTGGGTTTCGATGGTCAGCCCGGCCGTCCCGCTCCCTTCGCTGGTCCGGGCGGCGGCCAGCCCGGCAGCCGTCCCCCCAGCCGCGGTCACGCCGTGCCGGCGGCGGCCTGCAGCCGCTCCGCCGGGACCATCCCCACAAAGATCCTGCCGTCGTCGGTCAGCAGGACGTTGACCAGCGACGTGGACAGGAGCCGTCCGCCGGCCACGACGACGGCGGCCTGGGACAGGAGCGGATCCTTCAGCAAGGATTCAGTCCAGGCAGCCCCTTGTGCGTCGGGTGCCGCGGGGAAGCCGATCACGGTTTCCCAGCCCTTGCCGGTCACCGTTGGTCGGGGCGTATCGCGGTGCCGCAGGCTGGCGTCGCTGCCGGGAATCTTATCCGTGTCGGGTTGGTCCGCGGCGGGCGGCCCTGACGGGGGTGTGTCCTGAGCCGGCGCGGTGGGCTGAGCCGGCGCGGTGGGCTGGTCCGGCGGGGTGGGCTGGTCCGGGCCCCCGTCAGGGACAACGCCCGGAGTAATCCCGCCAGGAACGGGCGGGAGGGCCGGCATTCCGGGCTGGAGCCGGAGCGGCGGTGCCTGCAGCTCCTTGACCGTGGCGCCTGGCGGGGCAACGAACGTAAACACCGAGCTGTCAGGGGCCGCCAGGGACAGGCTGGTGAAGCCAGCCTCGAAGGCCGGTTCTGCCTGGCCGCGCGCTATCACCGATACCCGCAGCGGCATTCCTGTCTCGCCGTCAACGGCGATGGCAATTTTCTCAACCAGCGTCCCCTGCGTCCTCGGCGCCAGTGTCAGGCTGTAGGCGGCCCGGCCGGCGACTTCCACGTCCGGTCCCACCGTCACCTCGGTGGAACTGTCCACAACGGCGAGGAACTTCCGGGCCAGGTCCTCGGGTGTCGGCATTACCGGTGGGCCGGGCAGGTCGCCAGGCAGTGCGGGAGCGCCGGGCAGTGCGGGAGCGCCGGGCAGCGTGGGAAATTCAGGGACCGGCAGTGGCAGGTCGCTGGCGAACGCGGGCAAGGCCAGGTGGGCGGCGCTGTTGTCCTTGGAGTTGTAGAACCACACATCGCTATCGCGCCGGATGACGTCCCGTTCAGCCAGCCGGTCCATCACTTGGACCCGCATTCTTGTTGGACCATCCATAAAGATCCGGGCGGTGTGCTCGCCGGTCAGGAACTCCAGAATGGAGGCGGCTCCACCAGCCGACACCGGTCCGGAGGTGGGACCGGCAGCCGGAAGTTCGGGGAGGCCGAGCTCGGCGGATTGCTCGATTGTTCCGGAGAATGACCTGGTGTTGTGCTGGCCAAGGAGGGTCATGACCTCAGCCGGAGACTTCTGTGGCAACGGATCGCCGGCACTCGCCGGAATAGATCCCACCAGCACGCCGGCGGCGATCACTGCAGGTACAGCTGCGGCCGGCACCCAGCGCAGCCATGCGCGGTTCATGCCAGCCCCCCGTCATCCTTGGAGCCCATACTTCAGGTTACGCCTGGGGACGCCTGCGCACACGTCTCTTCTGGAAGTCATGCCCGGTGCTCGCCGGCTACGAAGGCACCACGGTTCCGGCGCCACCGTCGACCGTTATTTCCTGGCCGGTAGAGAGCCGGAGCGTGGCGTCCGGGACGCCCACCACCGCCGGGATGCCGTACTCCCGGGCCACCACGGCCCCGTGGGAATTTGGCCCGCCCATCTCCATCACCAGTCCGCCCGCGGTGAGGAACAACGGCGTCCAGCCGGGGTCCGTGGACGGTGCCACCAGGATTTCTCCAGGTTCCAGGTGCGCGCCCACGGGGTCGAGGATCACGCGGGCGGTCGCCGTGACAACACCGGCCGACGCCGGACTCCCGCTCAGTGCCCCCGGCACCGTGGATGCCGCGGCAGCGTCGCCGGACGGTATGGCTTCGGGCTCCGTGCCGTCCGACAGCAGCACCCTGGGTATGTGGCGCCGTTCGAGTTCCGCGGCATAGTCCGCGCGCCGCTGCGCCACCAGATCGCGGAAGTCAGCTGTTCCAGAACTAAGGCCGGCGCTGGCTTCGTCCAGGTCCAGGAAAAAGATGTCATCCGCCTCGGCTACTACCCCGGCCTCGGCCAGTGCCGCACCGGCCAGGGCCAGTTGTTTCCGCACCTCGGCGAGGCCTACAACCAGCTGGTACTTGGGAAGCTCGCGCAACCCGGCAAAAAGCCTAGCCCGCCGAAGCGCTGCCCGGACCACCGCCCCGCGCAGCCGGCCGCGGCTCCGCGCCTCCGCGACGAGACGGCTAACGCAGGCTTCGGCTTCCTCGGCGGCGTTGCTGAACTGGACATCCGGCGGAAGTGCGGAAGCCTCGAGCCGGAGATAGTTGGCCAGGATGCCGAGGATGTGGGTGGGGTCGTCCGACCAGCGCGGCATGCCGACGTCGATCTCGGCCACGGCGCGGTGCCCGTACTGGCCCATGAACCGGGCCACCCCGGACTGCAGCAGCGTGGGCAGGTGGCCAGCGCGGAAATCCTTGGCCAGCTCGGCGGGTTTCCGGTGCGTCAGGGCGGTGCGGGAACCGCCGTCGTTCTTAATCACCTGGGCGAGGCGCCATAGCTCCAGGTCCATTTCGGTGGTGACGTTGTTAGGCAGCCCGCGGAGCACAACCTGCAGGTCATCCCACCGGCCGCCGCCCAGCAGTTTTCCCGCGAGCGCCAGGGCAGCGAACCCGACCGCCGGGAGCGGCATGATGGACGGCACCACCGAGAAGATGCGCGTGCCGAGCAGGTGTTCGGCGTGGTCCAGGCGCTGCAGCGGGGTGAGGCCGGCGGGCGGCTCGACGGAGTCAGCGAACTCGCGCGCCAGCCGGTTGGTCCGGCGGAGGGCCGCGTCCGGGCGGAGGACGGCCCGGAGCAGCGTCTCCGGCACCCCGGCATGCACCGCCGCCGGAACCACGTGCCGCAGCAAGCCCAGCGGCGTCCTGCGCGTCACGGAAAACCGCGGGTCCTCGAACACCTTGCGCAGCACCGTGGCAGAGCGTGCTTCCATCACGTCAAAGACCTTGGGAACAATCCGCCGGCCGGTGGTGCTGCGGGCCACGGCGGTCAGGTCGAAGTAGATGCGCTGGCCCGCCACTGCGTACGGCGACGGACCCTTGCGCGGCTCGGGCACGTCGAATTTCGCCGCGCGGGCCACCGATGAGGCGATAAGGCGGAAGGCTGCCAGGCCCATGGGAGTGATGGGCCGCGTCAGGCCCTGCGCCAGGCTGAAGCAAAGGTAAACGCGCGTGCCCTCCCCGCCGGGACTGCTCCCGACGGTGGCACGCTGCGGGACGGGGAACAGCGTGGTGATGGGCCTCGACTGGGTCAGCCAAAGGCGGCCGTCGCCGGCGATGGCCCATTCGATGTCCTGCGGCGAGCGAAAATGGCCCTCCACCCGGTGGCCCAGGGCTGCCAGTTCGGCGGCCTGCTTGTCCGTCAGGCAGGCCGCAGCCGCGCCATTGCTGATGGCCAGCGTCTGGGTGCCGCCGCCGGGGATCGGCCGGACCGCGATGCGTTTGTCCCCGAGCCGGCGTTCCAGCACCCGCCCGGTGAGCGGGTCAACGACGAAATGGTCCGGGTTCACTGCCCCGGACACCACAGCCTCCCCCAGCCCCGGGCTGGCATCGATCACGGCCTGCTTCCGGCGCCCCGTCAGCGGGTTGGCGGTAAAGAGCACGCCAGCGGCGGTGGCGTCCACCATCCGCTGGACCACCACGGCCAGCGCCACCGTTGCCGGATCGATCCCCCGGCTTGCCCGGTAACTGACGGCCCGGTCCGTCCAGAGTGAGGCCCAGCAATTACGTACCGCTTCCACAACGGCGGCAGCCCCCACCACATTGAGGTAGGTATCCTGCTGGCCGGCGAAGCTCGCCGACGGAAGGTCTTCTGCCGTGGCGGATGACCGGACGGCCACCGGAACGTTGTCGCCCAGGGCTGCGTAGGCCGTGTCGACGGCGGCGGCCACCTCGGTGGGGACAGGGGCGTTTTGGATTATGTCCCGTGCCTGGGATGCCAGCGCAGCCAGGGCGGGGAGGTCGCCGTCGGGCGTTGCTTTCAGCGCCGCGTGGACCTCGGCGAGTGCGCCGTCCGCGGTGGCCTGGCGGTAAGCCTCCGTGGTGAGGCAGAAGCCGCCCGGCACGGGCAGCCCAGCGGCGAGCAGCTCCCCCAGGTTGGCGGCTTTGCCACCCACCAGGGGAACCATTGCTGCGGTGACCGCCTCCAATCCAAGGATGGGAGGCGGGCTGCCGGTGTCAGGCATTTCATGCCTCCTGCCGCGAAGGTGGTGCGAGGTTGGGTCAGGCAGCGCCCGGAAGTGTTCCGAACTGCGCCCGGTCCGCGAGCCGGGGATCGTCGCGGTCCGGAACCACCAGGACCGGACTCTTGGCATGGTGCAGCACGCCCCCGGATGTGGAGCCCAGGAGCATGCCGGTGAACCCGCCGCGGCCCCGGGTGCCCACCACCACGAGCTCCACGCGCCGGCTGGCCTCCACCAGGACGTCCACTGCCGAGCCGTCCAGCAGCTCCGACTCCACGGACAGGTTCGGGTAGTGGCTCTTGAGCCAGGCCATCCCGGCATCCAGTTGGATCCGGATGTCTTCGAAGAGGGCTTTGCGGTCCATGGGGGCCGGAACCCAGGCCAACGAGCCGCTGAACTGCGGCACCGCGCAGATCACGCGCAGGGTTGCCCCGAGCCGTTCGGCCTGGTCGGCAGCCTCCAGCACGGCGATCCGTGCCTGTTCTGACCCGTCCACGCCCACCACTACAACGTTCTCGACCTGTTTGTGCCCTGGCTTGGCCTGCTCGGCCCTGATTCGTTTGTCCTCCGTGGTTTCGCCCAGCCGGTCCGAACACACCAGCGGCACCGTGACGGTGGGGCATTTGGCGTGTGCCGGCAGGGCGCTGCTCACCGAGCCCAGCAGGCGTCCCACAAAGCCGCCACGGCCGCGGGTGCCGAAGACCAGCAGATCAGCCGTCTCGGACATTTCCAGGAGCACACCTGAGGCGTCCCCGTTCTCCACGGAGCCGTCAACCTCGATGTTGTAGCCGGAAACCTTGTCCAGCGCCTGCTTGACGATCGCTTCGGCGCCCTCGCGGATCACGGAATCGTCCACGGTGGCGTAGCCGCCGTCCAGCCCGGACGCCGCAAAGATCGGCACGGAATAGGCGGTGACAATATGCAACGGCCGACGGCGGCGCTCGGCTTCCCGGGCTGCCCACACCAACGCGCACTGGCCGTGGTCGGACCCGTCTACGCCGACAACAATCCCCACCGGAGCCGCCGAATTTCCGGCCCTGTCCTCTTCCGGATCCGGATGCAACTCATGTGCGCCCATGGGGCCGCCTCCTCGCGATACTGCCTTATGTTGCGGCTATTCTGCCAGACGCGGCGCCCTCCGCCCGCACCGGCCGCGAAGTGTGCCCCGACGGGCTGGAGGACCCTGCTTCCGCTTCTCACTATTCTCGGTCCGCGTACACTTAGCAAGCGGCCGCGGGCCGCTGCGTGGCCGGTTATCCACAACCCACGGCAAATGGAGCGGAAAGCGTATTCATCGCGGAGAAGAATGTTTGTGTTTGGGCTATCCATGGCCCTTAATGTTCTGTAGTCTTCGAGGCACTGCCGGTCCGCCGACGCCCGATTCACGGTGCGTCCCGGGCCGGTGCTGCGGCCGGACTTTGGGGGTAACGGAACGCATGCGGGGCGACGCTGCCTGCATCCGGAAGCCTTTGAAGGAGGAAAACTGTAGTGTCAAGCATGCCTGTGAATGGCGGGACCGAACGGACCACCACGGTGATCATCGGCACGGGGCTCTCAGGCCTGGCTGTTGGCGCGGAACTGCGCCGCCGCGGCGTGCACGCCATCGTGGTGGACGGGCTCGACATCCTCGGCGCCGGACAACCGGCCAACACTGCTTCACTGCAGCGCTGCGACGCAGCAGACTCCGATTCCCTCCGGGAACGCAACGAGATCCTCCGCCACCTGCGCAACTACGCCGCCAGCCACCACATGGACGTCCGCAACACCACGCGGGCAGTTCAGCTGACCATGGTGGGCGGCGCGCCGGGCGGAACCAGCACGGGAACGGCCGCAGGAACGGCTGCGGGGTCCCCATCCGGCCAGTGGGAAGTTCATACGCCCAACGGAATACTGCTGGCAGACAACATTGTGCTGACCCGATGCGCGCACAGCCAACTGCGGCGCATGCTCAGCGACTTCGGCATCACGGTTGGCCGCAACCTGGTGGCCGCGATGCGCCAGATCGGCATCTACCTCGTGGGAGTGGGCGAGCTCATCACGCCCTCACCCAAGGAAGTATTGCGTCAGGCGAAGACCGTGGGCCAGGCCATTTCGGCCTCGGTCAACCCGGAAAGCGCCGCCGCGGTCTAGGCCTGCTCGGTTTCGTCGTCGTCGCTGCCTGTGGTGAGGCGGCGCTTCGCGAGGATACCGATTGCCACCAGCAGCCCCACGGCCACTGCCGCGAAGACCACCAGGCTCCAGGGGAACGGCTGGGACGCGTTTTCGGCCGGCGCCGGAGCCGCCACGGTTCCCGGCTGCGCGGTTCCCATTGTGGGAACAGCGGCCGACGGCGATGCTCCGGCCGACGGCGATGCTCCCGCCGCCGATGTTCCCGAGGGCGCCGCTCCCGCCGCAGCGGCGGTCGCCGTGAAGCCGAACGTCCCCTCGATCGGGTGGGAATCCGAGCTGACGACGCGCCAGGCAACCGTGTATACACCTGCCGGTGCCCCGGCCTTGAGCTTCTGCGTGGCCGTGCTGTCCACGATCTCAACCGCGCCGTCGGCCCACTCGGCACCGGCGGAATCCTTGACGGAGAACTGTGCACCGATGCCCAACGGGTTCTTATTGAACGTGACGGACACCTGCTCCGGCGCCGTGGGCACCGTGGCGCCCTGCGCGGGACTGCTGGACTCTGCGGCATCGTGTGCCGAGGCCGGAGCCGCGAATCCCAGGACCGCGGCTACGAAAACGAAGGTCCCGAGCACAACGCTCAGCAACTGGCGGCGGATGGATCGCATAGGTGTACTGCTCCCTTGGGTTGACTGGTGCCTTCCATTCAGCCTAGGCGAACTTCCCTGGGCGGGCTTCCGTAAGGCGAGCTTCCCGGGCTGCGGCAGCGCACCCTGCCCGGGCACCGGCGTTCAGCCGGCGGGCGTTCAGCCGGCGACGTAAGCCGCGAGGTGCTTGCCGGTGAGTGTGGACTTGGCGGCCACGAGCTCCGCGGGAGTCCCCTCGAAAACGACCTTGCCGCCGTCGTGCCCTGCTCCCGGGCCGAGGTCGATGATCCAGTCGGCGTGCGCCATGACCGCCTGGTGGTGCTCGATGACGATGACCGATTTGCCAGACTCGACGAGGCGGTCAAGGAGGCCGAGGAGGTTTTCGACGTCGGCGAGGTGGAGGCCGGTGGTCGGTTCGTCCAGGACGTAGACATCGCCCTTCTCCGCCATCTGCGTGGCCAGCTTGACGCGCTGCCGCTCGCCCCCGGACAACGTGGTGAGCGGCTGGCCGAGGGTCAGGTACCCGAGCCCGACGTCGACGAGCCGGTCCAGGATGGTGTGGGCCGCAGGCGTGCGGGCTTCCCCTTCGCTAAAGAAGACCTCGGCCTCTGTCATGGACATGGCCAGCACCTCCGAGATGTTGCGGCCACCCAGCTTGTATTCCAACACTGACGCCTGGAACCGCCGGCCCTCGCAGTCCTCGCACGTTGACTCGACGGTGGCCATGACGCCCAGCTCCGTGAAGATGACGCCCGCGCCATTGCAGGTGGGGCAGGCACCTTCGGAGTTGGAGCTGAACAGCGCCGGCTTCACGCCGTTGGCTTTAGCGAACGCTTTCCGGATCGGCTCGAGCAGGCCCGTATAAGTGGCAGGGTTGCTGCGGCGTGAGCCCTTAATGGCGGCCTGGTCGACTACCACCACACCGTCACGCCCTGCCACCGAACCATGGATCAGCGAACTCTTGCCCGAACCAGCCACACCTGTCACCACGCAGAGCACGCCGAGCGGGACGTCGACGTCGACGTCCTGGAGGTTGTGGGTGGAGGCGCCACGCACTTCGAGGACGCCGGCCGAGGAACGTACGGATCCCCTGACCTTTGCACGGTCATCGAGGTGGCGGCCCGTGATGGTGTCGCTCCCCCGCAGACCCTCGACGCTGCCCTCGAAGCAGACACTGCCGCCCGCGGTGCCGGCGCCGGGACCGAGGTCAACCACGTGGTCGGCGATGGCGATGGTCTCTGGCTTGTGCTCAACCACCAGCACGGTGTTGCCCTTGTCGCGCAGCTGCAGCAGCAGCTGGTTCATCCGTTCAATGTCGTGAGGGTGCAGGCCGATGGTGGGTTCGTCGAAGACATAGGTGACGTCGGTGAGGGACGAGCCAAGGTGCCGGATCATCTTGGTGCGCTGTGCCTCGCCGCCGGAGAGGGTGCCTGCCGGGCGGTCCAGCGAGAGGTAGCCCAGCCCGATTTCGGCGAAGGAATCCAGCAGGTGCCTCAGGCCCTTGAGGAGCGGCGCAACAGACGGCTCGTCGAACTTGCGCACCCACTCGGCCAGGTCGCTGATCTGCATCTCGCAGAGATCGGCGATGTTCTTGCCATGGATCTTCGAGGACCTGGCCTCGGGGCTGAGCCGGGTGCCCTCGCACTCGGGGCAGGCCTGGAAAGTGATGGCGCGCTCCACGAAGCGCCGCACGTGCGGCTGCATCGCCTCGACGTCCTTGGACAGCATGGACTTCTGGATCTTGGGGATGACGCCCTCGAAGGTGAGGTTGATGCCCTCGACCTTGATTTTGGTGGGCTCGGAGTACAGCATCGTCTCGAGCTGCTTCTTCGTGAACGTGGCAATCGGCTTGTCCATCGGGAGGCCCATGCCCTCGAACAGCCGGCCGTACCAGCCGTCCATGCTGTAGCCGGGGACGGTCAGTGCACCGTCGCCGAGCGACTTGGTGTCGTCGTACAAAGCGGTGAGGTCGAAGTCGGAGACCGAGCCCATCCCCTCGCAACGCGCACACATGCCGCCCAGGTACACAGCGTTCTGCACAACGGCCTTCTCGACCCGGCCGCCGGCCTTCTCGGTGCTCATCACACCGCTGGCCTTACGCGTGGGGACGTTGAAGGAAAACGCAGTGGGCGGCCCGACGTACGGGCTTCCCAGCCGGCTGAAGAGGATCCGGAGCATGGCGTTGGCATCCGTGGCAGTGCCTACCGTGGAGCGGGGGTTCGCGCCCATCCGCTCCTGGTCAACGATGATCGCCGTGGTCAGCCCTTCGAGGTGGTCCACGTCCGGCCGGGAAAGGTTCGGCATAAACCCCTGCACAAAGGAACTGTAGGTCTCGTTGATCATCCGCTGGGACTCGGCGGCGATCGTCGCGAACACCAGTGAGCTCTTGCCCGAGCCGGACACCCCGGTGAACACTGTCAGGCGCCGCTTGGGGATCTCGATGCTGATGTCTTTGAGGTTGTTCTCCCGGGCACCCTGCACACTGATCAGATCGTGGCTGTCGGCGACGTGCGCCGCGGGGAGCTGCTGGTCTGTCGATGTGTCAGTAGTCATGGTGTCTCCAACATTGCTCGGCATTGTGAGGTTCCTGACAGACATTCTAGGCGTGCGCCCCCGCCCTCTAGGATCGAGTAACCCCCAACAACACATCCGGAGGACTAATGCTTAAGCAGGGCTCTGCCTTGGACCGGTACTTCAAGATCTCCGAGCGGGGGTCCAACCTCTCCCGCGAGATCCGCGGCGGCTTTGCCACGTTCTTCGCCATGAGCTACATCGTGGTGCTTAACCCCCTCATCCTGTCCGGCCCGGATTCCAGCGGCAACACCCTTGGTTTTGCCGCGGTGGCCGCTGTGACGGCTTTTGTGGCCGGCATCCTCACCATCCTGATGGGCGCCTGGGGCAGGCACCCCTTCGCGCTGGCCGCGGGCCTGGGCGTAAACGCGTTTGTGGCCGTTACGGTGGCCACGAACCCGGGCCTGACCTGGCCGGACATGATGGGCCTGGTGGTCCTGTCCGGCGTGACCATGCTGATCCTGGTCCTCACCGGCTTCCGGACCGCCGTCTTCAAGGCCGTCCCGGACGGGCTCAAGACCGCCATCGTGGTGGGCATCGGCCTGTTCATCGCACTGATCGGGCTGGTCAACGCCGGCTTTGTCCGCCGGATCCCGGACGCCGCCGGTA
This sequence comes from Pseudarthrobacter xylosi, assembly GCF_055412765.1. Lineage (NCBI taxonomy): Bacteria > Bacillati > Actinomycetota > Actinomycetes > Micrococcales > Micrococcaceae > Pseudarthrobacter > Pseudarthrobacter xylosi. The sequence continues at coordinate 122,235 of NZ_JBVAYT010000005.1, read as the reverse complement.
CCACTGTTCCCGTGGGCCTGGGCTTCGACGGCAAGCTGCTGGGCTGGCCCACGGCTGTCTTTGTTTTCGGCCTGATCCTGACCATCGGCCTGGTGGTCCGCAAGGTCAAAGGCGCCATCCTGATCGGCATCATCGCCTCCACCATCATTTCCGTGATCCTGGAAATGACCCTCCACATCGGCCCCAGCTTTGACGGCACCACCGCAAACCCGCAGGGCTGGTCCCTGGTGGCGCCGTCCTTTACGGAGTGGAGCGCCCCGGACCTGTCGCTGATCGGCAAGGCCAACCCGTTCGGCGCTTTTGAACACCTGGGCTTCGTAGCCGCCACCCTGCTGGCATTCGTGATCCTGCTCAGCATCTTCTTCGACGCCATGGGCACCATGGTGGGCCTTGCCAACGAGGCCGGCACGGTGGACAAGGACGGCAACATCCCGGACGTGGACCGTGTGCTCCAGGTGGACGCGCTCGGCGCGATCGTGGGTGGCGGCGCCTCCGTCTCCTCGAACCAGATCTACGTTGAGGCCGGCGCCGGGATCGGCGAGGGTGCGCGGACCGGCGTTGCGTCCATCGTCACCGGCCTGCTGTTCCTGGTGGCCATGTTCTTCACCCCGCTGATCAACCTCGTGCCGTTTGAGGCGGTGGCCCCTGCCCTGGTGGTGGTGGGCTTCATGATGGTCTCCCAGGTGGGCAAAATCGACTGGCAGGACTGGGGAATCGCCATCCCGGCCTTCCTGACCTTCACCCTGATGCCGTTCACGTACTCCATCGCCAACGGTCTCGGCGCGGGCTTCATCGCGTTTGTCCTGATCCGGACGTTCCAGGGCAGGGCTAAGGACGTCCATCCGCTGATGTGGGCGGTGGCCGGCGCGTTCCTGCTGTTCTTCGCCGTCGGTCCAATCGAGGCCGCGCTGGGCATGCCTTAGCGGCAGTGTCCGGGATTCCGGACAGTCCGACGGCGGCGCTGCTGGTTTTTGGGCCCGCGCTGCGGTGAGCTAGGGGGATGGTTTCTCCTGAGCTCACCGTTGACCTTTCCCCGCAGCCGTGGACGGGGCGGTTCGATGGCGACGGCGCCGAGCACCGCCGTTGGTGGCAGGCGGTTTCGCCCTACGCACCCGGCGCTGAATCGGCTGACCGTTCAGGACACGATTCTGCGGCACCCCTCGCCGCACGGCCCGCCGTGATCCTGGGCTTCGCCAGCGACGAGGGTGTGCGCCGCAACAAGGGACGGACCGGAGCCGCGCTGGCGCCGGCAGCCATCCGTTCAGCGCTCGGCCCGCTCGCTTTCCACCTGGACCGCACCGTGTCCGATGCTGGGGACATCGTGGTCTCGGACGGCGCTTTGGAGGCCGGCCAGGCCCGCGCCGGTCACGCGATCGCCGCCATGCTCGACGCCGGCCGCCTCACCGTAGTGCTGGGCGGCGGGCACGAGACCGCGTTCGCAAGCTATCTGGGGGTGGCCGGATCCCAGGCGGTGCGCGACGGAAAGCGGCTTGGCGTCCTGAACCTGGACGCACACTTTGATCTCCGCGATGAACCCCTCCCCAGTTCCGGGACGCCGTTCCTCCAGATGGCCACGGCGGAAGCCGCCGCGGGGCGCGAATTCCGCTACGCCGTCGTCGGGATTTCCGAGCCGAACAACACCCGGTCACTCTTCAACACAGCGGACGAACTGGGCGTGCGGTACCTGCTGGATGAGGACTGCACGGCAGAGCGCGTACGGGCGTTTGTGGCGGAGTTCCTGGCAGGCGTGGACGCGCTGTACCTGACGATCGACCTGGATGTCCTGCCGGCGTCGGTGGCTCCCGGCGTGAGCGCCCCCGCCGCCTACGGCGTTCCGCTGCCCGTCATCAGCGCCGTCTGCCGGCAGGTGGCGGAAAGCGGCAAACTCCTGCACCTGGACGTGGCAGAACTGAACCCGGAGTTCGACGTGGACGGCCGGACCGCCAAGGTTGCCGCGCGGCTGGTGAACACGCTGCTGCGCTAGCTAAGCCTTAAGCACGTAGCGCCGCTCCGGCCTGCCCACCCCGTACTTGAGCCGGACCTCCAGCACACCTTCGTCGTGGAGGTACTCCAGATACCGGCGCGCACTGACCCGGGACGTGCCCAGCTGGACGGCCACTTCGTTGGCGGAGAGGTCGCCGTCGGCCTTTTTCAGGGCTGCTTCCACGAGCTTCAGCGTTTCGATGCTGCAGCCCTTCGGCAGCGGCCGATCGATCCGGTCCAGCCCGAACACGCGGTTCACGTCCGACTGCTCCGCCACATCGTTGACCGAGTCGAGGCCCTGGTAGGCGCTGCGGTAGTGCTCCAGCCGTTCCTGCAGGTCAGTCTGCGAGAAGGGCTTGATGAGGTAGTGCACAATCCCGCCACGGAGGGCCTTGCGCACCGTGTCCACCTCACGGGCGGCGCTGATCACCAGGACATCCAGTTCAGGGGCCACCTCACGCAGTTTGTGCATGAGGTCCAGGCCGTTGATGTCCGGCAGGTGGATATCGAGCAGCACCAGGTCAGGTTGCAACCGCCCGGTTTCGATGACCGCCTGGGCGCCGGTGTGGGCCACCCCGACGACGGCGAAACCCGGCGTGCGCTGGATGAACCCTGCGTGGACCTTGGCCACCATAAAGTCGTCATCGACGATCAGGACTTTGATCATTGCTGCAGTCTCCGTGTTCGTTCCAGGCTGGTTCGATCCGGTCTGGTTGGTTCCCGCCGTTTTCGTTCCAGCCCTTTTCGTTCCAGCCGGGCGGTGAAGACCGCCCCAGCGTTGTTGTTTACCGTGAGGTCGCCGCCGCTGCGCCGGCAGACCACCCGGGAGAGCGCCAGTCCGAAGCCGCGGCTCCCGCCGGGGCCGGGGTCCTTGGTGGTGAAACCCTGCCGGAAGATCTCCCCCGGATCACCGGTGACGCCGGGGCCGGAATCGCGGACGGTGACCGTGACGCCGTCGCCGGTGTCCTCAACGAGAACCCTGACCACTGCCTCCGGAAGCCCGGTGACGGCGTCGAACGCGTTGTCCACCAGGTTCCCGACGACGGTGGTGAGGTCCCGGGACAGCTCATCATCAACGCGCTCCAGCCCGGATTCCGGATCAAGCTGCAAAGTGACCCCGCGTTCGGTGGCCAGGCTCGACTTGGCGATCAGCAGGGCGGCGAGCGCCGGGTCCTCGATGCGGCTGGTGACCTCGTCGTTGAGCCGGGTCCTGTCCAGGGTGGCACCGTTGACGAACTGGACCACGGAATCGTATTCGCCGATCTGGATGAGGCCGGAGATCACGTGCAGCTGGTTGGCGAATTCGTGGGCCTGGGCACGGAGCGTGTCGGTGGCCGTCCGGGTGGCTCCGAGTTCCCGCTCAAGTGCGGACAGTTCCGTACGGTCGCGAAGCGTGGTGACGGATCCGATGTCGCGGCCGCGCGAAAGGATGGGAACCCGGTTCAGTACCACCAGCCGGTCGCCAACGAGCACCAGCTGGTCCGGCTCCGGCTGCTCACGGGTGAGGACGTCCTTGAGTGCGGGCTCCACGGCCAGGCTGGCGAGCCGCTTGCCCACGCAGTCCGCGGGGAGGCCCAGGAGGGCACGGGCGCTGTCGTTGGCCACGGTGATCCGCTCGTGCGGGTCCAGCGCCACGACCCCTTCCTTCAGGCCATGCAGCATGGCCTCGCGGTTTTCCACCAGGCCGGTGATTTCGCTCGGTTCCATGCCCAGGGTCTGCCGCTTCACCCGGCGGGACAGCAACAGCGAGCCGGCGACACCCAGCACGCTTGCCACCCCGAGATAGGTGAGGAGGTTGGGCACGGCATCCCCCAACCGCTCCAAGGGGGACGGGTAGTTCCGGCTGATGGACGCGATGCCGATAAGTTTCCCGGCGTCGTCCAGGACCGGAACGTGCGCGGACAGTTCCTCCGCGCCGGATCCGTCCACTACGCCGGTCCACGCGCGGCCTTCCAACACGCGGCTGGCGCCAAGTTCCAACGGCTCGCCCAGCAGGCTGGGATCGGACGATGCAACCACCGTGCGGTCCAGCTTTGCGAGCGCCACGTTCGAGGATCCGGACACCGTCCGCACCGACTCGGCGACGGCGGGAAGGGCTGACCCGCCGCGTGGTTCGGCGTTGGGAAGCAGCTCACGCACCGTGGGATTGGCGGCGAGCGCTTCGGCGGCGGACAGCGCCCGGCGGCCCTCAATCCGCTCAAACGCGGCAGCGGACTGCGCGAGCGAAATGGCCACCACGGCGACGAGGACCGCGAGGACAATCAGCAACTGCAGAACCAGGTACTGGCCCGCGAGGGACATTCCTCTTCGTCGAGACACTGCGGTTCTTCCCTCTGATTGAGCGGTCCCTGATTGTAGGACCTCTGGTGGTCAGGCTACCTGAACTATGCCTGCAGCAGGGCCACGGTGGCCCCCGGAGGGACAACGGAAACGTGAACGCAATGAACTTAACTTTCTCTGCGTACACAAGAGTGATGCCCGTCACTTAGCGGCCTAGCATCGGAACTACAAGTCAGCCCTGCTGATCAGTTTTGATCGAAAAGAGGAAACACCATGCGCCAAATCCGCGCATTGCGAATCGCCGCCGTCGCCGCCGGCATCGCCCTGATGGCCACCGGCTGCGGTGCCACCGGGAAGAGCTCCACCGACGGCGCCAGCTCCGGTGCCGCAGCGGGCCCCGTGACCGGTCTCCAGATCATGGTCCCCAACACTCCCGGCGGCGGTTACGACACCACTGCCCGCGTGGCGGCAAAAGTTCTCGACGACGAGAAGGTGGCCACCAACACCGAGGTCTTCAACCTGGCCGGCGCCGGCGGAACCGTGGGCCTGGCCCGGATTGTCAATGAAAAGGGCAACGGTGACCTCACCATGCTCATGGGCCTTGGCGTGGTGGGCGCCAGCTACACCAACAAGTCCGAGTCCAAGCTGACGGCCACCACTCCGCTGGCCAAGCTCATCGAAGAGCCCGGCGCCATCATGGTCAACAAGGATTCGCCCTACAAGACCATCAATGACCTGATCACCGCCTGGAAAGCCGACCCCGGTTCCATCAGCGTGGGCGGCGGATCCTCCCCCGGCGGTCCGGACCACCTGCTGCCAATGCAGCTCGCCGGAGCGGTGGGCATCGATGCCACCAAGGTGAACTTCGTGTCCTACGACGGCGGCGGGGACCTCCTCCCGGCCATCCTCGGCAACAAGGTGGGCTTCGCAGCCTCCGGCGCCGGCGAGTACCTCCAGCAGATTCAGTCCGGCGAGGTCCGCGTCCTGGCAACCAGCGGCGATAAGCGGCTCGACGGCGTGGACGCACCCACGCTGAAGGAATCGAACATCGACCTGGTATTCACCAACTGGCGCGGCATCGTGGCCCCTCCGGGCATCACCGACGCGGACAAGGCCAAGCTGATCGCCGCCCTCGAAAAGATGCACGGCACGGCCGCCTGGAAAGAAGCCCTCAAGACCCACAGCTGGACCGACGCCTTCATCACCGGCGACGAATTCAAGACCTTCCTGGCCGAGCAGGACAAGCGGGTGGCGGACGTCCTCACGAAGCTTGGCCTGACGTGAGCTCCTCACCAACTTTGGCCTCACGGCTCAAAGGCCGCTCCGAGCTGGGGGTAGCCCTCCTGCTCGGAGCGGCGGGCGTCCTGGTCCTCGTCGACGCCATTGCCCTGGTGACCCCGTACTCGAAGTCGGACCCGGTGGGACCAAAAACCCTGCCCTACCTCGTGGCAGGACTGCTGATCGTCTGCGCCATCCTCCTGGCCGTCAATGTACTCCGCGGCGGCAAAGGCGAAGCGGAAGGCGGCGAGGACGTGGACCTCACACACCCCGCCGACTGGAAGACCGTCCTGCCGCTGGTCGGAGCGTTCGTCGCCAACATCCTGCTTATCGACTGGGCAGGCTGGGTGATTTCGGGAACCGTCCTGTTCTGGGGCAGCGCGTGGGCCTTGGGAAGCCGGCACTACATCCGTGACGGCATCATCGCCCTGGCCCTCTCCGTGCTCACCTTCTACGGCTTCTACCTGGGCCTCGGAATTCCGCTACCCGCAGGCCTCCTGGAAGGGGTTCTCTGATGGACGTCTTCTCCTCCCTGATGGACGGCTTCGCCACCGCCCTGACCCCCATAAATTTCCTCTACGCCGTCATCGGCGTACTCCTGGGCACCGCCGTCGGCGTCCTCCCGGGCCTGGGCCCGGCCATGACCGTTGCCCTGCTGCTGCCCGTCACTTACGTCCTGGAACCCACCAGTGCCTTCATCATGTTCGCCGGCATCTACTACGGCGGTATGTACGGCGGCTCCACCACCTCCATCCTGCTTAATACGCCAGGTGAATCCTCCTCGGTGGTCACGGCCATCGAAGGCCACAAGATGGCGAAAGCCGGCAGGGCCGCGCAAGCCCTGGCGACGGCAGCCATCGGCTCCTTCGTGGCCGGTACGATCGGCACCGCCCTGCTCGCAGTCTTTGCGCCGATCGTGGTGAAGTTTGCGGTCAGCCTGGGCTCGCCCAGCTACTTTGCGATCATGGTGCTTGCCCTTCTGGCAGTCACCGCCGTCCTTGGATCATCCCGGCTGAGGGGATTTGCCTCGCTGGGCCTCGGACTCGCAATTGGCCTGGTGGGCATCGACTCCGTGACGGGTCAGCGCCGACTCACTTTCGGCCAGCCATTGCTGGCTGACGGCTTGGACATCGTGGTGGTCGCAGTGGCCATCTTCGCCGTCGGCGAGGCACTGTGGGTCGCCGCCCACCTGCGCCGCAATCCACTGCAGGTCATTCCCGTGGGCCGTCCGTGGATGGGCAAAGATGACTGGAAACGCTCCTGGAAGCCCTGGCTCCGTGGAACGGCGTTCGGCTTCCCCTTCGGCGCGCTTCCGGCCGGCGGAGCCGAGATCCCCACGTTCCTCTCCTATGTGACCGAGAAACGCCTCAGCAAGCACCCCGAGGAGTTTGGCCATGGCGCAATTGAGGGCGTGGCCGGGCCGGAAGCAGCCAACAACGCTGCCGCTGCCGGCACCATGACTCCCCTCCTTGCCCTGGGCCTGCCCACCAACGCCACGGCCGCCGTGATGCTGGCAGCCTTCACCTCGTACGGCATCCAGCCGGGGCCCCAGCTTTTCGCAAGCCAGGGACCACTGGTGTGGGCGCTGATCGCGAGCCTCTTCATCGGCAACTTCCTGCTCCTGATCATCAACCTGCCGCTGGCGCCGCTGTGGGCCAAACTCCTGCAACTCCCGAGGCCCTACCTCTACGCGGGCATCCTCTTCTTCGCCACGCTGGGCGCCTACTCGGTGAACCTGCAGGCCTTCGACCTGGTGCTCCTGCTGGCGCTCGGCGCCCTGGGCTTCATGATGCGGCGGTTCGGACTTCCCGTCCTGCCGCTCATCCTCGGTGTCATTCTGGGGCCGAGGATCGAAGGTCAGCTTCGCAAGACGCTGCAGCTCAGCGCCGGCGACCCCGCCGGCCTGTGGAGCGAACCGATTGCCATTGGCGTCTATGTCATCATCGCGATCATCCTCATATGGCCGCTGCTGTTCAAGCTGATCCGCCGGAACCGCCCGACGGCAGTGCCGGCAGGGGTGCCCGCTACCCGCTCCGGCGCTACTGCGCCGAGGGACGCTGGCGGCAGCGGCAGCCATGGCAGCCACCGCGCCGATGCCACCTCAGGCGGCGACGCGGACGGCGACGGCGACGGCTAACCGGACCTGAGCTTCAGCCCCGCATCCGCCCAGCAGCAAAATCAACTGACAGAAAAAGAGGTACAGCCATGACGATCGTGGTGGGATACGTCCCGACCCCCGAGGGCGAGGCGGCCCTGACACAGGCCATCGCCGAGGCCAAGAAGAACAACACCACCCTGTTGGTCATCAACTCCTCCAAGGGCGATGCCCTGGTGGACAACCGCTACGCCCAGGAAGACGAGATGCAAAGCATCGACCAACGCCTGGCATCCCACGGGATCGACCACGTGATCAAGCAGCCTGTCCGTGGACATGATGCGGCAGCGGAGGTTCTTGACGCCGCGGAGGAGCACAACGCCGAACTCATCGTGATCGGCCTGCGCCGACGCACCCCTGTGGGCAAACTGATCATGGGCAGCGTTTCCCAACGGATCCTGCTCGAGGCCGATTGTCCCGTACTGGCCGTCAAAGCGGGTATAGCGGGCTGATCAGGGCACCACCTTCGATCCGAAGTTTGTTCGCGGGACCCCGCCTTGACGGTGATGTCCTGCGAACAAACTTCGGATTTTGGCGTCAAGGCGGGCGATAGAGCAGTCATCTGACATTTGGAACGCCGTAGCGGGTACAGTTGATCGAGCCCTTTGGCACGAGACACAGAAAGATTGGCACATGACTACAGCTACATTGGAACGCCCCCTGGCCGCCGTCGCGACCGTCGAAGCCCCGGCTGTTCTGTCCATCGACCTGCAGTTTTCCACTGCGAACGAGATGCACGAGGGCCTGGACAACGCTGTTGCCACGCTGATCGAGCCGGCAAAAGACGCCGCCTGCGGCATCCTTGTGACGCGGCTGCGCCCGGGACGCTTCACCGTGGCCCTGGACGAGTCGGTCCCCTTCGGTGAAACGTACGAAAGCATTGCGGCCTGAGCTGATTCAGACGTAGATTCGGGCTTCGATCCCTGCTTGGAGCCAGCCCGCGCCACGAAAGAGTCCCTTCCTTCCGATGGCGGAAGGAAGGGACTCTTTTGTGTATTGGTCTTGCGTTCCTAGCTCCTGCGGACTTCTACACCATCGGACTTAAGGAAAAGTTCCTTTTCTGACGGAGTGGCCGGTACGAGCCACAGCACGTTCCCGCTCTGCGATACCTCTTCCACTTCGCCCGCCGCAATGACGTGCGCGTGTTTGATGATCTCCACCCGGTCCCCCGCTTTGAGCGTTCCCCACTCCGAGATGGTGGCCGAATGGACATTACGCCTCGAGAGGACAGCCCCACGTGCTTTCATTTGAACTACTACCCCTTTGTATACGTCCTGCGCCACAGCCTCTTTGATGTGACTTTCACTACACCTTCAGTTCTACTACAATTCCCGGCGCCGAAATGTACGTGTCGTACCATATTTCGACATTGGTTAAATTTCGCAGCAGGACCGAAGAATATTCCCGATCAGGAAAGAATTCCGACCGCTGATTCGGCGGCTGCCCGGACCTTTCCCGAGGCAACCAGACGGTCAGCCGCCTCCAGCTCCGGTGACAGGAACCGGTCGGTTCCAGGGCCTTCGACGACGGACCGCAGCACCCCGATCACGGCAGTGCCGGCCGGGCCCGGAGTCAGCTCGCCGTCGGACAGCTGCGTCCGCATGTCGATGGCGCGGGCGCTCGTCACCAGTTCGATGGCCAGGACACGGCGGAGGTTCTCCACGGCCTTGCGCAGCTTCCGGGCCGCGTGCCAGCCCATGGACACGTGGTCCTCCTGCATGGCGGAGCTGGGGATGGAATCCACCGACGCCGGGACGGCCAGGCGTTTGTTGTCCGACACCAGTCCAGCCTGTGTGTACTGGGCGATCATCAGGCCCGAGTCCACGCCCGGATCCGCGGCCAGAAACGCCGGCAGCCCGTGTGAACGCGCCGGGTCCAGCATCCGGTCCGTCCGGCGTTCGGCGATGGAGCTGAGATCCGCGACGGCGATGGCCAGGAAGTCCAGGACGTACGCCACGGGTGCGCCGTGGAAGTTGCCGTTGGAACTGACCCGGCCGTCCGGCAGGACCACCGGGTTGTCGATGGCCGCGGCAAGCTCACGTGATGCCACCAGGGCGGCATAATCCACCGTGTCCCGCGCGGCGCCGGCCACCTGGGGTGCGCAGCGCAGCGAGTAGGCGTCCTGGACCTTGGAATCCCCCACCCGGTGCGAGGCCACGATCGGCGAGTTGGACAGCACGCGCAGCATGTTGTCTGCACTGGCGGCCTGGCCGGGGTGCGGACGCAGCGCGGCATGCAGCTCCGGCACAAAGACCTGGTCTGTACCGAGCAGCGCCTCGACACTGAGCGCGGCGGTGATGTCCGCCGTCGTCAGCAGTTGGCGAAGGTCCGCGATGGCCATCAGTAGCATGCCCAGCATGCCCTCGGTGCCGTTGACCAGCGCGAGGCCTTCCTTCTCGGCGAGGGTGACCGGTTCGATGCCGTGGCGGGCGAGCAGCTCAGCGACAGGCGCCTCACCGCGCCCGCCGTATGTCACGCCGTCGGGCCCTTCCGCTTCCCCCTCGCCCATCAGTACCAGGGCGCAGTGGGACAGCGGGGCGAGGTCGCCGGAGCAGCCGAGCGAGCCGAACTCGCGGACCACCGGCGTGATGCCGGCGTTGAGCACGTCCACCATGGTCTGCAGGACGACCGGTCGGACGCCGGTGCGGCCCGAGGCGAGGGTCTTGGCGCGCAGGAACATGATGCCGCGGACCACCTCGCGTTCCACGGCCGGGCCCATGCCGGCGGCGTGGCTGCGGATCAGCGATTTCTGCAGCTGGGTGCGCAGCTCGCTGGGGATGTGCCGGTTGGCCAGCGCACCGAAACCGGTGGAGATGCCGTAGGCGGGGGTTTCGCTGTGCGCCAGTTCGTCGATGTGCGCGCGAACCTTGGCCACCGTATCCAGCGCTTCCTGGGCGATGGTCACCTTGGCGTTGTGGCGGGCGACGGCGACAACGTCCTCGGGTGTGACGCCGCTGGAGCCGAGGGTGACGGTGAGCGGTGCTTGGGTTGGGGCATTGGCTGTGATGGTCATGATTCCTACTTCTGGTGATTGAGCCTTGGCCGGTGGTTGAGCCTGTCGAAACCTAGATCTCGACAGGCTCGATCACCGGGTCTCCTGCATGGGGATGCGGACGCCGCGTTCTTTGGCGACGTCGAGGGCGCGGTCGTAGCCGGCGTCGGCGTGGCGGATGACGCCCATGCCGGGGTCATTCGTGAGGAGCCGTTCGAGTTTCTGCGCGGCGAGGTCGGTGCCGTCGGCGACGGAGACCTGGCCGGCGTGGATGGAGCGGCCGATCCCGACGCCGCCGCCGTGGTGGATCGAGACCCAGGTGGCGCCCGAGGCGGTGTTGAGCAGGGCGTTCAGCAGCGGCCAGTCCGCGATCGCGTCGGAGCCGTCAGCCATGGCTTCGGTCTCCCGGTACGGGGAGGCGACGGAGCCGGAGTCGAGGTGGTCGCGGCCGATCACGATGGGCGCCTTGACTTTGCCTTCCTTGACGAGCTGGTTGAACAGCAGGCCGGCCTTGGCGCGGTCGCCGTAGCCGAGCCAGCAGATCCGGGCCGGCAGGCCTTCGAACTCCACACGTTCCTGTGCCGCGTCGATCCAGCGGTGCAGGTGCTTGTTCTCGGGGAAGAGTTCCTTGATCGCCGCATCCGTGACGGCGATGTCCTCTGGGTCACCGGAGAGTGCAACCCAGCGGAACGGGCCCAGGCCCTCGCAGAACAGCGGCCGGATGTAGGCCGGGACGAAGCCGGGGAATTCGAAGGCGCGGTTGTAGCCGCCCGTGCGGGCCTCGTCGCGGATGGAGTTGCCGTAGTCGAAGACCTCGGCGCCGGCGTCCTGGAATTCGACCATGGCCTGGACGTGCTTGGCCATGGAGGCCTGGGCCTTCTTGGTGAAGCCTTCCGGGTCGGCGGCGGCCTCAGTGTGCCATTCCTCGACCGTGATTCCCTCGGGGAGGTAGGACAGCGGGTCGTGCGCGGAGGTCTGGTCCGTGACGATATCGACGGTGAGTTCGCCGGCGTTGTGGCGGCGCAGGATCTCGGGGAAGACCTCGGCGGCGTTGCCGACGTAGCCCACGGACCAGCCGCGGCGCTCTTCCTTGGCCTTCAGGACTTTTGCGATGGCGGTGTCGAGGTCGGTTTCGACCTCGTCGAGGTAGCGTTTGCCGGCGCGGCGGCGCAGGTGGCTTTCGTCGACGTCGACAATCAGGCACGCGCCCTCGTTCAGGGTGACGGCGAGCGGCTGTGCCCCGCCCATGCCACCGCAGCCGCCAGTGAGGGTCAGGGTCCCGGCGAGGGTGCCGTCCTCGTCGCCGGTGAGTTTGCGGGCGATCGCGGCGAAGGTCTCGAAGGTGCCCTGCAGGATGCCCTGGGTGCCGATGTAGATCCAGGACCCAGCAGTCATCTGGCCGTACATCATCAGGCCTTCGGCCTCGAGCCGGCGGAACTCGGGCCAGTTCGCCCAGTCACCCACGAGGTTGGAGTTGGCCAAGAGCACACGCGGCGCCCATTCGTTGGTGCGGAAGACGCCCACCGGCTTGCCGGACTGGACCAGCAGCGTCTCGTCCTTCTCCATGGTTTCCAGGGTGCGGGTGATCGCGTCGAACGCGGCCCAGGACCGGACGGCGCGGCCGGTGCCGCCGTAAACCACCAGGTCATCGGGGCGCTCGGCCACCTCGGGGTCCAGGTTGTTCATCAGCATGCGCAGCGGGGCTTCCGTCTGCCAGCTCTTGGCGGTGAGCTCGGTGCCGCGGGCTGCTTTGACCGGGCGGGCACCGGTGGTGAAATCGGCGGGTGCCATGAGGGCTCCTTCATGTTCTGGGCGAGTGTGTGGTTTCGCCATATTGGGAAGTGGTTCTGTATCAACTAAAGCCGTTCCGAACCGGTCCGGACAGGGCTTTCGAAGGGGTGGTGTCCGGGATTCCAGACCGCTGCAATTCCTGTCGGAGCGATCAGGGAACGAGACCGGACGGTCGGCGGGCAGCGCTACTTGGCCGGGCGGCCGTGGATGCGCACCGACAGCTCGTCAGCAACTTTCTGAACCCGCGCGGCGAGCGCCGGCCATTGGTCCGCTGGCAATTTGTCCTCAAGGAACGTAACGGCGACTGCCGCCGTCGGCCATCCCACGTGGTCCGTGACAGCGGCGGCGATCGAGCCGAAGTTGGGCGTCACCTCGCCGTGTTCGGTCGCATAACCGCGTTGCCTGACCTGGTCTAAGTGGGAGGACAGCGCGGAGTACTTCATGATGGCGCCCGCCACCTCATGCCGGGCAGTGAAGGCCTCTGCATTCGGGTAAAGCGCCCGGACCTGCGACTTGGGCAATGCCGCGAGAATGGCGCGGCCGCTGGCGGTGAGGTGGCTGGGCAGCCGGACGCCGACGTCGGTCACCAGGGACGGGCGGTTCTTGGCACGCTCCTCCACAATGTAGAGCACATCGCGGCCATGGAGGACGGCCAGGTGGGCGCTCTCGCCGATCACGTCCACCAGCGACGCCAGCAGTGGCCGGCCCAGGCGGGACAGCGGCTCCTGTCGCGAATAGGCCGAGCTGAGCTCGAAGGCACTGATCCCCAGCCCGTAGCGTTGCTCCTCGTGCAGGTGGAGGACAAAACCGTTCGCCTCCATCACCCCGAGCAGGTGGTAGACGCTTGAGCGCGGCAATCCCAAGGACGTGGCAATGCTCGACGCCGCCATCGGCCCCCGCTTCGAGGCCAGTAATTTGAGGATACGGAGGGTGTTTTCAGCCGCGGGGACTTTCGACGTTGCCTTAGTATCAGGGCCTTCCAATGTGTCCTCCGATGCGTCGCCGTCTACTCCGGGTGTCCGGGTGTCCGGGGTACCGTACTTAAGCTTGCGCCCCAGGCACCCATCGTTTGTGCCGTCCACACATGGTGAGTGTCCGGGATACCAGACTATTCCTCGACTGTGAATGACCTTGGATCTGTGCCCAAAGAAAAGCTGGCCGTTCGGTAGAGTGCCCGCTATGGATGAAAAAGACACCAACATCGCTACCTCCGGGTCCGACGGGACAACCTGCTCGGCAGGCTGGACGGCCTGAGCGAGTACGACGTCCGCCGGCCACTCACGCCGACCGGCACCAATCCGCTGGGCCTGGTCAAACATGTGGCAATTACGGAACTCGGCTACTTCGGCGAGGTCTTTGGCCGCCCCAGCGGCCAGCATCTCCCATGGTTCGACGATGACGCCAGCCCAGATGCTGACCTCTGGGCTGGCGCCGAGGAAAGCCGTTCTGAAATCGTTGAGTTGCACCAATTTGCCGCAGCGTACAGCGACGCCACCATCGAGGCTGCGGCGGGGCAGGCATGAGCACCAGCGACGTTCCCGCGCAGATCGGGGATCTGCCCCCGATCGGCCGGCCGGCAAACAGCGCCCTCCTCCATGCGGGCATCACTTCGTTGGCTGAGGTGGCCTCGCTTGGACGCAGGGGACTGCTTGCCATGCACGGCATTGGCCCGAAGGCCTTGCGGATTCTCGAAGCGGCCGCCATCGAGCGCGGGCTCACCTTCGCGCCTTGAAGTCGGGTTCCTGCCTAGGTGACCGAGTGCATCCCGGAGGTCAGAAATGACGCCCCGTCCGGGTAGGGCTCCTCATCCAGCGGATCGTCGGGCGGGGCGCCTCCATCTGGAACGGCGCCGGCGTAGAATTCCGGGTCTTTCAGTTCCGGCCAGTGGGGTGGTTCCAAGTCGGGGTGTTCGCTGGTGTAGTGGCGTCCGGTGGGTGATGTCCAGCCGGGTGGTTCGTTCTTTGTGGCTGCTTTGGGTGTCCAGCCGGTGGTGTGTCTGAGTCTGTGGTGTTTGTGGCAGGGCTGGCCGAGATTCGTTATCCCGGTGGTGCCGCCGTGGGCCCAGGCGAGGAGGTGGTCCGCTTCGTTGTCGAGGGAGTGGTTGCTGCAGCCCGGAAACGGGCATTTCCCGTCCCGCAGCCGGAGCCATTGGCGTTGGGCTTTGGTGAGCCGGTAGCTGGTCCGCCCGATCTCCAGGGGAGCCCCATCACGCGGGTCGATCAGGACGCGGTGGAACGACTCGGCACCGCCGGCGACGAGCTGCCGGGCCATGGAGGGCGGGATCGGCCCGTAGCCGTCGAGCATGGCTGGTTCATCGGTCAGGCCCAGCAGCGCGAACACCGGGACCGTCACGAGGACCTCTGCCCGCGGCGACGGAACACCGTTGCCTATTTCCCCAGCGGGGTCCCCGGTATTGCCCAGGAGCCAGGTGGCAACGGTGTCGGCGCGGAGCTGGCTGAGGTTCCGGTCCTCGTCCGGTCCTTGGAGGGCTCTCGCGGCGGTGGTGAGACGGTCCCAGATCCCTGCCGCCTGATCGGCCGGGAGGTACGCGGAAAGCCAGGCCATCCCGTCGCGGTCCGGGGAATACTCCACCCGCCGATCCTGGACACCGCGTGCGTGGCGTTTTTCGATGCTGACCGGGTGATGGCGTTCCCGCCAGGTCCGGGCCTTGTGCCGGAACCGGCCGGGGATGAGCTCACCCGCCGGGCCACGTGCCGGATTCACGACCTCGGGGTCCAGGAAATGCGCCTCCAGCGCCTGCGCCCCTGCGGGGTCCAGGTTCATGGTTTCGTCGACCATGATCCTCGCGTGCTGCCACGAAATGGTCCCGGCCTGCAACGCGGACAACGTCAGCGGCAGAGCCGTGGTCAGGGAGTGGGCTTCGGCGAGCAGGGCGCCTGCGGAGCGTTCACTGACCGTCATGGCGCAGGCGACCTCGGCGACCACGGCCATCTCCTGGCCGGTATGGTCCTGCGGCGACTTAGCCGGGCCCGCCAGGGCCTCGGCAGCGGCGCTGTAACCGGCAGCCAGCCAGACCTTCAGGGCGGCACTTTTCGCCTCCAGTCGCGAGAGCTCGGCCAGCCCGTCCAGGAAATCATCCGCCGCCCGCCGCAGCGGATCAGCCCCGGAACCATTGCAGTCTGCCCCGCCACGAAGCCGCGCAGCAAGCTCAGCGAAAGACGCCGAAAGGGCCTCCGCCGTCGCCACAGCTGCTCTGCTATCCATACTCAAATCATCCCGTGAGGGTCTGACAACGACCGCGAGGCTGAACGGCTATGTGGATAACTCCGCTGACATCATTTTGAGGTGCCGCCGGAGCTGGTCGGGCCTATCTGTCCCTTCGTAACGAGAGTGGAAGAGCGATGGGGCAGGAGGTTGAAGAACCTCAGATCCTGACCACTACTTTGCCGCGGGAGCGGCCCTCGTGCATGTAGTCAACGGCGGCTGGCGCCTCAGCGAGCGCGTAGACCTTGTCCACGGCAGGCTTCACACTGCCAGCTTCAATAAGCGTGGTCAGCGCCTCGAGATCGGGATAGTTCTCTGTCGAAACAAGCCCTTTGAATTTCTGCCCGGAGAACAACGACACCAGCGGCGCACCCATCGAACGCTCAAATCCGCCGGTAACCTTCCCCCCGCCTTCGCCCCCGACAATCACCAGCGTTCCCCGCGCGGCCAGCACGCGCCGCAGGACTGAGAGCGGCCGGTTGCCCGCGGTATCCAGAATGACGTCGTAATGCAGCCCGGCGCGGGCGAAATCGTCCAGGGTGTAGTCGATGACGTGATCAGCGCCCAGGGATCGGACCAGCTCCACTTTTCCGGTGCTGCAGACTCCTGTGACCTCAGCTCCGAATGCCTTCGCCACCTGCACCGCAAAGGACCCGACTCCCCCGCCGGCGCCGATGACCAGCACCTTCTGGCCGGTACTGACCTGCCCGGCGTCGCGGACAGCCTGCAACGCGGTAACACCAGAAATAGGTGCCACCGCCGCCTCCTCGAACGTGAGGTTTACGGGCTTCGCGGCCACACGCTTCTCCTGGGCGCAGACGAATCCGGCGAAAGATCCCTCACAGGTGCCGAACACTTCATCGCCGGGCTGGAAGCGTGTCACGCCTGCCCCTACAGCCTCTACGACGCCGGCAACCTCGCGTCCGCGGACGGGCACCTTGGGCTTCTTCAGCCCGAACCCGAAGAGCCGGAGCAGGTACGGCCGCCCGGTCATGAGGTGCCACACGCCCTGGTCGACGCCGGCCGCGCGGACCCCGATCAGCAGTTCCCCAACGCCGGGCAGCGGCTGCGGAATTTCCCGCAGCTGGAGTACATCGGAATTCCCGTAAACGTCCTGAACGATAGCTTTCATGATGCGTCTCCTTCGTGGTTCGGGTACTGGAACACGTCCTCAAGCGGCACGCTGAGCACATGGGCGATCTGGAAAGCCATCTCCAGGGACGGCGAGTACCGGCCCTGCTCGATGGCAATGACGGTCTGGCGGGTGACGCCCACACGGTCGGCGAGTTCGGCCTGCGTCGTCTCGCCCCGTTCGAACCGCAGGCGCCGGATGGAATTGGTTACCCGCGTTGGCTTCACCACGGCTGGAACCCCCGGCGATAGGCAACGATCTTGGCTACGGAACCCAGGATCGCGGACAACACAAACGTCAGGTAGATGACGTTTGCAATCCAGAAGTGGTCCGCCTCCGCCATCGCCAGGAGCAGCGCCGCGACGCCCCCGATGACCACGAACGACTGTCCGATGTACTCGCCGAAGCGGTAGATCTCCCTGTCGCGCTGGTCCTTCTTCCCGGCCTCCCTGGGCGAAAGGATGCCCAGGAGAGCGTGCAGGGCGATGGACGCAGCAACGGATGCCCCGATGGTCCACAGCAGTGGAGCCACGTAAGGAACGTCAACCAGGGGCATGGTGCCGGCCAGGCCAAGGACGATGGCCAGATACACGCCATAAGAGCCCACGGCCGCCACCCCCATGATCCAGGCGCTCTTCTCTTCGAAGGACATTTCTGCTCCCGCCGTTCCCACCTGATGTAAAACAAAGCTAACATTTTAAATGTAAAGAAAACCAGACATGATGTCAATAGTTTTGGACTCCATGAAAAGGAAAAGGCCGCCCGCAGCCTCCAGTCTGAGATGGAAGACACCAACCGCCCGTGAGTCTCATCACCTCGGGCGCCAAAGTGGTCTGCTAGTTGGCGATCCCCCTCCCAACGACGAGAAGGTATTTGTATGCAGCCCGCCACCACCAGGCAAGACACAGCCGCCACCCGAGACGCAAGCCCGGCCGAAAGGCCCAAGCCGGGATCCGCCGTCGCGCACGTCCTGAACCGGGGACTGAACGTCCGCCATATCCGCTTTATGGCCCTGGGTTCGGCGATCGGAACCGGCCTGTTCTACGGCTCCGCCTCCGCCATCCAGAAGGCGGGTCCGGCGGTCCTGCTTGCCTACATCATCGGCGGCGCGGCAGTGTTTATGGTCATGCGCGCCCTCGGCGAGATGGCCGTCCGCCACCCTGTGTCGGGCTCGTTCGGCCAGTACGCCAGCCGCTACCTCGGGCCGCTGGCGGGGTTTGTGACCGGCTGGACCTACGTCTTTGAAATGGCCATCGTCGCCATTGCTGATGTCACCGCCTTCAGCATCTATATGGGCTTCTGGTTTCCACAGGTGGACCGCTGGATCTGGATTCTGGCCATTATCTGCTTCCTGGCCGCAATGAACCTGCTCAGCGTGAAAGTCTTCGGCGAGCTCGAGTTCTGGTTCTCGCTGATCAAGGTGGTGGCCATCATCGCCATGATCGTCGGCGGCGCCGCCATCATCGCTTTCGGTTTCCAGGCCGGCGGCTCAACGGTGGCGCCGGGGCTCGGCAACCTTGTGGAGCACGGCGGGCTTTTCCCCAACGGCTTCGAGGGGCTCCTGGCCTCGTTCGCCGTCGTGATGTTCGCCTTCGGTGGGATAGAGACGCTCGGCATCACCGCCGGCGAGGCCGCGGACCCCAAGAACGTCATCCCCAAGGCCGTGAACACGGTACCGGTCCGCGTCCTGCTGTTCTACGTCCTGACTCTCGGCGTGCTGATGAGCCTCTTCCCGTGGAACGAGATCGGCAGCAACGGAAGTCCGTTCGTCCAGATCTTCAGCGGCCTGGGCATCCCGGCCGCACCGCACATCCTCAACGCCGTGGTGATCACTGCAGCACTTTCCGCCATCAACAGCGACATCTTCGGCGCCGGCCGCATCCTGTTCGGGTTGTCCAACCAGGGCCACGCGCCGGCAGTTTTCGGCAAGGTTTCGCGCCATGGCGTGCCGTGGATGACGGTGGTGATGATGGCGGGCATCCTTCTGGTGGGCGTGGTTCTGAACGCGGTCATTCCCGAGGACGTCTTTATCCTGATCGCCTCGATTGCCACGTTTGCCACCGTTTGGGTATGGGTCATGATCCTGGCTTCCCATGTCGCGATGAAGCGGGAGATCGCTCGGAAGGGCCTGCCGGCGTCGGAATTCCCGTCCCCGTGGTGGCCGGCGGCTTCAATCCTCACGATCGCGTTTATGGCGCTGGTCATCGCCGTCCTGGGCGCCTTCGAGGACACTCGCGTGGCGCTTTACGTGGGAGCGGTGTGGCTTGGGCTGCTGGTCCTCGCATACCGGTTCTGGGTCAAAGGGAACGGACGACGCCGGGCCGAACTCGTGGACGAAACCTCACCACTGCCGGTGGTCACCTCAGCCCGCGGCCACTGATGCCCATCGGCCCCCACCGGAGCTAAGATCAGGCATGGTTCCCTTCTCAAACCTGCTGGCGTTTGCGCTGGCATCCGTGGTGCTGATCGCCGTCCCCGGCCCCAGCGTGCTGTTCGTGATCGGCCGTTCCCTGGCCCTGGGCTGGAGGGGCGGCGTCCTGACAGTACTGGGCAACGCGACCGGGCAACTGGTGCAGGTGGCTGCAGTTGCGTTCGGCGTGGGCATTATTGTTGCGCAGTCCGTGGTCCTGTTCAGCGTCGTGAAACTGGCAGGGGCTGCCTACCTGGTCTACCTGGGCATCAAGGCCATCCGGAACCGGCGGCACAACTCATTAGCTGATCGTCAGCCAGTCGCCTCCTCCCCACGACGGCTGGTGGCGGAAGGTCTGGTAGTGGGTCTCACCAACCCGAAGTCAGTGGTGTTCTTCGTAGCGGTACTGCCGCAGTTTGTGGACTACCCGTCCGGGGCCATTCCGTTCCAGCTGGCGCTGCTGGGGGCGGTGTTCCTGCTGATCGCCATAGTTTCAGACAGCCTATGGGCCGTCGCCGCAGGTTCGGCCCGCCAATGGTTCGCCCGGTCGCCACGCCGGGTTTCAGCGGTGGAGGCAACAGGAGGGGCTTTGATGATCGGCCTCGGAGGGACGTTGGCCCTGACCGGCAGCAAGTCCTAACCACCCCCAACGCTCTCGCACTTCTGGGGCGATTTGGCCCAACGCTCTCTCACATTGAGGTGAGAGAGCGTTGGCCCAAACAGTGCAGGATGTGAGAGAGCGTTGCGAAGTCTGTTTAGGCCGACGCGAGCGCGGAACGGACGGCAGCCGGCATCGGCGTGGTTGGCCGGCCGATCAGTGTACGAAGGTCCGAGCCGCTGACCAGGAGGTCACCCCGGGCAATGCCAAGGTCCGAGTCCGCCAGGACGCCGGCGAAGAGCTCCGGCACGCCGAATCCGGCAAGAAGTCCGGCGTAGTCGCTGGCCGGAAGGTCCTGGTACACCACGGGCTTGTTGGCCGCGGTGCTGATTTCCTGGGCCAGTTCGGTGAGCGTGAAGGCGTGGTCCCCACCGAGCTCATAGATCTTGCCGGCTTGGTTTTCGGCAACAAGTACGGCGGCGGCGGCTTCGGCGTAGTCCGCGCGGGCCGCGGCACTGACCTTGCCTTCCCCGGCGCTGCCGGCGAGCGCGCCCTGGGCCAGCGTGCCCTGGAGCTGGTCGGTGTAGTTTTCGAGATACCAGCCGTTGCGGAGGAGGGCGAACGGCACGCCCGCATCCTTCAGGATGGCCTCCGTTGCCTGGTGCTCGGCGGCCAGCTTCATGCCGGTGGTGTCTGCGTTGGCGATGCTGGTGTAGGCGATCAGCTCCACACCCGCCGCCGCTGCTGCCTCAATCACCGTGCGGTGCTGGTCCACGCGCTGGCCAACCTCGCTGCCGGAAATCAGGAGGACCTTACTGGCGCCGTCCAGCGCCTGTGCTACGGACGCGGGGTCCGCATAGTCCATTGACCTGACCTGGACGCCCCGGGCTGCGAAGTCGGCAAGCTTTTCAATGGACCGGCCGGCGGCCACTATCTCTGTTGCCGGAACGTTGCGCTGCAGGAGCGCCTCGACGACGTGGCGGCCAAGCTGTCCGGTTGCTCCAGTGATAACGATGCTCATGGGTTTGGTTCCTTTCACCATTCCTAAGGGGTCACCCTTCACAACCAGCCATCCTTGCCTTTACTTCCCAGAAGAGAGTACGCACTTTGAGGTAAGGTACTCACTTTTTGGTAAGTTATGCGTATGGAAGCAACTGTATGGCCCGCCAGCCTGCCGGCAGATCTCCAAGCCCATCTGCCGGAAGGATTGGCCGACGGCGTGTTCCCGGCCGGGTGCCCCAGCCGCACTGTCCTGGACCACATCACCAGCAAATGGGGCGTGCTGATCCTACTGGCGCTCTCGGAAGGCGAGCAGCGCTGGAGCGAACTCCGGCGCCGCGCCGAGGGAATCAGCGAGAAAATGCTGGCCCAAACCCTCAAGACCCTGGAGCGCGACGGCCTGGTGCTGCGGAAAGCCCAGCCGGTCATTCCGCCCCGCGTGGACTACAGCCTGACTGAACGTGGCTACGAATTGTCCGGCCTGCTGGTGCCCTTGGTCACCTGGGCCTTCAACAACGCTGACGAGATCCTCAACGGCGAGCGCTGACCCTAAAATCCCCTAAGTAGGACCCGTCCGCGAAGACGGGTACTTGTTACTGGTGTGACTGGTGGGAATAGCGCCTACGATATTTGTAAGGTGCCAGCCAGGAATAGGAGGACCATCCTCTGCTGGGAGCTTTCCGGCTACCGCACCGAAGTGAGCGGCTCCACGCCGCTTCAAGGAGTGGTTCGCATGGTGAAAGCACATCTCCAGGACCTGGCCAGCATGGGGCGGCCTGTCAGACTTTCTGCCCTTTTCCACCGCGCCTGCGGCCGGGTCCTCGCGGCATTCCGCCCGCGGTGCCCCTATCGCGTGGGCGATGCCGTGGTGGGTGACGATCCGTTCAACGGCCGGCACGCGGGGATCATCATGTCCCACCGCGGTCCGTCCGTGGAACTCGGCGCCGCGGCTGGGGTCTTCTTCTACGACCACCGCCACCTGAGGCCGCAGGATTGAGTTTTGTCCAGGTAACGCGCCCATCATGCCGCACTTGAGGCCACGTTATCCGGACCAAGACTCCAAGCCCCGCACGGACTGTTGGGGCTTACCGCGCTGACCAGCCGCCGTCCATCACGTAACTGGACCCGGTGACCATGCCGGCGTGATCGGACGCCAGCCAGGCCACCAGCGAAGCAACTTCCTCCGGTTCCACCAGGCGTTTCACGGCAGACTCGGTGAGCATCACCTTGGCCAGGACCTCGGCCTCGGGGATGCCGTGCACTTTGGCCTGGTCCGCAATCTGCTTTTCGACGAGCGGGGTCCGGACATACCCCGGGTTGACGCAGTTGGAGGTGACCCCGTGCTCCCCGCCCTCAAGCGCCGTCACCTTGCTCAGCCCTTCGAGGCCGTGCTTGGCGGAAACGTACGCGCTCTTGAACGGGGAGGCCCGGATGCCGTGCACGGAGGACACATTGATGATGCGGCCGAAGCCGTTGGCGTACATGTGCGGCAGCGCGGCCCGGATCAGCAGGAACGGCGCCTCGAGCATGAGCGCGATGATCCGGCGGAAGTCCGCCGGATCGAACGCTTCGATGGGGCTGATGCGCTGGATCCCGGCGTTGTTCACCAGGATGTCGCAGTCCAGGCTCAGGGTGGAGAGCGTGTCCACGTCCAGCAGGTCAACGGCCCAGGCAGTGCCGCCCACTTCATCGGCGAGTGCGGCAGCGCCGGCGGAGTCGACGTCGGCAACCACCACTTTTGCCCCACGGGCTGCTAGCTCCCGGACACAGGCAGCGCCAATCCCGCTGGCGCCTCCGGTCACCACGGCCTTGCGGCCGTTCAGTGTGTTTTCCATTGCAGATCTTTTCCCATCGTGTGCGCGCTCAATTTTCCTTCGGTGAACTGCTCAAGCAGTTCAGCGAGAGGCCGTTGGGAGCAGTCCCTCGCGCGCGGCGTCGGCCTTGTCCACTTCCTCCAGCGCGATGCCCTTCGTTTCCTTCAGGCTCAGCACCGCCACCGTAGTGATCGCGCAGGCAACCACGAGGTAGACGGCCGTGGGCAGCCAGGAACCGGTGTCCTTTAGCCACTGGGTAGCCAGCAGCGGCGCCAGCGAACCGGCGAAGATCGAGGTGACCTGCGAGCCCAGGGATACGCCGGAGTACCGCATCCGGGTGGGGAAGAGCTCGGCCATGATGGCAGGCTGGCCGGCATACATAAACGCGTGCAGGCACAGGCCGATGGTCACGGCCAGGACAATCACCACAGCGTTGCGCGTATCGAACATGGGGAAGGCAAAGAACGGCCAGGCCGCACCGGAGATGGACCCGATCAGATAGACGGGCTTGCGTCCCAGCTTGTCCACGAGGCGGCCCACCTGCGGGATGACCAGGAAGTGGATGACGTGTGCGATCAGCAGTGCCAGCAGGAGCGAGGACGTGTCGTACTTGTGCACGCTCTTGAGGTAGACGATCGCGAAGCTGACCACCAGGTAATACATGATGTTCTCCGCGAAGCGCAGCCCCATGGCCTGCAGGATGCCCTTGGGGTACTTGCGCACCACTTCGAAGACGCCGTAGCTGACGGCCTGCTCCTTCTCCACAAGGGCTTTGGCCTCCAGAAAGATAGGTGCCTCGGTGACGTGCGTGCGGATGTAGTAGCCAACGAAGACGATCACGGCGGAGAGCCAGAAGGCCACGCGCCAGCCCCAGCCAAGGAACGCCTCGGGGCTCAGGGTGGTGGACATGATGAACAGCACCAGCGTTGCCAGCAGGTTGCCCACCGGCACGGCGGCCTGCGGCCAGCTGGACCAGAAGCCTCGGGACTTGTTGGGGCTGTGTTCTGCAACCAGCAGCACCGCGCCGCCCCATTCACCGCCGAGCGCGAAGCCCTGGATGAAGCGGAGGGCAACCAGCAGCGCCGGAGCCAGGTAGCCGATGTCCGCGAAGCCCGGGAGGCAGCCCATCAGGAACGTGGCCACACCGACGATCACGATGGTCAGCTGCAGCGTGGGTTTGCGGCCCAGCTTGTCGCCGATCTGGCCGAAGACGATGCCGCCGAGGGGGCGCGCCACGAAGCCCACTGCGTAGGTGAGGAATGCCTGGATGATGCCGTCCAGCTCGTTGCCGGTGGCGGGGAAGAAGTACTTCCCGAAGACCAGGGTGGCGGCGGTGGCGTAGAGGAAGAATTCGTACCATTCCACCACCGTGCCCACCATCGAGGCGGCCACAATCTTCTTAAGCCCGGATCCCTTGGGTGCGGATCCGGCGGCATTGTCTGCCGAGCGCTGCTCTACGCTCATGAGTTTCTCCTTGGTGTCCACTTTGACACGCGCTGTGATCCACAGCACTAATGGCTCCACTGAGTATTACTGCACAAACATGCGCCTTCAATACCCAATCCAGCACCCGCTATGTGCACAATTGCAGATATGAAGGCGAATCCCGATGACCTGCTGGTCCTGCTGGCGGTATCCCGCTCAGCTAAATTTACGACGGCGGCGCAAGTTTTGGGGCTGAACCACACCACCGTTTCGCGCCGGATAGCTGCCCTGGAGAAGGCGCTCGGCGGCCGGGTCCTGGCACGGGCGGCTGGCGGCTGGGAGCTGACGGAGCTGGGCACGGAGGCCGTCCGGGTTGCCGAACAGGTGGAGGCTGCGGTGAGCGCGCTGGGACCGGCGGGCCAGGCGCCAGACCCGATTACCGGCGTCGTTCGCATGACGGCGACCGACGGCTTCAGCGCCTACATCGCAGCGCCCGCCGTGGCACGGCTGCGCCGCAAACACCCGGGACTGAGCGTGGAAGTGGTAACCATGACCCGGCGGGCGCTGCAGCAGCGGTCGGGGCTGGACATCGAAGTGGTGGTGGGCGAACCGCAGGTCCACAGGGCCGAAGCCGTCCAACTGGGCGAGTACATGCTGGGGATGTACGCCTCGCGTGCCTACCTCGCCGAGAACGGGACGCCGGCGAGCGTTGCCGAGCTGACGGAGCACCCGCTGGTGTATTTTGTGGATTCGATGCTGCAGGTGGACGATCTGGACGCACCCCGGCGGCTGGTGCCTGCCATGCGCGAAGGGCTCACGTCCACCAACGTGTTTGTCCATGTGGAGGCCACCCGTGCCGGCGCGGGCATCGGATTCCTGCCCTGCTTTATGGGCAATCTGCACAACGACCTGGTCCGGCTGCTCCCCGACGACTTCGCCGAGCTGCTCCCCTACTGGATGGTGCTGCGGCCGGATTCGATGCGCCGCCCTGCCGTAGCCGCAGTTGTTCAGGCATTGCGCGACCAGACGGCGGCGCACCGCGATGCCCTATTGGGGTGGGGGAACGGTGATTGAGCCTGTCTTGACCTCGGTGATTGAGCTTGTCGAAATCCCTGGTTTCGACAAGCTCAACCACCGGGTGCGAGTGGGTCGTGACGCACCGGGGAGTTTGCAGCGAAGGCTCGCACCTGGGCGTCGTCCCAGATGTGGGCCGGGACGGCGCCGCCCAGCAGCCGGCGGGCCAGTTGCGGGTCTCCGTCGAGCGGGCTGTCGCTGCCGGCCATGACCATGTTGCCGTAGCGGCGGCCCTTCAGCATGGCGGGGTCGGCGATGATGACGGTGTGTGCGAACGCGGCCGCGATGGTGGCGGCGTCTTCCCGTGCGTTCTTCAAATCCGGGGCGTCGCCGGAGTTCACTACATAGATACCGCCCGGCGACAGGACCCGCTTGATGTGGTCATTGAACTCGGCGGTGGTGAGCGGCCGGGGCGTCAGTGAACCAGCAAAGACGTCGCGGATGATGAAGTCACGGCTGTCCGATGTGAGCGTCTCGGTGACCTCGCGGGCCTCCCCCACCCGCAGCCGCAGCAACGGCGCCTTGGGCAGGTCGAACCAGCCGCGGACATACTCGGCAAGCTTGCCGTCAAGTTCCACCACCACCTGCCGGGCGTCCGGATAGGCGGTGTGGAAGTACCGGGCCAGGGAACAGGCCCCGCCGCCCAGATGCAGCCCGCGCAGCCGCTCGGCCTCGCCCGCGGCGGGTGCGGCCGCCTTGGTACCACCCTTTCCGGACTTCGGCGGCCAACGTGACTCAATCAGCGCCGCCATCCAGCGCATGTACTCAAAATCGAGGAACAACGGATCGGCGAGGTCGATGTGGGAGCTCATGACACCGTTGATCTTAAGGAGCCACCCGTTGGAGTTGTCCTGGTCCGCAATGAGTTCGCAGTCACCGGTATCAATGTAGTAGACGCCCTCAACGGGGCCATCGGGACGGGTACCCTTGGGCACCTCGATGACACCCGCCGTCGGACGCTGTCCGTTCCGGCCGCCTGACTTGCCGCGCTTCGCCATTACCCGTGTGCCGCTTCAGTCATGGATCAACCCTAGTTGCACACCCCAAATCGGCCCGCCTTCATGGCAGGCCGCCGGCTTCCGGCGATGGGCAGGTTCCAGCCCGGTCTTAGTCCTGCCCGGAAGGGTCCAGACAGCGACCCTGGCTACGTTGCGAGCGGCCTGTCCCGATCTATCCTTTCCTGGTCCCGCCGCAGGGCCTCCGCTCGGGTGGCGTCGGTTCGGGTGGCGTCGGTTCGCTCGCCGGCTTCCGGACTCACGTCGGAGTCCGGCCGGAGCGCGTCCGCTCGGGTGGCGTCGGTTCGGGTGGCGTCGGTTCGGGTCGCGTCGGTTCGCGGCCTGCCGTCGGTGCGGGTAGCGTCGGTGTCGGCCCGCATAGCGTCTGTGCGGGCGTCGCCGTCGTGATTTACGTCCGGGTCTATCGCGTTAGCTTTTTCGGTCTGCCTGGCCACATCGTCGCGGAGGGATCGCGCATCGTTGGCCTTCTGCTCGGCTTCCTGCTTCAGCCGAGCGGCATCGACCTGCGCCTGCTCCGCGTCAGCACGGGCGCGGCTCGCCCGGGCTTCCTTCTCACTCGCGTCGAGCTCCACCGCCTCCGCCTTCCGGCGCATTTCGGCGGCCTTTTCGCGGTTCGAATCGTCCCGCTTCTGCTCTAATGCCCGACGGCGACGCCCCGTTACCAGGAACAACACGATCAGAACCACCACTACGATGCCAACAATCACCCAAACCCACGATGTTGTATCCACAACTACTCGCCTCTTTCCACTTCGTTGTGACAGGGTCCCTGCGATGCCAGGCCGGCAGGCGATACGAACCCTTTGAAATTCGGGTAGGAAGGGTACTTACCTTCCGTTACTAATCATGCTTACTATTTTACCGCCAGTATTGCTGGTTCTTGATCAACAAGAGGTTTTCTTTGGAAAGAGAGAGCGAAGATGACAGCGAACCAATGGCCTGAGGACTCGGCTTACCCGGCTCCACCGGCCACCCCCGGAACCTCGGGAGAACGCGCCCCAAGCACGTTCCCCAGCACGTCCCCGCCAACAGCGCCGCAGACGGGCGGCACGTCCGGGACCTCCCGCACGGATGCTGTCAAGGAAGAAGCAGGGGACGTCGCGCGGACTGCGGCGGATTCCGCGGAGAGCGTCGCTGAAACCGCCAAGTCCGAAGCGGCCAACGTCGCTTCGGAGGCCAAGGCGAACGCCAAGGACCTACTCCACCAGGCACGCCACGACCTCACCCAACAGGCCGGCGCGCAACAGCAGAAGGTGGCCACCGGCCTCCGGTCAGTCTCCGACGAACTGCACGCGATGGCGCAGGCGTCGGACCAGCCCGGAGTGGCCACGGATCTGGTCCGCCAGGCAGCGGAGCGTTCCGCGTCCGTCGCGTCCTGGCTGGACGGCCGCGACCCCGGATCGCTCCTGAACGAAGTCAAGAGCTTCGCCAGGCAGCGGCCCGGGACCTTCCTGCTCCTGGCCGCTGGCGCCGGTGTCCTCGCCGGGCGGCTCGGCCGCAGCCTGAGCGCCGGCGCACCGGAGTCTGACACGGCCAGGGCCGGCGGCCAATACGACGCGACCGGGCAATACGGCGCCGGAGCGTCCGGCTACACGCCGTCGGCCGGTGGAAGTGTCCCGCCCCCGCCGGTACAGCTGCCGGGCCCGGCCACCACTACGGCAGGGTTCGACGGCGGCGCGCCGGGGAGCAGCTACGGGGACCCGTCCCGTCCCGCCAGTCCCTTGGACAGCCCTCAACTCCCTCAACAGCCTTCCTCCGGGGACCGCCTCGCCGGCGATCCGCTAGGCGACCGGGAGCTCGCCGACGATCCAATGGCCAACGACCCCCTGACCCGGGACCGCTCCGCGGACGGCCAGACTGGCAGGCTGTGATGAGCAGCCAGATACCCGAGCCTCCCCCCTCGGCGGCGCACGTAAAAGCTGACAACACGTCGTTGGGTGATCTGCTCGGTGAGGTGACGCGCGATCTGTCCACCCTGATGCGCCAGGAAGTGGAGCTCGCCAAGGTCGAGCTGAAGGAATCAGCCAGCAAGGCCGGCAAAGGCGGCGGCATGCTCGCTGGCGCCGGAGTCGCTGGGCACTTCGTCCTGCTGTTCCTCTCGATCGCCCTCTGGTACGCGTTGGGCGAGCTGATGGGACTGGGCTGGTCCGCCGTCGTGGTCGCCCTGATCTGGGGCATCATCGCCGCCGTCCTGGCCTCCATGGGCAAGAAGGAGCTCAAAACGGTCAAGGGCATGCCCCAAACCACTGAAACACTCCAGGAAATTCCCCCAACCCTAAAACCCGGTGAGGTAAAACGATGAGCGATAACCCGGACGATATCCGTTCAGATATTGAAGCAACCCGCGCCCGCCTGGGCACAAACGTGGACGCGGTGGCAGACAAAGTGACGCCTTCGAACATCGTTCACCGCCAGACAGACAAGGTGAAAGACGCCGTCTTCGGAGTGAAGGAGAGAGTCATGGGAACAGCCGACGACGTCACCAACCGCGTGCACAGCGGAGTCCATGCCCGGACCGATAGTGCCGGCAACGCACTCAGCGATGCAGGCGCCGCCATCGGTGACGCTCCGCACCAGGTGAAGGCCAAGACGCAGGGCAATCCGATGGCTGCAGGCCTGGTCGCTTTCGGAGCCGGCCTGCTCCTGTCCTCCCTGATCCCTGCCAGCGAGAAGGAACGTGAAGCAGCGGACGCCCTCAAGTCCGCGGCCGAACCGCTGACCACCGAGCTGACCGAGGCCGCCAAGGAAATGGCCGAAGGCCTGAAGGAACCCGCGCGGGAAGCCATGGAGAACGTCAAGGCAACCGCCGCGGACGGCGCCGAGCACGTAAAAGCCGAAGGCCAGGTTGCCGCGGCGGACGTCAAGGACCGGGCCGCAGACGCCAAGGACCACGTCCAGAACACGTGACCGGCAGGGACTTCCCGCCAGCAGCACAGACAGGCCGGTCCCCCTTTCCCGGGAGGGCCGGCCTGTCCATTAACAACCCGAGAGGACAACCCCATGGCCGCTCAAGACTCATCCGAAACCAGCACTGCCAAGGCGGACCAAGCGCCGGCGCCCGACGACTCCCGGAAACCGGACAGCCCCACCGATGTCACCAAGCCTTCCTGGAAGTACATAGCCCAAAAGACCCTTCGGGAGTTCACCAAGGATCAGTGCCCGGACCTCGCGGCTGCCCTGACCTACTACGCAGTTCTGTCCTTGTTTCCTGCGATGCTCGCCCTCGTTTCCCTGATCGGCCTTTTCGGGGACCCCGCGAAGACAACCACCGCCCTGCTGGAGATCGTGCGGGGCTTCGCCCCTGCTGAGACGGTGAATACGGTTAGCGGCCCGGTTGAGGAGTTAGCAAACGCACCCGCGGCCGGGCTGACACTGTTCATCGGCCTCGCCACCGCGCTCTGGTCCGCCTCAGGGTATGTGGGCGCGTTCGGCCGGGCCATGAACCGGATCTATGAGGTGGACGAGGGCCGTCCCTTCATCAAGCTGCGCGGGACCATGCTGGCGGTGACGCTCCTCGCCGTAGTCATCGTGGCACTCCTGGCGGGCATGCTGGTGCTCAGCGGGCCCGTGGCAGAGGCAGTCGGCGGACTTATCGGTCTCAGCGGTGCATTCCTCAACGTCTGGAACTTCGCCAAGTGGCCAGTGATGGTGGCACTGATCATCGCCATCATCGCGGTGCTCTACTATGCCACTCCCAACGTCAAGCAACCCAAGTTCAAATGGATGAGCCTGGGCTCCGGCATAGCACTGTTGATCTTCCTACTCGCTTCGCTGGGGTTCGGATTTTACGTTGGCAATTTTGGAAATTACAACAAGACGTACGGTGCGCTCGGCGGTGTGATCGTTATGTTGCTCTGGCTGTGGATCCTGAACATGTCACTGCTGTTCGGGGCAGAATTCGACGCCGAGATGGAGCGGGGACGGCAACTCCAGGCGGGAATCGAGGCTGAAGAAACCATTCAGCTCCCGCCGCGGGACACGAAGAAGAGCGAGAAGATGCAGGAACAGGAAGAAGACGACATCCGGCGCGGCCGCGAGCTGCGGGAGCGCCATCAAAACGGCACCAAACAGTCAGGATCGGACGGCACCATGGGACGAGACAGCGCCACGCGGGACTAGGCAGGGACCACCACTTTGGAGGAAGATCAATATCAACAGATTCCTTCAGGTTTCCCGGTTGCTTCGTGCCCCGGGTGTCAGGCGGGGTCGGCGGCGAGGTGGCCTCTTCTGAGACCGAGGCCAGTCCCCCCAGTCGTCGTCGGCCCCCTCATTTTGTTAGCGGCTCAGCATGAATGTGGTTTCAAGGGTTCATGCCTGCTCAGCGTTCGAACGCCACAGCGGACTCCATGCCAAGGGCCAGCAGATAGGCGCCGAATCCCTGCGGTGCCCGGGCCTCGGTCCGGCCGGAGGTCACTACCCGGACCGTATCCGTGGAAGTAATTCGGTACCCGTGGCGGCGCAGCCGTGCGGCCAGCGCCCGGTCCTCCTGCGAGCGCTGACGGGGAAAGCCACCGGCGCGAATGTAGGCCGAGGCCCGCACCCCGAAGTTCGCACCGTATACATGGGGGTGGCCCTCTCCAAGCGGATGCCGGGCGTGCCAGCGCCGCAGGAGTTCACCGTCCATCCCCGCCGGATCCGGCTCCACCGTCCCCAAAACTGCATCGGCGCCGCGGCCAGCCAGTTCTACCTGGCGCAGGAGCCAGTTTTCCGGTACGCAGGAATCGGCGTCGGTATTTGCGAGCCATACCCGTCCGGCGGTCCGCGGGCGGCCCGCCGCCACATAGTCCGGCAAGCGTCCTGCGAGGAGCAGGTTGATGCCTGCACGCCGGCTCCGGCCGACGCTGCGGAAGCCGACCGGGAGCAGGGTGATGCGGTGATCCGCTGCCGCAAGACGCGCCGCAACGGCGCCCGATCCGTCCGTGCAGGCGTCCAAGACCACCACAATGGAGACGCTCATGTCCGGCTGGCTGTGCTGCAGGGCATCGGCCGCGGCACTGACCGCGGCCAGGGCGCGTGCCAGGTGCGGTTCCTCGTTGTGGACAGGAATAACCACGGCAACCTGCTCGATCCCGTCCATTTCAGGACACCGGGGGTCCGGGATCGCCGGCGTCGCGGGGAGCTACGAGCGTTTCCAGCACAAAATCACGTTCCTGGTAGAAACCAGCGGTGGGCCACCGCAGCTGGTTCCGGGCCAGCGCGTGGACCGAGTCGCCGTCGAGCGCCCATCCGGAAACCGGGTGCCGCCAATGGCACAGCAGCAGCGTGCCGCCCGGCGCCATCGATTCCTGGATCCGCTGCAGCAGCAGCTCAAACTCCGCAGGCGAGAGGTAGTAGCCAACTTCGGAGACCACCACGAGGTCGTAGCTACCGCCGGGCCAGTCAACGGGCAGCGTCAGCCGCTGCGTGGTGACCCCGGGAAACTGCGCGAGCCTCTGGGCCGCGAACTCAAGCGCGGTGCTGCTGGCATCCACGGCAAGCAGGCTGGTGCATCTGGTAGCCAATTCGGCTGTCAGGGTTCCGATGGAGCATCCGATTTCCAGGCCCGACTGGTACTTCTCCCGGGGCAGTGCGGCGAGCGTCAAGGCGCGCTTGCGCCTCTCGTACCAGCTGGTGGTGTACTCCCAAGGGTCTTGGGACTTCGAGTGCACGGCGTCGAAGATCCGCTGCGCGTCGGCGCTGGTATGCGGCAGGGATTGAACCGGGGTGGCCCGGGGCGGCGTCCAGGCAAATGCCTCAAAGGCGCGTCTGAAATGTTGCAGCAGGCCCTCGCCGAGGAGCACTTCGTCCCCGGGCAGCCCAGACAGAGGACGTATCTGGCTCGTGTGTGAGGCCATGGCCGACGTCTTGGCCGCCTGCTGTGCAGTACTCAGCGGAAGGCGCTGCCAGGACTGCCAGGCCGGGTCCTCCGGGGAAGCCCACAGCCAGTACCAGATGGGATATTCCAGCAGGGCGTGCCCACCTTCGTGGGCGACGTCCGCGGCCACCGCTCCGAGGGCGTTGTGGTCCGCGTGTCCGTCATCTCGGTACGGTGCCACAATCGCCAGCTGCTGCGGTGGTCCGGGGAGCCGGCCGATGGCCTCGCGCAGCAGGACGGCGATTTCCGGTGTCAGTTCTTGCAGGCCCCGGTCCGGCAGCCCGAGGAAACGCCAGCGTCCGGCCAGCCCCAGGAGCCCCATCGCTGCCGCAAACTCCTCAAGCCGGATGGCGGCGAGCTGGCCAGGCGTGGTTGTCGCCGAGTCCGGGTGCGAACCTTCCCCTGCCGTGCACAGCAGCACCTCGACGTCGGCGCCCAGCGAGTGCAGCAGCGCCAGCAGGCCACCCGCGCCCAGTGTCTCGTCGTCGGGGTGCGCTGCCAGCACAACGAACCTCATGGCAGCCAATTCGTGCTGGCCCAAGGGCAGCTCCGCCATTGCTGCGAGCCCGCTCGCCGCCCAGCGGGCCTCGTCGGTCCCCTGGTCTGTGTGCGAGAAAGTCACCACAGATTCTCCCCCTTCAGCGTCAGCCTTCCCAGCTGGGCATCGTCCCGCATGCCATGGTGCTGGCGCACGTAAAGCGCCAGGTCGGCCATGCGTTTGGCATACGGTTCGTCGAACGCCAGCGGCGCCGGTCCGCGGTTCCGGCCGACCAGGGACAGGACACGCTCGACGGCGGCCGCTACAGTTCCGCGCACGCGTAGCGCTTCGCTCCACGCGCTCCGGTCCGCCGCTGGGCGCGCCCCTGGCTCCCGTGAGTCTTCCCCGGCGGACAGGCTGCCATGGTTGGACAGCTGGCCGTCGTCAATGAGAGCTGCCGTTCGCGCCAGGTACTGGAGCGCGGCAGTGAGGATCCTGTCTGTCTCACCCAGGGCGGCCAGCGCAATCTGGTCAGGTTCGCGGCCGGTTTGAGCGGCGGCGGCCAGGGAGCCCGTGTAGTCCCGCGCCACGCCCACGGCGCCCCCGAGCCAGCAGGCAGCTACCCCCATGCCTCCCCAGGCAAAACCGGGCCGGTTGAAATACCAGCCGTCGCTGCCAAGCTGCCGTGCTGGCACCTGGCTGAAATGGACCGTTCCGCTGGGAATCTCCCGCAACCCGCGTGCCACCCATGCCGGCTCCTCACACGTCACTCCCGGATGCCGGAGGTCCACCGCAAAAGCTGCTCTTCCACCGGTTTCGGTGTGGGCAGTGATGACGGCCCGGTCCAGGAGTGGCGCCAGTGAACACCACGGCTTGGACCCGCTGAGCAGGATTCCACTGTCGCCGGCCTTGGCATCGAGACGGAGCCCCGGCCCCTCGGCGGCAAACACTCCCCACGCACCCGCCCGGTCGGCGGGATCAAGGCCCGCCGGATCACGGCGCGACTGATAGTTCCCAGTCTGGTCGTTACCCGCCTGGTCCTTTCCCGCCTGGGCAAGGATCGCTTGGGCATCCATATGTGGTTCAAAAACGCGGCCTGCGGCAACGTCAACGGCCGAGACCGAAGCGAGCAGCTCCCAGAGACGGGCAGTATGCCCGCCCCCTGGCCGCGGCCAGTTGCCTCCCGGGTCTTGAGCCAACAACAGCAGCGCGGGAACATCGCCTGCCGCGGAGGCCACGGAGTCGAGCAGGGGCACTGCCCCAGCCAGTTCCGCTTGTGTTGAGATCAGCCGGACGGGCCGGTGGGATGATGCAGGCATGGTGGCGTTTCTCCGGCCCGGCTTACTTTGCTGCCGGTTCGGTGACGGCCGCGGACGGGGTCATGGTTTCGGCGTTGACCATCCACGCGAGCTGTTCCAGGCGTTCGATGGCGGCATGCAGCAGGTCAGTGCTGGTGGGATCCTCTTCATCCACCTCATCGTGGACGTCCCGCATGGTCTTTACCGTCCGCTCCAGCCGGGCGGTGACCAGTTTGACGGCGTCCTTTGTGGAAATCAGCCCGCCGGGGAGCTCTTCAAGGCGCGTGTCTGCGGCTACGGTGTGGCTCCGTCCGTCGGGCAGGGCGTGGAGTGCCCGCATCCGCTCCGCCATCTGGTCGGCAAACAGCCGGACGCTGGCGATGATTTCGTCCAGCTGCAGGTGAAGGTCACGGAAGTTGGTGCCCACGATGTTCCAGTGGGCCTGCTTGGCCTGGAGATGCAGCTCGATCAGGTCCGTGAGGACCATCTGAAGGTTGCTGGCAAGGGTGGGTGACGCTTTCATCGTGTTCCTCCACTGCAGGCGGTTCCGGACGGGACATCGTCCGGACAGTCATTCTAAGCATACTTAGCAATATTCGGGGAAGGGTCCGGCCCGCGACCAAGGCTCAGCCGCCCGGGTCACTGGCTCGCGGTCAGATGCCTGCCGTTAGATGCCTGCGGTCAGCGCTCAGCGGACGCGCGCCAGGGCGAACCCGTCCCAGCCTTTGGACCCGACTGTCTGGATCACGGTGGCGTCGAGCTGCGGATGCTGGCCCAGCAGTTCCAGGGCGCTGATGATCCCGGGGGCGTTGACCTGGTCGATGGAAGGATCCAGCACGGCGCCCTCCCAGACGGCGTTGTCCAGGACCACAGTGGTTCCCGGCCTGCCCAGGCGCACGGCCCATTCGAGGTACGCGGCGTCGTTTTCCTTGTCCGCGTCGATGAACACAAAATCGAACGGCTCCTGGTCCTCCGCCTGGAGCGCGGCCAAGGTGTCCAGGGCAGCGCCCACGCGGACCTCTACCTTGTCCCCCAACCCGGCCGCCTCCACATTCGCTTTGGCTATGTCCGCATATTTGGCAAGATATTCACACGTCACCAGCCGGCCGCCGTCGGGCAGTCCCTGCGCCATCCAGATGGTGCTGAATCCGGCCAGCGTGCCGATTTCCAGGACCCGCCGGGCGCCGGACAGCTGGACCAGGAGCTTAAGCAGCTTCCCGGCGTTGGGGGTCACTTCAATGGGCGGCATCCCGGCGTCGACGGCGGAGCGCACCGCCTGTTTATGCGCGGCGTCCGGGTGCACCACTGTAGTTGTGAGGAAGTCTTCCACAGCCACCCATCCCGGCTGGGTCTTGTGCTCAAACATGGCCACAGTCTGGCACGCAGGCATTCGCCGGTCTAGGACCCTGCGCAGGAAACCTGCTTAGGAACCGTCTGAGAGTGCCTCTTCGAGGCGGTCCACCTTGGCGCTGAGCTCGCCCTCATAACCGGGCCGGATGTCCGCCTTGATGACCAGTGAGACACGGCTGCCAAACTTGCCCACCGCTTCGGTGGCGCGCTTGACGACGTCGAACACCTCGTCCCATTCTCCCTCGATGGTGGTGAACATCGAATCCGTCTGGTTGGGCAGCCCGGACTCCCGGACTATCCGCACGGCGGCCGCAACGGCGTCGTGCACTGATGCGTCGGTGGGACGGGATCCTCCGGCGGGCGTACCGGACGGGGCGACTGAAAATGCAAGCAACATAGGGCAAGTCTGTCACGCAGCCCTACCCGAAACGGTTTTGGCGAGGCGGGCGAAGCGTCACATAGCCGGCTACCCTCCGGTAACCATGATGGCTGCCTGCGGCGTTGCTAACCTTAACGAATGAGCATTGCTGTCGTCCGCAAGCCACTACGCGCAGACGCTGCCCGGAACGTGGACAAGATCATCCTGGCCGCGCGCCAGTGCTTCCGCGAGCATGGGCCCGAGGTTCCCCTCCAGACCATCGCACTGACCGCTGGCGTTGGCCCTGCCACCCTGTTCCGGAACTTCGCCGACAAGGAAGAGCTGGTCCTGGCCGCCCTCAACCGGCAGCTCCGCGAGACCGTGGACCCCGTTATGGCGGGCGCGCTGGCTGACATCGACGCGACTGCGGGGCTCCTGCGCGTCCTCGAAGCCATCATGGCCGCGGCCAGTGCTGATGCCAACCTGCTGGGTGCCGTTGCGGGCCGGCGCGAACTCCTCACCGGCATCACCGGCTCACTGATGGATTCCATGAGCGTGCTGCTGGGCCGAGGCCAAGGTCAAGGCACGTTGCGTTCCGATATTTCCATGACTGACATGTTCCGCCTGCTCGCCATGCTGATCGGCGTCGTGGACACCATGGAGCCGGGTTCCGATGCCTGGCGCCGCCCCTTGGCACTGATCGAGGACGCCATCCGCTCGGAACGGCCCCTCCGCCCGCTGCCAGCCCATGTGCCGTTGCCTGCCCCGCAGCTGCAGGGCCCGCAGTTCACCTGACACCCCACGCCTGAGCACCAGCGGGCGGGCGCCTGAGCACCCGCCGGCGCACAGCCCTCAGCGCCCCATTGTTGGTGGCAAAACGTTGGATTAGACTCATGTAGGGTTACGCAGCCAGCCTCTGAATCTTCAGTGGGAGCACTCGTGAAATACGTCCAGCGCAGCCAATCCAAAACCATCGTCCGCCGATGAACCAAACGCACTTGTCGCGGCTTATTTACGACCCCCGCGGCCCGGTGATAATCCTTCCTTCGCTGGCGGCGGAGGAACTGGCCAATCTGCTGGACGCCCTCTACCAAAATCTCGACACTCCCACTCCAGTGTTCGGTGCGCAGGCGTGGTACGAACTGGCCGTCGAAGAAAGCGCCCGCCGGACCGGGACGCCAGAGGACGAGCAAACGGCTTGACCGGCCTACGCTCCGAGCCTCGGGGGCGGCGCTGCAGAGCCGACGATAGTGAACCCCCGCCCTAGGGCTGAAGTTCTTCGGGCGGGGTTTCCTGGCGCCCAGAGCTGTCTTTCCCACCCGCCTTGCTGGATTCCTGATCATTCGCGTGAGACTCATGATCGTAGTCGTGGGGCACGTGCTCCTTGGCCTCCAACAGGTGCTGCTGCAGCTTCTCCTCCGCGTCGCGGCGGCGGCGTGAAGTATCCCGCAGTTCCCGCGTCGATTCGGAGACACTGGTGTCGTACACCGGCCGCGGTTTTGGCTCCGAACCCTGGGGGTTGCCGGTGCCGCCGTTCGGGTCGGGCGCGTTGGAATCAGGCTGATCATTCATCTATGTGGCTCCTTTAGAAGTTACAACCGCATCACGCCGAGATTCTTCCGGCCTTCAATCGTCCGGTTCCGTTTCCCGGTTTCGGAGTTCGGCCCGAACCGCTGCGTGCAGGGCGGTGATATTCGTTTCCTGGCTGACGTCCAGAGCCAGTCGTATGCGCTCGGAAAGTAAATCCAGATCCTCTGGCGGCAAGTCGGCCAGGGACCGGAACCGGGTAAAGAAGCGCTTGACCGGCAAACCTGCGCGCCATCCGTCAGATGCTCGACGGCGCGCTTTGCCGGGTCTTGAACCGGCTGGGTGCAGTCTTATTTCCAAGGTCAGCGCTCTCACGAGAGTCCACGGCCAACTGCATAGCCAGCTTTATGCTACAGCGGATGTGAGCCGCACCACCAGTGTTTTGGTGTGGTTCATCCGATGGACGGTCAGTTCCATCCGATCAGCCGGAGCAGGGCTGCAGCACCGGCACCCACCACAACCACCACGAGGAAGGGCGCACGGATAGCCAATGCGAGGGCTGCGGCCGCGAGGGCTCCCAGCCGTGCGTCGGCAGCCAGCGTCTGGCCGGACGCCACGGTATTGACGATGGTGAGGGAGGCAAGAAGTCCGATGGTCATGGTGCCGGCAATACGCGACATCCGGGGGTCCTGAAGCAGCTTTGCCGGGACGAAATAACCCACCAGCTTCCACGCGTAGGCGAGGACGCACGCCAGCAACAACCAGATCCAGAGATTCATGTGCCCGCCTTCCCCGCCTGGCCGTGGCCGTCCCCCTGCTTGTCCCGACGCGAGTCCATCTGTGTGTTCCTATTTGTGTCCCGGCGCCCGTGGTGCTCGTCGTAGGGATCCACATCCGGTTCCAGTCCTTCGTCACTGCGTCCGTGGCTGAACCAGCCGATCAGGGCAGCTACGACGGCGGCAATCAGGATGGGCACGCCCGCTGGAACGAACGGCACGGCGATGACGGTAGCCAGGGCGCACACCACGGCAATCGCCGCCGGTTCCCGGCCTTTGAGCCGCGGCCACAGCAGGGCCAGGAATGCGGCCACCGCGGCGCCGTCCAGGCCCCACTGTTTGGGGTCGCCCAATCCGCTCCCGGCGAGGGCCCCCACGGCGGTGAAAAGGTTCCAAAGGATGTAGATGCCGATACCGGCCGTCCAGAAACCGCGGCGTTGCTCATCAGGATCAGTCTGCCCGCTGCTGGTGGCGGTGGACTCGTCGATGGTGATCTGCGCGGCGACATACCGCCGCCAGCCTGTCGGATGCAGGAGGGCGTTGAGCTGCATGCCGTAGATGCCGTTCCGCATGCCCAACAGCGTGGCCGCGCTCATGGCGGCAATACCGGATCCTCCGCCCGCCACCACACCGATGAACGCGAACTGCGAACCGCCGCTGAAGAGCAGCAGGCTGAGCGCCATGGTCTGCCAGAAATCGAGTCCTGAAGTGACGGACAGTGCGCCGAAGGAGATCCCGTAAAGTCCCGTTGCAATGCTGATCGAGATTCCCACCCGCACGGCGGGCGAGGCGAGCAGCTTCATCGCCATCGTCCCGGTTTCCGCAGGCTCCAGGCCCACAGGATCAGCGGCAGCTGCAGCGGCAGCCGGGCAGTGTGTACTTTGCGCTGCGTCAGCGAACCGGCAGGACCGTAGGCGCGGCGCAGGGCGTCCAAGTGGCCGGCCAGGAAGACCGCGAACATGGCTGTCACGGCGGTGGCAGTTGCCCGCCGCGTCACCGGGATCAGGAGGCCGACGGCGGCGCCCGCCTCGAGCAGTCCGCTCACCGCAATCCATTCCTCCCGTGACATAACAGCCAGGGGCCGCCTACCGCCGTCGTGCGCTGGTGCTTCAGTCCCCTCCGGCGACTCGCCAACAGCACCCGGAATCTCGCGGCACAGGTAATCGGGGACCACCTGCTCGAAGAAACGGGGCTCGCGGAAGTGCTTCATGGCGCTGCTCATCAGCAGCGCGCTCATAGCCGCCGCGGAGGCTGTTTGGGTGGCCGGGGCGGACCAGCGAAAAGGCATGGGTCCACTCAATCACAGCGCCGCCCCGGCCGCTAAACAGCGGCGGCTAAACAGCGGCGGCGCAACAGCAGCAGCTCAGGACGGCAGCTGGACCTGTTGCCCGCTCGACTGGAGCTGCGCCAGCACACTGGCAGGTTTGTTCGTGGTGATCTCGTGGATCCCCAGGCCCTGGCAGAGCGCAATATCCCGCTCCGAATCCACGGTCCACACGCGGAAGCGGCGGCCGGACTCCAGCCAGCGCTGTACGGTCCGGGCGTGCTCGCGGATGTACATAATTCCCGGGCCCGCGAGTCCCACCTCGCAGTCATCCAGGATGCGTTCGCCTTCCAGCTGCGCGGCCTTCATCACGTTGGCGAGTGCGCCGCCCGCCAGGGGGCCGAGGCTCAGTTCGTCGCGGAGTTCGTCGACGTCGATGTCGTCCACCAACTGGCAGATGAATTCGGCCGGCACGCTCCGGAGCAGGTGCTTCACCGAGTCCGGGCTGAAACTCATGAACGTCACCCGGACGTTGTCCACCAGGGAAGTTCGAGGGTCCCAACCTTCGGCCCGGAGCACG
This sequence comes from Pseudarthrobacter xylosi, assembly GCF_055412765.1. NCBI lineage: Bacteria > Bacillati > Actinomycetota > Actinomycetes > Micrococcales > Micrococcaceae > Pseudarthrobacter > Pseudarthrobacter xylosi. The sequence continues at coordinate 82,578 of NZ_JBVAYT010000005.1, read as the reverse complement.
TCCAGGACCCGGTCTTCCAGTTTCAGCTGGTAGGGACTGGGATGCTTGAACTCGATGGCCAGCCCGATCGGCCGGCCAACGCCGCGCAGGATGTCCAGGAGTTCCGGCAAGGTGAGGAACTGCTCAGACCGGGCGCCGTATTCTTCCGGGATCCTGGCGCCTTTCCAGGACGAAAAATCCAGCAGCCGCAACTCCGCCAGCGTTCGGTCCGCAACGGGCCCGGTCCCGTCAGAGGTCCGGTCCAGGTTGGCGTCATGGAGCAGCACGGCGTGCTGGTCCCGGGTGAGGTGGATATCGCACTCAACCCCGTCCGCGCCATCGGCAATCGCCTGGAGATAAGCGGCGCGCGTGTGCTCGGCAAATGCCGCACTGGCCCCACGGTGGGCATACACCAGTGGCCGTTCCGGCTCAGACTCCTCGAATGTCATGAGGACACGCTAGCGGACGCGGCCCGGCGGCGCGGGGCTAGGCTGGGCACATGCAGGTGAACTCTGAGCCAACTACCCGCCAGCCCCCGCCCGGGCCCGCAAGTCCCGCCCCGCGCTCCCCCAAGGCGAGGGCCGCCGTCGTCGGTCATCAACTCAGCGCAGGGGACGCCGAAAAGGCGGCAGCGCTGCGGAAAATGAAGCTTCTGGCGCTGGGACTCCTCATTGCCATGGCGGTCATTTTTGTGTTCGCGTTCGCGCTGCAGAAGGAGTATCCGTGGCTGCAGTACGTCCGCGCCGCGGCTGAGGGCGGCATGGTGGGTGCGCTGGCCGACTGGTTCGCCGTTACCGCGTTGTTCAAGTACCCCATGGGCATCAAAATCCCGCACACCGCCATTATCCCGCGCCGCAAGGACCAGATCGGGGCCTCGCTGGGTGAGTTTGTGGAGACCAACTTCCTGTCCGAACAGGTGGTCCAGGACAAGCTGGCAAGTGTGAACGTCGCCCGGAAGGCCGGCCAATGGCTGTCCGGTCCCGGCGGCGCCGAGCGCGTGGCCAAGGAGGGCGCCGCCGTCATCCGCGGTGCATTCAAGGTGTTGAACGACGACGACGTGCAGGCCGTCATCGAGGGGATGGTGCGTAAGCACCTGCTGGCTCCGCCGTGGGGACCGCCCGTGGGCAGGATGGCGGAGCGGATTTTTGCCGACGGGCACCATCACAAGCTGGTGGACCTGCTGGTGGACCGCGCCGCGGACTGGGTGGACGACAATCACGAAACCGTCAGCCGGCTGGTCTCGGACCGCTCCCCCACCTGGGTTCCGCATTTCGTGGACGGGCTTGTGGGCGACAAGGTGTACGTGGAGATCCTCAAGTTCGCGCGCGCCGTGCAGTCCGATCCGAACCACCAGGTGCGGCAGCAGATCGACAAGTACCTGAACGACCTCGCGCAGGACCTGCAGCACGATCCCGCGATGATCGCCCGGGCCGAGGACATCAAGGCACAGGTTCTGGGAGACCCGGAGGTCCGCGAGCTGGCCTCCCGCACCTGGGGAACCGTGAAGAGCGCCCTGCTGTCTGCGGTGGACGATCCGGACAGTGAACTGACAGTGCGGTTCAAGACGGCAGTGCGCGATTTCGGCTCACGGCTGGTGAACGACGCCGAACTTGCCGGCAAGGTCAACGCCTGGATCGGCGACGCCGCCGGCTACCTGGTGCGGACCTACCGCTCCGACATTGCCGGGGTGATCACCGACACCGTGGCCCGCTGGGATGCCGAGGAAACGTCGCAGAAGATCGAACTCCAGGTGGGCAAGGACCTGCAGTTCATCCGGATCAACGGCACCGTGGTGGGCTCACTGGCCGGGCTGGTCATCTTCAGCGCGGCGCACCTGGTCTTCGGCTAGCCGCTACGCGAAGGACTCCAGCTGCACGCCGGCCGCTTCAAGCCCGGCGCGAACACCGGCGGCCATCTCCACGGCCCCGGGGGTGTCGCCGTGGATGCACAGGGAATCGGGCCTGACCTGAACCACCGTTCCGTCCACGGCCACAACTTCGCCCTTCGTCGCGAGCCGCACGGCGCGCTCAACGATCGAACCGACGTCGTGCAGGACGGCGCCCGCCTGTGATCGCGGCACCAAGGTCCCGTCTGCCTGGTAGGCGCGGTCCACAAAAGCCTCAACAAACACGGGGTGGCCGGCTTCCTTGGCCTGGATCAGCAGCTGCGAGCCCGGCAGTCCGAGGATCGGCAGGCCGGGGTCGTAGGCCTGGATGGCGGCCACCACGGCGGAGGCCTGCTCGGCGTCATGAACCAGTCGGTTGTACAGTGCGCCATGCGGCTTGACGTAGTCAACGGAGGCACCCACGGCGTGCGCCACGCCGTCCAGCGCGCCCAGCTGGTACAGGACGTCGCCGAAGAGCTCGTCGAAGGACATGTCCAGCGACCGGCGGCCGAACCCGGCCAGGTCCCGGTACCCCACGTGCGCACCGACGGTCACGTCAAGTTCGAAGGCGGCGCGGCAGCTGTCCAGCATGGTGATGGGGTCGCCGGCGTGGAAGCCGCAGGCCACGTTGGCGCTCGTCACGAGCCGGAACATCGCGGCGTCGTCCCCCATGTTCCACGAGCCGAACGATTCGCCGAGGTCAGCGTTAAGATCCAAGGTTGTTGCCTTCCAGAGTAAGTTTTTCGGGCTCCGCGGCCACAGCTTTGAGTTCCCCCGGGATGGTATCCGGCATGGGGCCAAAAGCTTCCTTGGCGTTCGCCACCACGGCCCGGCCCATTATGAGGTTACCGGCACCGCCCACCACCGCACCGATGCCGAACGGAAGCGCCCGGCCCAGCAGCGCCGTGCCTTGGCGTTTGATCAGGTTTTTGAGGAAGGCCTTCTGGATTTTGTTCCGAATGGCACCGAAACCCGAGGGCATGGACTTGGTCAGCACGTTGCCCCACGCCTGCGTGGCGCTGGACCCCCTGCCCATGGCCTGGCCGCTCAGCGTTCCCAACAGGGCAGTGCCTTCTTCGCCCAGCATGATGGCCATGACCATGGTGCTGGCCTTTTCCGGATTGGTCAGCCGGATGCCGTGAAGTTCCGCCAGCGAGGTGGCATAAAGTGCCGTGGCTTCTAGGAAGCCCACGGTAGCCGCGGCGGAGAGTCCCAGGGACGCCACAGTTCCGACGCCGGGTACAACGGCTGTAGCCCCGACGATCGCACCGCCGCCGGTCACCGCCCGCAGGTAGTCGCGTTCGAGGATCGCCGCAAGCCTGGCGGCGCTGGCGTGCGGGTGTTTGCGTTGCAGCCGCCGGACGTAGGCGAGCACCAGCGGCCGCTGGATTTCGACTGCCCGCAGGAGCATATTGTGCACTCCGGGTTTCGGCTTGCCTTCGGCGTCGAACACCGCGTTGTGGGCGGTCTCCTGGGCGATACGTACGGCGGGATTGCTGCGCTTGGCCATGGTCACCTCTGCTTCTGTACTGCTTGTGTCCGCCGACAGTGTTGGCTGCGGCCCTGCCTTAACACTAAGGGTGCTTAAGACTAAGCCGTCCCGGCCCACCCGAACTATGCCTTTGAGTTCCACCAAAAACCGGCCGAGCCTAGACTTGGCCTATGCCCACACTCCAAGCCTTGCGGCCCTTTGCGCACCGCGAGTACCGGGTCCTCATCGCGGCACTGGCCATCTCCATTTTCGGATCGGGTATGTGGGCTGTTGCCATGGTCTACCAGGTGATTCACCTCGGCGGCGGACCGCTGGAACTGTCCCTGGTGGCCACTGCCGGCAGCATAGGCTTGGTGGCCTTTGTCCTCGCTGGCGGGATCGCCGCCGACCGCGTGCCGCAGCGGTTCCTCATCATTGCCGTCGAAGGCGCCAACCTGGCCGTTATCGCGGCGATCAGCGGGCTGGCGATGGCAGGGTGGCTGCAGCTGTGGCACCTCGCCGTGGGCAGCTTTGTCCTGGGCGTGGGCGCCGCGTTCTTCTTCCCCGCCTACTCCGCGATCCTGCCGCGCATCCTGCCGCCCGAAGATCTGCTGGCCGCGAACGGCATGGAGGGGACCATGCGGCCCATCCTCCAGCAGGCGGCCGGACCCGCCGTCGCGGGCGTGGTGGTGGCAGCGCTGTCGCCGTCGCACGCCATCGCTGGAGTGGCCACCTGCCATTTGCTGGCGTTCATTATCCTGAACTTCCTGGGGCGCCATGCCCTGGCGGCGCCCCACAACGTGGCCGACGGCGGGGCTCACGGCGGGAGCGACCTCGGAAGCTCCGCAGCCGACGCCGGGGCAACGGGCGCCGCGAAGACGTCCGTCTTCCATGACCTGCGCGAGGGCGTCAGCTACACCATCCGCACCCCTTGGCTGCTGTGGACCTTGCTGTGGGCCTGCGTTTCGGTGCTGTTCCTGATTGGCCCCATTGAAGTGCTGATGCCGTTTGTGGTCCGCGACCAGCTTGGCGGCGACTCGAGCATGTTCGGCTTCCTGCTCGCCGTGATGGGCGTGGGCGGGGCGGTCGGCTCGCTGGTGACCGCGTCCCTGAAACTGCCGCGCCGCTACCTCACGGTCATGATGGTGTCCTGGGGCGCGGGCAGCCTGCCACTGGCCGCCGTCGGCATTCTGGACAGCTTCTGGACTTTGGCCGCCGCGATGTTTGTGTTCGGGGCCACCGGCAGCGTGGGCATGGTCATCTGGGGCACGCTGCTGCAACGACGCGTGCCCGGCCACCTGCTGGGACGGGTCTCCAGCCTGGACTTCTTTGTGTCCCTCGCCCTGATGCCAATCTCCATGGCACTGGCCGGACCGGCTGCCGAGGTCTTCCCCATTTGGGCAATTTTCCTTGCCGCCGGCGTCGTCTGCCCCGTCCTGGCGGTGATCGCCATGATCGCCGCCCGGATGCCCACCGACGAACTGGCCCACCCGCTGGACAAGCCAGTTGCAGCGGAACGCACGACGGCGGCCGGAGACTGACGCAGTCTGCGTAACCTCGGGCGCTTAATCACCTGAGGTTACGCCTCCACGGCAAGCTCAGGCGCGCAGACCCACAATGGGGAGGCTCGCCGTCGGGGGTCCGCTGGGGAAGACAGTGCGCTCCGGACACACGACAGGCTCCAGGGCAATCCGGACCGGTTCCGCACCGATGCCGTGCACCTGGCCGCGGACATCCACGTCGAGCGGCCCGCCGCTGCGGACGCTGAGGGTGAGTGCACCGGCGTCGAGCTCCACCAGCAGCAGCCGGCCCTGGATCTTCAGGTGGAAGGACAGTGCCTCCCACTCCGCGGGGAGCCGCGGATCGAAGAAGGGCAGGTGGCCCTGGTCCCGGAGCCCGGCAAAGCCGGAGACCAGCGAGCTCCAGACTCCCCCGGCGGAGGCGATGTGCACGCCGTCGATCGTATTGCCGTGGGTGTCGTCGAGGTCGATGAACACGGCGTTCGTGAAGTGCTCCAGGGCAGCTTCGGGGTGCCCCACCTCGGCAGCCATGATTCCCTGCACGCAGGCCGAGAGGGTGGAATCGCCGGTGGTGATTGGGTCGTAGAAATCGAACGCCCGGCGCTTCTCCTCGGCGGAGAAATCCTGCCACTGCAGGAACATGGCCAGCACGGTGTCTGCCTGCTTCAGCACCTGGTGCCGGTAGATCACCAGCGGGTGGAAGTTCAGCAGCAGCGGGTACTTGGACCGGGGAGTGGTCCAGTCCCACGATTCCAGGGTCATGAAGTCGTTGTCCTGCGAGTAGACCTGCAGGTCGTCATCGAAGGGCAGCTGCATGCGGGCTGCGGCCTGCTCCCACAGCTCGCGTTCGGCGTCGTTGATCTCCGGGTGATCCAGCGCGGCGGCGGCGCGCAGGTTAAACCGGGCCATCACGTTGGTGTAAAGGTTGTCGTTGACAACTGCCGTGTATTCGTCCGGACCGGTGACACCGTGGATGTGGAATTGCCCGTCCTTGCCGAAGAAGCCCAGGGAGCTCCACATGCGGGCGGTTTCGATCAGCAGCTCGGCGCCCATGCCCTCGCGGAAGGTTTCATCGCCGCTGGCCCACAGGTAGCGGTTGGTGGCGAAGGCTATGGCGGCGGCGATGTGGAACTGCGCCGTGCCGGCAGCGTAGTAGGCGCTGGCTTCCAGGCCGTTAATGGTGCGCCACGGGAACAGGGCCCCGTCCACGCTGAGCTCCTTGGCCCGGATTTTGGCGGCCGGCAGCATGTCGTGCCGGAACTCCAGGACCTGGCGGGCGCCGTCGGGGTTTGTGTAGGTCAGGTAGGGCAGGAGGTAGACCTCCTGGTCCCAGAAGTAGTGCCCCTCATAGCCAGAGCCCGTGACACCCTTCGCGGGGATGCCGGCGATGTCGGCGCGCGCGGTGGCCTGCGCCAGCTGGAACAGGTTCCAACGGATGGCCTGCTGGAGTTCGGGCTGGCCGCCCACCACGATGTCCGAGGTGGCCCAGTACGCGCGGTAGTGCTCGCTGCTCTCGGTGAAGATGTCCTCCACAGTCCGGAGCCCGGCTTCGGCGGCCTCCGCCGCGTCCCGAGCCGACTCCTGGACGCCGCGGCCCGCTGCGTAGCTGACGCTCTTTTCCAGCCGGAACGGCTCCTGGGCACCTACTGCCAGGACATACCGGACGCTGCTGTCATCCTCGCCTGCCACGGTCTCGAAAGGCTGGTGCCCGGCCGAGGTCCAGTGGTCCACGGCGATGCCCACGCGCTGCCCGGATTCCGCAGCTTCCCAGGAGAGACGGAGGGAGCCGTCGCCGCCGTCGGTCCTTACCGGCAGGAGGACGCGGCCTGCGTGCCGGCCTGCCCGGCGCGGGTCGTGCGCCGAGTGGTCCTCCACAGGCTGGTCCTGGCGGTTGATGACGGACGACGTCACGTCGGCGGAGACCTCGCGGTCCGAAGCGACTTCCAGCGAGATGCCCAGGCTGCCGCGGGAGGCGAAGCCCACGGCGCGGCGTTCGGTGGTGGTCACCGTGGCGCCGGACCGGCACAGCCAGGTGATACGGCATTCGTAGATGCCGGTGGCGAAGTCGACGGAGCGGCGGTAGTCCAGGACTGCTGATTCGGCGAGCGTGAGGCTCTCGCCGTCGATGATCACCGTGAAGTTGTTCGCATCCGGGATGTAGATGATCCGCTGTCCGGTCCGGGCGAAACCGAACGCGTTCTCGGCGTGCTTGATGTCCCAGATCTCGTGCAGGCCGTTGATGAAGCTGCCCGGAAGGTCTGCGTCCGAGGCCGCCCAGTGGGCGCCGCGGATACCCAGATGCCCGTTGCCAAGGGCAAAGAGCGTTTCCAGTGTGCCCGCGCTGCCCGGCTGGTGGCGTGTTTCCACAAGCTGCCAGGGGGTGTTGGGGAACCGGTCACGGTCCGCGGTGATAAGAGCCATGGTGTTGGGGTCCTTTGGCGTTGGGCGGTGCGGGGAGGTGCTTCGTGCCTGAGAGCGGGGAGAATCAGGCGGCGCTTGGTGTTAGAGCAGTTCGTCGAGGTCGTTGACAACACTCGTGGCCCCGGCGTTGAGCAGGGTCTGCCGGCCGGCGCCGCGGTCCACGCCGATCACGGAGTGAAACTGCCCTGCGTGTCCGGCCTGGACGCCGGAGACGGCGTCCTCAACCACCACGCATTCTTCGCTGGGCAGGCCCAGCAGTTCCGCGGCGTACTGGTACGTGGCCGGGCTCGGCTTGCCGGGCAGGCCTTCGGCCGCAGCAACCACGCCGTCAACCACGATTTCGAAGTGCCCGTTCAGGCCGGCGGCCTTCAGGACAGCCGGTGCGTTCCGGGATGAGGATACGACGGCGACCTTGAGTCCGCGGTCCACGGCGGCTTCCAGGAAGCGCACCGAGCCCTCAAACGGCTCGACGCCGGCGCTGACGATGTCGTTGAAGACCGTGTTCTTCCGGTTGCCCAGTCCCTGGACGGTGGCGTTGGCGGCGTCCTTCTGGGCGGCGTCGGTGGCAGCCTGCTCGGTGGTGCCGTCACTTGGCGCGCCTTCGGGGAGCACGATGCCGCGGGACGCCAGGAAGTCCCGGACGCCGTCGAACCGGGGCTTGCCGTCGATGTGATCGAAGTAGTCGTCCTCGCGGTAGCCGGGCACATCCGGACGGGATGCCAGGAAGCCCTCGAAGAGTTCTTTCCACGCCTGTTCGTGGACCGTGGCTGTGGGGGTCAGCACTCCGTCGAGGTCGAACAGGATGGCGGAGGCCGTGGTCCAGCTGGTGCTTTGGGTTTTCAGAACGTCAGTCATGCGCGGTGTCCTTTCAGACGGCGGGCAACAGGCGGGATGTCACGGGCGGTTGTCAGTGGGCGGTACGTCAGGAGGCAGAAAGTTGAGCGGGCAGAAATGCGGCGGGCAGCAAGGAGGGGTCCGAGCAGGAGCGGGGAGGGCGGCCACGATGCCGCCGGGTCAGCAGGGGCGGCTGGGGGCCAGGGTTAAAACCCTGGTGGGCCGGTGGGCTGCTGTTGAACGTCTTCTTCTTCCATCATGAGCGCCTTATCACGGCCTGACAACCTGGCGGAGAAGGGCCGGCGGCGCGAGACGGGCAGGAGGCTTGGCACGTGGCATGTGTCCGGCTTCCCCTCCGATGGTCTCAGCGGCCCGCAGGAGTGGGCCAACGACGAGTGTAAGCGCTTACAAATTTGACGCGCAACTGTTTTTACCTGGCATTGGCTCCGCCCACTCTTCGGCCGGGATTGTGACGGAATTCTCGCCGAGTCAGCCGTTCAGCCGAGCACGTAGTGGCGCAGGAAGGCGCTGACGTCAACCATCTCCGTCTTGCTCATGGCGTGGCCCATGCCGGGATACGTCCTGGCGGTCAGCCGGGTTTTTTCGTTCAGCCATTCTCCGGTGTAGGCCGTGGCGTCCTCATTGATCACCAGGTCTGCCTTGTCCCGCCCCCAGAAAAAGGGCGGCGGGACGGTGAAGGATTCGGTCAGAGACAGCAGTTCGTTTTCCAGTACAAAACCGGAAAGGCCCACCGTTGCCGCGTAATCCGCAGGATGGAGCCGCAACAGCGTGCTGGCCATGGCCATTCCCTGGGAATAGCCCAACAGGCTCACGCTGCTGTGCTGGCCCCTGACTGAGTTGATCCACGTCTGGACGGTGTTGGTGGCGGTGATGACATCTGCGAAATCGTTGGCCAGAAAGTAGTCCAGCAGGAACCAGCCGTAGTGGTCGCCGATCACCATGGGTGCCCGTAGCGCAACACACGTGAACTCGGCCGGCAGGTATTCGAACAGCCGCACCATCCGCGATTCGTCGGTGCCGTAGCCATGCATCATGACCAGCAGCGGCGTGCCGTCGCGTTCAGCTTCCGGCTTGGACCAAACAACTGTCTCCATCGGATCAGCCTAGCGAGCGGCGGAGCCCTGAACAGCCAAGACGTTGACGCGTCCCGGCGGCTTAATCATTGAATCGCGCCCCAACGGGCTGTAGCGTGAGCGCAAGACAGCATACTTATCAAATTCGGCACCTAGTACTAACAACAAGGAGCAAGTCATGAGAATCGGTTCCTCCATCTTCCTTATTGCACTCGGCGCCATCCTGGCCTGGGCCATCGCCCCAGGACTGATCCCCTTCATGGACCAGGCCATGGTGGGCTACATCCTGATGGCTGTTGGTGTGATCGGGCTGATCGCCTCGCTCATCCTGGCCTCGCCGGGCCGCAGCCGCCGCGTCAGCGAAACCCGCTCGGTGGTTGATCCCAACACCGGCGAACGCATCACCCGCAATGAAAGCCGCGACGGCGGCATCTAGTTCCAAAACCACCCGGACGCCGGGCCGGACCGCCACGGTCCGGCCCGGCTTTTCCGTTTCTACGGGAGGCCCTGCCCAGATTTCTGTGTTTTTGTGGCTTTCGTTGACAAACCAACATAGACACAGATAAAGTCAAGTAATTCAACATCATGTGATACCAGTCACTGGACGTCGCAGCCGCTGGGTTTCAGCACTTTACGCAATGGAGGGTACGTGTTCGCCGAGGAGCGCCAGCAGAAGATAGCCGAGCTTGTTGCCGGCACCGGCCGGGTCAGCGTGACCATGCTGGCTGAGCGCTTCCGCATCACCACCGAAACCGTCCGCCGCGACCTCGCCACCCTGGAAACCACCGGCACTGTGCGAAGGGTCCACGGCGGAGCAGTTGCGGCCGACCGGTTCAGCACCACCGAAGAAAGCATCAACGAACGGGCCATCCAGCGCCCGGACCAGAAGATGCGCATCGCGCAAGCGGCCCTTGCACTGATCCCCCAGGCAAAGTCCGGCAGCATCCTGCTCGACGCCGGTTCCACCACCGAGGCCTTGGCCGACCTCCTCTCCCGCCGCGTCGCCGTCGAACCTTCCGCCGAAGCCGGTGACGAACTGGTGGTCATCACGCACGCCGTTCCCATTGCAGCGAAGCTGTCCAGCGCCCCCGGAATCGCCCTCCAGATCCTGGGTGGCCGCGTGCGGGGCCTCACCCAGGCCGCCGTGGGGCAGTCAACAGTGGAGGCCGCGCAGCGGATGCGCCCGGACATCGCGTTCATCGGCACCAACGGCATCCACCCCAGTTTTGGCCTCAGCACTCCCGATCCTGAAGAAGCCGCCGTCAAGGCAGCCTTCGTCCATTCGGCGCGCCGCATCGTGGTGCTGGCCGATTCCTCCAAGCTGGACGCAGAAACCCTGGTCCAGTTCGCCTCCCTGAAAGATCTGGACACTTTGATTACAGACAGCGAGCCCAGCCCCGAGCTGGCGGCGGCCCTGGCCGAGGCCGGCGTTGACGTGGTGATCGCATGATCGTCACCTTCACGGCCAACCCCAGCCTGGACCGCACGGTGGCCCTCCCCGGCCCCCTGGAACGTGGCGAGGTCCAGCGAGCCGTCTCGGTCAGCCAGGAATCCGGCGGCAAGGGCGTCAATGTCTCCCGCGCCCTGGTCGCCTCCGGCCTGGAGACCATCGCGGTGCTTCCGGGCGCCGCGAGTGATCCCGTGCTCGCCGGACTGCTCCACGAAGGCGTGCCGTTCGCGGCCCTTCCCATCGACGAGCCGCTGCGCACCAACGTGGCGCTCACCGAACCGGGCGGCGTGACCACCAAGATCAACGAGCCCGGACCCTTACTGAGCGGGGACCAGCAGGAAGCCCTGATCAAGCTGCTTCTGGAGCGCGCCCGCGGCGCCAGCTGGGTGGTCCTGGCCGGTTCCCTGCCTCCCGGCTTCCCTGCCGACTTCTACGCCACCGTCACCCGGCGGTTGCGGGCCGCTGCGGGTACCGGAGCCGACGGCGGCGCCCCGCTGATCGCCGTCGACTCCTCCGGCAGCCCGCTCGTCGCTGCCGTCGCGGACGCGTCAGCGGACGCTGTGTCCGGGAAACCGGACCTCCTCAAACCCAACGCCGAGGAACTGGCGGAACTGGCTGCTGCAGCCGGCTTCGCCACGGCGTCCACCGCAGACGAACTGGAAGCGGATCCGGAGGCTGCTGCAGCGGCCGCCGCCGCCGTCGTGCGTTCCGGTGTGGGTGCTGTGCTGGCAACTCTCGGATCCAAGGGAGCTGTGCTGGTAACGGCCGACGGCGCGTGGCTGGCCACGCATCCGCCGGTCGCCGCGGTCAGTACTGTCGGCGCGGGCGATTCATCGCTGGCTGGCTATCTGCTCGCCCACGGCCAGGGCGCCGCCCCGGCCGATTGCCTCCGTCAGGCAGTGGCACACGGTGCCGCCGCCGCCTCCCTGCCGGGTTCCACTGTCCCGGCAGTCCACCAAACCACCCCGGATGCCGTAACCATCACGGCCCTTCGAAAGGATTGACAGTGACTCAGCTCATCACCACCGAACTGGTCGAGCTCGACCAGAACCTGGGCACCTCGCCCGAGGACGTGATCCGGCACCTGGCCAGCAAAGTAGCTGCCACCGGACGCGCATCAGAGGTTGAAGGCCTCTTCGCCGACGCCTTCGCCCGCGAACAGAAGACCGCCACCGGAATCCCCGGCGGCATCGCCATCCCGCACTGCCGCTCTGCCGCGGTCATCGAACCCACGCTGGCCATGGCCCGCCTCAACCCCAAGGTGGACTTCGGCGCCAAGGACGGCCCCGCGGACCTGATCTTCTTCATCGCCGCCCCCGACGGCGCCGATCAGGAACACCTGAAGTTGCTGTCCAAGCTGGCCCGGTCCCTGATCAAAAAGGACTTCACGGCCGCGCTGCGTGCGGCTTCTTCCCGCGAGGAAATCGTGGCACTGGTGGATGGCGCTTTGGCGGACAAACCGGCAGCCCACGCTGCTGCTGCACCCGCTGCTTCTGCTGATGCGGCGCCTGCCGCTGGCGCGGTTGCAGCCGGCTCAACCACCGCGGGTCCCAGGCGCCTGGTGGCCGTGACCGCGTGCCCCACTGGCATAGCCCACACGTACATGGCTGCCGATTCACTGGTTGCCGCTGCCCAGGAAATGGGCGTGGACCTGCAGGTGGAGACCCAGGGTTCCTCCGGCGCGAAGCCGCTTGACCCTGCCGTCATTGCCGCCGCCGAAGCCGTGATCTTCGCGGTGGACGTGGATGTCCGCGGCAAGGAGCGCTTCGCCGGCAAGCCAGTCATCAACGCCCCCGTCAAGCGGGGCATCGATGAGCCCGCCAAGATGGTCCAGGAGGCGCTCACTGCCGCTGACAATCCGAATGCGCGCCGCGTCCCCCACTTCGGGGCAGAGGAACAGGCCGACAACGAGGCCACCGAAAAGGGCGAGCACATCGGCCAGAAGCTGAAGAAGGCACTGCTCACCGGTGTCAGCTACATGATTCCGTTTGTGGCCGGTGGCGGCTTGCTGATCGCACTGGGCTTTCTCCTGGCGGGTTTCGACATCGCCTTGGGCACAAAAGCCAACGACATTCTGGCGGCCAACACGCTGTTCAATCTCCCTGATGGCAACCTGGCACTTTATCTCGGCACCGTGTTCTTCAAAATCGGCGCCCTGTCCATGGGCTTCCTGGTACCGGCGTTGGCCGGCTACATCGCCTACGCCATCGCCGACCGGCCCGGAATTGCACCGGGCTTTGTGGCAGGCGCCGTCTCCGGGTTCATGGGTGCCGGCTTCCTCGGCGGCATCGTCGGTGGCCTGCTCGCAGGCTACATCGCCCACGTCATCGGGACCTGGTCGGTTCCCCGCTGGCTCCGGGGTCTGATGCCGGTGGTGATCATCCCGCTGCTTGCCTCGATCGTTGCCTCGGGCCTGATGTTCCTGATCCTTGGCGGTCCGATCGCTGGCCTCACGACAGCCCTGAACACCTGGCTCTCCGGCATGTCCGGCGCCTCCGCCATCGTTCTGGGCATCATTCTCGGCCTCATGATGTGCTTTGACCTCGGCGGCCCGGTCAACAAGGTGGCCTACGCGTTCGCCGTTGCCGGCCTCGGCGCAGGGAGCGCCACCAACCAGGCCCCTTGGCAGATCATGGCAACCGTGATGGCCGCAGGCATGGTCCCGCCGCTGGCAATGGCCCTGGCCACCGTCCTCGACAAGAAGCTCTTCAGCCTGGCTGAACGCGAAAACGGCAAGGCAGCCTGGCTGCTGGGCGCCTCCTTCATCTCCGAAGGTGCCATCCCCTTCGCCGCGGCCGACCCGCTGCGTGTGATCCCCGCCAGCATGGTGGGCGGCGCCCTCACCGGCGCTCTCTGCATGGCCACCGGCGTCACCTCCCAGGCACCCCACGGCGGTATCTTCGTGTTCTTCGCCATTGGCAACCTGGCGATGTTCGTCATCGCCATCCTGGCCGGAACCGTGGTCAGCGCGCTGGCAGTCATCGCCCTCAAGCGCTGGGCCGTCCGCGAGCCCGCTGCTACCGTGGAGTCCGTTCCCGCAACGGTCTGACCCTTACCCACCACAGATTCACGGCGCTGAACCAGGCGCCGAAAGACAAAAAGGAGCAATAATGTCAGAACGCACCGCAACCGTCGCCAGCCGAGTAGGCTTGCACGCCCGCCCCGCCGCCATCTTTGCCGAGGCCGCCGGCGAGTTCGACCTGGACATCACCATCGCCCGCCAAGGCGAGCCGGTCGATGAGGCGATGGACGCCGCGAGCATCCTGTCCCTCATGAGCCTGGGTGCCGCCCACGGCGATGTTGTGGTGCTCCGCGCCGAAGGTACAGGCGCGGATGACGCCCTGGAGCGTCTGGTCCAGATCCTGGAAACGGACCACGACGCCGAGTAAACAGCCTGACGCCAGCGGCCGCCGTCGCGCCTGTCCCTCTTTTAGGGAAGGTACGACGGCGGCCGCTGGCTGTTAAGCGTCTGGCCCAACTAGGTCGCAGTAGGTGTCGTTATGGAGGCTCATAACGACATGTGCTGCTACTCAGTTGGGGCGGTTAGCCGCGTTCGGCGATCTTCTTCACGTCCGCCACGAGCATGTCCCACATACCCTTGGAGTGTTCCGCCGCGTCCTCGTTGGCGTTGTTGTCCTGCGAGAGCGTAAGCACTGTTGCACCGTCCTGGCCCTCGAGGGTCCAGGTGAGCGTGTGGTAATTTTCCGGCTTGTCCTCCTGGCCGCCCAGCGGACTGAAGTGCGTGTGGACCAGCTTGCGGCCGGGATCCACCTCAAGGATCTCGCCCTTATCCTCGTAGGGTTTGCCTTCCCACTCGCCGCGCCACGCGATGGGGCTACCCTCCGTCCAGTCGGTTTCCAGGTCCGCGCCGAACATAAATTCCTTCACGGCGGCCGGATCGGTGATGACCGTCCAGACGCGGTCCGCCGGAGCATCAATGGTGATGGTGGATGTGGCCATAAGGTTCGCGGGCATTATTTGGCCTCCTTGGCGGTGAACAGCAAGTATTCCCATTCCATCTGCCACGCGGCGTCGCCGTGCGCGTCACCGAAGGAGTCGGCAAGTTCGGTGAGGGCCATGTCCAGCGCCTGGACCTTGTCCTGGTCGTTGCCGATGAACTTGTACACCGAGATGGTGGGACCGTAGTGGGACTTGAAATAGCGCAGGAAGTCCTCCGGCTGGTGGAAACTGCGGATGGCCAATGTGCGCTTTTTCGCCTGGATATCCGTTATCCGGTCGCCGAAGAGTTCCCGCACGTGGTCCTCACTGCCCCACAGGGGCGGCGGCTGGGCTCCGGGCGGAGGCGGCGGCGCGAACGGCTTCATGGCGGCAAACATCCTTCCAATGAAGCCTTCGGGCGTCCAGCTGAGCAGGCCGATGGTGCCGCCGGGTTTGCACACCCGGACAATTTCGTCCGCTCCGGCCTGATGGTGCGGCGCGAACATCACGCCCAGGCAGGACGTGACCACGTCAAACGAATTGTCCTCGAACGGCAGCGCCTCGGCGTCTGCTTCCACCCATTCAAGCCCGACGCCGCGATCGGCAGCCTGCCGGCGCCCGGCGTCGAACAGTTCCGGGGTGAGGTCGCTGGCCACCACATGCGCACCCATCATGGCCGCAGGGATGGCCGCGTTGCCGGCACCGGCCGCCACGTCCAAAACGTGCTGCTTCGACTTGATTCCGCAGGCATCAACCAGGATGGCCCCGAGGTCCTGTACCAGTTCACTGGCCAGTGCAGGGTAATCCCCCGAGGCCCACATAGCCCGGTGCTTTTGCTTCAGTGCCCGGTCTGCCTCGTCTACGTCCGCTTTGTCATTCATGGTGGCGCCCCTCTCCTTTGACAGGCTTTTCCCTTGACAGGCTTCGAGCGACAGAACGCTGTTCCACAGGGCTGTAATGCGACCCATTGTGGCCGCAGCGGCGCGGGCTGTAAAGCGTCTGCAGCTACGGTCTCCCCGGGGAAGCAAGCAACCTTAGTGATTCCTTGTGTTTCCAGAGTCCCGGAATTAGCGTGGAAGCCTGACCAGCCAATACGGTGCGACAGCGGCCAGGATTTCGGCAGGACCCTGTGAAGGAGGACGACATGCCCGGAAAGAAAAACCCGAGCCTGAAAGATCCCGAACTCTACGAGGAACTGCGCGAAGACGGAGCGTCCAAGCAGAAGGCCGCCCGCATCTCCAACGCGGCCGCCAACAAAGGCCGCTCCGCGGTGGGGCGCAAGGGCGGCAAATCCGGCGATTACGAGGATTGGACCGTCCCGCAGCTGAAGACCAAAGCCAAGGAGATAGGCCTCACCGGTTACTCAGCCAAAAAGAAGAGCGAGCTTATCTCCGCCCTGCGGAACTCCTAGGCGGCGGCCATCTCCCCCAACGCAACGTGTTCGCGCACCGCATCAAGCCCCCTTTCGCGCCCGCGTGGTGGTGGCCTTCGCCGCAGGTTTCGCAGCGGCGGCCTTGGCTGCAGTTTTGGTTCCGGAGGACTTCGCCGCAGCCGTCTTGGCACCCGTCGTCCTCGCCCCCGCCGTCTTGGCACCGGCTCTGGCGGGAGCCTTCCCGCCGGAACTGTCGGCACTTTCTTCCGTGCCGGCGTCGTCCGCGTCCCCGGAAGCCGCATCCGCGGTGCCCGCATCCTCACTGGCGGCAGGCTTCCCGCCGCCACGCTTCCGCTCCAGGCTGCGCTTCAGCGCCTCCATCAGGTCGATGACCTCGCCGTTGCCGCCCTCACCCGCTTCGGCGCCGAACGTTTCGTCGGTATCGAGCGAATCGCCCTTCTCCAGCTTGGCCTCGATGAGCTTTCGGAGCTGGACCTGATAGTCATCAGTGAAGTGCTCGGGTTCGAAATCGGCGGCCATGGACTCCACCAGGGCGGCGGACATTTCGCGTTCCTGGGCGGAAATCCGGATGGACGTGTCCAGGGCCGGGAAGCTGGCCTCCCGGACCTCATCGGGCCACAGCAAGGACTGCAGGACCAGGACGTCGTCCTTGATGCGCAGCGCCCCCAGCCGGGTCTTCTCGCGCAGGGCAAACTGGACGATGGCCACCCGGTCCGTATCCTCAAGCGCCCTGCGCAGCAGGACGTAGGCCTTGGGCGACTTGGAATCCGGCTCCAGGTAGTAGCTCTTCTCGAACATCATGGGTTCGAGCTGTTCGGACGGAACAAACTGGACCACCTCGATCTCGTGGCTGTTCTCCGCCGGGATGGATTTAAGCTCCTCCTTGGACAGGACCACCGTCCGGCCGTCGTCCTCGAATGCCTTGTCGATGTCCGAATAATCGATGATCTTGCTGCACACCTCGCAGCGGCGCTGGTACCGGATCCGGCCGCCGTCGGCATTGTGGACCTGGTGGAGGCTGATGTCGTGGTCCTCGGTGGCGCTGTAGACCTTCACGGGCACGTTCACCAGGCCAAACGCAATGGCACCTTTCCAGATGGCTCTCATCCCTCAAGTGAACATCACGCGGGGCCGGAGGTGAAGACCCATGGCCGGTCCTAAGGAGCGTGTCAGGGTGGCGGGCCGGGAACTGACCCTCACCAACCTGGACAAAATCATCTACCCGGAGACCGGCACCACCAAGGCCGACGTCCTGGCCTACTACGCCGCCGTGGCCCATATCCTGATTCCCGCGGCGGCCAACCGCCCCGCCACCCGCAAGCGGTGGGTCAACGGCGTGGGCACCGCCGGGCAGCCCGGCGAAGTGTTCTTCCAGAAGAACCTGGAGGATTCAGCGCCCGGCTGGCTCCCCCGGGCTGCCATCAAGCACAAGGACCGGACCATCTACTACCCGATGGTGAACGATCCCGCCACGCTCACCTGGTTCGGCCAGATCAATTCCCTGGAAATCCATGTCCCCCAGTGGCAGGTGGACTCACACGGCAAGCAGCTCAATCCGGACCGCCTGGTCCTGGACCTCGATCCCGGCGACGGCGCAGGCCTGGAGGAATGCGCCGAGGTTGCGTTCCTGGCAAGGGCCATCCTGCAGGACGTGGGCCTGGATCCTGTGCCGGTGACCAGCGGCAGCAAGGGCATCCACCTTTACGCCGGCCTTGACGGCACGCAGACCTCCGATCAGATCTCGGACTTTGCCCACGAACTGGCCCGCGCATTGGAAGCGGACCACCCCGATCTCGCCGTCAGTGACATGAAAAAAACGCTGCGCAAAGGCAAGGTGCTGGTGGACTGGAGCCAGAACAGCGCCGCCAAAACCACCATCGTCCCGTACTCCCTGCGCGGCCGCCTCACCCCCACGGTGGCTGCCCCGCGGACCTGGGAAGAGATCGGCTCCCCCAAGCTGCAGCACCTCGACTACGACGCCGTGCTGCGCCGGGTGAAGGCAGGCAAGGACCCCTTCGCCGCCGTCGGCCGCGGTGCCGGGCACCCGGGAGACGCTGGGATCCCTCCCGACGGGAAGACGGACGACGGCGGCGCGCACGCCCGGCTGGAGCGGTACCGGTCGATGCGGGATCCCAATGCGACGCCGGAACCGTTCTCCGGCGCCACCGGAAATGGGGACACCTTCGTGATTCAGGAGCACCATGCGAGCAGGCTCCACTTCGACTTCCGGCTGGAGCACGAGGGTGTCCTGGTGTCCTGGGCCCTGCCGAAGGGCGTCCCGGAATCCGGTGGGAAGAACCACCTGGCGGTCCAGACCGAGGACCATCCTTTGGACTACGCCACTTTTGAAGGCACCATTCCCAAAGGCCAGTACGGCGCCGGCGAAGTTACCATCTGGGACCACGGCACGTATGAGCTGGAGAAATGGATCAACGGCCGGGAGGTCATCGCCACCCTGACGGGCTCTGAGGGCGGGGGCCTCGGCGGAACCAGGAAGTTCGCCCTCATCCATACCGGCCGCGGGCAGGGCAAGGACGCCGAAGGGCAATGGCTCATCCACCTGATGGACAAGGACCACCACACGTTCCATCCGCGGCGGGCCCACATGGAGGATGAACCGGCGGAGGAACCGGACGATGCTTCGACGGCGGATTCCGCGGCAGGTGATTCGACGGCGGATTCCCCGGCAGGTGATTCGGCGGCGGGCGGCACTTCCGGGACTGAGCCTGCCGCCGAAGTTTCCCCGGCCACGGCCGCGCCTTCCCTGCCACTTCGTGCGGAGGATTTCAGTCCCATGATGGCAACGTCCGGCACCGCCGCCGACCTCCACGGCAGCGACTGGCAGTTTGAGCTGAAGTGGGACGGCGTGCGTGCCCTGCTGGTCGCGGACGAAAAGAACGTCCGCATCTTCAGCCGCAACGGCATCGATGTCACGGCAACCTACCCAGAACTGACGGACCGGTCTTTCTGGCCGGCGGGGCCGTTCGTCGCCGACGGTGAGATCATCGCCGTCGGGCCTTCCGGAAAGCCCGACTTCGGGCTGCTCCAGGGGCGAATGAAGCTGACCCGGCCCGGCGACGTCGCAAGGGCCCGCGCAGCGATTCCGGTCCGACTCATGCTTTTTGACCTCCTGTCTGACGGCGGCGAGGACCTTCGCCGGCTGCCTTTCGCGAAGCGGCGGGTGCGCTTGGACGCATTCCATCTTGCGTCGGAGTGTCCCGTGGAGCTGTCCACCGTCCTGGACGAGAGGATCGAGCACATCCTGGAAAGCGCCCAGGAACTGGGCCTCGAAGGCGTGATGGCCAAGCGGACCGACAGCCGCTACGTCAGCGGGCAACGGACCCGGACGTGGATCAAGATCAAGCTGGAGCAGACCCAGGAAGTGGTGGTTGGTGGCTGGCGGCCGGGCAAGGGTGGGCGGCAGAGTTCGGTAGGTTCGCTGCTGGTGGGCATCCCCGAGGGCAACAAGCTGCGCTATGTGGGCCGGGTGGGTAGTGGGTTCAGCATGCGCGAACTGGAGGAACTCCGGCGGAAGGTGGACGATCTGGCCCGCAAGACGTCACCGTTCGACGACGTTCCCCACGAGGACGCCTCGGACGCCCACTGGGTGACGCCCCGGATGGTCGGAGAGGTGACTTTCGGGGAATGGACGGGCAGCGGCAAGCTCAGGCATCCGGTGTGGCGGGGCTGGCGGCTGGACAAATCCCCGGACGAAGTAGTGCCGGAGGGGTAGCATCCACGACTCGCCCATGACGCGCAAATTTTCCTGGGACACAGAAACGGCTTGGCGTCACCCGAATTCGGGTGACGCCAAGCCGTTTGTGTGTCGTCAGGTTAGATCCGCGTCGTCAGCGGGATTGCGCCTAGGACGAGTGCGGCATCTGGGGGCGGCCGGTGCGGTGCACGGCCGTGACTGCAGCTTCCTGGCCCATACGGCCGTGGCCTTCACCCCGCTCTTTGGGGTGCAGGCGCTTGCCGTTGCCGTCCGGCCAGTGGCGTTCGCCGGCCATCGCGGTTGTCACCGCGATGGTGGCCGGGTCCGGCATGGACGGGGTGTCCATGGCTGCCGCGAGATGGCCAGCGACCTCCGGTTCGATCTTTGCTCCAGCATGTTTTTCAGCCATTTTTTCTTCCTTCCGCAATGAAATGAAGTGGTTACCAATAGTAGGTCTGGCTTGCTGTCCGGGCGCTGGAATTACCAGCGGACCTTCTTCTCCGCCGGGCCCTGCTTGCCGCTGGCGTGGGTGGGCTTGTGGCTCTTGCCGACGCTCTGCAGCCCGGCGTCGCCGCCCCGGGATTTGCTGGCGAGCATGGCCCGCTGTGCTTCGGTGAGCCCGGCCCGGATGCCCTTGGCGTCGGCGTCGTCCTGCGCGGAGTCGGGCTGGGTGGGAGTGTTGTTTTCAGTCATTTGGTGGAACCTTTCTGAGGAGAATCAGTGTGTCTGACGAGGTCAGCTGGACGGGGCCGGTGGTACCAGGCCGCAGGCGTCCGCCTACTCAAAAATCAGTGTTCCCATGGATCAACAATAGGCAGTTTCAGGCTCGATTGTGAACCCCCGGCTTCCGGCCCGTATATGGGACGGATGGCGGTCTGCTAGGAAGGCAGGACGGCGGCCGGACGGCCGTGGCGGCTGTCACTTTTCCGCGTGATTCAGGGGAAAAGTGGTCCCGAAAATGCGTCCGGATCAAAAAGATTCGATAACGGTGAGCCCGAATCGCCATAATCCCAGTAACGACGGGGCGAGAGCCGCCAAAAGAAATCGCTCAAAGCCAGTGGAAACGCTCTCTAACGAGGGAACTTTACGGCATGAAACTCTCAATTGCCATGGAAACCGCGTAAAATTGAAGGCCTGCCCAGAGCGGGGCAGCTACAAGTCGCAAGCAAATGACCTCCATAGGAGTCGCCCAAATGCCCACAGACCGAAGCACGACCGACTCTTCAGCAGGCGTGAACAACGCCGGCCGACCCAACGATGCAGGACCCAACAACGCACGACCCGCCGCGCCAACAAGCGCGCGGAAACCTAAGATCCTTACGCGTCGCCGACTCAAAGAGTCCGACGTGAATGTGGTCAACCAGCCCATGCTTAAGAAAGCGCTCGGCGGAACCATCGTGGGTAACACCATGGAATGGTTCGACGTCGGCGTATTCGGCTACCTGATCACCACCATGGGACCCGTCTTCCTTCCCGAAGCCGACAAGTCCGTCCAGACGCTGTTCCTGCTTGGAACCTTCGCCGCCACGTTCATCGCCCGTCCACTCGGCGGCATCGTGTTCGGCTGGCTCGGCGACAAGATCGGGCGCCAAAAAGTACTCGCCGCAACACTCATGATCATGGCGGCGAGCACGTTCGCCGTCGGACTCCTGCCCGGATACGCGCAGATCGGCATCTGGGCCGCGGCGCTGCTGGTAATCCTGAAGCTCATCCAGGGCTTCTCCACCGGCGGTGAATACGCCGGCGCCACCACGTTCGTCAGCGAATACGCTCCGGACAAGCGCCGTGGATTCTTTGCAAGCTTCCTGGACATGGGCAGCTACCTCGGATTTGCCCTGGGTGCGGCGCTGGTTTCCGTCCTGCAGCTGACCCTGGGCCAGACCACCATGGAGGAATGGGGCTGGCGCATTCCATTCCTGATCGCAGGTCCGTTGGGCCTCATCGCGATCTACTTCCGGAACAAGATCGAGGAATCCCCTCAGTTCCAGGCCACCCTGGACGCGCAGGAATCCATCGGACAGGCCGCAGCAGCAGCTGACGTTGACGCCGCCAAGACTCCGGTCGGAATCGTCAAGGCTTATTGGCGCTCGCTACTCGTGGCGATGATCCTTGTGGCCGCTGCTAACACCGCCGGCTACGCCCTGACGTCCTACATGCCCACGTACCTCACCGAGTCCAAGGGCTACGACGAGGTCCACGGCACGCTCCTGACCATCCCCGTGCTGGTCATCATGGCGTTGTGCATCCCGCTGACGGGCAAGTTGTCCGACCGCATCGGCCGCCGGCCGGTCCTGTGGATCGGCGCCATCAGCACCGTGGTGCTGGCTACGCCGGCCTTCCTCCTCATCGGTGTTGGTGAGGTCTGGTCCACTCTGGCAGGCCTCTCGCTGATCGCCTTCCCGGTGACGTTCTATGTTGCGAACCTCGCATCGGCATTGCCCGCACAGTTCCCGACAGCCAACAGGTACAGCGCCATGGGTATCGCCTACAACTTCGCCGTTGCCATCTTCGGGGGCACCACCCCGTTCATCGTTGCTGCGCTGATCAAGGCCACCGGCGATGACATGATGCCGGCGTACTACCTCATGGTGACTTCAGCCTTCGGGGCTGTGGCCATCTACTTCCTGAAGGAATCAGCCAAGCGTCCGCTGCCCGGCTCCATGCCGAGCGTGGACACCCAGGCGGAGGCCAAGGAACTGGTTGCCACCCAGGACGAGAACCCGCTGATCGATCTGGCCGACATGCCGTTCGAATCCCAGGACGTCACCGATGCCGCGGCCGCCAAGGTTCCGGCCGGAGCCTAAGCACCACAGTTAAGCACCGCAACAACAAACCGGCCTGACTGGGCCGTCTTGTAGCCCGCGCTCAAAGGCCCGTCCTGCGCGCTTCCCTTGGTGGAAGCACGCAGGGCGGGCCTTAGCCGTGCCCGGCCCTACGCGACGCCCTGTGACCCAGCTAATGGTCACTCTTCCGGGCTTCTGCTAATTTTCGAACAAGGCTCTGATTGATAGGTGGTGTTGGCTGTGCGCAGAGTCATGGTCCATGCCCGCACCCTGCACGCCTTGGGCCCGGCGAACAACGACCGGCTCTCGGCCATACGGGTTGCCCTCAGCGTGGCAGTGCCCTCGCTGGTGCTCCTAGCCATCGGCCGCCCCGAGCTCACCATGTACGCAGTATTCGGTGCCTTGACCGGCATGTACGGGCGCTCGGAATCCCATCAGCTGCGCCTCAAGCACCAGGCCCAGGCGGCGGCGGTCCTGGTCAGCGGCATTACGGTGGGCGTGTTCCTGTCCGTCAACCACATCCACTCCTGGTGGCTGGTGCTGGTGGAGGCCTTGCTGGCCGGCGCAGGGTCCCTGTTCTCCGACAAGGTGCGGCTCAAGCCGAACGGACCGTTCTTCGGCATCCTTGCATTAGGCGCCTGCGCCTCGGTCCCGACAAGCGTGCCCTTCCTGACGGCAGTGCTGATCGGTGCAGCCTCGGCTGCCTTCTCAATCTTTGTGGGCTTCGCCGGCTGGCTGCGGGTACGGGCCTGGCAGGCTGGCGCCATGCGGGACGTTCCGCGTCTCAGGGGTGAACTCCGGCAGGCCGCACTGGTGCACGCCGCCCGCTATGTCCTGGCCGTCGGTGCCGCCGGCGCCTGCGGAGTGCTGAGCGGCAGCGGACACCCGCACTGGGCCATGGCCGCTGCCGCCGTCCCCCTCGCCGGAGCCGACCTGCCCAGCCGCGTCCACCGCGGCATCCACCGCATCGTGGGGACGTTCGTCGGGTTGGCGCTGGTCGCCGTCGTACTCTTTCCGGGGCCGCTGTCCCCGTTGCAGTATTTCCCTGGCCATACGGCCGCCGTGCTGGCGCTGCTGGTGATCGCGTTCCAGTTCCCCACCGAGCTGTTTATGGCGCGGCACTACGGCTGGGCCATGGTCTTTTTCACCCCGGTGATCCTGCTGATGACGCAGCTTGCCGCGCCCGCGGACCCGGGCCTCCTGGTCACGGAGCGCGCGGTGGAAACCTTTGTGGGCGCCGTGATCGGTATCGCTGTGGTGGTGGCTGTGCGCGCACCACGGAAAACTACTGCTTCGGACGCCGTGGCGGCCCGGAGGTAAACCGCGCCGGCAGCACGCGCGAGATGGCAGCCACCAGTTTGTAACGTTTGGTGGGGATCGAAACGCCCTTCCCGCGGGCGTTGTCCGCCAGGCCGTCCCGGACCACCCAGTCAGCCCGCAGCCACATCCAGTGCGGGGCGACCGACTTGTCCATGCCCATCCGGTCATGGAATTCGGTGTGCGTGAATCCGGGGCACAACGCCGTGACGTGCACGCCCTTCGGTCCATAGGCAAGGTTGGCCCAGCGGCTGAAGCTGACCTGCCAGGCCTTCGCAGCCGAGTAGCTGCCGCGGTTGGCGAAAGCCGCCACGCTGGCCACGTTGATGATCCGGCCGGAATGCCGTTCAAGCATCCCCTGCAGGGCGGCGTGGCAGAGCTCCATCGGAGTCTCCACGTGCAGCCGCAGGTGCCTTTTCTCGTCGTCCAAGGAATTGTTTTCGAAGGAATGCAGCAGCCCGATTCCCGCGTTGTTCACCAGGACTTCTACCGGCCGCGCGGCGTCCGTGAGGCGCCCGACGACGGCAGCCACGCCGGCATCGTCCGTCAGGTCTGCAGACAGCACCTCCGTGGAAACGCTGTAATCACGCTCGAGTTCTTCAGCAATCTGCTGGAGCCGGGCGGCGTCGCGGGCCACCAACACCATGTGGTGGCCTTCCTGGGCGAGTTGGCGGGCGAACTCAGCTCCCAAGCCTGCGGTTGCCCCTGTTACGAGCGCTGTGGTGGGTGTCTCCATGCGCCCAGACTACGGAAAAACTTTCATGTTGTGTCGATCCGGCCTCGCGCCGTTCGACCTATGGGTGAGAAGTTCGAACGGCGACCTTCCATAACCAAGGAGTGCGAAACCGCCGCCGAACCGGCGCGAACGTACACTTGGGGCCCCGCTCCGGAGGGCCTCAAGTGTACGTTCGCGCTGTCTTGGAGGCGCCAGATCATCTGCCGGCGGCGAACCTGGCAAGCGGGTTGGCGAGCCGGCCCGCCATCTGCAGCCCGCCGGACGGGTCGGTGAGGTCAAGCATCTGCTGGTTGTTCCGCAGCTGCAACCGGTTCAGGCATGACAGTTCGAAGTCCGCGGCGAACAGGTCGTGGCGGGCGAACTGGTCAGCGAGCTCCGGGTTCTCGGCCTGGTAGTCCTGGATAACCCGGGCGGCCGTGCCCCAGAACTCCTCCTCGCTGAGTTTCCCGTCCTCCACCAGCAGGGCACCGAGGAAGCGGAAGATGCAGTCGAACACATCCGTGAAGATGGCCAGCACCTTTTCGGTGTCGGGAATATCCACCTGGATCCGTGACACCTCCTCGGGCAGGTCCAGCCGGCGCCCCATCACCACGATTTCCTCGGCGATGTCCTTCATAACGGCCCGCACGGGCACACCGTCCTCCAGCACCAGGATCACGTTCTCGCCGTGCGGCATGAAGGCTAGCTCATACCGGTAGAGGCAGTGGACCAGCGGCACGAGGTAGGCCTCGAAGTAGCGGCGCAACCATTCGGCGGGTTCCAGTCCGGAGCGCTCGATCAGGGCAGACACCATCGGCTTGCCGGCCGAATCGACGTGCAGCAGGGACGCCATGGTGGCCAGCTGCTGGCCACCCTCCAGCAAAGGGAGCGGACTTTCCCTCCACAGCGCAGACAGCATCTTCCCGTAGGGCGAGCCTTTGGCGGACGCGGCCTCGTAGTAGCTGTTGTGGTAGCCGATCGCCGCGATCTCGCTGATCATGGCCAGGCCGCGCTTCTGCAGTGCTGCGTCTGACCGGATCAGGTCCTGCAGCCAGTCATTGATGGCCGGGGTTGCCTTCATGTACTGGGGCGAGAGTCCGCGCATAAAGCCCATGTTCAGGACGGACATCGCCGTCTTGACGTAGCTCTTGGCCGGGGCGTCCGTGTTGAAGAACGTGCGGATGGACTGCTGGGCCTGGTAGCTGTCAGCCCCCGTCCCCAGGTGGATGATGTGCTGCTGGGCGATCTCGGCCGCGAACGTGACGGTGAGCTTGTTCTCCCACTGCCAAGGGTGCACCGGCATCAGGAAGTACTCCGCGGGGTCAACGCCCTGGGCCACAAATTCGGTGTCAAACGACTGCAGTGCAGCGTCGCCGAGCTCCGCCTCCAGGTGGGCGCTGTAGTCCAGTCCGGCGCTGGCAGTGAAGACAGCCTTGCTGCGGTGGACCCCGATCCACTCCAGGCGGACCGGCGCTCCGGTCTCCGGCGCGAACGCCCGGTAGTCACTGATGCCGAAGCCCAGCCTGCCATTGTTGGCGACAAAACACGGGTGGCCCTCTGTCATGCTGCGTTCGATGGCCTGGAAGTCGGCTGCGGGGTCGGTTCCGCCGGTAACGCCTGCCACGAGTTCTTCGGCGGACGGCTGTCCCAGCCATTGCTTGTAGGAGTGGCCGGCCAGCGTGCTGCTGATCTCCTCGAGGTAGACCGGGAGCATCTCCTCGCGGATCCCCAGGGTGTCCTTGAACTCGGTGATAAAGCGAAGGGCATCGGGGGCGGCATCCTCCCCGCCGCGCGTGCAGCGGATGGAACCGGCGTCCACCGACCAGTGTTCCAACTCAAGGACGCGGGCCGTGAACGAGTACGCCGTTGCGCCGTCGTCGCTGCGGACCACGTACCCCGCGGGCTCCTCCTGACCTGCGGTACCCCGGCCGGAGCCCAGGCGCTGCGGCTCCAGGATGCGTTCGTGCAGGAACTCGGCAAGTGCCTTGCGGACCAGGTGGCGGTTGGCCGTGGCCCAGCGCTCAGGCGCCAGGTGCGGGACGGTGTTGGCGGTGCTGTCGGCGATCGCGGCAATGGTGGGGTTCAGCTCGATAGTAGTAGTCACAGTTGTGCTCCCTGGTGGATCGGGGCGGAAAGGTCATGGGAAGGGACTCGAGGGTGGCCCAGCGCTGCGCGGGCGGCGAGGTAGTCCTGGCGGGTGCAGAAGCTGAGCAGCGCTTCCTTGTCCGGCAGCGTGACCACCCCCGCCGGCTGGAAGCCCAGCCGCTCGTTGAGCACATGGATCTTGGAGTTCCTGGCATCCGGTTCCACTACTACGCGTTCCACGCCTGGCTTTTCGAACAGGCGCCCCAGCACGGCGTCCATCACCGCGGCCGTGTACCCCGGTTTGGGGTCCCCCGACGGCGGCGCCACCAGCAGGTGCATGCCGATGTCGCCCTCCTGCACGGCATAGACCGCGGCCAGTGGCGAGGCGGCCGGCAGGTATTCCTCCATCAGGAAGGCGGGGACGCCGTCGTCGTTGATCCCCAGCAAGGCATGGTGATGCCCCGTTGCCTGGATTTTCGAGTATTCCTCCACCACGCCGTCAACGGTGGAGGACAGCATCCCCCAGAACGACGCGTACGGCTGGGTCACCCAGCTGTGGAGGAGGGGTGCATCGGCATGTGCGTCAACACAGCGGAACGTGAAGCTCATACGGACACCCCGGCTTTTCCGGTTGCGAGCCCTTCGGCAGATTCGGGCAGGCCACCCGGCGGGCCGAACTGCTGGAACGCGATGCTGCGCTCCACGGGATAGACCTCGCGGCCGGTGATCTCACGCAGGATGCACGAGTTGCGGTAGGCGGCCATGCCGAGGTCCGGGGTGACAAAGCCGTGCGTGTGCAGTTCGGCATTCTGGACGAAGATTTCGCCGCGTTCGACGCCGGTGCTGTAGTCGCGTGCCACGGCGAACCGGCCGGCGGTGTCCCTGGCGATCCGGTCCTGGATGCCGGCAAGGAATTCCGGTTCCCGGTAGGTGTAGCCGGTGGCCAGGACCACTGCTTCGCTGTCCAGCACATACTCGGAGCCCTGTTCCTCGTGGCGGAGCTGCAGGGTGTGGGACCCTGCGGCTGGATCCCACGCAGCACCGGTGAGCGATGAGTGGGTCAGGAGCTGGGTGTCCACCATGCCGGAGAGGCTCTTGGTGTACAGGAGGTCGTAGATGGCGTCGATCAGCTCGGAGTTGATGCCTTTGTAGAGGTTCTTCTGGCTCTTGATGAGGCCGTCGCGCTGGTCCTGAGGCAGCCCATGGAAGTAGTCCACGTACTCCGGCGAGGTCATCTCCAGGGTGAGCTTGGTGTATTCCAGCGGGAAGAAACGCCCGGACCGGGTGACCCAGTTCAGCTGGTAGCCGTAGGTGTCCATGTCCTGCAGGAGCTCGTAGTAGATTTCCGCGGCGCTCTGGCCGCTGCCCACGATGGTGATGCTGCGTTTGGCCTGCAGTTCACTCTTACTCGACAGGTAATCGGCATTGTGGAGGACAAGTCCCCCGCCGTTGGCGGCCGCTTCGACTATTCCGTCACAGGCCGCTGGCACGTACGGCGAGGTGCCGGTGCCCAGCACCAGCCGCCGCGCCAGCAGCACCTCGTGCCCGTCCGGACCTTCCGCCGAAAGGCGGTACACGCCGGCGTCGTACGTTATATCCAGCACAGCTGTGCTAAAACGGACCGACCGCAGCTGGCCGGCCACCCACTGGCAGTACTGGTTGTACTCCGCGCGCAGCGGATAGAAGTTTTCGCGGATATAGAACCGGTAGAGCCGCCCGGTCTGCTTGAGGAAGTTAAGGAATGAATACGGCGAGGTGGGGTCGGCCAGCGTCACCAGGTCCGCCATAAACGGCACCTGGAGATGGGCCGGCTCCAGCATCATGCCGGGGTGCCAGTCGAAGGATTCCCGTTGTTCCAGGAAGACGCCGTCCAGCCCGTCCACCGGCTCGCTGAGGGCGGCGAGGCCCAGGTTGAAGGGCCCGACGCCGATCCCGGCGAAGTCGTAGATGTGCGGTTCTGCAGAACTGCTGAAGTCCGCGGCGCTCATGCGGACACCTCGCTGGTGCTGGGGCTGGCACCGTCGCCGGCCAGCAGCTGCGAGCCGGTGCGGCGCAACAGTTCGATGATCTCGCTGATGTCCTCCAGGGTTGCTTCGGCATTGAGGAGGGTGAACTTCAGGTAGTGCCTGCCGGCCACCTTGGTGCCGGCCACCACGGCCTGCCCGGACGCGAAGACCGCCGCGCGGATGGCCGGGTTGAGGGTATCGGCCGCGTCCTCGGAAAGCCGCCCATGGGCGTCGGTGAGACCCTCAGCGCCGGTGAGTTCAGTACCGGAGACCCGCGGCCGGTAGCGGAAGACCAGTGTACTGAGCTGCGGAGCGGTGGCGAGCTCAAAGTCGTCGTCGGCCGCCAGCACGGATCCCACGCGCGCGGCGAGATCGATCGCTTCATCAAACAGGGCGCCAATGGCATCCGCGCCCATGATGCGCAGGGTCAGCCACAGCTTGAGTGCGTCAAAACGCCGGGTGGTCTGGATGCTCTTGTCCACCTGGTTGGGGATCTCGGCCAGGGCGGCGCTTTCCGGGTTCAGGTAGTCCGCGTAGTAGGTGACGTGCTGGAGCATGGCGCGCTCGCGGACCAGCAGGGCGCTGGAACTGACGGGCTGGAAGAACGTTTTGTGGAAGTCCACGGTGACGGAATCGGCCAGGCGGGTCCCGTCCAGCAGGTGGCGGTAGCGGCCGGAAACCATCAGTCCGCCGCCGTATGCCGCATCAACGTGGAACCAGGCACCGTAGGCACGTGACAGGGCGGCGAGGTCCGCGAGCGGGTCCACCGCACCGAAGTCGGTAGTTCCGGCGGTGGCCACAACCGCCATCGGCACCAGCCCGGCGTCGTGCGTTTCCGCCATGGCCCCGGCGAGCGCTGCCGGGTCCATCTTGTGGTCCGCGGTGCAGGGGACGGAGATGACGGCGTCGAAGCCCATGCCCAGCATGGACGCGGACTTCTGGATGCTGAAGTGGCTGTCCGCTGACGTGAAGATGCGCAGTTTTTCCAGTAGGGCAGGCAGCCGGAGTCCGGCGTTGGCCGGCTCTTGCCGCAGCCCGGCAACGGCGTGGTTGCGCGCGATCAGCAGTGCCTGCAGGTTTGACTGGCTGCCGCCGGAGGTGAATACGCCGTCGGCTGCAGCCCCCAGCTGCAGCCGTTCGGCGGTCCAGTCGATGAGCCGGCGCTCGATCATGGTGGCCCCGGCGCTCTGGTCCCAGGTGTCCATCGAGGAGTTCACCGCGGACAGGATGGCCTCCCCTACCAGCGCCGGGATCACCACGGGGCAGTTCAGGTGGGCCGCGTACTTGGCATCGTGGAAGTAGATGGCGTCCCGGAGATAGACGGTCTCAAGTTCCTCCAGGGCCGCGGCGGTGTCCGGGAGCGGCTGGTCCAGGTCAACGGCGCCGATGCGCGCCTTCATTTCGGCAGGCCCGACGCCGGTGAACGGCCGGGTGGTGCGGTCCAGCTTGGTGGCCACGGCGTTGACGCCCTGCAGCACCTGCGCCACGTACCGGGTGGAGTTCCTGGTGTTGAACAGATGGTTGGTGGCAGCGAGGGCCAGCTCCACGCGGGAACCAAAATCCTGCCCGGGCAGGGTTTCCCTCACCCGATTTTCGTCCACATACATCTCATCAACACGGGGCAGCAGCGGCACAGTGGTCATCCTTAGTTCGACGGTGGGGTTGTCTTTAGCAAGGTAAGCCTTACTTAGGTAAACCTTTTCGTCAAACTTTAGTGACTTATTTATCTTAAGCTGCGGGAATACGGGCTTTCTCGAGGCGGGAACGCGTCATTGACTGGCCCTTGTCACTGATCGGGTGCAAAATACTCCGCGCGAACGGACACTTGGGGCCCTCCGGAGGGCGTTTTCGGGGGCCTAAATGACCGTTCGCGCTAGTCGTCCGGCCAGTCGATGTGCTGTTCGTAGCCGCCCTCATGTTTGCGGAGGTACCCGGCGATGAAGGGGCAATGCGGGATGATCCGCTTACCCGAAGCCACCACGTCGTCGAGCGCGAAATGAGCCAGCACCTTGCCCAGGCCCTGGCCCTTGAAGTCTTCGGCGGTGTCGGTATGGAGGAAATCCACATGGCCGGGCAGGTCCCGGAAGAAGGACTGGACGGCGATCTTGCCGCCCACCCGCAACGCGTAGAAGTGGTGCTCGTCATCCCTGGACAGCGAGACGTCAGGGCTGAACTTGTCCTCAGTGGAAATCATGTTCTCAGTCATGGTTCGACACTGGCACTACTTGGCCCGGCTGGCAATGGCCCATCAGGCTGCCGTCCGTGGTGGGCGGCCCGTTCGGCTCCGACATCGCCGGGAACGCGTTCCGGCATCCTGCCCAGCAACAGGACGGCCATCACAAAGCATGCTGCGCCGCCTCCGAGCAGGCCCAGCGTCAGGCCATTGAGGGCAGCGTCCGACA
The DNA here is from genome assembly GCF_055412765.1 of Pseudarthrobacter xylosi. NCBI lineage: Bacteria > Bacillati > Actinomycetota > Actinomycetes > Micrococcales > Micrococcaceae > Pseudarthrobacter > Pseudarthrobacter xylosi. Next base: position 51,569 of record NZ_JBVAYT010000005.1, on the reverse strand, counting down.
CCGGAATGAAGACGACGACGGCGGCCGTCACCACCGCGGCGGCGGGCCTGCCGCGGGTGTGGACAGACGCCGTCGGACGTTCCTCAAGGCGACCGAACGCGCCCAGCACCGGGAGCAGGAGGGCCACAACCCCCAGGAGAACGAGTGGGCGGGCCCACCACCATTCAGCGGTGCCTGCCGCGGGTTTGGGAAATTCTGTGAGGAGCAGGAGCCCGGACATGGCCACGAGCAGCGGCAGGTGCCAGAGGTACACGGTCATGGAGCGGCGGCCGGCAACCATCACCACGGAACGCACCCAGCGGAGGCCGGAAACCCAGCCCAGCACGGGCCGGAAAAGCTGCAGCACGGCAGCCTGGGACACACCAAGGAGCAGCAGGCAGAGGTTTGGCGGGTTGAGGTTGACCAGCATGTTTCCGGAGTAAAGGCCCAGGCCGGTGACCAGCCCGAGCAGCAGGTTGGCCGCCAGGATGATCCCCACCAGGCCGGACCGCGACAGCCTGGCGAAATGACCGTCGGCCATCAGGAAGCCGAGTTGCTGCACGGCGCACCACAGGAAGACAAGATTTGCGTAGGCGAGCATGGGGAGGGCCCCGCGGAAGCAGTCGACGGCCACCACCAGGGCGGCCAGGACGGCAACGGTCAGCCAGGGCGCGCGGCTGTGGAACCGGGCCAGGAGCGGGATGTTGAGCTGGGCTGCCAGGTAGGCGGCGAGGAACCACAGGGGCATGCCGGCCCCTGTGGCCATCAGCTGGACCACCTGGGGGTCAACACCGAACAGAAGCGCGGCCGAAAGGCCCAGGAACATGACCGCCAGGAGTGCCGCCGCCGGGCGGACCAGCCGCAAAAGCCGTGCCTGGGCAAACTCGAAGCCGGTGCCGCCATGGGCCTGCAGCCGCTGCCAGGACTGCAGCCCGGTGGTGCCGCCTGTCACGAAGAACAGCGGCATGACCATAAAGATCCAGATGACCGGTACGAACCACGGCTGATCGCCCAGCGTATTTTCAGTGGTCACGGTGCCGTCCCTCTGGAGGACGGGGCTGACCATCATGCAGTGGCCCACCACCACCAAGGCCAGGCAGAAGAACCGGACAAGGTCGATCACCGGGTCGCGCTGGACCGCCTGTTCACTGTGCGGGGCCGGCCCCTTCACACCACTCATGTGCAGTCCCTACAAGCGCCGATGCTGCTGTTGACTCAATTGTCCGCCCGCGACGTGCTCCCGGCGAGAAAAGTGTTGTGCGGGCCAGAAAACGGGTAGTGCGTCGCCTCAGCCGTGGTCGGTTCCGAAGTCAGTCAGCCAACAACGGCCAGCAACCCAAGCACGACGGCGAGCAACGGCGTCGCCCCCTGCGTCGCCGCGGCGCGGAGGTACTTCTTCCCACTGAGTGCCAGCACCGCAGCGGCGAGCAGCATGGAGCCGCAGCAGCTGAAGATCAGCGTCCAGCCGACCACGTGCTGCGCTGACCCGTCTGGGCCAAGCGCCACGCAGCCCACTCCGATGAACGCGCCGATTGCCAGGAACAGGTTGTAGAAGCCCTGGTTGTAGGCGAGGGGTTTGGTGGTCTCGGCGTCGGCCTGGGAGGCGAGGCCGAAGCGTTTCCAGGTGGCCGGTGTGGTCCACGTGAGGGATTCCATGGTGAAGATGTACACGTGGAGCGCGGCGGCGAGGAAGGCAAAAAGCAGGGAGGCCAGGATCATGTGCTGATCCTAGCCTCCCTTCCGGACATCAGCCCGGCACCACCCTCAGCGGGTGAGCATCCCCAACGCCGACGTGGCGAATTCACTGGCCGAGGTGTTCCAGTGGCCCAGCAGGCCCTGGAGGTTCTCGCCGTCGGCCCGGTGTGCCGGAAGCTGTTCCTGGAGCGTGGACAGCACGCCCGTGCGGAGCTCGGTATTGAAATTCACCTTGCCCACGTTCATCGCGGCGGCCTTGACCAGCTCCCCCGCCGGGATGCCGGACGCGCCGTGAAGCACCAGCGGGATGTGCGTCCGCACGGCAATGTCCTGCAGGACGTCCCAGCGCAGCTGCGGCTCGCCCTGGTACTTGCCGTGGACGTTGCCCACCGCCACAGCCAGCAGTTCCGCGCCGGTCCGCGCCACAAAGTCCCTTACCTGGGCGGAATCGGTCAGGCCGGCCACGGCCACACCGGCTTCATCCGCACCAAAGGCACGGTCCTCGTCGCCGGCCAGGCCGCCGAGTTCCGCTTCAAGCACGACTTCGGCGTTGCCTTGCGCTTCCAGCACCGTGCGGGCTTGGCGCACCAGCGCTATGTTGTCCTCATACGGCAGGGAGGAGCCGTCCGCGAGGACCGAATCCGCCCCCGCGGCGACGGCGTCGGCCATCACTTCCACGTCGGTGGCATGGTCCAACTGGACGGCCACGGGAACGGATGCGGCGTCTGCCAGGCCGCGGAGTGCGGCGATCAGCCGCAGCCCGTTGGGCGTGGCGGCCGTTTTGGGGGCCACCAGCAGGATGACCCCTTGGCCGGCGTCCTCGGCCGCGCCCACCACAGCAAGCGCGGTGGTGAAGTCGTAGCAGGTGAAGGCGGGAACGGCGGAGCCCTGCTGCAGGGCGGAAATGACCAGGTGGTCGAGTCGGGTGCGCATCAGACGCTCAGGCCTCCCACCAGGATCCAGCCCACGTAGGTCAGGACGAAGCCGGCCAAGCCCAAGATGGTGGTGAGGACGGTCCAGGTCTTGAGGCCATCCGAGACGGTGAGGCCGTAGTAGCGCACCACGGTCCAGAAACCGGCGTCGGTCACGTGGGACAGCCCGAGCGCACCGAAGCCGATGGCAATAACGATCACGGCGATCTGGGCGGGCGAGTAACCGCCTTCCATCACGGCGGAGGTCAGCAGGCCGGTGGTGGTCACGATGGCCACCGTGGCTGATCCCTGGGCTGCACGCAGTGCCAGGGAGATGACGAAGCCGAGCACAATAACCGGCAGGCCCAGGTGGTCCAGCGTCTGGGACAGTGCGGCGCCGATGCCGGAGGTCCGCAGGACCTCACCGAACACGCCGCCGGCCGCGACAACCATCAGGATGGACGCGATGGGAGGCAGTGCGCCTTCGAAGATTTCGCCGGTTTCCTTCAAGGACCAGTTGCGGCGGACCGCCAGCAGGAAGAAGGACAGTGCCACGGCCACCAGCAGGGCGAAGAACGGGTTGCCGATGAACGCCGCCAGACCGTACCAGGAGTTGTCCTTGGGAATGGTGAGCGTGCCCAGGGTACCGATCAGGATCTGCACGATCGGGGCGGCGATGAGGAAGATGATCAATGCCGGACGCGGCGGGGCGATGCCTACGGCGCCGGGGCCTTCGTGGCCAACCTTGACCAGGGAGTCGGAACCGAATTCGTCCACCTGGGCCTTGACGCCGGGGAGGAGCTCGTATTCCTTGCGGTTCATGATGCTGGCAACCCAGTAGGACAGGAAACCGAGCGGGATGCAGATAAGCAGCGAGATCAGCGTGATGAGCCCGATGTCGGCGCCGAACACGCCGGCGCCGGCCACAATGCCCGGGTGGGGCGGCACGGCGACGTGGATGGAGAGCATAATGCCGGCCATGGGCAGCCCGAACTTGACCGGGTGCACGTTGGCGATCTTCGCAAAAGCGTAGACGATCGGGACGAGCACAATGATGCCCACCTCGAAGAACACGGGGATGGCCACCAGGAAGCCGACGGCGGTGAGCGCCACCGCGACGCGCTTGGCGCCAAGCTTCTCGGTGAAGTGCGCGGCCAGCGACTGGACGCCACCGGAAACCTCGATCATCCGGCCAAGGACGGCGCCCAGTGCGATCAGCAGGGCCACCTTGCCCATGGTTCCGCCCACACCGTTGGCCACGACGGTGAAGACGTCCTTCAACGGGATCTGCGAGGCCACGGCCACGGCGATGCTCACGGTCAGCAGGGCCACAAAGGCCTGGATCTTGAAGCGGATGATCATCACCAGCAGGACGGCGATGCCGATCGCCGCGATGGTGAGGAGCAGCGGAGTGCCAAGTTCTACTGCCGGTTTGATGGCGGGGGCGTCGGCCGCCCGCACTATCAGGGGGTTCATCAGGTGATTCATGACGGTGTCTCCTTTGACGAGCCAGTCTTCCAGAAGACGGGCAATCAGGCGCTAACTATTTCTGTCGGGGAACGCTGGAAGATACGACGACGGCGGAGGGGGGCACCGCCGTCGTCGTACGTTTTTAGGTGGTGCTTTAGCGGGGGTGCTTGAGCCGTGGTGCTTAGACGGTGCGCTTGGTGGGCGCAACAACCTTGATGACGGCGGAGTCATCGGCGGCGGCGAGGCCCTGGGCCTGGCCCAGGAGGTACAGCTGCTCGGCGGCGGCGGCAACGGGGGCCGCAAGTCCGGCGGCGCGGGTGGCCTTGCCCACGATGCCCATGTCCTTGACGAAGATGTCCAGGCGGGACAGGACCTCGGCGCCTTCCTCGGTGTAGGCCTCAAGGATCCGGGGGCCGCGGTTGGAGAGCATAAACGAACCCGCGGCACCCGCTTCCAGGGCTTTGAGGGTCTTCTCCTGGTCCAGGCCGAGGGCGTCGGCCAGCGCCAGGGCCTCGGCGGCGGCGGCGATGTGGATGCCGCAGAGGAGCTGGTTGACGGTCTTGAGGGCCTGGCCGTCGCCGGGCTTGTCGCCCACCACAGTGAGTGTCGAGGCGAGCAGTTCGAGGGCCGGACGGGCCTTCTCCTGGGCTTCCGGGGAAGCGCCCACCACGATCAGCAGGTCGCCTTCGCCGGCGCGCTTGGGGCCACCGGACAACGGCGCGTCCACCAGCTCAACACCGTATTCGGCGAGTTTGGCGACCGTGGCGGGGATCGCTTCGGTGCCCACGGTGCTGCCGAGGATGACAACGGCGCCCGGCTCGAGCACGGAGGCCACGCCGCCCTCGCCGAAGAGGACGTCGTTGAGCTGCTCGCCGTTCCGGACAGCCAGGAGCAGGGCGTCGGCGCCCTTGGAGGCTTCCCGGGCGGAGGCGAAGGTGCGGATGCCCGCTTCTTCGGCGAGCTTCAGCCGCGGCTCGGCGATGTCGAAGCCGTGGACGGTGAGTTCGCTGGCCAGGCGCGTGGCCATGGGCAGGCCCATGGCGCCGAGGCCCAGGACGGTGATGGTGTAGTTGCTGGTCATGGTGTTCTCCTTTGAATACTGGCGGGGTCAGAAAGTGGTGCTGAGTTTGCGGGTGACGGCGGCGAGGGACTGGTCGTCGCCCACGTTGCCGGCGAACACGATGTACGGGATGCCCTTGGCGGGGCCGTCCACCGGCTCCCAGAGGGAGACGATGCCCGGCAGCATGGGGCCGCGGACAATGGCGTGGCGGATCTCCAGGCCGTGGGCGGCGACGTCGGAGGATGTGATGCCGCCCTTGGCGATGACAAACCGTGGCGGGAAGGTCTTGAGCGTACGGTTCACCACGGCGACGACGGCGGCGGACGCAGTGCGCGCGATCCGCAGGCTTTCAGCGGGGTTGTCAGTCTTGATCAGCAGGCGGCTGGTGTGGACGATGACGTCTCCCCCATGGAGCGCCTCCACGACGGTGTCGACGGTCTGGTCCAGGTAGGCGTCCGCGGCTGCTTCGGTTTCGGCGGCAAGGACCTTCTCGACGTCGATCTCCACAATCCGTGCGGCGCTGTGCTGTTCCGTGAGGGCCTTGAGCTGGCGGGTGGTGACGCCCACGTGGGAGCCCACCACGATCAGGCCGCCTGCCTCGGACGGGGTGTTGCCGGCATAGGCTTCAGCGCCGGTAAGCTCGGCGCGGATTTCCTGGCCGATCCTGGCGCGGACGAACGGCGGTCCCACGCGGTAGAGGAGCTTCTTGCCGCGGCGTTCGGCTTCCTCCAGGCCCAGGGACAGGGCGCGCAGGTCATTCTCGGTGACGATGTCAACGACGATCGGCGTGGAGTTGGTGGCGGGTTCGATCGCGTCGGCGATGGCCTTGGCGGTGATCTGCGGATCGCCGTCGGTACCGTCGCTGGAGGCTCCCGCGCGGATGATGTTCAGGTCAAGGACAATCACGGATTCCGCGGCGAACCGGCCCTGCGATTTCTCCTCCACGTACTTGGTCAGGTCAGAGTTTGCGAAGCCGAAACTTGCATCCTTGGCGAATTCGGTCTCAGCCACGGGGGTGAGCTTGCCGGCATCGTCCCCGGTGCCGCGCATGTAGTGCACGCCGCCGATGGTCACGCGGCCGGCGTCGGGGAACGCCGGCACCAGCACAACGCCGTCGGTGGCTTCTCCGCTGACGTCAGCAACGGTGGCGGCGATGACGTCGGGCTCCAGCGGGTAGTGGCCGCGGAGGGTGGAGTCGCTGCGGCTGACGAACGCCAGCCGGAGGCTCGAACCGTCACTGTTCGAACCGGCACTGCTGGAACCGGCACTGGCATCTGCGGACCCGGCGGCGGACAGGGCGTTGCGGACCACTTCCTCGTTGCGGGCTGCGGCTTCAGCGGGGTCCAGGCTGCGGGTGTTGGTCAGCACGTAGACGGCGGGCTTCGCCTGGCCAAAGGCCCAGATGAAGTCCTCCACTTCCCAGCGGGTGAGCACGGGCAGATCCGCAACGGACTGCGTACCGGTGGGGTCGTCGTCGAGCACTACGAGCATCCGGGGGTGCTCCGCGCTGGACGCGGCGACGGCGTCCGCAACAAGGCGGGCTGGAATCCGGGCTTCGGCCGGGAAGGCGGCCAGGATGTCTGCTTCAAGCGTCACAGTGCACTCCGTTGTGTGGAAATCTCTAAGTATTGAGGTAACTGTAAGATGTCTGACATCTAACATTTGAAAATAGTGTGGCACAGGACATAGAAACGCGCAAGTAGACTTGTCAGACATATCTGGCGACGCCGCAAGGGGGACATATGGCACGGAAATCACTGGTGGGCGTTGTTGCCGACGAACTTCTGGACCGGATCATTGCCGGCGACTTTCCACCCGGATCCAGCGTGCCCGGAGAGCTTGAGCTCAGCGCCAAACACGAGGTGAGCCGGATGACCGTGCGCGAGGCCATGAAAACCCTCGAAGCGCAGCGGATCCTCAGCGTGGAACGCGGCCGCGGCACGTTCGTAAACCCGCTGAACCGATGGGCTTCGCTGGAAGCAGTCCTGCGCGCAGCGTCGGAGGGCCAGAACGAAGCCGCCGCCTCCGTGCAGCTCATCGAACTGCGCCGGATGCTGGAAACCGGGGCGTGCGAACTCGCGGCGGCACGGATCAGCGACGCCGACGTACTGGCGCTTTTCAGCCATGTGGCGGCGATGCGGGCCGCCCATGAGGTCAATGACCTGGCCGCGTTTGTGGAAGCTGACCTGGCATTCCATGACCTGATCCTGCGCGCTTCGGAGAACGTTTTTGTGGCGGTCCTTTTCGCGCCGCTGCACCGGGTGCTGGAAAAGCGCCGGGCCGAAACGTCGGCGGTGCCAACCATCCAGGAGCACGCCATCGGGCATCACCAGAACATTGCCGAGGCGCTGGAATCACGGGATCCGAGCCGGTCGCGGGAAGCCATGGACCTGCACATGCAACAGACCCTGGATGACCTCAAGAACCTGGTGCTCGAGGCACCCTAGCGGCCGCCGCCCCGAGGTACTGGGTCTGGCCACGCCTGAGAAGTGCCACTAGTGTTCAAGAACGGCCCGCAACCGGGAATCGAAGGCGATCACGAGGAGCGAAGTTGTCCAACCACACGTACAGCATTACTGAAATTGTCGGTACCTCCGAAGAAGGCGTGGACGCGGCAGTCCGCAACGGGATCGCTGAGGCCTCCAAGACGCTGCGCAACCTTGACTGGTTCGAGGTCAAGGAAATCCGCGGTCACCTCAAAGACGGCAAAGTTGCCGACTGGCAGGTGCGGGTCAAGCTCGGTTTCCGCCACGAAGGCTGACCTTTCCAGGTCTGAACAGTGATGGCCGCGTCCTTTGGACGCGGCCATCACTTTTTGGCTTCAGTTGGACGAGGCAACGCCTGCGGTGCGCCGTCGCCAGACGGTGGGTGCGCCGTCGAACACCGGAAAAACGTGGCCCTCGAAAAACGAAAGGACCGTGTGGGGGTCGGATTCCGGGCTCCAGAGGCCGGAAGCCGGGCAATGTGAACCGGTGGCGGCCTGGGTATTTCTGGCCGCATGGCTGGCGGCAGTGGCCTGGCGTTCGTTGAGCAGGGCGATGCGTTTCATCGTTGAGACCATCCTTGGGTGTGAAAAGTTCGTCCCTCCAGCCTAGGAAAAACCCGCAGACGGCCCCATGGACTGCTGGCTAGAATCAGCGTTGTCAGCTGGGCAGACGCACAGCCCGCCGGTGGCGCACGGACGGCAGAGCGGTCAGCTTTCGGCGGTGGCCGGAGGGAGTGCGCCCAAGTCCATAGTTGTGCCCGGACGGGCCGCTGCGGAGCCGGTCTCGGCATTGAGGCCAAGGCTCAGCAGCGCCAAGGCGTCCGACGACGGCGAGCCCGGTTTTGCGGAATATACCCTCAGCGTCTGGTCCGGATCGTCCGGAAGGACCAGGTTTTCAAAGTTCAGTTCCAGGTCGCCGACGGCGGGATGATGGAGCCGTACGCTGCCGGCGGACCGCGTGGCCACCCGGTGCCCTGCCCACCATTGCCGGAAATGCTCGCTGTGGACGGCGAGTTCGCCGACCAACTGATTGGCCTCCGGGTCGTTGGGGTGCCGGCCGACATCCACGCGGAGGGCGCCGGCCGCGTCCGCGGCAACGGTTTTCCAGTCGCGGAAGAGGTCCCGGGCACCGGGATCCAGGACCAGCCACCGGGTGAGGTTGCGTTCGTGCGCCGGCAGGTCCCGAAAATCCGTGAATAACAGGTAAGCCATCCGGTTCCCCGCCAGCACGTCGGTCCGCCGGCCCAGCACCATGGCCGGGATGTCCCCCACCGCCTCCAGGAGCTGCCGCAGCGCCGGCCGCGCTGCCTGCGCCGGTCCTGGTAAGCGTGGACTGGCGGCGCAGTTTTCCAGGAGGTCAAGCATGTGCGCGTGTTGGCCCGTGTCCAGTCGGAGGGCGCGGGACACGGAGTCGAGCACAGAGCGCGACGGGTGGATGTTCCGCCCCTGCTCCAGGCGGATGTAGTAATCCGTGCTGACACCTGCAAGCCTGGCCACCTCCTCACGCCGGAGGCCAGGAACCCGGCGCGCACCGGAGGTGGCTTCGGCCCCCGCGTCTTCCGGACTCAGCCGGGACCGCATGGCCTTCAGGAATTTTCCGAACTCGGCACTCTGACCCATGCCCCTATTCTGCACGCCCCGGCAGCCACGCTCTACAACTAAGGTAGGACTGCCAGTCCTAGGAAAAACAGGGACATGGTCAAGGACTGACTATCGGCGCGAAAGTACATAGGCTCATACCGGAGCAATTCCCGAAAGCGGTTTCTGGCCGGCCACCCCGCGTCAGGAACCACCCTTCAGCACTACGAGGAGTCCCCCATGTCAGAAATCTCGCTGAATAACGGCGTCACCATCCCCCAGCTCGGCTTCGGCGTTTTCCAGGTCCCGCCGGAAGACACCCAGCGGGTCGTTGAAGATGCCCTCACAGCCGGCTACCGCCACATCGACACCGCCGCCGGCTACCGCAACGAAGCAGGTGTGGGAGCTGCCATCGCCGCCTCAGGCATTCCGCGCGAGGAAATCTTCGTGACCACCAAGCTCCGCAACGGCGACCAGGGCCGGGCCCGGGACGCATTCCAGGACACCCGCGAGGCGCTGGGTCTCGACTTCGTGGACCTCTATCTCATCCACTGGCCGGTTCCGTCACAGGGGCTCTACGTCCAGGCATGGAAGGAATTGGAGGCGCTGTATACGGCCAAGGAGATCCGTGCCATCGGCGTCTCGAACTTCCTCTCCGACCACCTGGACACCCTGCTCGAATCCACGGACGTAGTACCCGCCGTAAACCAGATCGAGCTGCACCCCAGCTATCAGCAGGCCGAACTTGCCGCCAAGAGCCGCTCCCTCGGGATTGCCGTGGAGGCCTACAGCCCGCTGGGCCAGGGTGGCGACCTCAACGGAAACGCTGTCACCGCTGTCGCGCAGGCTCACAACGCCACCACCGCGCAGGTGGTCCTTGCCTGGCACCTGGCCGCCGGCACCATCGTCATCCCCAAGTCGGTCAACCCGTCCCGGATCCGCGAAAACTTCGCTGCCGCGTCCCTGACACTGACCGACGACGAACTCGCTTCCATCACCGCCCTCGAGCGGGGCGCGCGCATCGGTTCCGATCCCGCCGTCGCCGCTTTCACACAGCTGTAGCCGCCGCTGACCGAGCTCCCGGCACAGTTCCCCATAGGTCCACCCACCAACGAAGGATTCCCCCATGCAGTACACACACCTGGGCCGCTCCGGCCTGAAAGTTTCCCGCCTGTGCCTGGGCACCATGAACTTCGGCCCGCACACCGACGAAGCGGACGCACACAACATCATGGATTCCGCGCTGGACGCCGGCATCAACTTCTTCGACACAGCCAACGTCTATGGCGGCAGCGGGCACCGGGGCTGGACCGAGGACATCATCGGCCGGTGGTTCGCGAAGGGCGGCGAGCGCCGCGAACGGACCGTCCTGGCCACCAAGCTGTATGGCACCATGACCGAGCGCCCCAACGAGTCCAAGCTGTCCGCGCTGAACATCCGGCGCGCCCTGGACGCCAGCCTGAAGCGCCTCCAGACGGACTACATCGACATTTACCAGTTCCACCACATTGACCGGGACACACCCTGGGACGAGATCTGGCAGGCCATCGAAGTGGCCGTCCAGCAGGGCAAGATCCTTTATTCCGGCAGCAGCAACTTCGCGGGCTGGCACATTGCCCAGGCACAGGAAGCCGCCCGCCGCCGCAACTACACCGGACTGGTCAGCGAGCAGTCCATCTACAACCTGTTCCGCCGCGAGGTGGAGCTGGAGGTCATCCCCGCGGCACAGCAGTACGGCCTGGGCCTGATCCCGTGGTCCCCGCTCCAGGGCGGGCTGCTGGGCGGCGTCCTGAAGAAGGAACGCGCGGGCGTCCGGCGCACTGAAGGACGCGCCGCGGAAACACTCAAGCAGCACCGGGACCAGATCCAGCAGTTCGAGGATCTTGCGGACGGGCTGGGGCACGAACCCGGCGACATCGCGCTTGCCTGGCTGCTGCACCAGCCCGCTGTCACCGCACCGATCGTGGGGCCTCGCACGCAGGAACAGCTCGACGCCGGCATCCGGGCGTTGGAGGTCACGCTCGACGCCGATGCCCTCAAGCGGCTCGACGACATCTTCCCGGGGCACCGGCCGGCGCCGGAAGACTACGCGTGGTGACCCTGTTGGATCCCGCCGCCTTGGATCCCGCGGCCGACACCGTGGCACCACGGAGCGTCCTCTTCCTGGGCGGCACCGGGGTGATCAGCGCCGCAGCGGTGGAACGCGCCGTCGTACTGGGACACCGGGTGGCCATCCTCAACCGCGGCCAATCAGGCAAGCCGGTACCGGATGGCGTAGAGGTCCTGCACGCGGATGTGCGTGACGCATCCGCTGTGCGGGATGTGCTGAACGGACGGGAGTTCGACGCCGTCGCGGACTTTATTGCCTTCACCCCGGACCAGGCGCGGGCCAGCATGGAGCTGTTCCGCGGCCGGACCGGACAGTACGTGTTTATCAGTTCAGCGTCGGCGTACCAGAAGCCGCCCACCCGGTTGCCCATCCTGGAGTCCACTCCCCTGAAGAACCCGTTCTGGCAGTATTCGCGGGACAAGATCGCGTGCGAGGACCTTTTGTTCGAGGCGTACCGCTCGGAGGACTTTCCGCTGACGGTGGTGCGGCCGTCCCACACCTACGACCGCACCAAGATCGCCATGGTGGGCGGCTGGACGGACGTGCACCGGATGCGGGCAGGACTGCCGGTGATGGTGGACGGCGACGGGACCTCGCTGTGGACCCTCACCCACAGCCGCGACTTCGCCAAAGCCTTTGTGGGGCTGTTGGGCCGGCCGCAGGCCGTCGGCGAGAGCTACACCATCACCTCGGACGAATACCTGCCGTGGAACCAGATCTACCGGCTGTTCGCCCGGGCGGCCGGCGTTCCCGAGCCTGAGCTGGTTCACGTGGCTTCGGAAACCATCGCCGCGCACAGCGCCGAGCTGGGGGCCAACCTCTTGGGCGACCGCTCCCACTCGGTCATTTTCGACAACACCAAGATCAAATCCCTGGTCCCTGGCTACACCGCCACCATTCCGTTCGCGGACGGAGCCCGGGAGATCGTGGACTGGTATGACGCCCACCCTGCACTGCAGGCAGTTGACCAAGCGTTTATGGATCTGAGTGATCGGCTGGTCAGGTGGGCGCGAAGGGCGGCTGACTGACGGCGCGGCGGCACTAGGTCTTTTCTACCCACTGGGCCCGCCATTCGGGTGCCTCGAAGGCTTCGCTCCAGTAGGCCGTCTCCTTGGCAATCCGGCCGTCCCGGAATTCGAAGATGAATACCGTTTCGTACTGCGGCCCGTTGTAGTCCAGCAAGGCCTCGGCCACCACCAGGTTGCCGCCGCTCAGCATCCGGCGGGGCGTGATGGTGGGCAACTGCGGGAAGGCGTTGTAGATTCCACGCCGGTTTTCCGCGCCGCGCACAAGCTCCCCGGATTGCGGCCAATGCATCACCGCGTCGTCGTGAAACAGCTCGTCCATGATCTCTATGCGACGGCTGTTGATGCACTCGATCAGCCGGTTGACTACGTTCTCATTAGCGTTTGCTTCAACCACGATGTTGACCTGATTCCTCGACGATGGTGGGGACGGCTAACCCTTGCATTGTGCTCCTGAAATCCGGCATTCACCACGGTCACCAGCCACTCCCCCCGGCAGGCCTGTGCGGTCCTGCCCAGATGCTCCGGGAAAGAGGAAGCCGCGCCGGCCTGACCGGGGAGACCCGAAGCCACCCGGCCATGCCGAGCCGGGCACTCCATTTACAACGTTCTAAATACTCGGGATTCCCGCCGGGCGCAAGGGTTGATTTGTGGTGCACACCCCCACTAAGTTACTGGGGAAGCGTTTTCCCAATCCAAAATTGAAAGGATTCACCGATGAATCCGAGCAGGATATCCGTGCGCCGTTTTTCGGTGGCCACCGCTGCGGGCCTCGCCCTGACGGTGGGGTGCCTTACCACCCCGGCAGCCGCCGTCGAGCCTTCCGCGAAGCCCGCCTCCGCGGGAGTCCAGCTGGACTACCTGGACCGCGGGCTGGTCGCTGCCGGCACTTCGGAGGGCGTCTTCCTGAGCTGGCGCCTCCTGGGCCACGAGGCAACCGGCTCCTCCGCCACCGGCCTCACCGGCACCGACTTCAACGTGTACCGCGACGGACAGAAGCTGGCAACGGTCACGGACAGCACTAACTACCTTGACGCCGGCGGAACCGCGCGGTCGGCATATGACGTGCGTGCCGTCGTCGGCGGTGTTGAACTGGACCGGAGCGCAACTGCCACCTCGTGGGGCGGCAACTTCAAGGACATCCCGCTGAAGAAGCCGGCCGACGGCGTGACGCCCGCTGGTCAGGCGTACACCTACTCGGCCAACGATGCTTCGGTGGGCGACGTCGACGGCGATGGCCAGTACGAGTTTGTGGTCAAGTGGGATCCGAACAACTCCAAGGACGTCTCCCAGGTTGGTTACACGGGCAACACCTATGTGGACACGTACAAGGCCGATGGCACACTGCTGCACCGGATCGACCTGGGCGTCAACATCCGGTCCGGCGCCCACTACACCCAGATGCTGGTCAACGATTTCGACGGCGACGGACGCTCCGAAATGATGTTCAAGACAGCCCCGGGCACCAAGACCACCTCGTACAACCCGGACGGCTCTGTGGCCGCGGAGTCCTTCATCACGCTGCTGCAGAAAGACCTCGACGCGGGTTACGCCAACTCCGACGATTACCGGATGAGCGCCCCCGACTACTACCAGCACATGGTGGACACGTTCATGGGCTGGAGCGACCACCCCGAGGTGAAGGCAGGCCACTGGCCCGCCACCCTGGAAGAAGCGTTCGGCACGGATCCGAAGTACCAGTACCCGCTGTCCCGGACAGATGCCGAAGCGGTGACGGACTACTTCATGGACGTCTACGCGCCGGCCCGGAGTGCCCGGAACGCCCTGCGGGCTTTTGAGGGCTTCATCGTTTCCGGCCCCGAATACCTCACGGTGTTTGAGGGCGCCACGGGCAAGGAACTGAAGACGGTGGCGTATGAGCCCGGCAGGCACGACGACGGCCTGATGTGGGGCGATTACGCCATGGCCCGGATCGAGCCCGGCAACCGCGTGGACAGGTTCCTGGCCGGCGTCGCATATTTGGACGGCAAGAAACCGGCCGCTGTTTTCGCCCGCGGCTACTACACCCGCAGCACCCTGGCGGCCTACACCTGGGACGGCTCCAACCTCAGCCCGGTGTGGAACGTGGACTCGGGCTGGACGCCCATGACGAACCCCTTCAACGACAGCCCGCACGGCCGCGACGGCACGGACCCCGAGTTCGGCACGCTCACTACGCAGGGTGTCCATTCGCTCAGCGCCTCGGACGTGGACGGTGATGGCAAGCAGGAAATTGTGTACGGATCGGCCACCATCGACCACGACGGGTCGCTGTTGTACAGCTCGTTCGACACCATGCCGGCCGGCAGCGCCACCCCGGGAGAGGAAGCCCGGCTGGGTCACGGCGACGCCATGCACGTCACGGACATCGATCCGGCCCGCCCGGGCAAGGAGATCTTTACCGTGCACGAGGGCGGCACCTACGCCCCCTACGGCTACGCCATGCGCGACGCCGCCACCGGCGAGGTGCTGTTTGGCGCCTACTCCGGGAAAGACACCGGCCGCGGCATGATCGGCGACGTGGATCCGGCCGTCCCCGGCATCGAGAACTGGGCCATCGGCATGCAGTCAGCTGACGGCGACAAGCTTTCCGCGGCCGCTCCCGGCACCAACATGAGCATCAAGTGGGCTGCCGACATGACAACCCAGATCATCAACGGCTCCGGCGACCAGACCCCCACCATTGACGACTGGAAGCGCGGCAGGCTGCTCACCGCCACGGATACCCGGACCAACAACGGCACCAAAGGCACGCCGAGCCTGGTGGCAGACGTGGTGGGTGACTGGCGAGAGGAGATGCTGGTCCGGACGGCCGACAGTTCAGCGCTCCGCATGTACATGAGCACCGAAGTGACCAACCACAAGCTCTACACACTCATGCACGACCCGCAGTACCGGGCGGAGGTTGCCCGGCAGAACACCACCTACAACCAGCCGTCCTACACGGACTTCTACTTCGCCTCGGACATGCACTTTGGTGACGTGCCGCTGCGGGCGGCCTGGCTCCCGGGCAGCGTGAAGGCCCTCCAACAAACTTTGGCGGACCTGGTTGAGTCCGGCGATGTAGCGGGCCCGGTCGCGAAGCAGTTGGCAGCAAGTGTGCAGCAGGCGGCAAAGGCAGTGGACGACGGCGATGCCTCCCACGCGGCGCAGGCCCTCCAGCGCTTCGTGGCGTTCCTGAACCAGCAAAAGAAGCCCGATCAGGTATCCGGCGTGGCACGGACAGTCCTCGAGCACCAGGCCGGAAATATTCTCCGGGCATTCGAAGGCTAGGACGGTGAAACCACGGCAGACTGTTGAAATGACTCTCTCACCGCTCATCATGCTCAACGACGGCTACAGCATCCCGCAGCTGGGGCTCGGCACCTGGCCGCTGGACGACGACCAGGTGGCTGCCGCCGTCGTACATGCCCTGGAAGCCGGGTACCGGCACATCGATACGGCAGTGAAATACGGCAATGAGGAAGGCGTTGGAAACGGCATCCGCGCAGGCGGGGTGGACCGAAGCGAAATCTTCGTCACCACCAAGCTGGATGGCCAGTTCCAAGGCGGGGACCGTGCGGTGGCCGGCCTGGAGGGGTCGCTGACGCGCATGGGGCTGGACTATGTTGACCTGCTGCTGATCCACTGGCCGCTCCCTGCGCGTGGGGATTTCGTCTCGACGTGGAAAACGTTCGAGCGGCTGCAGGCGGACGGCAAAGTCAGGTCCATCGGCGTCTCCAACTTCAAGCCGGCACACCTGGAACGGCTGCTGGCCGAAACTGACGTTGTGCCTGCCGTAAACCAGATCCAGCTGAGCCCGGCGATTACCCGCGAGGCGGAACGGGAGTTCAATGCCGGGCACGGAATCGTCACCGAATCGTACAGCCCGCTGGGCGGGTCGGGGGCCAGCCTGTTGGGCGCTCCCCTACTTGCGCAGCTGGGCGAAAAGTACGACAAAACGCCCGCTCAGCTGGTGCTCCGCTGGCATATTGAGAAGGGACTTGTAGTCATTCCAAAATCGGGAAATCCCGAGCGGATGCAGGAGAACCTGGACATCTTCGATTTCTCCCTGGACCGGCAGGATCTCGCGGAACTTGCCATCCTTGACGAGGGGCCCGGCGCCGGCAACGATTCGGACGCAACAGGACACTGAGTGGGGCCCGAACGGGCGTTCGGCGGGGATTCGGAGTGGCGAAAATAAAGTAAGCATGATTAGTATTAGGGCAGAGGGATGAAGCGTGCCCGGGATCCGGGCACCTCCCTGATGTAGGAAGAAGGAACGAAAAATGGGTTTCTTTGCATTTTTGATACTTGGCCTTATTGCCGGCGCGATCGCTAAGGCGATCCTTCCGGGCAAGCAGGGTGGCGGCTGGATCATCACCCTCATCCTGGGCGTCGTTGGTGCGTTCCTCGGCGGCTGGATTGGCGGAATGATTTTCGGTACCGGCCTGCAGGAGTTCTTCTCGCTGCAGACCTGGCTGCTGGCAATCGCCGGCTCGATCATCGTGCTGCTGGTTTACGGCATGGTCACGAAGCGCAGCGTCCGCAGCTAGCGTCGTCACCGGCATGAAAACCGGCCCTGGGAAACCATCCCGGGGCCGGTTTTCTTTCCCCCGGCCAAGTGGATCGGGGACCGACACCTTCTCAACGAGCAGGAGTTCACTATGAAATCAAAACTTCTTTTGGGTATTGGAATCGCGGCTGGCTACGTCCTGGGATCACGGTCCGGCCGGGCAGCCTACGACAAGCTCAAGGCCAGGGCGGCGAGCATCTGGGACAGCAAGCCGGTCCAGGATAAAGTCAGTGCCGCCACGGAGGCCATCAAGGAGAAGGCTCCCGACGTGGCGGACCAGCTGGGTGAGGCCGCACGCCGGGCGGGCACAGTCATCAGCTCCGCCGTCCACCACGACTCCACGGCGGGTAACAGCGCGACGAGAAACAGCAAGTCCAAAACGGTGAACCTGGGGACATCGGACGTTGATTCGGACCCCGCCCTTAATGACACCCAGGGCCAGGACTGGTCCGGCGAAGGCGGCGCCACTGCTGCCGGCGCAGCCACGAACGTTGACCCCCGGCGGGGGTGATCCGGGATCGTTGCCGGGACGTTACGCGGGATTCGCCGCGTGACACGAAAGTTGCGTTGAAATTGTGCTAAAAATGGTCGGTGCTGGCCGCCGCGCTCCTTGGGGGACGCGGCGGCCAGCAACGTCTCAGGCCATGGCCACCTACTGGCTCAGCTGAGCAGTGCGGCAGCACCGAACGACACGCTGAACTGAACGCACCAGAGGTCAACTGACGGGTACTTCGACACATCAACGTCGGCCGGAATCCGGTAAACCTGGTTGCCCTGGTTTCCCTTGATCGGGCCGAGGTCATAGTGATCAGCGGAGCCGGCGGTGAACCACCCGGCCGTCCCTTCCACTACCGGCGCTGCGCTTAACCAGACGTGAACATCCGGACCATTGGACGTGTCCAGGTTTTCGAGCGTCAGGAGCCTAACGCCGTCGGGCTGCTGGACCATCCGGACAGTTCCGGTGGTGGTGTGTTCGTGGCTGATCAAAGTACCCACAGCTAGCTGCACCGGACCCTCAGGCGTGGGTGCCGGCGTCGGACTCGGTGCATGGGGTGTAGGCGGGGCCGGTTGTGCTTGCGCGGGACCGCTGGCCACGATGGGGAGCTGTTCATCCACGTTCACGTCCACAAAGAGGAGCCAGGGCTTGAACAGCACAAGCCCAATCACCAGTCCCACCGCCGCAACGGCCGCCGCGATGATCCAGGTCCGGCGCCGGTTTGGAGTTTGCGTTCCGCTCATGGACTTTCCCTCATGGACTCATCGTCCGCGTATCGGCTGACCGGCGCAACGGACCAGCCGCAACCGAAGGAGCATAAAAACGGATGTATCAACAGGAATCGGAGAGGTCCTGTCAGATGACCTGTTTCGCTTCACCGGTGCGGACTACGCTCCCCAGGGCGCAGTTCCACCCACCCGGCTGCCAATGAGCTGATGCCACTCGTTGGTGGCTTCGTCGACGATTCCGGCAGCCTTCAGCAAACCAGTTCGCGGGTCATCCCGAAGGGAACCCGGTCTGACAGTGTTGCGGTGTAGCGGCCAGGGGCGACCCGGGTCACCAGGATGCCGTGCGTGCCTGTCAGGAGGGCGACTTCCTGAAGGCGTCGGACGGCCGCATCCAGCTCTTCGTCCAGAAGGTGCCGGCTGGCGACATCTATTTCTATGCGGTCCATGGGGGTAGACATATCGGTTCCTTGTTAATTGTTGCGGTAGGTTTTTGGTCACTCAGGCTTGACTGCGGAAACGGGGACCGGGCGGTCCTTGGTTTGGTCCTTCGTCCCCGCGGGTGCCTGGGATTCCGACGTGGCCGGCGGGGAAGTCCTGAGCTTGAACCGCTTCCCGATGGTGGTGCCGCCGCCGCCGCTGCGGTTCTTGTTGAAGATGTCGAAGCCTACGGCCAGCAGGAGGACCAAGCCCTTGATGAGCTGCTGGTAGTCGGTGCCGAGACCCAGGATGGACATGCCGTTGTTCAGCACGCCCATGATCAGGCCGCCGATCATGGCTCCGGCCACGGTGCCGATGCCGCCCTGGACCGCGGCGCCGCCGATGAATGCCGCGGCGATGGAGTCCAGTTCGAAGCCGGTGCCGCCGGCGGGCTGTGCCGAGTTGAGCCTTGCGGTGAACACCAGGCCTGCCAGTGCTGCCAGGACGCCCATGTTGACGAAGAGCCGGAAGGTGACAGCTTTGGTTTTAACGCCGGAGAGCTCAGCGGCGTGCAGGTTGCCGCCAATCGCGTAGGTGTGGCGGCCAAAGACGCTGTTGTTCATGAGCGCCGTGTACACGATCACCAGGATGGCCAGCACGATCAGGACGATCGGCGTGCCACGGTAACTCGCGAGAAGGAACGTGATGATCAGCATGAGCAGGGCCACGAACGTGGTCTTGGTGGCGAACCAGGCCATGGGTTCGTTTTCGAGGTCGAACTTCTTGCGGATCCGGCGTTCCTTGAGCGCCTGGATGAGCAGTGCAACAGTGGCTCCCACGCCCAGGATGACAGTCAGCCATTCCAGCACCGATGTTCCCCCGGAGATGTCCGGGAGGAAGCCGCCGCCCAGTGCGCGGAGTTCGGAGGGGAACGGGGTGATCTGCTGGTTCTTCAGCGTGATCAGGGTCAGGCCGCGGAAGATCAGCATGCCGGCGAGCGTGACGATGAACGCCGGGATGCCGACGTAGGCGATCCAGTATCCCTGCCACGCCCCCACGAGCCCTCCCACCAGGAGGCAGGCGGGGATGGCCAGCCACCAGGCCCAGCCCCAATGGACCATCATGACGCCGGCAACGGCGCCGATGAAGCCGGCGATCGAGCCCACCGAGAGGTCGATGTGGCCAGCGATGATGACCATGACCATGCCGATGGCGAGGATAAGGATGTAGCTGTTCTGGACCACCAGGTTGGTGACGTTCTGCGGCTCCAGGAGGATGCCGTTGGTCAGTACCTGGAACAGCAGGACGATCAGGATCAGGGCAACGAAGATGCCAACCTGCCGGAGGCGGCTTGTCAGGAAGCCGAGGGATTCTCGTAGGGCGGACATGGTCCTATTCCTTCTCTTGGGTCATGTAGTGCATGAGGGTTTCCTGGGATGCTTCGGCGATGGGCACTTCGCCGGTGATGTGGCCGGCGGACAGGGTGTAGATCCTGTCGCAGATGCCGAGGAGTTCGGGCAGTTCCGAGGAGATGACGATGACAGCTTTTCCCTCCGCCGCGAGCTTGGCGATAATGGTGTAGATCTCGAATTTTGCGCCGACGTCGATCCCGCGGGTGGGTTCATCGAGAATCAGCACGTCCGGGTCCGAGAACATCCATTTGCTCAGCACCACTTTCTGCTGGTTGCCGCCGGAGAGTTTGCCGGTGATGGCAGCAACTGAGGGCGCCTTGATGTTCATGCTCTTGCGGTAGCCGTTGGCCACCACTGTTTCGCGGTTTTTGTCCACCCAGCCGCCCTTGACGAGCTTGCGGAGCGCGGCCATGGAGATGTTCCGCTGGATATCCTCGATAAGGTTCAGGCCGTAGTGCTTCCGGTCTTCGGTGGCATAAGCGATCCCGTGCCCGATCGCCTGGGACACCGTGGAGGTGTTGATTTCCTTGCCGTACTTGTACACCTTTCCGGACATCGCCGTTCCGTAAGTACGTCCGAAAACGCTCATGGCCAGCTCGGTCCGGCCGGCTCCCATCAGGCCCGCGAGGCCCACCACTTCGCCCTTACGGACGTTGAGGCTAGCGTTGTGCACCACCATGCGTGTGTGGTCCTGCGGATGCCTGACTGACCAGTCCTCGATCCGCAGGACTTCCTCCCCGATTTTCGGGTCCCGGTCCGGGTAGAGGCTTTCCAGGTCCCGGCCCACCATGCCGCGGATGATCCGTTCCTGCGTGATCTGGCCTTCGTCGAGCCGAAGTGTCTCGATGGTTTTGCCGTCGCGGATGATGGTGACGGCGTCTGCTACCTTGCGGATTTCGTTGAGCTTGTGGCTGATGATGATGCTGGTGATGCCCTGGCCCTTCAGATGCAGTATCAGGTCCAGGAGGTGGCCGGAGTCCTCGTCGTTGAGCGCCGCTGTGGGCTCGTCCAGGATGAGGAGCTTGACTTCCTTCGACAGCGCTTTGGCGATCTCCACCAACTGCTGCTTGCCCACGCTGATGTGCTGGACCGGTGTGATGGGGTTTTCGCTCAGGCCTACCCGGGCCAGCAGTTTGGAGGCCTCCAGGTTGGTCTTTCGCCAGTCCACCCAGCCGTTTTTGGCCTGCTCGTTTCCGAGGTAGATGTTTTCGGCGATCGAGAGGTAGGGGCTCAGGGCGAGCTCCTGGTGGATGATGACGATGCCGCGTTTCTCGCTGTCGTTGATGCTGGCGAAGTTGCAGGGCTCGTTTTCGAAAAGGATGTCCCCGTCGAAGGAGTTGTGCGGGTAGACCCCGGACAGGACTTTCATCAGGGTGGACTTGCCAGCCCCGTTCTCGCCACAGATGGCGTGGACCTCGCCACGGTTCACGTCCAGGGTGACATCCTGCAGGGCTTTCACGCCCGGAAAGGTTTTGGTGATTCCTCGCATTTGAAGAATGGGTGTGTTCATCGTCAATTCCCACTGACTGGTTGGAAAACTGGACCGGCCTGCGGCTGCAGGGCCTACGGGAAGGGGTTGCGGCCAGGCCGTGCGGCCGGCCGCAACCCCGCAAGAAGCGTTACTTGACGTCGGCGTCTGTGTAGTAGCCGGAGTCGATGAGTTCCTTCTTGTAGTTTTCCGCAGTGATGATCACGGACTTGAGCAGGTAGGCCGGAACCACCTTGACCTTGTTGTTGTAGGTCTTGGTGTCGTTGACCTCCGGCTCCTGGCCCTTCAGCAGGGCGTCAACCATCTTCACTGCCTGGGAACCCAGCTGGCGGGTGTCCTTGAAGATGGTGGAGTACTGCTCACCGGCGATGATGGACTTCACGGAGCCCTTCTCAGCGTCCTGGCCCGTGACGACCGGCAGGTCTCCCTTGGCGTAGCCGCCGGTGCTGGTCAGTGCGGAGATGATGCCGATGGAGAGGCCGTCATAGGGGGAGAGCACACCGTCGAGCTTGGTCCCGGAGCTGTACGCCGCCGTCAGGACGTCCTCCATCCGCTTCTGGGCAACAGGGGCCTGCCAGCGCAGGATGGCTGCCTGCTCGAACTTGGTCTGGCCGCTGGGAACCTTGAGGGTTCCGGCGTCCAGGTACGGCTTCAGCGTGTCCATGGCGCCGGTCCAGAAGAAGTTGGCGTTGTTGTCATCCGGGCTGCCGGCGAAAAGCTCAACGTTGAACGGGCCCTTGCCCTCCACCTTCTTGCCGCTGGCATCCACCAGGCCCAGACCCGTCAGCAGGGACGTTGCCTGCTGCACGCCCACCGTGTAGTTATCGAACGTGGTGTAGAAATCAACGTTTGGGGTGCCGTTGATAAGGCGGTCGTAGGCGATGACCTTGACGTTTTGTTCCTTCGCCTTGGCGAGCACATCGGTCAGGGTGGTGCCGTCGATGGCGGCCACAATGAGCGCCTTGGCGCCCTTGGTCAGCATGTTCTCGATCTGCGATACCTGCGTGGGGATGTCGTCGTTGGCGAACTGCAGGTCAGTCTTGTAACCAAGCCCTTTCAAGGACTTTTCCACGTTCCCGCCATCGGCGATCCAACGCTCGGACGTCTGGGTGGGCATCGAGATACCCACCAGGGACTCACTGGGATTCGCTGTGGCTTCCGGGGTGGCTGTTCCGCCCCGGCTTCCGCACCCTGTGGCACCCACAGTGACTGCGAGGACGACGGCGACGGCGCCCAAGAATTTCCTAATTCTCACGATTTCTCCTCCCGCGGAAGCTTGTCCGCGAAGTGGTGCTGGGTCGGCAGGCGTCTGCGCTTGCCGGTAGAGCGGTACTGCCTTGGTGTGCAGGGCCCGAGCCCTGGACACCTGAAGAGCTGCCAACAGGCAGGCGCGGAGGTCTCTTGTGTGCCGGAAGCCTAGTACCGCCTTAATGTTGTTAGCGCTAACAACAAGGATATTGCAGAGTTGAATGTGGGTCAAGTCACCTTTTATCGGCCCGTCCGACTACAACGGTGCCGTCCAGTTCTTCCGAGCGGACAGTCCTGACCGCGAAGCCCGCGCCCGCCAGGATCGACGCCGTCCCTGCGGCCTGCCGCTCGCTGGTTTCGATGATGAGGTTCCCGCCCGGCCGCAGCCATCCGCTGGCCTCGGCAGCGACGCGGCGGTGGAAGTCGAGTCCGTCCGGGCCGCCGTCGAGCGACCACAACGGTTCGTGGTCGCGTGCCTCGTGCGGCATCGAATCAATGGCACCGGTGGGGACATAGGGGGCGTTGACAGCCAGCACCCGGATCCGTCCCCTGATGGCGTGCGGGAGCGCCTCGAACAGGTCGCCCCTGTGGACCTCACCACCCATACGGCCAATGTTCCGGCGGGCACAGGCCACCGCGGCCGGGTCAACGTCCGCCGCATGGAGTTCCAGGCCTGCAATCCGGGAGGCGACGGCGGCACCTACGGCACCGGACCCGCAGCAAAGGTCCACCACTACGTTGGGCTCCGAACCATCCCGGTGCTCCCGCATCGGGTCCGCCGAGAGCAGCGCTGCGGCCTCATTCACCACGAGCCCGGTGCGCCGGCGCGGGACAAAAACCCCGGCATCGAGCTCAATCCGGAGTCCGCAGAATTCTGCCCAGCCAAGGATATGTTCCAGTGGATACCCGGCAACGCGCCTCTCAACTGCCGAAGCGATGCGGTCCGGGCCGGACACTGCGGCGAGGAGAAGGCGGGCTTCCTCATCCGCAAAGACGCACCCTGCCGCGCGAAGCCGCTCAGCGATCCCCACAAGGGTCTCTACATGAAATTCCGTGGCTGACATGGGTACACCTTCCGCGAACTGATGGGCTCGGGGCACCGTCGCCCGCCTCTGAATGTACGCGAAGATAGCCTCCGGCGGCGTGTCTAAAAAGACTGGATTTATTCGGTGCAAGCGCTTACAGTGTGCCGTGGTTCACATGGCGATCGTTCCGTAATCGCCATCGCGAACCGCACACCTGACCGCCAACTGACGCCCGCACTCACATCTCCCCAGCACATCTCCCCGCAGCCTGTACAGCAACGCCGCTACCAGGAAGGTCTCCTGACGTGAACACACGCACCCGCAGAGGCTCCATCCGACGCCTCAACCACCCCACGACACCATGGCTGGGACTGCTCGCCGCAGCCATGCTCGTGTCGACCTCCGTTCTACCGGCGCACGCGGCGCCGGGCCCGAAGGACCCGGGGTCGTCGTTGGCCCTTCACTCCCTCCGCGCCCCGGTGACGGACGAGAATTTCTACTTTGTGATGGCTGACCGGTTCAGCAACGGGGACACAACCAATGACGACGGCGGCCTCGGCGCCGACCCCATGGTGTCCGGCTTCGACCCCACCCAAAAGGGTTTTTACAACGGCGGCGACCTGGCCGGGCTGCTGGACAAGATCGACTACATCCAGGGCCTGGGCACCACGTCCATCTGGCTCACTCCCAGCTTCAAAAACAAGGCGGTGCAGCCCGAGGACAAGTCAGCCGGCTATCACGGCTACTGGATCACCGACTTCACCCAGATCGACCCCCACCTGGGCACCAACGACGAGTTGAAGGCCCTCATCGACGAAGCCCATTCGCGCGGCATGAAGGTGTACTTCGACATCATCACCAACCACACCGCGGATGTGATCGGCTACGAAGAAGGTGCGCGCAAGACCTACGTTTCGAAGGACGCCGAGCCGTACAAGTCGGCGGCCGGCGACGAGTTCGACGACCGCGACTTCGCCGGGTCGAAGGAGTTCCCGGAGCTTGATGCCAAGACGTCCTTCCCCTACGTCCCCGTCCTTGACCCGGCAGAACAAAACCTTAAAGTTCCCGCCTGGCTGAACGATCCAACGCTGTACCACAACCGCGGCGACACCACTTTCCAAGGTGAGGACTCCTATTACGGCGACTTCTTCGGCCTGGATGACCTCTTCACCGAGAACCCCAAAGTGGTGGACGGCATGGAGGAGATCTACAAGTCCTGGATCGGCGATTTCGGCGTGGACGGCTTCCGGATCGACACCATGAAGCACGTCAACAACGAGTTCTGGCAGGAATTCGGCCCGGAGGTGCTCAGCTACGCCAAGGCCCAGGGCAAGGACGAGTTCTTTATGTTCGGCGAGGTCTTCGACACCACCAAGTCCTTCACCTCGCAGTTCACCACCCGCAACCAGATGCAGGCCGTATTGGACTTCCCGTTCCAGGAGGCGGCCCGGAACTTCGCGTCCAAAAGCCAGGACACCCGCTCGCTGGAGACCTTCTTTGCCGGCGACGACTGGTACACCGACGCCGATTCCAACGTCTACCAACTGCCCACTTTCCTGGGCAACCACGACATGGGCCGGATCGGCAGCTTCATCGCGGCCGACAACCCGGGTTCAGCCGACACGGAACAGGTGGCCCGCGACCAGCTGGCCCACGAGCTGATGTACTTCTCCCGCGGCAACCCGGTGATCTACTACGGCGACGAGCAGGGATTCACCGGCCCCGGCGGCGACCAGGACGCCCGGCAGACGCTCTTCGCCAGCCAGGTGCCGGAGTACCTCGACGACGATCTGCTGGGCACCGAGGCCACGCATGCGAGCGACAACTTCAACGCCGGCCACCCGCTCTACTCCAAGATCAGCCAACTCGCGGCCCTGGCAAAAGACCACCCTGCCCTGCGCGACGGCGCCCACCAGCACCGCTACGCCTCCGAAGGGCCCGGGATTTACGCCTTCTCCCGCACCGACGCGGAGGACCAGCGTGAGTATGTTGTGGCCCTGAACAACAGCGAACAGCCGCAGACCGCCGAGGTTCCCACCTACATTGGCAAGCGCACCTACACCAGGATCTACGGCGCCGCCGCCAAGGAGTCCAAGACCTCAGCGGACGGAAAGCTGACAGTCACCGTCCCGCCGCTGTCCGCCGTGGTCTACGAGTCATCGGGCCGCATTCCGCACTCCAAGGCGGCTCCTGCCGTCGCACTCCAGGAACCTGCCGCGGCACCGGCGGATAACAGCCGGATCAACGTAACGGCCGACGTCGGCGGTGCTTCGTTCTACGAGGTCACCTTTGAGGCCAGGACGGCGGGCGGTGGCTGGGCGCCGATCGGCACCGACGACACCGCGCCGTACCAGGTGTTCCACGATGTGGCCGCCTTGGATGCAGGCACCGCCCTGGAATACCGGGCCACCGTCCTGGACAACGGGGGCCACCGGGCCACCAGCCAGTCCCGGGCGGCCGCAGTTCCGGCACCGGTCCTGACCATGGAGAAGCCCCTGGAAGGAAGCAGCGTGAAAGGGGCCGTTGAGCTCAGCGCCACGGCCGATCCGGAAAAATCGAGCCATGTGGTGTCCTTCGAGCGCAGCGTGGCCGGCGGCGGGTGGACGGCCGTGGGCTCCGACGACTCCTCACCGGTGTACTCCGTGGTTGATGACCTGGCGGCACTCGAGCTCGCGGACGGCACGAAGGTGCAGTACCGCGCCAGCATGAGCGGCCCCGGCTTCAGCGTGGTCAGCGAGACGCGGACAGTCGTTATGGGTGAGGCCCCGCAGCCGGATTCGGTGACCGTGGCGGGTTCGCTGAACTCCGAGATGGGCTGCCCTGCGGATTGGGACCCGGCCTGCCCAGCGGCGTTCATGACCTTGGACCCGGCGGACAACATCTGGCGGCTCACGGCAGACCTGCCCGCCGGTCAGTACGCGTATAAGGCAGCGCTCAACGGCAGCTGGGACGTGAACTACGGCGCCGGCGGGGTGCTTGGCGGCAGCGACATCGTGCTGGATCATCCCGGCGGGGCCGTCACGTTCCGCTACGACAACAGCACGCACGTCCTCAGCACCGGATACGTCTCACAACAGCCGGGTGCCGTTGCCATCGCAGGCAGCCTGGACAACGAACTCGGGTGCGCCACCGACTGGGAGCCCACCTGCGATCAGGCCCAGTTGACCCTGGACCCGGCAACGCTGGTGTGGAGGCTGTCCGCGCCGAACCTGCCGGCCGGCACGTACGAGTTCAAGGCGGCGCTGAACCGCAGCTGGGACGTGAACTACGGGGCTGGCGGGGTGCCCAACGGCGGCAACATCTCCTACACGCACGACGGCGGCGCGGTCACCTTCCGGTACGACCACGTCACCCACCTGCTCACGGCGGGCTAGCACCCCTACCTTGAGCAACGCGGGGTCACTTCGAGCCCAATATGAGTCTCCGGAAGGGCATGGAGTGACCCCGCGTTGCTTAAGAGTGCAGCGCCTCCGCGACGGCTCCCAACAAGGCGTTGAACCGCGGATTGGCCGGAAGGTCGTCGATGAGAACCGGGCTGCCGTCCGGACCGCCGAGCGGGACCTGCCAGTTCGGGTACAGCGCCTCGGTGGTGCCGGGCTGGTTCTGCACCCGCCGCTCCCCCACGGCGTCCACCAGCGCCACTCCGAGAAGGACCGACGGCGTCTGGGCCAGCAGGCGGTGCAGCGCCTCTATGGTGGGCTCCTCGCTGCCGTCGCCTCCGTCCCCAGGCAGCAATCCGCGTTCCCGCAGCAGCCCCATCATCTTTTCGAGCGTGGCCGTGTGCTCCGCACGTTCCTCCGCCTCAGAACGTTCCAGCAGGCCCAGCCTGCTGCGGAGGGCCACGTGGTCTCCCGCCAGGTAGCCGGCGGTGGGCGGCAGGTCGTGGGTGTTGACGCTGGCGAGGGCCTGCACCCGGTACCGTTCCGGCGGGAGGGGTGAATCGCCGTCGTTCTCGAACCAGAGGATGGAGGTGCCCAGGATGCCGCGGGCAGCGAGGTAGTCGCGCACCCATGGTTCGAAGGTTCCCAGGTCCTCGCCGATCACCACGGCACCGGCGCGCTGCGCCTCCAGCGCCAGGATGCCGATCAGGGCCTCGTGGTGGTACGTGACATAGGCGCCGTCGCGCGGGGAGTTGCCGGCCGGCACCCACCAGAGGCGGAACAGGCCCAGCACGTGGTCCACCCGGATGCCGCCGGCGTGCCGGAGCACGGTGGAGAGCATGTTGCGGAACGGTGCGTAGCCGGCCTCAGCGAGGCGGGTGGGATGCCACGGCGGCTGGTTCCAGTCCTGGCCCAGCTGGTTGTACATGTCCGGCGGCGCCCCCACGCTGATCCCGGGCGCCAGGACGTCACGGAGGGTCCAGGCGTCGGCGCTGCTGAGGTCAACGCCCACGGCGAGATCGTGCACCACACCCAGCCGCATCCCGGCCCGGCGCGCCGCCTGCTGCGCGTTCTCAAGCTGTTCGTCGCAGATCCACTGCAGCCAGCGGTGGAACCCGATCCTGTCCGCAAGCTTCCCGCGCAGCGACTCCGCTTCAGAGGATCCCAGAGCGCAGTCGGGATCGGTCCAGAGCGGATGATCCGGTGCCAGGTCTTCCCGGATGGCGGACCACAGGGCGAAGTCATCCAGCCCGGAGCCGGAGATCCGGCAGAATTCGTCGAACGCTGCCTGCCGTGCCGGCGAGCGCCGGGCGTGATACAGCAGTTCCAGGGCCTGGAGCTTGGCTGCATACACGGCGTTGCGGTCCAGCCGTTCGCCGTCCTTGTTCAGGGCCTGGACCTGCTCCTGCAGCCTGTCCACCGTTGCGCGCTTGCGCGGCTTCAGGTAGGCGATTTCCGGGATGGCCTCCACCCGGATGTACAGCGGGTTGAAGAAACGCCGCGTGGACGGCGAGTACGGCGAGGGCTGGACCGGCGGCACGGGTTCGGCGGCGTGCAGCGGGTTGACCAGGACATAGTCTGCTCCGCGGGCGCCGCTGAGCGTGGCCAGGTCCGCGAGGTCGGCGAAGTCGCCGATCCCCCAGGACCGCTTGGACCGCACGGAGTAGAGCTGGGTGGCCAGGCCCCAGCCGCGACGCTCCGCCAGGGAATCGGCGGTGGTGAGCCGCGCCGGAACCACCACCAGCGTGCCCTCGGCTGTGACGCCGTCGGACTCTGCCCGCAGCGTGTGCCAGCCCAGCGGCAGCCCCTCCGGTACGGCGAAGGTAGCCCGGCCGGTGGCCACGCCATCCACGTCCTGGGGTGCCACCCAGACATCCTGCTGGACTGCCTCCACGGGACCGCCCGCGCCCGTTTCAAGCTCCACGTGCAGGCGTGCCGTGGCCCCGTCCCGGACGTGGACGGGAACCACCGCGGCTTCGCCCTGCTGAACCACGACGGCGGGAGGCAGCATCCGCCGCCACGGCGCCACTTCCGCCTCGACCAGGGCGGTTTCGATCAGCTGGTTGGTGTGGGCCGGGACGCCGAGTGCTGCCAGGACCTTGATCAGTGTCTCCGCGGCGACGCTGTGCGGCAGCCCGTCCCAGCCGTGGAACGACGTACCAACGCCGTGAGCGTCGGCGAGGCGCTGGAGAAGGTGCTGGTCCACGCGCCCATGACCGGCCGCATTAGCGTCGCCCGGAGGTACCGGTGTTCCGAAAATTTGAGCTTGCTGCTGGTCTGGAGCCTTCATGGAATGTCCGCCTCGCCTGGTGTGTTGGGCCCGAACTTAAATTGCTGCTGTGCACGCCGGGGCTTCGCTGCGCCCCGGACACACGTTGGTTCCGATTATTGCAGGGGCCGCCCCGGTCCGCTTCACCGTCGGTCCACGACCGCTTCAAACCGTTGACTTGTCTTGTGGACATCCCCTACCGTTCCTGTCACTGACAACGTTGTCTATCCACTAGGCACGCGCGATGAAGGGCAACCCCTATCCATGCAAATCAACAAATCCCGAACGGTCATTACGTGTTCGGCACTCACCCTGGCAGGCCTCAGCCTCGCCGCAACACTCGCCGGGTCGGTCCCGGCCTGGGGCGCGGCACAGGCAACCACGCCGGCCTCCTCACGAACGGTTTCCGATGCTGACGCCGGTTCCGGAACGCCCCTCGGCGGGGAACAGCACCGGCCGGCCTTCCACTACTCGCCGAAGCAGAACTGGATGAACGACCCCAACGGAATGGTCTTCCACAAGGGCATCTACCACCTGTATTACCAGCACAACCCCTCAGGAAACACGTGGGGCAACATGTCCTGGGGGCACGCCACCTCCAAGGACCTGACGCACTGGACGGAGCAGCCGCTGGCCATCGCCACCGATGACCAGCAGGACATCTTCTCCGGCAGCGTGGTGGTGGACAAGGACAACACCTCAGGGTTCGGAACCGTAGAAAACCCGCCGCTGGTTGCCGTCTACACCAGCGCGTACAAGCCCGGTTCGCCCCATCAGGGACTGCAGGCCCAGTCGCTGGCGTACAGCCTGGACGACGGCCAGACGTGGACCAAGTACGATGCCAACCCGGTGCTGAACCGGAACTCGGCAAACTTCCGCGACCCCAAGGTCTTTTGGTACAGCACCCCGGATGGCGGCGGCTACTGGGTGATGTCCGCCGTTGAGGCCGCAGACCACAAGGTCCTGCTGTACAAATCCGGGAACCTCAAGGACTGGACGCTCCTGAGCGAATTCGGGCCGGCCAACGCCACCGGAGGGCTCTGGGAATGCCCGGACCTCTTCCCGCTGGCCGTTGACGGCGACCCCGCGAACATCAAGTGGGTCATGGTGGTCAACATCAACCCCGGCGGCGTCGCGGGCGGATCGGCCGGTCAGTACTTTGTTGGCGACTTCGACGGCACCACCTTCACGTCCGAGACAACCAAAGCAAGCGATACCCTCCCCGCCGGAACCCCGCTCGCCGGTTTCAACAACGGCACCTACGAGGGCTGGGCTGTGGCCAACGAACCAGGAAACTGGAAGAACGGCCCGTTCGGAGATGCTCCGGCCACCGGACCGCTACCCGGGCAAAACACGGTGAGCGGCTTTGCCGGGGCCGGTCTGATCAACTCCTTCAACGACGGCGACTGGCCCGTGGGCACCGCGGAATCACCGCAGTTCACCGTCACCAGCGACTACCTTAATTTCCTGGTGGGCGGCGGCCAGCACCCCCGCGTCTCGGACAAGCTGGACAACACCCCGCCGGCCGGCGACCTCCTGTTCAGCGGGTTCGAGGTTCCTGACGGAACGTCAATGGCCGACGCCGGCTGGACCGGTACCGGCGATCTGGCACCGTCCTTCCAGCCCGCCACGTCCGGCGGTGACTTCTTCATCGGCGCCAAGCGGATCAATACGTTTGACACTGGCGGTGCACCGGCCGACGACAGGCAGGGAACCATGACGTCGCCGTCGTTCACGCTCTCCCGGGACTTCATGAGCATGCTGGTGGGCGGCGGACACCGGGCGGCCGGCTCAGGCCAGCAACTGGAGGTCCAGCTGCTGGTGAACGGCAACGTGGTCCGCAGCCTGGCCGGTGATGACGCCGGCGCCCTGAACTGGAAGGGCTGGGACGTTGCCGAGTTTGCCGGGCAGCAGGCGCAACTGCGGATCGTGGACCAGGCCACAGGCGGCTGGGGCCACCTGACACTGGACCACGTGATGCTCACCGACCAGGCCTCAGTGCCGCGGTCCGACGAGACCACCGTGAACCTGGTGGTGGACGGCCAGGTGGTCCGGACCGCCACCGGCGCCAACAGTGAGGTCTTGGACTGGGCGTCCTGGAATGTTGCCGAATTCAAGGGCCGGCAGGCCAGCATCAAGGTGGTGGACAACAACCGTTTCGGTTGGGGCCACATCCTGGCGGATGAGTTCGTAGCTTCGGAGCAGGCGGCCACACCGCGGATCCAGACCTACGACTGGCTGGACTACGGCCGCGACTATTACGCCGCCGTCTCCTTCGCCAACATGCCGCAGGACAAACGCATCATGCTGGGCTGGATGAACAACTGGGACTACGCCCAGGCCATCCCCACCTCGCCGTGGCGCAGCGCCATGTCACTGCCCCGGGAAGTCTCACTGACGCAGACTCCGGCCGGACCGCGCCTCACCCAGAAGGCCGTCAAGCAGGTGGACAACCTTGCCACAAAGCCGAGCTACGCCGAGAAGCGCGCCCGGGACATTGCCCCGGGGAGCACCGCGCTGCCCGTGGCGGCCTGGGGCCAGACCCAGCGGGTTGATGTGACGCTCGCGCCGGGCACGGCTTCACGGGCCGGAATCACAGTGCTGGGGAACGGTGGCACCGCCACCGAGATCGGGTACGACCGGACCACCGGCGAGGTGTATGTGGACCGGCAGAACTCGGGAGACACCGGCTTCCACCCGCTGTTCACGTCGGTGGACTCTGCGCCCGTCACCCTGGACGCGGACGGCACCGTGACCCTCCGGGTGTACCTCGACAGGTCCTCAGTGGAGGTCTTCACCCAGGGCGGGCAGCGGACCATCACAGACCAGGTGTTCCCTGCAGCGGGAGCTAACCAGGTTGCGCTCTTCGCCGACGGCGGCACGGCGCAGCTGAAGTCGATCACAGTCACGCCACTGGCCCAGTCAATGTTCAGCACATTGACCAAACCGGTGAAGGACCGCCAGAAGTAGGCTAATCCGTCCCGGGCTTGTCCGCGGATCCGTGCCCTGAGGGCGGAATCGCGGACAAGCCCGGGATTTGGCGTCTGCGGGGTGGGCGGTCAGTGAACCGGCTGGAGCCAGGTCAACACTGAGCCGTCCTCTTCGATCAGATCCGCGAGCTCGCCGTTGAATCGGGCACCGTAGTCTGCGCTGATGTGCTCCTGAAAGGCGGCGTCGTCCGCGTAGACCTCGAACACGAAGTACTCACGGGGGTTCGTTTCCCGGGTGTAGGGCAGGAAGAGCTGGTTCCCCGGTTCACGCCTTACCTCGTCGGTCAGTTGGCGCATCATCTCTGCCACCCGGTCTTCGCTGCCGGGCTTGACGGTGAATTCGGCGTAGAGCGTTTTGGTCATGGTTGTCCCCTCTGGATTGTTTGGATCTGCTGGTGGTTGGGTCTGCTGTGGATTGGATCTGGGCTCAGCCCGCGGGCGGCGGGAGCTCCCCGGAACCGCGCTGGATGAGCTCGGAGGGGACAACGTAGGTCTGCGGCGCACCGCTGTCGCCGTCGATCCGGGCCAGCAGCCGTTCCGCGGCGAGCTTCCCGATCCGCTCCGGGTGCTGGGCGATGACGGTGATGCCGGGCTCCATCATGTCCGCTAGGGTGAAGTCGTCAAAGCCCACCAGCGCCACACGGCGGCTGGCGCCAAGTTCCTTCAGCGCGCGCATGACGCCGAACGTGATGAGGTTCTGGCTGGAGAAGATCGCCGTGGGCGGATTCTCGGCCGTGAGGATCTCCAGGGCGGCCAGCCGGGCTGATTCCTCGTTGTGGAGTCCTTCCCGCACCGGCACGTCGGCCGTCGCCTGCCCTGCCCGGCCCAGTTCCTCAATGAATCCGCGACGCCGTTCCCGGGCGGTCTGGATGTCGGGGCGGTCGCCCAGATAGGCAAGCTTCGTGTGGCCATGCGCCATGAGATGGGCGGCCGCCCGAGCCGCGCCGACGGCGTTGTCCGTCACCACGGAGTCGGCCTCTATGCCCACGGGTTCGCGGTCAATGAACACCATGGGCAGGTCCCGGGAATGTTCCGGGATGGCGTACGCCTGGCTTCTGGCAATGGGGGTCAGGACCAGGCCGTCCACGCGCCGGCCGAGGAACGCGGACACGAGCGCCTTTTCCCGCTCGGGGTCATCGTCCAGGCTGGCTGCGAAAACGGCTATCCCGCGTGCCGCCAGGGCGTCTTCCATGGCCCGGTGGATCTCACTGCTGAAGGGGTTGGCCACGCTGGGGAGCAGAAGCCCGATGGAAAGCGTCTGACGGCCCGTGCGGCGCAGGCTGCCCGCCGCCATATCCAGCTGGTAGTTGAGCTGCTGCGACGCCCCGAGCACCCGTTGCCGGGTGGCCTCTGAAACGCCCACTTCATCGTTCATCACCCTGGAGACGGTTTTGATGCCCACCCCGGCCAGCGCGGCGACATGGCGCATGGTGGGCCGGTTCTTGGCGGAGTCCGCCTGGTAACGATTCGACATCGTTGTCATTAACTCGCCCTTCATCATCGAATTTGTCTTGACTCTACCCTGTGACGTTGATTACATAGCTTCTGACATCGTTGTCAGGCACAGGATGTGCCACGAACGTAGGAGATTCAATGTTGAGTTCCAAAGCCACACCCAAGCTTTCACACCGCCTGCTGGCCATCGGCGCAGTCCTGACTCTCGGTACCCTCAGCCTCACCGCCTGTGGCGGCAATTCCAGCGCACCCGGGGCCAGCGGAGGCACCGCTGACGAAAAGGTCGGCGTCTCCCTGATCGTCAAAACCACCACTAACCCCTTCTTCGTCTCCATGCAGGAAGGCGCCAAGAAGGCAGCGGAGGCAGACGGCGTTGACCTGAAGCTCGCCGCCGGCAAGGCAGATGGCGACGAGGACACCCAGATCCAGGCCATCGAGAACGCCATCTCCAAGGGCGACAAGGGCATCCTGATCACCCCCAACGGCCCCTCCGTGGTGGATGCCCTGAAGAAGGCCAAGGACGCCGGGCTCTTTGTGATCGCCCTCGATACCCCGCCGGACCCCGCCGACGCCGCGGACATCACCTTCGCCACCGACAACTTTGCCGCCGGGGAGCTGATCGGCAAGTGGACCGCCGCGCAGCTTGGCGGCAAGAAGGCCACCATCGCCCTGCTGGACCTGTTTGACGACAAGGTTGTCTCCGTTGACTACAACCGCGACCAGGGCTTCCTGACCGGACTCGGCATCGACACCGCCGACAAGAAAAAGAACGGTGACGAAGCCAAGACCGGCAAGTACACCGGCGGCAAGGGCGGCGAGTACGAAATCGTCGGCAGCCAGGCCTCCCAGGGCGCCGAGGACGGCGGCCGTACCGGCATGGAGACCCTGCTGTCCAAGAACCCCAACATCAACGTTGTGTACACCATCAACGAGCCCGCGGCAGCAGGCGCCTTCGAGGCCCTGAAGTCCGCCGGCAAGGAGAAGGACGTCCTGATCGTCTCGGTCGACGGCGGCTGCGCCGGCGTGGGCAACGTCAAGTCCGGCGTCATCGGCGCCACCGCCCAGCAGTACCCCGTGAAGATGGCCGAAATGGGTGTCAAGGCCATTGTCGAACTGGCCAAGACCGGCAAGAAGCCTGCCAACACCGCGGGCCTGGACTTCTTCAACACCGGCGTTGAGCTGGTCACGGACAAGCCCGCAGATGGCGTCAAGAGCATCACCACGACTGAAGCCAGCAACATCTGCTGGGGCAAGAAGTAGCCACCCAGCGTCACGCGGGGAGACCGGAGCCCGCTTTCGGTCTTCCCGCACTCCATCCACCGAGCTAGCTCCGCCCTAGCAGCCATCACCAAAGATCGGGATCAATCGTGACCCAGCAACAGACCGCCGGCCCGCCCAGCGCCGGGCATGCCGACCTGGCGGAGGAATTCCTTGACCGCCAGACACCGCTTAGCCGGATACGCAATATCCTCCACCGTTACCCTGCCGCCAGCCCCGCCCTCGTCCTTCTCATCGCGGTGGTCGTCTTCGGCCTCCTCAATGACAGGTTCCTGCGGGTTGAAAACCTCTCCCTGATTACCCAGCAGGTCTCCGTCGTCGGCACCCTGGCCATCGCCCAGACCCTCATCATCCTCACGGCAGGCATCGACCTTTCCGTCGGAGCGGTCATGATCCTCTCCTCCATGGTGGTGGCCCAGGTCGCCGTCGACAACGGACTGCCCGCACCTCTCGCGCTGCTCGCGGGCCTCGTCGTCGGACTCGCCGCCGGAGCCCTCAACGGATTCCTGGTCACCAGGTTCCGGCTCCCACCGTTCATCGTCACCCTGGGCACGCTGAACATCTTCATCGCACTGACGCTCCTCTACTCGAACGGAGCGACAGTGCGCGGCTCGGCCATGCCGGACCTGCTGACCTGGACAGGTACCACCTTCCCGGTGGGCCCGGTCAGGATCTCCACCGGCGTCGTCGTGATGCTCCTGCTCTACATCGCCATCGCGTTCATCCTCGGCAAAACCGCCTGGGGCCGGCACGTCTACGCCGTAGGCGATGACAAGGAAGCCGCCCGCCTGGCCGGCATCGCGGTGAACAAAGTCCTCATGAGCGTCTACCTCGCCGCCGGCGCAGTCCTGGCCATCGGCGCCTGGATCCAGATCGGCCGCACCAACGCCGCCAGCCCCAACGCCGGCGTCGAGCTGAACCTGGACTCCATCACCGCCGTCGTGATCGGCGGAACCAGCCTCTTCGGCGGGCGCGGTTCGGTCTGGGGAACCCTCCTGGGTGCCCTCATCGTCGGTGTCTTCCGCAACGGACTCTCCCTCGCCGGCCTGGACGTGCTCTACCAGACCCTCGCCGTGGGCGTCCTCATCATCCTCGCTGTGTCCATCGACCAGTGGATCCGAAAGGTGAAGTCATGACCGCGTCGCAGCTGGAATCCGCAGGCACGGAACTCCGCCAACCCATCCTGCAAGCCCGGAACCTGGTTAAGACTTTCGGTCGCGTCGTGGGCCTGGACGGCGTCAGCCTGGACCTGTACCCGGGTGAAGTCCTGGCAATCATCGGCGACAACGGCGCCGGCAAATCCACCCTGATCAAGTGCCTCACCGGGGCAGAAGTACCGGACTCCGGCGAACTCTTTGTCTCAGGACAGCCGGTACACTTCAAGCGACCTCAGGACGCCAGGGTCCACGGCATCGAAACCGTCTACCAGAACCTGGCGGTTTCGCCCGCGCTCGATGTTGCCTCCAACCTCTTCCTGGGCCGGGAAGAACGCCTGGCCGGACCGCTCGGCAGCATCTTCCGGGTCCTGGACACCAAAGGCATGCGCCGCAAGGCAAAGGAGGAACTGACCCGGCTGGGTATCTCCACCCTGCAGGACGTCACCGTCCCGGTGGAAAACCTTTCCGGCGGCCAGCGCCAGGCAGTGGCGGTGGCCCGCGCCGCCGCCTTCGGCTCCAAGGTAGTGGTGCTGGATGAGCCGACGGCGGCGCTCGGCGTCCGGGAATCCAACCAGGTCCTGCAGTTGGTCAGGGACCTCCGGGACCGGGGACTGCCCGTCATCCTGATCAGCCACAACATGCCCCATGTGTTCGACGTGGCGGACCGGATCCACATCCAGCGCCTGGGCAAGTGCGCGGCAACAATCACCCCGCAGTCCCACAACATGACCGACGCAGTGGCGATCATGACCGGTGCCGCCACGGCCTGACCGCACCGCACGACCCTGCACCACCCGATTCACTCCCCACCTCCGTCCACGGGCCTGCACCAGGCCCGTGGACGGCCCTATGAAAGGCTCCCCCGTGCCCAGCACCTCCCCCAGCCCCCTGTCGGCGACTCCCTCCCCTGCCCCGGCGTCCGCCGTCGACGTGGTCGTCATCGGCGAAGCCCTCGTTGACGTTGTCGCCTCAGCCAGCGGCCCCATCGAGCATCCGGGCGGCTCGCCGATGAACGTGGCCTACGGCCTGGGACGCCTCGGCGTAGCCACCGCCCTGCTGACGTCGCTGGGCGCAGATGCCCGCGGCGAGGCGATCGAGGCGCACCTGCGGCGTGCCGGCGTCGAACTCCTGCCGGGTTCAAAGTCCGCGGCGCGGACCGCGTCCGCCACGGCAACCCTCGCCGCGGACGGCTCCGCCACATACGATTTCGACATCAGCTGGGAACTGCAGGCAGTGGCCCCTGCCCACCTGCCCAAAGTTCTCCACACCGGATCCATCGCCACGTTCCTGGCACCGGGCGCGACGGCGGTGCGCGCACTGCTGGAACAGTCGCACCGCGAATGCCTGGTCACCTACGATCCGAACATCAGGCCGGCCTTGCTGGGCAGCCAGGCAGAGGCCGTACGGATTTTCGAGGACCTGGTTCCGCTGACGGACGTGGTCAAGCTCAGCGATGAGGACGCCGCCTGGCTGTACCCGGGAGTCACCCTTGACCACGCCGCCGAACGGATCCTGCGGCTGGGCGCCGGACTGGCAGTGGTCACCCGCGGCGGAGAAGGTTCATTGTTGGCTACACCCGCCACCCAGCTTTTCATCCCCGCCATCCGGTCCACGGTGGCGGACACCATCGGCGCGGGTGATTCGTACATGGCGGCCCTGATCTACGGCCTGCTGTCGCGCCGCACCGAGGGCCTGGGACAGGACGTCCTGACCACTATCGGGCGCATGGCGTCGAAGGCAGCCGCCATCACCGTCCGCCGGCCAGGCGCGAACCCTCCCACGGCCGCCGAGCTGATGGCGGACCTGCCGGAGACTGGCCTACCGGACGCGGAGATGCGCGAAGGAACGACGGCGGCTGCCGCCGTCGGCGTCTAAAGGAGGCGATGTCCGGCGGCAACCCTCAGGGCGCAGAATCCCGGATTTTCAGGACAAAGCCCGCCTCCGCATGGATGCCGTCCTCTCTGGCTTCCAGCCCCTCAACCCGGTCAATCAGCAACCCGACGGACCGGTCCGCAATCTCGTCCATGCCGGGCGAGACAGTGGTGAGCGCCGGCGAGGCGAACCGCGCCTCCTCGATGTCGTCGAAGCCCACCACCGCAACATCCTGGGGCACTTTTACGCCACGGACGAGCAGTTCATGCATGGCGCCCAAGGCGAGGGCGTCGTTCAGGCCGAAGACGGCATCGAACTGATCTCCGCGCTCCAGGAGGCCGGCGACGGCGGCTGCTCCCCCGTCGC
Organism: Pseudarthrobacter xylosi; assembly: GCF_055412765.1. Taxonomy (NCBI): domain Bacteria; kingdom Bacillati; phylum Actinomycetota; class Actinomycetes; order Micrococcales; family Micrococcaceae; genus Pseudarthrobacter; species Pseudarthrobacter xylosi. The sequence continues at coordinate 13,119 of NZ_JBVAYT010000005.1, read as the reverse complement.
GGCGCCATTCACCGGGTGCCACTAGGGCCTGGTCAAACGGGACGCCGGCGTCCTCCAGTGCGCTCCGGTAACCGTTTAGCCGCAGTCCGGCAGAGCCCGCAGACTCCCCAGGCTGGGCGCCGAGCACGGCGATACGACGGCGGCCCGCCGCCAGCAGGTGGGCGGTAAGGGCGTGGGCGGCGTCGTGGTTCCTCATGGTGACCAGATCCAGCCGGGGATCCAGGATGTGCTCCCCGAGCAGCACCACCGGCTTGGTGCCTCGGAGGGAGGCGACGGAGTCGGCCCCCATGACCAAGGGTGTGAACAGCAGGCCGTCCGTCAGTTGCCGAAGCGGACCTTGCAGGGCACCGATTTCGTTGGCCTCCAGGGCGCCGGATTGTTCCACCAGCACCCGGTAGCCGCGCCGCTCCGCCGCCGTCATCACCCGCGATGCCAGTTCCGCGTAGTACGGTGCGGCGAGGTCGGACAGCAGCAGGCCCAGCATGCGGGTCTTCCCGGAGCGCAGGCTGCGGGCCGTCAGGTTCGCCTTGTAGCCCAGTTCAGCGATGGCGTCCTGCACCCGTTGCCTGGTGGCCGGCCGGATGAACTCGTAGTCGTTGAGCACGTTCGACACGGTCTTCAACGACACTCCGGCGGCGCGCGCCACATCGTTCATGGTCACTGCCATGCGCGGTCAGCCCTTGGCAGCCTTGGCCGCCGCCTTTGCTGCCTGCTTGCTGGCCCGCACCTTGGCGAGCGATTCAGGACTCACGATGTCCGCAACCGAAAGGAAGGCATCCTCCTGGCCGTAATGGCCGGCGGCCTCGCGCCAGCCGGGGGCGCTCAGCCCGCGCTGCTTCCCCAGGAGCGCAAGGAAGATTTTTGCCTTCTGCTCCCCGAATCCCGGCAGTGCCTGCAGACGCCGCAGCACCTCCGGGCCGTCTGGATCGCCTTTGGTCCAGATCAGCGTCGCGTCGCCGTCCCAGTCGTGCTGAACGCTCTCGGCGAGCGCCTGGACGCGCCCCGCCATCGAGCCGGGGAACCGGTGCACCGCGGGCCGTTCCTTGAACACCTCGACGAAGGCCTGGGGTTCATACGCGGCCACCGCGGCCGGTTCGATGGACCCGATCCGGGCCCGGATCTTCTCCGGCCCCGCAAAAGCGGATTCCATGGTCACTTGCTGGTCCAGCAGCATGCCTGTCAGCAGCGCAAACGCGTCATCTGTCAGCAGTTGGTCGGCAGCCGGATCCCCGGTGATATGCAGTTCCATGGCCCTCATCTTTCCACCTCCCGCGGCTAGGGATAATTACCGTCCGCGGATTTATTAAGTTCGGCCAAAAACCAAGTACTACCTAATCTGAAAAACAAGTACCGATTACGCGGTCGCAGGGGGCCACGTCCGAACTACCGTCTACTAGGAGCAAAGACTCACACATCGCACTGGATTGGATGTCTCACTAGGGGGTTGTGAGAAGGATGAATACACCACCTGGCAACCGCGCTTTCCCGTCCCAAGGGGTACGGGAAGTAAGCGGGGCCGGCGACGAGGAGGTCTTCGAGACCAAGGCCTCTCCCCCAGCCGTCGCCGGCCCTCCGATCTCCGGTGTTCACATCCACAGCACGCCACCAGCTGGATCCCGGCGGACCATGGCGAGACGGACATGAAGTCCCATTCCGAAGCTGCCCAGGCGCACACGACGGCGGGCAGGCGTCCGGCGCCCGCTCATCCGACGCAACACGCCATCCAGCATGGAGTTCCCCATCCGGGGCCGGCAACAATCCCGGACCGCAGATCCAACCCGGCACCGGGCGATCACCCGGGCACGGAATCGGCTGCGAAAGCGATCACCATCGGAATGCTCGGTACTGACGGGCTGATCCCCGATCTGGTCACCGGCTCGGCGGACCTTTCCGGCTCCCTGGAGACCCTGGTCCACCTCGCGGCGGCCGCCCTGAGCCGGCTCGCGGGTGTCCCCATCGAATGTGCGCTGGTCCTGAACCGGGTCAAACGCGCCAGGTCCACCGCCGGAACCGGCACGCAGACCGCAGCTTTGGCCCGGCTGGAAACGGAGGTTGGCGAAGGCCCCCTGACCGAGGCCCTCACCGGCACGGGTACCGCGGCCATGAACCACGTGGCCTCCGACTTCCGCTGGGCACGCTACAGGCCGTACCTGCAGGACGCGGGCTTCGCCAGCGTCCTGGGTCTTCGGCTTTCCCTGGATGAGGGCACCGGGGCTGCCCTCGCCTTCTTCGCGGCCAGCTCCCAGGCGTTCCCGCTGCCCATGATCGCCGAGGCCCGCAGCTTCACTGACCTCGCGTCCCGCGGCCTCAGGCTGGCCCTCGAGCTGCATTCGGCCAGCACCAGGGCGTCAGACCTGCAGTCAGCCTTGGAAAGCCGGACGTCCATCGATATTGCCTGCGGCGTCATCATGGCGCAGAACAGGTGCTCCTACAACGACGCGATTGCCATCATCTCCAAGGCATCCAGCCACCGGAACATCAAACTCCGCAGGGTAGCCGAGGGCATCCTGGCGAACCTGCCGGGCGGTGCGCCGGTCACTCATTTCGAACATTAGGCTGCCAGTTTACGAAAGAAGACCAGAGACGAGGTGTCTCTGGTCTTCTGCGTGGGTGGGCCCTGTGGGGATCGAACCCACGACCCACGGATTAAAAGTCCGATGCTCTACCAACTGAGCTAAAGGCCCCAGCCGACCGGTCAAAAGACCGATCAGCCCAGTCCATTTCTGGACGTAAAATACTTTACCCCACACACGGGGCTGGTTTCGCACGCAGCCGCGCGCCGCCGTCGTACGTTCCGGGTTCCGCGCAGCGCCACGGGCGCTGGCACGGCGTATCCCGGCTAAGAACAGCACTCGATTTCCCGCGCGGCACAGGAGTAGCGTGGGGGCATGAGCGAACAAGCAGGACCCAGTCACTACGGCGGAGCCAACCGGCATCACAAGCCCAAGCCGTTCGCCCCCATCGACTTTGAGCCGTTCGCCGGCGGCCCCGATCCTGCGCGCGTCTCCGAGGCCGCACACCTCGCCGCCCAGGCGTTGGTGCGCCACGGACGCGACAGCGACGACCCAGTCATCACCGAACGGCTGGTCAAGCTGACGGACGAACAGGGCCTGGAAGCCATCGCGGAGATGTGGGCCGAAAGCCCGGCGCGTTCGCTGCCCGGCGCCCTCTGGCGGCTGTACGCACTGCGTGCCGCCACCGTCCAGGACCCGGAGCGGATCTCCGTGTACTTCCGCGCGGGCAAGGACACCGCGCAGGTTTCCCATGTGGTGGCCGGTGCCGCCGAACCGCCGGGAGCCGAGGAGATGCGGGCCATGGCTGACGCCATTCTCTCCGGAGCGTTCGACGGCGAGTTCGACGTCGCGCTGGAACGTTCCGCCGCGTTCTGCCGCGTGGTGGCGCTTGGCCAGGCGACCATCGCCGACGGTGCCGAGATCGGCAACGAGGCCCATGCCAGCAAGCTCACGCGCAACTCGCACCAGCTCGTAAAGACCGCTGAGGACCTTGAACACGCGGCAAATGCCTGGCGCCTGGGCGAGCTCGACTGAACCACTAGCGCCGATCTGTCAATGTTGACTTGGACCAAGCAACGTAGAACACTGAAACTGGTGTCGAGCCGCGAAACCCCCGGGCTTCAACAATTAGCCGCCTAGAGCGGCCTACCGCCGAGAGGCGTATCCGGTTCGGCACCATCTTTTATGCCTCTTTACAGGCTGCGGGCGCGGGCCGGTAGAATCTACACAGCTGCTGGCCTGCGTCAAGTCACAAGTGGGCGGCCCCCGACCCCAGTACACCCCCGGAGACCGGTATCCCAACGTGAAGCTGCGCCTTTTCCCCCAGGAGCCCGCAGGGCTGACCCTGCTGTCCCAGATGGCCCAGCAAATTGTTAATGCCAGCGCCACCATGGCAGAGATCCTGGGCGTCCCGGCGTCCGAGCACGCCAAGCTTGTGGAAGACATGCATAACCACGAGGCCGCATCTGCCGAACTGCACTTTGCCCTCCTCACCCACATGCGCACGAGCTTTGTGAACCCGCTCCCCCGCGAAGACATGTACTCACTGTCCCGCTACCTGAACGAGGCCCTCGAGAAGCTGGACGGCGCCGCGGAACTTGTGTCCTTCTACCAGCTGGACCGCCTGCCGCGGCGGGCGGCAGACCAGCTCGAGATCATCAGCCGACAGGCCGAACTCACCGTCGACGCCATGCGCCGGCTCAACAACCTCGACGACCTCGAGGACTACTGGATTGAGATCCTCAGGCTCGCAAAACGCGCCGAACGGACCCACCGGGTCTGGGTAGCGGACATGATCCGGGACATGAAGTGGGCGCAGTATTCCCGTAACCGGGACGTCGCCAACCAGCTGGTCGAAGTCACCAAGGACATGCGCCGCATCGCTACCCAGGTAGGCAGCATCATCGTCAAGGAATCCTGACGTGATAGCAGTGATTTTCGGCGCTGTGGTCTTGTTGACCGCAGCGTTTGCCTTCCTCAACGGTTTCAGGGACGTCTCCACGTCCGTGGCGCTGGCTGTCCGCACCAGGGCTCTCACGCCCAGCGTCGCTGTTCTGCTGGCCGCCCTTTTCAACTTCGTGGGCGCGTTGATCAGCGCTACCGCGATGGTTGCGATCAGCCACACCTGGATCCATCTGCCCGCCGGTGTGAGGGGCCTCAGCATCCTGGTGGCAGCCCTGGCCAGTGCGTGCGCTTGGGGCCTGGTTATGTGGTGGCGAGGCATCCCGGCTTCCTCCACGCACGCCCTGGTGGGCGGGCTGGCCGGGGCAGGGCTCGCCAGCCTCGCTGTGGGCGGAGTGGGAGTAGGCGGCGTAAATCAGTCCCTGCTGGTCCAGGTTCTCCTGCCCCTGCTGCTCTCGCCCGCCGTCGCTTACATTGGCTCCTACCTGCTGGTTTTCCCGGTGACCTGGGCGGCGCGCTACGCCCAGCCCAGCGTCGTCAACCAGCGCTTCCGCCGCAGCCAGGCCATCGCGGCCGGAGCTGTGGCGTTCGGCCACGGCCTGCAGGACGGCCAGCGGGTGGGCGCCGTACTTCTGCTTGCCCTCCTCGCGGCGGGCTATTCCGACGGCGACAGCATCCCCCTGTGGGTGGCGCTGGTTTCCGCCGTGATGATCACGGCCGGAACACTCTTTGGCGGCTGGCGGATTTCCCACACCATCGGCTACAAGATCACCAGGGTGGACCCGCTGCGGGGCTCCGTGGCCCAGACGTTCAGCGGCGTGATGCTGTTCTTGGGGGCGATCGCACTGCATTGGCCCCTGTCCACCACCCACACTGTGACTGCGGCCGTGCTGGGGGCCGGCGAGAACCAGCATTTCTCAGTCACCAACCGGAAGCTGGTCATGCACATCCTGGCGCTGTGGGTCCTCACGCCAGCGGCAGCCGCGGCCGGGGCCTTCGTGCTGGCCCTGGCGCTGTCACCGCTGACACCCTGAACGCCACCTACTTGGCTTAAACGCCGCATCGATTGTCCCCACCCCGCCCTTCTGAGCTGTCCAAGGGCGCTGCCGGAGCAACCGATGCGTGTGTGGTCCGGTGGGCCCACAGCCGCAGGGGTCCCCGGGCGAGCTTGCGAGCCTGGGGAGCGGCTGGGTGGGCCCACGCCGCCAGGGTTCCCTGGCCGAGCTTGCGAGGTTAGGGAGGCGGTGGGGCCTACCCGAAGCGGCCGGAGACGTAGTCTTCGGTGGCCTTCACGGTGGGGTTGTTGAAGATGGACTGGGTGTTTCCGTATTCGATCAGCTTGCCCGGCTTGCCCGTACCCGCGATGTTGAAGAACGCCGTCTTTTCCGAGACGCGGGCGGCCTGCTGCATGTTGTGGGTCACGATCACCACGGTGTACTGGTCCTTGAGGTCGTTGATGAGGTCCTCGATGGCCAGTGTGGAGATGGGGTCCAGGGCCGAGCACGGCTCGTCCATCAGGATCACCTGCGGTTCCACGGCAATGGCACGGGCGATGCACAGGCGCTGCTGCTGGCCGCCGGACAGGCCGGATCCGGGCTTCTCCAGGCGGTCCTTGACCTCGTTCCAGAGGTTGGCGCCCTGGAGGGACCTTTCGACCAGGACGTCTGCCTCGCCCTTGGAGATCTTCTTGTTGTTCAGCTTCACGCCGGCCAGCACGTTGTCCCGGATGGACATGGTGGGGAACGGGTTGGGCCGCTGGAAGACCATGCCGATCTGCGAACGGACCGTCACCGGGTCCACGCCGGGGCCGTAGAGGTTGTCGCCGTCCATCAGGACTTCGCCTTCAACGCGGGCGCCGGGCAGGACCTCGTGCATGCGGTTCAGGGTGCGCAGGAACGTGGATTTGCCACAGCCCGAGGGACCGATGAAGGCCGTCACGGACTTGGCCTCGATAGCGATGCTGACATCCTCCACGGCCAGAAAATCGCCGTAGTACACGTTCAGGTCTTTGACGTCGATGCGCTTAGACATGGTGTTCCTTCACTTGCTGGGGTACGGATTGAAGTCTAGGGTTTGGCCGCGCGGACCGGAATGGCCTGCTGGAATATTTTCAACGGCCGGTCTTGGGGGCAAAGGCCCGGGCGATGAGCCGGGCACCAAGGTTGAGCACCATCACCAGGATGATCAGCACCAGGGCGGCGCCCCAGGCCCGCTGCGAGGACGGGTCCGGGTTGGCCGGCGAGGTGGGGTTGAGGATCTGGGTGTAGATGAATGTGGGTAGCGAGGCCATCCAGCCGCCGAACACGTTGTTGTTGATGCTGGTGGCAAACCCGGCGGTGACCAGGATGGGCGCAGTCTCACCGATCACGCGGGCGATCGCCAGGGTGACGCCGGACGCGATGCCGGAGATCGCCGTCGGGATAACCACCTTAAGGATGGTGCGCCACTTGCGCACCCCAAGCGCGTACGCCGCTTCGCGCAGTTCGTTGGGGACGATCTTGAGCATTTCCTCGCTGGAACGCACCACGACGGGGATCATCAGGACGGAAAGCGCGACGGCGGCGACGGCACCCGTTTTGGTGCCGGGCCCTACCACGGCGAAGAAGAACGCTGCGGCGAACAGGCCGGCCACGATGGACGGGATGCCGGTCATTACGTCCACAAAGAACGTGATGGCGCGGGCCAGGCGGCCGTCGTTGCCGTACTCCACCAGGTAAATGGCGGTCAGCAGGCCTACGGGCACGGAGATCACGGTGGCAACCAGCGTGATCTGAATGGTGCCCAACAATGCGTGGTAGATGCCACCGATGACTGGGGCGCCCTCTTCGGCGGCCCTATTGTCGTAGACGCCCGTGACACCGTTCATGGAGCTGGTGAGGAAACCCGGGGCGATCAGGCCGGGAACTCCGTTGACCAGCACCGTCCAGATCACGGAGATCAGCGGGAGCAGTGCAACGAGGAACGAGCCCACCACCAGGCAGGTGGCCAGCTTGTCCTTGGCCTTGCGGGAGCCTTCCACCACGGCGCTCCAGCCCACCAGGCCGGCGGCGAAGAGGATGGCCGAGACGATGCCCCAGCCGAAGGCGTTGAACCCGATCAGAGCCAGGATCGCTGCGCCCACGATGAGCGCGAGTGCCAGGACAACGTACGGCGCAAAAGGGGGCAACTGGCCCTTGGTCAGGGCTGAACGCTTACTGCGCACGGGGGTGAGAGTGGAGGACATTTAGTTTGCTCCCGAGAATTCTTTGTGCCGGGTGATGATCCAGCGGGCGATCATGTTGACTCCCAGGGTGATCACAAAAAGGACCAGGCCGGCGGCGATCAGCGTGCTGACCTTGAGGCCGCTGGCTTCCGGGAAGTTCAGGGCGATCTCCGCGGCGATGGTCTGGTTGCCGGAGGTGATGAGGCTGGCGGTCAGGGCGCCGGAGGAGAGGACCAGAGCAACGGCCATGGTCTCGCCCAGCGCGCGGCCCAAGCCCAGCATGACGGCGCTGATGATGCCGGGGCGGGCGAACGGCAGGACCGACATTTTGATCATTTCCCAGCGCGTGGCGCCGAGGGCCAGGGCGGCTTCCTCATGGAGCTTGGGGGTCTGCAGGAAGATTTCACGGCTCAGTGACGTGATGATCGGCAGGACCATCACCGAGAGCACAATGCCCGCGGTCAGGATGGTTTTGCCGGTAGCAGAGGCGGGGCCCTGGAAGATGGGCAGCCAGCCCATGTTGGCGGCCAGCCAGTTGTAGGCCGGGGATATTTCCTTGGCGAGGAATGCCGCGCCCCAGGCGCCGTAAACCACTGACGGGATGGCGGCCAGGAGGTCCACCACGTAGCCGAGGCCGGAGGCGAGGCCGCGCGGCGCGAAGTGCGAGATGAACAGGGCAACGCCGATGGCGACGGGTGTTGCGATCACGAGGGCGATGGCGGCGGCAATAAGGGTGCCAATAACGATCGGCCAGATGTAGGCAAAGAAGCCTTTGCCGCCCTGGATCTCGGCAGCCGGGGCAGTGAGCGCCGGAATAGCCTGGACAACAAGGAACAGGGCCACGCCGAACAGGACAGCGAGGATGAGGCACCCGGCGGTCAGGGCGGCGCCGGAAAAGATCTTATCCCCGGCGCGGCCTGCGCCCTGGGAACTATTCAGGGGGGTGGCGGTCATTCCAGACCCTTCGGTTGTGGGCGGTGCCTAAATCGAGCGTACAAAGCCAAGTTCCCCGCCCCGCCTGTCGGCGTGGCGGGGAACTTGGTTCGGGGGCAGGTACTAGGACTTGACCTTGATGGATGCGATGGCCTTGACGGCCTTCTCGGCGAGGGCCGAGGAGAGCGGCGCGGACTTCGCGGAGTCAGCAGCCGTCTTCTGGCCGGCGTCGGAAACTACGTAGCTTTCGAAGGCCTTGACGAGGTCAACGGTTTCCTGCTTGTCGTAAGTGGTGCAGACAACGTGGTAGGAAACCAGGACCACCGGGTAGGCGCCCTTGGCGGTGGTCTTGCGGTCAAGCTTGATGGCGACGTCGGTGGCGGAGCGGCCTTCGACGGGCTTGCCGGCTTCAACAGCCTTAGCAGCGGCGTCGGCGGAGATCTTGACGAACTCCTCGCCCACCTTGATGGAGGCGGTGCCCAGCTTGCCGCCCACCGCGGAGTCATCCGCGTAGGTCACGGCGCCCGGGGTGTCGGTGACGGTCTTGACAACACCGGAGGTGCCCTTGGCGTTCTCGCCCTGCAGGGTTGCGGGCCAGATGCCGGCAGCCTTGTCGGTCCAGACCTCGGCAGCAGCAGCGGCCAGGTACTCGGTGAAGTTGGTGGTGGTACCGGAATCGTCAGAGCGGTTCACCGGGGTGACCTTCAGGTCCGGCAGGGTGACGCCCGGGTTCAGGGCGGCGATTGCGGGGTCGTTCCAGGTGGCCACCTGGCCACGGAAGATCTTGGCCACGGTGGCGGCGTCAAGCTTCAGCTCAGTGATGCCGGGGAGGTTGAACGCGACAGCGATCGGGGAGATGTAGACCGGGATGTTGATGGCACCTTCGGGGCCGCACTTGGCCTTGGAGCTGGCCAGCTCTTCATCCTTGAGGTACGCATCGGAGCCGGCAAACTGGGCCGAGCCGTCGATGATTGCCTTGCGGCCTGCGCCGGAACCGTCCGGGGAGTACTGTACGGTGGCGCCGGGGTTGGCGGTGGCGAAGCCGGCCTTCCAGGCGTCCATGGCTGCGCCGGTGGAGGATGCTCCGATGCCGGTCAGCGTGCCGGTGACCTTGGGGCCGGCAGAAGTCTGGTTGCCCGCAGGCGTGTTGCCCGTGGCGTTATCTGAACCGCAGGCGGTGAGCGCGAGTGCGCCGGCTGCGATTACAGCAATGGCCGCATGGCGGCCGAAACGGAGTGCCTTCACTAGATGTACCCCTTCCAGGGATATTCAGCAGCTGCAGGACCGGAGACGCCCTGCAGCGCGATGCGTACGTTGTGTACCTTCAATGAAGATATGGAACGCAGGTAACGGGATTGGCGGCCGAGAGTGAACGAAAGGTTAACGACGGTTGGACATTAGCCAACAAATGCAGCGTCACCATTGCGCGCGTCACACTTTCGGTCTTGGGTACCCGGGTGGCAAATAGACTGGAGAACATGGCCGCAGCAGCAGGACTCTCAGCAAGCAGGCGTTTCCTGCGCGGACGCATCCGCACCGGCCTGGTCCGGAGCCGGAACTCGCTTGTCCCCGCTATCCAGATGACCGCGTGCGCGGTGGGGGCCTACGCCTTCGCCGAGTTTGTCCTAGGGCACTCCGGCCCGCTCTTTGCGGCCACATCGTCACTGATCGCCCTGGGCTTCTCGCGCGACCCGCGGCTGCGCCGGGTGATGGAGGTAGGCCTCGGCTGCACCATCGGGATCGCGGTGGGTGACCTGCTGCTGCACTGGCTGGGCAGCGGAATCTGGCAGGCCGCCGTCGTACTTCTGTTCTCCATCCTGCTGGCCCGCTTCCTGGACAGCGGCAACATCTTCACCACGCAACTGGGGCTGCAATCCTTGCTGGTGGTGCTGCTGCCGGCGCCCGACGGCGGGCCGTTCACCCGCAGCATTGACGCCATTGTTGGCGGGGTGTTCGCGCTTCTGGTGACCATCCTGATTCCGAAGGATCCGCGCCGGGAGCCCCGCAAGGATGTACGGAAGCTGCTGCACGAACTGGCCGAAGTGCTACGGGAATGCGCTGCCGCCCTGAGCGACAGCGACTCCACGCAGGCGTGGCACGCCCTGATCCGCGGCCGGAACTGCCAGCCGCTGGTGGACGCGATGCGCCATTCCCTGCGCGCTTCCGGCGAGGTGGCCACGCTCGCGCCGGCCCACCGCCGGCACCGCGACGAGTTGGACCGGCTCAAGCAATCTCTGGACTCCATCGACCTTGCGCTCAGGAACAGCCGCGTCTTCGCACGGCGGCTGACCAGCGCCATCAACCACGCCGCCTTGTCCGATGAGGCAACCGAGAACATCGCGGAGGTGCTGGAGGATACCGCGGCCGCGATTGATGAGCTCTCGCTGGGCCTCGCCGAAACGCACGACGGCGCGCGGCGGGCCCATCTGCGGACGGCCCGGCAGGACTTCAGCGAGATTGCGCTGCGGCTGCACCCCAGGCTGCTGGAAGTCCAGCGGCTTGAGGGCGAGACTGTGGTGATGCTGTTCCGGCCACTGATGGTGGACCTTCTGGAGGCCACCGGGATGGATCCGATCGAAGCGCGGGACGTCCTGCCGGGGCTATAGCCGGTCTCCCGGTGGTGAGCGGCCCGGTGGTTGAGCGGCCCGGTTGAGCGAACACGGCACCAGAGGAATGTCTGCCCCCGCCAGTAGGGTGGAACCCATGGCAACAAAGACTTCCCGCGCGTCCAAGGCGCCGGCATACAAGTGCGCCGAATGCGGCTGGACCACGGTCAAGTGGGTGGGGCGCTGCGGCGAGTGCCAGGCGTGGGGCACAGTTGAGGAAACCGGTGCCGCCGTAGCGCGTACGACGGCGGCCACCACAGTTCTGGAGCCAGCCCGCCGGATTGCCGAGGTGGATGCCACCACGGCGGCTTTCCTGCATACCGGCGTGGACGAGCTGGACCGGGTGCTGGGCGGTGGCCTGGTCCCGGGTGCGGTCATCCTGCTTGCTGGGGAACCTGGCGTGGGCAAGTCCACACTGCTGCTGGACGTCGCGGCCAAGTTCGCCCGCACCGCCCAGGATGTCCTGTACGTCACCGGCGAGGAATCCGCCGCGCAAGTGAAGCTGCGCGCCGAGCGGATCGACGCCGTCGCCGATTCCCTGTACCTGTCCGCCGAAACAGACCTGGGGCAGGCGCTGGGGCAGGTGGAGAAGATCGAGCCGCGGCTGCTGATTGTGGACTCGGTCCAGACGCTCAGCAGCGCTGACGTGGACGGCAGTGCCGGCGGCGTCTCGCAGGTGCGTGAGGTGGCGGCGTCCATCATCGCGGCTGCCAAGCGCCGGAACATGACCACTTTGCTGGTGGGGCACGTGACGAAGGACGGGTCCATCGCGGGACCGCGGCTGCTCGAGCACCTCGTGGACGTGGTGTGCCAGTTCGAAGGCGAGCGTCACTCCCGGCTCCGGATGCTGCGCGCGGTGAAGAACCGGTATGGGCCCACGGACGACGTCGGCTGCTTTGACCTGAACGAAAACGGCATCGAAGGGCTCACGGACCCCAGCGGGCTCTTCGTCAGCCGTACCAAGGAACCCGTTTCCGGCACGTGCATCACCGTGACCATGGAAGGGCGGCGGCCTTTGCTGGCCGAGGTGCAGTCGCTGCTTGCCGAGAGCGCAAACTCGCAGCCGCGCCGGGCCACCAGCGGCCTGGACAGTTCACGGGTGTCCATGCTCCTGGCGGTCCTGCAGCAGCGTGCAGGATGCCTGCTGCACAAGGACGACTCCTACGTGGCCACCGTAGGCGGCGTGAAGCTCAGCGAACCGGCCACTGACCTCGCCGTTGCCCTGGCCGTCGCGTCCGCGAAGGCCCGCAAACCCCTGCCCATCCGGCTGATCGCGTTCGGCGAGGTAGGCCTGGCCGGCGAGGTCCGGCCCGTGCCCGGCATCAACCAGCGCATCCAGGAAGCACACCGTTTGGGTTTCACCCACGCGGTGGTCCCGGCCAGCCACAACGGGCCCGGCCCCGTGCCGCCAGGCTTCTCAGTGCGCGAAGTGGAACACCTCACCGAAGCGTTGAGCCTACTGATCGGGTAGGCAGCGGACCGCGCTATTCGGGTTGGAAGTTGAGGAGTACTTTTCCTGATGCGGCGGAGTTTTTGGCGGTTTCGAAGGCCTCGAGTCCTTGGCTGAGGGGGTATTCGTGGGTGATGACGGGGCTGATGTGCAGGGTGCCGTCGGCGAGGGCGGTGATCACCTCGTCGATCTCGTTGTTGAACCGGAACGAGCCGCGCAGGTCCAGTTCCCGGGTGATGGCCAGGGAGATCAGGACCGGCTGCGGTCCGGTGGGCAGCAGCCCGACCATAACCACCGTCCCGCCCCGGGCCGCGCCGCTGATGGCTGAGGCCAGGCCGTGGTGGCTGCCCGAGGACTCAATCACCACATCGGCCTGCATCGCGGCGATCGCGTCCGCGTCCCCGGCCTGCAGGATTTGGTCCGCGCCGACCGCGGCGGCGATCTCCAACGGCTTGGCATGGACGTCCACGGCGGTGATCCGCCCCGCGCCGGCACGCTTGAGGACCGCGACCG
>NZ_JBVAYT010000004.1:0-430044 GCF_055412765.1 Pseudarthrobacter xylosi | reverse complement strand
CCAGAGAATCCGGACAAAGAAAAACACCCCGGTCCGAAGACCGGGGTGTAACCGATGACTCGACTCATCCGTGAAGGATGTCTCGACTCACCACAAAATGTGGAGATGGGGGGAATTGAACCCCCGTCCGATGTCGTGTTAACAGGTCTTCTCCGGGCGCAGTTTGCGTCGGATTTTCTCGGCCCCAGCCCTCCTGCAAACAGGTGGCTGATCCGGGCCCAGTCATCTAAGAGTCCCGTTTGCCCCGATGACGGAGGCAAGCAGCAGTGGCTATCTAAATGACGCCAGGATCCGGGGCAATAGCAACCTCGGGCTGACGGACTGTCTTACTGCTTAGGCAGCGAGAGCGAAGTCAGTGCGGTTTGATTTGGCACTTATTGGTTTGCAGACAGCGTTTACGAGATAATTCTGCATCCTCGGCCCGCTTCACCTGTCGCGACTAACATCGTCGAAACCGATCATCCCCGTATTTTGTTTTCAAACCGGCCGGGCTGTGCAGGCACAAATCCCTGCCGGACTACCTATCCTAGCGCATCCTCGTCGGAAAACATTCCCTACCGGCGGTTGCGTTCGCGGACCTCGCGAAGGGCTTCGCGATTGTCCTGCTGCTCACGCAGGGTCTGGCGCTTGTCGTACTCCCGCTTGCCGCGGGCGATCGCGATTTCCACCTTGGCCCGCCCGTCGAGGAAGTACAGCTGCAGCGGAACCACAGTGAAACCGGACTCGCGGATCTTCACAGAGATTTTGTTGAGCTCCTCACGGTGCAGCAGCAGCTTCCGACGGCGGCGTGCGGAGTGGTTGGTCCAGCTCCCCTGGTTGTACTCGGGGATATGGATGCCCTCCATCCAGAGCTCGTCGTTATAGAACGTGCAGAAGCCGTCCACCATGGAGGCGTGGCCTTCACGCAGGGACTTGACCTCGGTCCCCATCAGGGCGATACCAGCCTCGTAGGTATCCAACACAAGGTAGTCATGCCGGGCCTTGCGGTTGGTGGCCACTACTTTACGGCCACTTTCTTTGGGCACGGTGGAACTCCTCAGTTCTTGAATCCTGGTTGGCTCCGGCCGTTCCGGTGCGGAGTCATACCAGTGTACGGCAGGGGCGGACCGGCGTTACAGCAGGCGCATCGGGTCGACTGCGGCCCCGTTGAGCCAGGTCTCAAAGTGTGCGTGGCAGCCCGTTGAGTTGCCGGTGCTGCCCGAGTAGGCGATGAGCTGCCCGGCGGAAACCTGCTGGCCATTGGAGACCACAATGCTGCTGTTGTGGTAGTAGATCGTGGTCAGCGAGTTACCCTGCACCACCCCGTGGGACAGCTTCACCCGCCAGCCGCCGCCATCGGCGGAGTTCCAGCCTGAGGAGAAGACCTCGCCGGCTGCCGCAGCGTAGACCGGCGTGCCGCAGGCGGCGCCGAAGTCGATGCCGGTGTGGAGGTAACCGCCGGTGCCGTAGAAGTCGATGGTTCCCGGCGGCGTGGCACGCCAGCCGAAGCCGGAAGTGATGGGCACGTCGCCGGAGAAGGGGTGCCGCAGTCCAAAGGCCGACGGCGAACCGGTCACCGGAACGTACGGCGCTTGTGCAGGCGGAGCCTGGCCTTGCGCGGCTGCCTGGGCGGCAGCGGCTGCAGCGGCAACCTCCGCCAGCCGGCGTTGTTCGGCTTCCCAGGCCTCACGCAACCTGCGGTCACGCTCTGCGATCTCGTTGGCAACGGAGTTCTGGCTTGCGGCAACCGCCGCGATCTGGCTCTGGATGCCCGGCTTCGCCGCCTGGAGTTCAGCGTCAAGTCTTGTTGTGTCGGCGATCAGCTGGTCAACCTGGGCCTTCTTGGCAGCGGCCTCGTCGCGCGCGGCCTTTTCCCGCTCCAACGCTGCGTCCGCCTTGGCTTTGAGGTCCCTGATCTCGGCCTCAACGGCTTCGAGCCGGGCCTGGGAGTTCACGTTGGTGGCGCTTTGCTGGGATAGCTTGTCCATGGCGGCGTTCTGGCTGCGCATGGCCTGGTCCGCGAGGTCCATGGTATCGGTCAGGCTGCCGCCGTTGTTGGCCCCGAAGAACAAGGTCAGGTTCGACGGGACGCCGCCGGACTTGTACGCCTGGGTGGCGATCTGGCCGATCAGCTTCTTGGTATCCGCGATTTTCTGCTTGTCAGCCTCAAGCTGCTGCGTGATTTTGGCTTTGTTCTGCTGCGCAAGGTCAACGCGCGCCGTCAGCGCTTCGACTTCCTTGACCGCACTGGCCACGCGCCCCTGGGCTTCCAGGAGAGCCTGCTGTGCGCCGGGCAGCTGACCTTGGTAGATCACCAGGTCGCCAGCGGCCTTCGCGATGCGTGAATCCACAAATTCCAACGACTGCTGAACCCTGGCCGCCTCCGCTTCGAGGGCGGCACGCTTATCATCGAGCTCATCGGCGTGCGCCGCGGGCGCCGACGCGCCCATGCTGGCGGCGAGGAGAAGTGCCAGGACGCCGCTTATCAGGCCGGCGCGGCGGCCTGCAGGTCGCGTGCGTTCCGCCCGGTGCCGGGGCGCAGTTCGGTGCAATTCGATCATCAGGATTCCTTGGTCGGTTTGCACAGCCTAAACCTTCAAATATCTGCGTAAGGTCAAGAGAGACGAAATTCCCGCCAAAGATCCGCCAAGGATCAGCAAGGCCGGTGCGAGTATCAGCGTCTGCCCAGGGGAGATAAACGCCGTGTCCGGATACTGCTTGGACAGGTACTCGCCCAGGAAGAAGTGCGCCACTGCCCACAATGTGCCGGATGCCAGGGCGGCGCCGATCACAGCCGCAATCACGCCTTCGAGGATGAATGGGAGCTGGATGACCATCTTGGACGCGCCCACCAGGCGCATGATTCCGGTCTCGCGGCGGCGGCTGAAGGCCGAGAGCCGGATGGTGGTGGCGATGAGCAGGATGGCGCAGACAATCATCACACCGGCAATGCTGACGGCCACCAGGGACGCGGCGTTCATTGCGGAGAAAAGCCTCTCAAGCAGCTGGCGCTGGTCAATGACCGTTTCGACGCCCGGCTGCGAGGAGAACGTCTCGCTGATGATCTGGTACTTTTCCGGATCCTTCATGTTGATCCGGAAGGAAGAAGGCAGCTGGTCCGGCGTGACGGAATCGACGATCGGAGAATTGGAGAACTGGTCCTTGAAGTGCTTGTAGGCCTCATCCTTGGACTCGTACTGGAAATCGTTGACGTACTGGGCCACGGCAGGTGATTCGAGCAGGGTCTGCAGGTTGTCCTGCTGCTCCGGGGTGACCGGCCCTGTGGCGCAACCGGCCGCCGTCGAACCGTCACTGCAGAGGAAAATGGCGACCTGGACTTTGTCGTACCAGTAGCCCTTCATCTGGTTGATCTGGAGCTGGAGCATGCCTGCGGCACCGACGAATGTCAGTGAGACAAAGGTGACCAGGATGACCGAGACCACCATGGAAATGTTGCGGCGCAGTCCGCTTCCGATTTCACTGAGAACAAAGGCGAGCCTCATCACTGCTCCTCCCCTGCATCGGGATTGCGTTCCCCGAGCGCGGGCGGCTGGGCTTCGTCCCGGCCGCTGGCGTCCCTGAGCCTGCGGGACTGGCCCACCACGGGAATCATGGAGGTATACAACGCCCTGGCCTCGTCGCGGATCACGATGCCGTTCTTGAGCTCCACAACCCGCTTGCGCATCTCGTTGACGATGTCGTCGTCGTGCGTGGCCATGACCACGGTGGTGCCGTTCTGGTTGATTTTGTCCAGCACGCCCATGATGCCCATGGAGGTGGTGGGGTCCAGGTTGCCGGTCGGTTCGTCGGCGAGGAGAATCCCGGGCCGGTTGACCACAGCGCGGGCGATGGCCACACGCTGCTGCTCGCCGCCGGAAAGCTCGTGGGGAAGGCGGTTTTCCTTGCCTTCCAGGCCCACAGTCTTGAGGACTTCAGGGACAGTGTCGCGGATAACGCTGCGGCTCTTCCCGATGACCTGCATCGCAAAGGCAACGTTGGCGAACACGCTCTTCTGCGGCAGGAGCCGGAAGTCCTGGAAGACCACGCCGATGCCACGGCGGAGCCTGGGCACGCGCCAACTGGAGATCTTGGCGACATTCTGCCCGGCCACGTATACGGCACCCGAAGATGCCCGGTCTTCCTTCAGCACAAGCCGCAGGAAGGTGGACTTTCCGGATCCGGAAGCGCCGACGAGGAAGGCAAATTCACCACGGTCTATCTCAAGGCTGACATCGTCCAGCGCAGGCCGGGCCGTCTGGTCGTAGACCTTGGTGACATTTTCGAATCGGATCATGGCCCTAAGTACCCTGCAGGGCATGGCTGGTACAGCCCAGATCTGCAGCCGGCGCACGGGCATTCGTTTGGGGGAAGTAGAGCTCCGGCTCCTCGACTATACGCAGTCTTTTGGCCGGTTTTCGGGGGCTTCGGGGGTGTGTCGCGGGATCGGGCCAACCGGGCGGGCCCGGCCGGTGCTACTTCGCAGCGTTGCGGTTGTCGGTGCGCCAGCGGATCCCGGCGTCTATGAAGTCGTCAATTTCGCCGTCAAACACTGCGGAGGTGTTACCCACCTCGTGTTCGGTCCTGAGGTCCTTGACCATCTGGTACGGGTTCAGGACGTAGGAGCGCATCTGGTCGCCCCAGGATGCCTTGACGTCGCCGGCGAACGCCTTCTTCTCAGCGTCCTCCTGTTCTTTCTTCAGGAGAAGGAGACGCGACTGCAGAACGCGCAGGGCCGCTGCCCGGTTCTGGAGCTGCGACTTTTCATTCTGCATGGACACCACAGTGCCGGTGGGGATGTGGGTCAGGCGAACGGCGGAGTCAGTGGTGTTAACTGACTGGCCGCCGGGGCCGGAGGACCGGAACACGTCCACACGGATCTCGTTGTCCGGGATGTCAATGGAATCCGTTGACTCGATGAGTGGAATGACCTCGACGGCGGCGAAGGACGTCTGGCGGCGGCCCTGGTTGTCGAAGGGGCTGATCCGGACCAGGCGGTGGGTTCCGGCTTCGACGCTGAGCGTGCCGAACGCATACGGAGCCTTAACTTCGAACGTTGCAGACTTCAGTCCCGCCTCTTCGGCGTAGGACGTGTCCATCACGGTAGTGGGGTAACCATGGCGTTCGGCCCAGCGAAGATACATACGCATCAGCATTTCGGCGAAGTCTGCTGCGTCAACGCCGCCTGCCCCTGCCCTGATGGATACGACGGCTTCACGTTCGTCGTATTCTCCGGAAAGAAGGGTGACCACTTCGAGGTCTTTCAGGGATTTCCGGATGGACTCCAGCTCGGCAGCGGCTTCGCCCATGGAATCGGCGTCGTCTTCGTCCTGCCCGAGCTCCACCAGCACTTCGAGGTCATCAATCCGCGACACCAGCTTGTCCAGCCGCTCCAGCTCGGACTGGCGGTGCGACAGGCGTGAGGTGATCTTCTGGGCCGCCGCGGGGTCATCCCACAGGTTGGGCTCGCCGGCGCGTTCGCTCAGTTCGGCGATGTCTTCCTTCAATGCCTCAACATCGCTGACTTGCTCGATGGAGGTGTAGGTGGCGCGAAGAGCGCGGATTTCTGCGGAAAAATCAATAGTGGCCATGGTTGTTTAAGCCTACGCTATTAGGCCACAGTGCCGGACTTCCCTGCTTCCGCTCATCGGGTGAGCCGGGAACGCGCCGTGGAGGCCGCTTGAATTCTTATCCCATCAGGCACGAGGAAGTTCACTACCGGCGGGTGGACAACAGCACTGAGAACCACGACGGCGGTGGATCCGTCAGGGCTGCCGGTCCCCGCTGAAACGGCCAACCCGTCGAACCGGGCCGACGACGGGCTGCGGGCGATGAAGTCAGCCGCTACGCTGCGGACACGGCCAGAACCCAATACGGCTGAGGGGCTTCCGCCCTCTCCCCCGACCTCGCCCAAGGTAAAGCTGTCGGCGGCAGCCAGCGAGGCGCCGTCGGCCAGTGACAGCAACCTTTTGTGTTCAAGGTAGACGCTGGAAATGCCGATGACCACCGTAATCACCAGCAGGGCCATTGCTACGTAGCCAATGATCATGACGATCATCTGGCCGCCATCACCTGAATCGCTGTGCGGGGCTTCGGGGATCACTTTGTGCGTCACCTTTGGGTCACCGGAACCTGCCCACGAGTTGGGTGGACGAGGCTTCAACTTCGCTGGCCTTGAGCCGGAAGTCCTCGTTGAACGGCACAAAAGGCAGCGGCACAGTGAGGTTGACCGTGATGGTGACGGCCGTGCCCGCAGCCTGGCAGTCGGCAGGGTCGCAGCGGGTGGATACCCGCGCCTGCCCGGCATCGTGACCGAAGTCCGCGAGGGCAATGAGTGCCGTCTGTTCGGCGGCGGCCTGCGCCGATGGTGCATCCGACTGGGCCACGAACACCTTCGCGGCCTGGTCAGCCGCGCCGACTACGGCAAAGGACCCGCCTTGGATCTGGCCGACGGTGATGATGAAGTAGACCAGCGGGACCATCAAGAGCAGTGCGAGGAGCGTGAATTCGACCACCGCGCTCCCCTCATCCCTCGATCCCTCTTCAAGTGCGTCGCGGAATCTTTGGTGGAGACGGGTTCGCAGGCTTTCAGGGTTGGATTGCCGCATGGCCTTTCACCTCCAGCAGGTCCCGGGGCCCGATCAGCCCGATGATGGGCATGGGAGCTTTGATGGTCACTTCCAGGGTCCGCAAGCCCTGGAATGTCACTTCCGTAGTGCTGATGTCCTGCGCGAAGTCAGCATTTAGTGCGGTTCCAACCAGCATTGCTGCCCGTTCCTCGGCATCTAATGCTCCCCGGTCCGCGAGCGTTCCATAGCGTGCCCCGGAGGCGGCGGCGTCGATCATTGTGTTGCGGACGTGTAGGACAAGGGTTAGCTGGATGATCGCCAGGAAAAACATGGTGAGCAGCCCGCCAACCATAACGAAGTCCACTACGGCGGAGCCCCGTTCATCATTACGGCAGCCAGCCTCGGCGCCGCCCCTGAACCGGCGCGGTCGCCTGCTGTAGGTGCACTGGCTGGCGCCCAGCATGCTTTACTTGCCGACCTTGTCCATCGCCTGGTTGAACATCGTTTCGAGAGCCGGGCCTGCGAGAGCCAACAAGGCCGCCACCAACACGGCAGACATTAATGTGATCATCACCCAACCAGGCACGTCACCGCGCTCCGGGTGGTCGCGGACAGACCCGTCGGGATCTGTCTCCGCGTATCTCCGGCCTGAAACAGTTTCACTGGTCCATGCCCACAGGCCAGCCAGCAAGGCAAAGAGCAGCACTCTGCTCGAGATTCGCATGTTCTTCATTTCGGTCCCATTCATTGTGTAGGTGAAGCAGTAAGTGACGTGGCGGCTAAGGGATATGCGTGCAGGAGTGATGGTCATGGCTACAATCCGAGGCTGATGGCCGCGATGCCGGGGTACACCGCGAACACCACCGTTAAGGGAAGGACCCCAAAAACCAAAGGAACCATCATGGCAATTTCCTTTTTGCCCGCCGACTCCATGAGGTCCCGTTTTGCCGTGTCCCGGACGTCCTGGGCCTGAGCCCTCAGCACATCTGCCAACGGTGTGCCTCGCTCGACCGCAACGATGATGCCGTCAACAAACCTGACGAGCGGACCCAAATCTGTCCGGGAGGAAAACTCCTGGAGCGCTTCCACCAGCGGTTTCCCCGCCCTGGTCTCAGCAAGAATCTTGGAAAACTCCTTGGCCAGTTCCCCACTCGCACTGCGACAGACGCGGTCCAGTGCACCCGTGGCACTTTCACCGGCACCGACAGCCAGCGCCATAAGCTCGGCGAGACTGGGGAATTCTGCCATCATTCGGGATTCCCGCCTGCTGATCTGGACACCGAGCCAGAAGTCCCTGAAGAGAAACCCGCCGAGCGCGCTTCCGAGGACGGCCACAACCGCGAAAAACGGACTGAAGCGGCCGGATACCGCGCCCAGTACCACCGCCGCAAGGGCAGCAGCGAATCCCGCGGCAGCCCAGAGGAGCTGTTCCGCCCGGAAATCGACAGGTGATTTGCTGATCCCCGCTTGAGCCAGCCTTCGGGTCAGCGTCTTTGACCCGAGGTTTAACTTCCCGAGGGCAGCGAGCCCGTCGTGAAGCAGGGGACGCACGATCCGTTCCAATGGCCCGAATGGCGTGGCGTTCTGCCCGCTTGCCCGCAGTAACCGCGATTCAAGGTTTTGCGATTTCAGCTGTGGCTCGATGCGCTCGACGAACGTGAGCGGTCGCATAAAGGGCAGCCTAACGAAGAGCAGCCACAGGCCCGTCCCGAGGACGATACCGCACGCAATCGCCGCAGCAGAGATCCCGTTCATCGCAGCACCCGTTCATCCTGCGGAAGGGCGCCAATGCGCAGCATGATGGAGTAGCAGACCAGCGACACAACCAGTCCGCCTAGGAGGACAGCGACTCCCATGGGCGTGTTGTACGCGTTCACGGCCTCAGGCCTGGTGGCCAGGAGGAGCATCACGATCCAGGGAGCGGCCACCGCGAGTCTGGCGGCGTTGACCGTCCAGGACTGCCGGGCCTCAAGCTCGCTGCGGGTCCGCGCAGTCTCCCGGAGGAACTCCGCGAGGGTGCCCAGCAGTTTCCCCAGGTCCGAACCGCCCACTTCACGAGTGAGCCGGAGTGCCTCGACAATCCGGTCCGCCACAGGGTCTGCCAAGCGGTCCTTGAGTTTGTTGAGAGATGCATCGAACTGCCCGCCGGCACGGTAGTCGGCCCCGAAGTCGCGGAAAACATGCCGAAGCTCCTCGGGCCCCTTCTCCCCCAGCTGGATCAAGGCCTCCGGCAGTGAAAGCCCCGCGCGGATTGCTGAGCGCAAATGGTCCACCACGTCCGGCCACAGTTGGCGAAGCACCGCGGTTCTCCTGTTTGCCCGCCACCGGACAATGCTGATCGGCAGCCAGGCGCCGAATAGTCCGAAGCAGACGGATATCGGCCATGACCGGCTGACTACAAAGAAGATGAGAGCCACAAAAATGCCCAGTCCCAGGCATGAGGCAACAAGTCCCGCCCCGGTGACCCTTTCGATTCCGGCCGAGGCCAGCAAGTCTTCGAGGCGGCTGACTCTGGGACGGCGCTTCCGTGCGGCCGGTTTCTCCCAGAACGACCACCAAATCAGGAAGAGCCCCGCGCCCGCAAGTACCCCTAGCAGAGGCGCCATCAGCGCGGCTCCAGCAGCGCCGCGACGTCGTACCCTGCCCGGGAAAACTTCTCTGCCGCGGGCATGGAGTTGGCCCGCGGCAGCAGCTGGCCATTCTCCATGGCGAAAACCATCGAGGACTCGATGATTCCGTTTTCCACTCTCCGGCCGAGGGAAAGGATCTCGGTTACCTGGCGTCTGCCGTTGGCATGGCGGCTGCAGTGGATCACGAGGTCGATGCAAGACGCCACGGTGGGAACCACGAACGCAGACGAGATATTTTCTCCGGCGAGTAGTGGAAGCGTACAGATCTTGGTCACCGCGTCATGGGCTGAGTTTGCGTGGACCGTGCACATGCCTGGTAAGCCACTATTTAAGGCGATCAGCATGTCCAGGCTTTCCGCTTCACGTACCTCTCCCACCACTAAGCGGTCCGGGCGCATCCGCAGGGCTTCCTTGACAAGTCTGCGCAGTGGGATCTCGCCCTCGCCTTCGAGGTTAGGCTGCCTGCACTGGAGTCCCACAACGTCCCGAAGCGGGAACTGGAGTTCAAAAATTTCCTCGACCGTAATAACGCGCTCACGGCTGCCTATGCTCGCTGCCAGGCAGTTGAGCATCGTGGTCTTGCCCGCTTGGGTCGATCCCGACACGAGGATGTTCAGTCCGCTGGAAACCGCAGCGCCGAGGAATCGTGCGGACTGGGGTGTCAACGTCCCCAGCTCGACCAAATGCTCAAGGCGGCTGGCCTTCACCACGAACTTGCGGATATTCACGGCCCAATGCCTGCGGGTGACATCCGGGATGACCACATGCAGCCTGGAACCGTCGGGCAAGGCTGCGTCCACAAAGGGCGATGACATGTCCAAGCGGCGGCCCGAACTCTTCAGCATGCGCTCCACGAGATCGCGAACTTGCTGGTCAGTGAGGCTAAGGGAGGTCAGTTCCGATTCGCCGTTCCTGGCGACGTAGATTTCGTTGGGCGCGTTGATCCAGACTTCCTCGATGGTCGGGTCATCGAGCAGCGGCTGGAGGACACCGAACCCGGCTACCGCGTCAAAGACAAACCTGCGCGCAGCCTCCAGCGGACCAATCGGAGGCAGCGGCCCCATCAGGGCGCGTTCGTCGTAGTCACTGACAGCCGCTTCAACGAGGCGACGGACCTCGCCAGCCTGCCGCAATGGATCAAGACCCCGACGGCGGATCAGCTCGCGGACTTCGTCTTCCACGATTCGCACAGCGTCCATGTTGTTCCCCAATACAACTACCGCCCCCGGTGGAGGCAGTTCAACTGGGTACAGCCTATGGACGCTGGACCACGCCGCCAAGTCATTCGGAGCGGGCTGTGGATAACAGGGACGCATCATTCACATTGGCAACACCGGAAACACTGGTTACAGCAGACACTGCGGTGCTAGGGTGAGCGCGTTAAGTCCCGAACTTTCCAGTTCAGAGTCTCCTGAACTGGTCCCACTAGTGACGCGCTCGAGTCGGCGCCTCATTGCCTCCGGAGCCAATATGAAGCGGAACCAGCCCAACGGTCATCGTCCTCTCTTTCAAGTAGTGGGGACAGCAATCTTGGCTGCCGCACTACTGGCAGGGCCCGGACTGGCTGGAGCCGCCTTCGCCGTAGAACCTAGTCCCACGGCCACAACTGGTTCAACCTCTTCAACGTCCGCGCCGGCCCCGTCTCCCTCTCCGGCGGTTTCTTCGTTGGCGCCTAAACCGGCTGCGACTGGAACTTCTACGCAAGCTGCACCTGCGCCTGCCGTCGCGCCGACCCCAACGGGATCGCGCTCTCCTGACCCTGTACCAGCCGGCGTCAACGAATCCATAACGGACGCCGTAGGCGTTGGCGGTGCGGAGATGGGCCAACGGTCCGCACGAGTGGCTGCATCATCTTCAAGCTCCAGTTTCAAAAAGCTCAGCACTGAGGCGCTGGGAACCGAAGGTACGTGGATGCCGACCTTCGGCGTCCAAGGCCTGGATGTGAGCGGCCACCAGCCCACGGTGGACTGGCAACAGCAGTGGAATATGGGTGCGCGGTTCGCTTACGTGAAAGCCAGCGAGGGAAACTACTACACCAACCCGTCATACAGCTCGCAATACCAGGGTTCTCGGGAAGTTGGCATGATTCGTGGGGCATACCACTTCGCCATCCCCAACTGGTCTTCGGGCGCTGACCAGGCACGTTATTTTGTCGAGAACGGTGGAGGCTGGTCCGCCGATGGCTACACGATGCCGCCGGTCTTGGACTTTGAATTCAACCCGTATGAAGGCCGGACCATCAACGGCTTCTACTTCGGTAACACGTGCTACGGCATGTCGTCTGCTCAGCTGGGTTCATGGGTCCGCGACTTCGGTAGCACCATGGAAAGCTTGACCGGGCGCCTTCCAGTTATCTACACCAACACAAGCTGGTGGAATCAGTGCCTCGGCAATCCCTCAGGGTTCGGTGATTATCCCCTGTGGGTGGCCGCCTACCCCAGCTCACCGACGAACAACGCCGGCGCAGTGCCTACTGCAAGCTGGACCAACTACAGCATGTGGCAATACAGCAGCACCGGACCGTTCGCTGGCGACTCGAATGTCTGGAACGGCGATTACAACAGCCTGCGTACCTTCGCACAAAGCGATGTTCCGCGCGCAGCCATCGATGAAATCGCTGCCTACCGTGGTAGCCATGCCTCGCTGGCCAACGCGAACACTCCCATCGTCTGCGGCCTCGCGAAAGGTGGTTGTTATCAGGGATTCCAAGGCGGAACCGTAATGTGGTCCGGATCCTCGGGCGCGTTTGCGGTCACAGCCGGACCTATTGCGGCGGCTTGGAGAGCAGCGGGAGCCGAGGGCGGCTCGCTGGGTTATCCGACAAGTGACCCGATCTGCGGCCTGAAGAACAATGGCTGCTTCCAGAATTTCCAGGGAGGGAGCATCCTCTGGTCAGCCGGCACCGGAGCTGGCGTGGTCCAGGCCGGACCGATTCGGGACTACTGGGCGGCGAGTGGTTACGAAAACGGACCGGTCGGTTATCCAACCAGCAACAAGGTGTGTGGACTCCGGCTTGGCGGCTGCTTTCAGCTGTTTCAGGCAGGCACCGTGCTCACAAGTAACGCCAGCACCGCCAGCCTTGTGAAGTCCGGCCCGATACTTGACGCCTGGGCTCGGGGCGGGTTCGAGAACGGCCTTCTCGGATACCCAACGGCCGATTCCACGTGCAACGCCTCAGGCTGCACGCAGAACTTCCTTGGTGGCCTGGTCGCATTGACCACTTCCGCCGGGGCCTGGCCCATCTACATGGGCATGGCTGACTCCTGGAAGTCTGCCCGCGCACAGTCCGTAGCCATAGGTTTCCCGGTCAGCCCCGAGGTCTGTGGCATCCGCGGCGACGGCTGCTACCAGCTGTTCCAGGGCGGAGTCCTACTCTTCTCGCCAGCCACGGGCGCATTTCCCGTGGTCGGAAAGCTGTTGAACTATTGGCAAAAGTCAGGGTTTGAAAATGGTGCCCTCGGCTACCCGACGTCATTTCCGGCGTGCAACCTCCCCGACGCCGGGTGCCTTCAGTCATTCGAGCAGGGCACAGTGGCCTACTCAGCTTCCACATCGATTCAAACCGTCTCCGCTGGGGCTATGCGCAATTCGTGGGTGGCACAAGGTTCAGCCACTGGGTCCCTCGGCTATCCCACTTCGCCCAAGTACTGCGGTCTCAAGGGCGACGGCTGCTTCCAGATGTTTGCAAAAGGCGCCTTAATGTACTCGCCAGCGAGCGGGGCGCATCCGAGCGTCAACGGGCCAATCCGGGATCTCTGGCAGCGGGATGGCTTCGAAAATGGCAACCTTGGCTATCCCGCATCGAGCGTCCTGTGCGGCCTGCGCAACGGCGGCTGCTTCCAGAACTATCTCGGCGGTTCGGTCATGTGGTCGCCGGCTACAGGCGCACACGCCTTGAACTTTGGCCCCATCAGGGATGCCTGGGTCCGGTCCGGATTCGAAAACGGCTCGTTGGGCTATCCAACCAGCGCCCAGATTTGCGGCCTACGCAACGGCGGCTGCTTCCAGAATTTCGAAAAGGGAACTGTGATGTGGTCGCCGCAGACCGGCGCCCAACCACTGACGTCGGCACCGATCCAGGCACGCTGGGCCCAGTCTGGTTTTGAATCCGGCTCGTTGGGCTACCCGACCAGCGGATCCGTCTGCGGCCTGCGCGACGGCGGCTGCTTTCAGAACTTCGAAAAGGGAACCATTATGTGGTCAGCCACGAGCGGTGCTCATCCTCTGATTCCAGGACCGATCCAGCAGGCCTGGGCCGGGCAAGGCTTCGAGAACGGCGCTCTCCGCTATCCCACGACAGCACAGACATGCAGTGCCTCGGGCCAAAGCTGCACCCAGACGTTCCAGGGCGGCAAGATCGAATGGACCACGATTGGTGGGGCGAAGATCAGGCCATAGAACAAAAACCGGAGGGCGGGACCGAAAACGGTCCCGCCCTCCGGCGTTAAGAAGCCAGGCTCAGCGGCCGTGCTCGAGGAGATTCAGTAGATACTGCCCGTAGCCGCTCTTGACGAGCGGTTCGGCCCGCTGGCGGAGGTCGTCGTCGTCGAGGAATCCCAGGCGCCAGGCGATTTCTTCCGGAGCACCGATCTTTAAGCCCTGCCGGTTCTCCGTTGTCCGGACGAAGTTCGATGCATCATTGAGGTCGTTGAAGGTTCCAGTGTCCAGCCAGGCTGTCCCGCGCGGCAGAATTTCAACCTGCAGCTTGCCCCGCTCGAGATACGTCCGGTTGACGTCAGTGATTTCAAGCTCGCCCCTGGGGGAAGGCTTCAAGTTCTCGGCGATCTCTACAACATCATTGTCGTAGAAGTAGAGGCCCGGCACGGCGTAGTGGCTCTTGGGCTCGGCCGGCTTTTCCTCAAGTGAAATCGCCTTGCCGTTACCGTCGAACTCGACCACGCCGTAAGCCTTTGGGTCCGCGACCCAATATCCGAACACGGCCCCGCCGTCGATGTTCTCGAAGCGGCGCAGCTGCGTGCCCATGCCATGCCCGTAGAAGATATTGTCACCCAGCACCAGGGCCACGGTGTCATCGCCGATGTGCTCCTTGCCCAACACGAAGGCCTGGGCAAGGCCATCAGGTGCCGGCTGCTGCTTGTAGGTGATAGATACGCCAAAACGGGAACCATCGCCCAGAAGACGCGCGAACTGCTCGGCGTCGTGAGGAGTGGTGATGATGAGGATGTCCCTGATGCCTGCAAGGATCAACGTCGAAAGTGGGTAGTAGATCATGGGCTTGTCGTAGACAGGAACGAGTTGCTTGCTGACGCCCAAGGTGATGGGGTGAAGCCGAGAGCCGGTACCGCCGGCAAGAATTATTCCGCGCATGCCCCCCATCTTTCCCTTCGCTTACTGCGGCGGCAAATCCGGTAGTGTTGGAAACTATGCAGCGACTTCTTGTTACCGGTGGTGCCGGGTTCATTGGTTCGAATTTCGTCCACTACGTTCTGGAAAACACTGATGATCACGTCACTGTGCTGGACAAGCTTACTTACGCTGGCAATCTGGAATCTCTGAGGAATCTCCCCACGGATCGCTTTGCCTTTGTTGAAGGTGACATTTCCGATGCCGGTCTGGTGGACGGGCTCGTTGCTGATTGCGATGTGGTGGTCCACTATGCGGCCGAATCACACAATGACAACTCCCTGCATGATCCGCGGCCTTTCCTGGACACGAACATCATTGGCACGTACACGCTGATCGAGGCAGCCCGGCAGCACAACAAGCGCTTCCACCACATCTCCACGGACGAGGTCTACGGCGACCTCGAACTCGATGACCCCGAGCGATTCACCGAGCAGACCCCATACAACCCCTCCAGCCCCTACTCCTCGACGAAGGCCGGCTCAGATCTGCTCGTCCGGGCCTGGGTCCGCTCCTTCGGGCTGCAGGCGACCATCAGCAACTGCTCGAACAATTACGGCCCGTACCAGCACGTTGAGAAATTCATCCCGCGCCAGATCACCAACGTGATCGACGGGATCCGTCCCAAGCTCTATGGCAAGGGTGAGAACGTCCGGGACTGGATCCACGCGAACGACCACTCCTCGGCGGTGCTGGCGATCATCGCCAAGGGCCGGATCGGGGAAACCTACCTGATCGGGGCCGACGGGGAGAAAAACAACAAGGACGTTGTGGAACTGATCCTCAAGCACATGGGACAGTCACCGGACGCGTACGACCACGTCGTGGACCGGCCGGGCCACGACCTGCGCTACGCCATCGACTCCACCAAACTCCGGGACGAACTGGGCTGGGAGCCGGAGTTCTCCAACTTTGACGCCGGCATCGAGGACACCATCGCCTGGTACCGGGACAACGAGGACTGGTGGCGGCCGCAGAAGGCCCAGACCGAAGCCAAATACACGGAACAGGGCCAGTAGACGATGCCCATCGAGTTCTCGAAGAAACTTTCCGTGCAGGAGACTCCGATCCCCGGCGTCGTCCTCTACGACCTGCCCGTCCACGGCGACAATCGTGGCTGGTTCAAGGAAAACTGGCAACGCGAAAAAATGGTGGCGCTCGGGCTCCCCGATTTCCGTCCGGTGCAGAACAACATCTCCTTCAACGAGAAGGCCGGAACCACCCGCGGGATCCACGCCGAACCCTGGGACAAGTTCATCTCGGTCGCGACGGGCAAGATCTTCGGCGCCTGGGTGGACCTGCGCGAGGGTCCGTCCTTTGGCGCAGTCTTCACTGCGGAGCTGGACCCCAGCCAGGCGATCTTCATTCCGCGCGGGGTTGGCAATGCCTTCCAGACACTTGAAGACAACACGGCATACACCTATCTGGTCAATGACCATTGGTCCGCCGACGCCCAGGGCCAGTACACCTTCCTGAACCTCGCCGACGACACAGCAGCCATCCAGTGGCCTGTGCCCCTTGACCAGGCGGAGCTTTCAGACAAGGACAAAGCGCACCCCCGCCTCTCAGACGTCGTGCCTATGCCGGCGAAGAAGATCCTCGTGGTCGGTGCCGACGGACAGTTAGGCAAAGCACTGAGGGAGCTGTACGACGGCGACGCGACCGTTGAGTTCGCCGGTCGCGCCGGGTTCGATCTGTCCAGTGAAGCCTCCTTCGCGGAGCGGAACTGGAAGAACTACTCGACGATCATCAACGCTGCCGCCTACACCGCGGTCGACACTGCGGAGACTGCGGAAGGCCGGGCTGCTGCCTGGGCCATCAACGTCACCGCGGTCGCACGCCTGGCCCGGACCGCCGTCGAACATGACCTCACACTGGTCCACGTTTCCTCCGACTACGTCTTCGACGGCACGGCAGAAAGCCACGACGAAGACGAAACCGTCACCCCCCTTGGCGTCTACGGGCAGACGAAAGCCGCGGGCGACGCCGTCGTTTCCGTCGTGCCGAAACACTACATCGTGCGCACCAGCTGGGTCATTGGCGAAGGTAACAACTTTGTCCGTACCATGGCCTCCCTCGCATCACGTGGCATCAAGCCGTCCGTGGTCAATGACCAGATCGGCCGGCTCAGCTTCACCCAGGACATCGCCGCCGGAATCAGGCACCTGCTCGCCACCGGAGCCGGCTACGGCAAGTACAACCTCAGCAACGACGGCGACCCACAATCCTGGGCCGACATTGCCGGAGACGTCTACGAACTCTCAGGGGCATCCCGGGAATCAGTGACCGGTGTGACAACGGACGTGTACTTCGAAGGCAAGGCAGCCGCGCCCCGTCCGCTGAACAGCGCCCTGTCGTTGGCTAGGATCAAGGCAACGGGCTTTTCGCCAGTGCCCTCCCATGAGCGACTGACTGCCTACCTGCGCGACGAGGCCTGAGCGTGGGGACACTGTTACGCCGGCACGACACTCTTGTGATCATGCCCGCTTGGAATGAGTCAGAGTCCGTTGGAAACACTGTGCAGGAAGTTTTCGCTTTCGGACCTCCCTGTGATGTCCTCGTTGTCGATGACGGTTCCCGGGACAACACCGCCCAGGTTGCCCGCGATGCTGGCGCCACTGTCATTCAGTTGCCGTTCAACATGGGTGTCGGCGGTGCCATGCGAACGGGCTTCAAGTACGCCAAGAGCCGCGGCTATTCGCAGGTCATCCAGGTGGATGCGGATGGCCAGCACGATCCACGCGACATCCAATCCGTTCTGAACGGACTGGCTCACGCCGACATCGCCATAGGAGCCCGTTTCGCGGAAAAGGGCGACTACGTGGTCAAAGGTCCCCGCAAGTGGGCCATGAATGTATTGGCCTGGACTATTTCCCGCGTTGCTGGAAAACGCCTGACGGACGTTACCTCCGGATTCAGGGCAGCCAATGCAAAGGCAATCCGTCAATACGTTGACCACTACCCGGCGGAATACCTTGGCGACACCATCGACTCCCTGGTTGTTGCCATCCGCTCAGGATGCACTGTCCAGCAGGTTGGCGTTTCCATGCGCGAACGCCAGGGCGGAGCCCCCAGCCACGATCCCATCAAGGCGGCCATCTACCTCGGGCGCTCCGGGATGGCTCTGATGTTTGCTCTGACGCGCAAGAAATCCGAACCATCATCGAACTAGGAACCTGACATGTCGCTCCTTATGGGATCCATCGTCGTTGTGGCGATCCTGTTTTTCGTCTTTGAAATGCTGCGGCGCCAGAAGTTGCGGGAGAAGTATGCCGTTCTTTGGATTGTCATTGGTCTCGGTACGCTGCTGCTCTCGGCATTCCCAGGCCTGTTGGAACGCGCGAGCGCGCTGGTCGGAATCCAGGTTCCGGCCAACCTGCTTTTCATCATGACGTTGGTTCTGCTTGTCGGGGTTTGCCTCCACCTCTCCAGAGAACAGTCCCAAGCAGAAGACGAAGTCCGCATTCTTGCCGAAGAAGTCGCAATCCTGAAAGCGGAAATGAAAGAACTGCGGCGCCGGTTTGACTCGTCGAAGACTCCCGGGACGGACTACGGCCCCGTCTCAAACTGAAGCACCACACATCCGCTGAACCTCAAGAGGCGGCCGACCCAACCGGGGCGGCCGCCTCTTGACGTTCTCGCTGTCAGCTGACGATATGCTTCGCCAGCCGAGGCAGGGAATCAAATTTTCCATGCGCTATGGACTTGAGTACTAGCGCCCCGGCGTTGAGGCGGGACGTCGTATGGAAGGCCGCCGCCGTGGACGCCCGCTTCCAGCCAAGATCTTTGAACCGCTTTGCCTGAAGTTCAAAGAAATTTCGTTCCTCGTCGAAACGTCGACCGTCCAATGCGCGGACGGAAGAATCCGACGCCGAGTGCCGGCGGTAGAGGAATGAAAGCGTCGGATCGATAATCATGGAGCCACCTTCAGCCGCAATATCCAGCAGCAGGGCCAGATCCTGGACCACATCCAGACCTTCAGTGAACCCGATGCGGGTCACCGTCTCCGACCGCCATGCAAGGGACGGGAAATACGCCCAGTCGGCGCGGACGAGGCTCGTGGCCATCGCCTCACCCTTAAGCTCTAGGCGCTGGTTAGTCGTCGGCGCATATAGCTTCTTCACGGCGTCAACGAGCGGGTTACACGCGATCCCTTTCTCGTCAATGACCTGAACCCCTGGCTGCACAACATCGGCGTTCGGGAAGGCCTCAAAGGCGCCAACCACAATATCCAAGTAGTTAGGGAGCATGATGTCGTCCGCGCCCATGATTACAACGTAGGGAGCTTCGACCATGGTCAACGCCTTGCGGTAGTTGCCGTTCGCCCCGAGGTTATTTTCATTCTTCTGATACGTCACGCGCGGGTCAGTGATGGTTGAGAACCAACGCTCGGGCTCCGGATCCGGGTACCCGTCATCGATAACGATGAGCCGCCAGTCCTGGTTCTCCTGATTCATCACGCTGCGTGCTGCGAGTTTCATCTGATCAACATCGCCGTAGTATGGCAACATTACGTCAACGGTCATGGACCTGAGGTTCCTTCCGTAGTTTCCGCCCAAATCGCTCGGCGGCTGAGTCCCCTTGATTATAGTTGACCACCTTGCGTGCAGTCCGATCGGCCTGCCTTGCTAGACTGCTGGAGACCGGCCCCGCCCCGCCGGCGCACTACGGGGGCCCGAAGAGGAAGCAATCTTGATGGACCCCACACCCACCGTGAATCCACGCGTGAGCGTTTGCATGGCCGCCTATAACGGTGCCGCACACGTCGAAGAACAGATCAGCTCCATCCTTTCGGAGTTGGCCGCAGACGACGAACTGATCGTGGTTGACGACCGATCCACCGACGACACTGCAGCTATTGTCGCCGGGATCGAGGATCCCCGCATCCGTTTGATTGAGTCCGAAAGCAACGCCGGCTATGTCAGGACCTTCGAGTTGGCTCTCAGCGCGGCCAGGGGAGAGTTCGTTTTTCTGTCCGATCAGGACGATGTCTGGATCCCAGGCCGGGTTGAGCTCATGATTTCCGCGATGGACGGCAAGGACATGGTGGCAAGCAACTGCCAACACTTCGATGGCCCCATCGGGACATTTCATGAAATCCGTCTTCGCGCCAGGGACTCCAACCGTTCCGTGCGCAACATCATCGGCATCCTGGTCGGCTACCGTTTGCACTGGGGCTGTGCAATGGCCGTAAGGCGTCGGATTCTCAGCCAGATTCTGCCTTTCCCGTCACACATGGCTGAATCGCACGATCAATGGATTGCGATGGTGGGCAACGTCAAGCGCTCCATTGTCTATCTTGAAGCTGATACGATCCGGCATCGTTTGCACGGAGACAATCTCACACCAAAGGGAATTCGTTCTGCCTCAAAGATCATCCGTGCACGCGTGGCGTTCATCAGAAACGTCGTCGAAGCCGTGCGTCGTTCCTTCCTTCAAGGGAGGTCAGTATGACTACCAATGAATCCGTTGACGCGCCCTCGCCCAATACAGAAGTTTGCGCAGTTGTTTCCGCATTCAACCCGGATCCGGAAACCGTTGACAATATCAAATGGCTGCTCCGCTACGTCAGCAAGGTGGTCGTTGTTGACGACGGCTCGCCCGGAAACGTCGTTGATGCTCTTGCTGCACTCGAGGAGCTGGGAGCCGTGGTCATTCGACTATCCGAAAATTCCGGTATCGCCAAGGCCCTCAACACCGGGATAAGGGAAGCTCGCGAGCGGTGGAACCCTGAGTGGATAGTAACTATGGATCAGGATTCAAGATTCTCCGGCGACTACATCGCGGCAGCCTTGTTTACTGCAGAATCGTCGTCCGATCCGGCAAGTGTTGGGATGGTTTGCGCGGAGTCCCACAATCATGCGCCGCTCCCGACCCTGCGGGGAGATTGGGAGCCGCAGATCTTCGATCCCATGACGAGTGGCAGCTTGGTCCGCTCAACCGTTCTTGATTCCGTGGGATACCTTGACGAAGATTTCTTTATCGACTGCGTGGACTCCGAATTTAATGCCCGGCTGAGGGAACATGGGTTCCGCGCATTGGCTGGTCGTGGCTGCAACCTGGAGCATAGCCTCGGCAATGCCCGACCCATGAGAATACTGGGCTGGCATGCCAGAATCGGCCAGAAGAAACTGTACGTGTATTATCATGCCCCCTTCCGGGTTTACTACATCACCCGAAACTCGCTCGTTCTCGCAAGACGTTTCGCGATGAAACAACCGGTTTGGGTCCTCCGGCGCATATATATGGAGATACAAAGCCACATCGTGCGATTCGGTTTCGGACCCAACAGGCGCAAGCACCTGATCGCAGCCCTTGCCGGAATTCGCGATGCACGTCGCCAACACATGGGCAAGATCGACGAAACACTCGCTTCCCGTCTGCGCTGACCCGCGCCAGACCAGTTCCCCCGATCGAGAGATTACCGTGAGCGATAGCCCTCGCAAGATATTTGTCCTCTACCACCGAGGCCTGCGCACCGGCGGTCCCGAGGCCCTGCACCAATTGGTGTCAACCCTTCGCGGTCTCGGTGAAGAGGCATTCCTTGTAGCCCACCCGGCAACGGTCGGTAACGAACGCGTCGCCCAATACGATGCCTATGACGCGCCAGAAGCGGACGCGATCATCGACGCCCCGGAAAACGTAGTGGTTGTTCCGGAAACCTACATCGAGGATGTCTTTGCATTCAAGCATGCTCGAAAGATGATCTGGTGGCTGAGTATCGACAATTCACTGACCTTTATGGCCGAACGGCTGTGGAACCGGAGTCCAAGTGGGCCTTTCGAGAAAATACGCCAAACCATCGTCCCCTTCCTGCGAATGTGGAAGAACGGTGACGCGCCCGTGCAGCTGCGGCAGCGCGACGACATTGTTCATTTGGTCCAGTCGTCCTATGCCTGGTCATTTATTGCCAGCCGCCTGAACACCGTCCCTTCACTGCTGTCAGATTTCACACCCCATTCAGAATTCGGCCCGGCAGATGAAGCCAAACGCAATCCAAACCTGGTCACCTATAACCCCGCCAAGGGTGCCCACGTCATCGAGGCCGTCAGGAAAATCGTAGATCCTGCCATCCAGTGGCTGCCCATCCAAGGAATGACGCGGTCAGAAGTCGTCAGCGCCCTGCAGACCTGCGGAGTGTATCTGGACCTGGGACACCATCCGGGCAAGGACCGAATGCCCCGGGAAGCTGCATTGTCCGGCGCCTTGACCGTGGTGGTTCGCCGCGGTTCAGGCGCCTACTTCGCTGACGTCCCAATCCCGTGGGAGCACAAAATCATGCCGGGAGCTGCCGAAGTTTCGGCCACGGCTGCTGCGCTCCCCCACCTTATTGGAAACCTTGGCGAGGAAGTCCGAAAACAGGACCACTACCGCGCCGCGATCAAGTCCGAGCAGGATCGCTTCCGCCGCGAAGTTGCAGACATCTTTGTCAATGACCAGCTCGGCAAGGATGCTTATGACTACATGTAGCCGGCCCCCAGCGCTTCACGAAGTGCCCGAAGCATGATCAAGAGGATCGCCGCGTTCGCGGGACTGCCGCTGCTCGCGTCACTGGCATCCTTCATATTGCTGCCAATCATTGCCAGAGTCGGTGGCGCGCCTGTATGGAATTCCCTTGCCTTGGGCCAGGCGATAGGTTCAATTGCCGCAATAGTTGTTGGGCTTGGGTGGCCCCTCACCGGTCCGGCCGTGGTTGCCTCGTCGGGTGAAGAATCTGTTCGCCGGCGCCACTACGCCGTAAGTTTTGCTACGCGGAGTCTTGTTTTCGTTCTCGTTATTCCGGTCCTGGCACTCAGCCTGGCGCTGACAGGGAATCCTGGCTATTTCTGGGTGGCATTCCTTATGGCGTGCGCCCAAGCCGCCGCTGGCCTTACGCCGGCATGGTTTTGCATAGCAACGGGCCACCCTGGCCGGATAGCCAAGTACGACGTTATTCCGCGAATGGTGGCCACGCTGGGCGTTATTCCCTTGCTCCTGACCACCGGTGAGATGATCTTCTATCCTCTGGCGCTGCTGGTCCTTGGTCTCGCAGGGACGCTGCTGTACAACCTGCATCACGCGCAAAGGTTGGATTTCCACGGGCTGACGTTCGGCACTATTGTGCGGGAGGTCTGGGCGCTTCGTGCGGGCTCCGGCATCACCATTGCTGCTGGTTCTTATGCCTCCACACCCATCATCATTGTTCAACTGATGGCAGCGCCCAGCGGATTGGCGGCATTCGTATCCGCGGAAAAGTTGTACCGCATCGGGTTGCTGGCCACGGCAGCACTCGGTAATAGCCTGCAGGGCTGGGTCAGCGACTTTGACGCCGACCACGCGAAGAGGAGAAAGTATTCGCTGACGGCGTTGTCTGGACTTGGCGTTGCCGGCTGGCTGATACTCGCCGTAGCTGGGCCGTGGGCGTCGTCCCTGTTGTTCAGCGACGCGCTCGCCGCAGACTTCTGGACGTGTTTCTGGTTCGGTCTCTCCTTCTTCCTCGTCTGTGTGACCACCTCCACCGGGGCTCACTGGCTAGTCCCGGCGAAACTCATGCGTACAGTGCTGGCCAGCACCATTGCCGGAGCTGCAGTCGGGGTGCCTGCCATGTTCATCCTGGCGGCTTTGATGGGCGGTCAAGGCGGCGCCCTCGGTCTGGCCCTCGGCGAAATAGTCGTCACGGCAATTCAGGTACGTGCGATCCTAAAACTCCTCAAAGACCCCGATGTGAACAATGCTGCCAGGCAGGTCATCCCTTGAGCTGGCTCAGCTTGGTGCCGGCTGTCCTGGTTGCCGTTCTGTTGATGTATTTGCCAGGGGCAGCAATCGCTGCCTGCCTAAAATTCCGGCTTGGTCCTGCGCTTGGCCTTGCGCCGCTCCACTCAACTGCCGCCATAGGCCTGGCCGGAGTCTTTACGGGTGCACTGGGGATCCGCTGGAATGTCCTGCCATACCTCGTGGTGTGCGTTCTCCTGGCAGGAGCAGCCCTGCTGCTAACGCGGAGAACTCCGTGGCGGATCACAAGGATTTCCTGGCGCGCCTGCGTTCCGTACCTTGCCATTACTATTGCGCTGGCGAGCATCGCCTGGCGGTTTACCCAACTGGTGGGGTCGCCTGATAACCCATCCCAGGTTTTCGACAACGTGTTCCACCTGAACGCCATCCGCTACATCATAGATACAGGCAACGCCTCGTCCCTGTCCTTGGCCTCGCTTCAAGGCGTTTCGGGCCTCGACGCCGTCTATCCAGCGGCATGGCATTCTGTGGCAGCCCTTCTGGTGCAATTGACTGGCGTCGACATACCCTCGGCGCAGAACGCCCTGAATCTGGTAATTGCGGCAGTCATCTGGCCAGCATCCTGCCTGTTTCTGGTTGCCTACACGGTCTCCCGTAGGCCTGCTGCTCTGGTCCTCACGTCGATCGTTGCCAGCTCCCAAGTGGCTTTCCCTTACCTCATGATCGTCTGGGGGCCTCTGTTCCCGTATGCGCTGGCGGTTGCCATGCTGCCGGCAGCCTTGACGGCAGTCGTCGCCATCAGCCGCCGCGCCCGGCCCGGCGCTGAATCTTGGGTAAGTTGGGCGGCCTCCCTGGTGCTTGCAGGCGGAGGGCTTGCCTTTGCCCACACAAGTTCGATCAACACACTTCTGGCCGTCAGTTCACCGATTTTGCTGCTGGTGTGGTTCAAACGTGCCAAGCAGCTGACACCCTGGAGGCAACAGGGTTTCCGTGTTGCCCTTTTCGCGCTTGCAACGCTGCCGGTTCTCTGTGTCGCGGTGGTTTCGTGGCTGAAACTGCGTCCGGCTCCATACGACAACTGGGGACCGACTGTGAAGCCCGGCGCCGCCGTCGGCGAGGTCCTGACCGTGAGTCCCATGCAGTTGGCGATTCCGGCAGTCGTGGTATCGGTGCTTTCTGTTTGGGGCCTCTACGTGGTGCTCCGGTCCCGCCAAAAGTTTTGGGTGGCCGCGTGCTACGGGGTTGTTTCCGCACTGTACATAGTCGCGGCGGCCGTCCCGAAAGGTGGTCTCCGCGACGCCATCGTGGGTACTTGGTACCAGGACACGTACCGTCTCGCCGCCCTGCTGCCCCTGTTCGCGACCCCCTTGGCTGTCATAGGCGGACTGCACCTTTGGGACCTGTGGCGGTGCTCCCCTGCTGCAAAACGATTCTCGCTCGCTGTGGAACGTCCTTTTGACGTGTTGCGAGGACGCGGGCCAACCGCCCTGGCGATCCTGAGCGCGCTGGTAGTAGCCGTCCTGGCAACCTTTGTGGGCCCCACCTCCCACTACGTTGCCGGCGCCTCGTCTGTGTACGGGCTAAATGCACAATCAGATCTGCTGACGCCCGACGAGCGGGTCCTCCTGGAGCGCATTCCCGACCACGTGCCTCCTGGCGCCGTCATTGCCGACAACCCTTGGAACGGGAGTTCGTTAGCGTACGCGTACTCGGGGCGCAGAGTCCTGACGGCACACCTCTTCGCCGGCTCGGACCCCGTGCGTTCCCTGATCGACGAACGGCTGAAGTTTGACGCTGCTGGCATCGAAATCTGCGATGCGCTGCGGAGTAAGGGCGTGCAGTTTGTTCTCGACTTTGGCGACCAATATTTAATTGATCTGGACGGATCCAAGGATTTTCCGGGGGTTACCAACATCGGGACCGCCACCGGCTTCGAGTTAGTTGATTCGCAGGGAGCCCACGCGAAGCTTTATCGCATCACATCATGCGCGTGATGCGGTCAGGAATCGACGACCCTTATGCACCATATGTCAGCTTTATGGCACAAGACCACTAGGCTGGAGTCGTGATTTCTGTTTCTAGGCGAACTGTCAGGCTCGGCGTCGTGGCCATGCTGGCAGGAATGCTTTCGCTGTCAGCGTGCTCGCACACCCCGTCAGACACTGTTCAAGGCGCCCTCACAGGTATCGGCAGCAGGTCTGCGCAGGGGGCTGTCAGTGCATGGAGCGTATCTTGGAACAAGCAAGTCAAAGGCGCCTCTGTCAGCTATTCCCCGGACGGCGCCGCTGCAGGTTTCAACGCTTTGCGTACCGGCCAGGCTCACTTCACGGCCAGTGGGAGCCCACTGCCTGACGGCCAGTCTGTAGCGGACTCCGGGCTCTGCACCGATGCGGGAACACTGTCTGTCGCCGCCGGCGTGCTCCCGGTGGGTGTTGCCGTGAAAATCAATGGCGTCAATAACATTGTGCTGGACGCCCGCACGCTGGCTGGCATTCTTCGCGGCGACATAGACCGCTGGGACGACCCACAGATTGCGGCCCTCAACTCAGACCAGTCCCTTCCGGATCTCGCGATAACCGTGTTGACGGAACGCGGACCCTCGGAGACGACCCGCGCCGTCAACGAATACCTAGCCAAGACACCAGGCCTGTCCTGGAGCGCCCCACAGCCTGACCTCTGGCCTCACGGCGTTGAGGGCCTCACCGATTCACCGCCAATGGACCTCGCCAACAAGCTCGAGGAAAAAGACGGCGGACTGACCATCCTCGATGGAAGTTATGTTGGAAACCGATTCGTTGCCGCTCAGTTGATCTTTGACGGGCGGGTTCGGAAGATGGATGCATCCTCAGTTGTGGACGCCGTCGCCGCCGGCGAAGTGACAACAACCCCGCGAGCCGTAATTCAGAGCCTCGACCAAGGCTCCGGCTACGGACTGGCGACGGTCGTCTACGTACAGGTTTGCCAGCAATACGCCGAGAAACCGCTAAACAGCTTGGCCCGGTCCTTCGGTGAGTCAGTGTTAAGTGACAAAGCCCAAAAAGATGCCAACGCCTACGCCTTTGTCATGTCACCGAGCAAGAAGGCCACTACCGCCGGCCTGGCACTCGTACGCACAATCGGAGAGCCGCGATGATTACTAACCGCCGGCCCGGTCCGCGCCGTGCTATCCCCAGACCTTTACGAACCTTCGTTCTGCTAACCGGCATCTTCGCCGTGCTGCTGGGCCTTTGGTCTGCTGCCACACCTCTTATGGGTTTCCCGGATGAGCCAGCTCATACCATCAAGGCGGCTGCGGTGGTACGGGGCCAAGTGTTGGTCGAAGAGGGAACCTCGTTCGGGCATGGTGTCCATGTCAAAGTCCCCGACTACATCGCAAACCTGCATGCGCAAGGATGTTACAAATTCAATCGCGGGCAGGCTGCGGATTGTGCTCCGCTGATCTATGCGGATGATAATTACACCAATATCGGCGTGACATCGGCGGGGTCGTACAACCCCATGTACTACTGGCTCGTGGGCTTTCCAACTCTGTTCATGTCAGGCGCGCCGGCCCTTTACGCAATGCGGCTGATGAGCGCACTGTTCTGCGCGGTGTTCTTTGCAGCAGGATTCACAGCCTTGACGGAGTTGAGGCGCCCCCAATACGCCGTAATTTTGGCGGCGCTAGCCACAACGCCCATGGTCTTATTCCTCGGCGGAGGAATCAACCCAAACTCGCTCGAGATTGCAGCCACCATGGCCGCGTTCTCCGGCTTCGTTGTTGTGCTGGACAACTGGCGAAATACCAAGGTTGTGGTCCCCGCCCTGGCTACAGTTTCCGCGGCCACCGTGGTCTTGGCCAACGCCCGCCAGATCTCACTCGTTTGGCTTCTTTGCGCTCTGATAGTGGGAGTCTGCTCGTTCAAGTTCCGTCGTACCCTCCAAGCCTTTCGCGACAAACGCGTGCTCACTGCCGTGGCCCTTACAGTTCCCGGGACCTTGTTGGGTCTCTTCTGGATCTATGTTGCCTCGCGTGGCCCGGCTAACGTTGGCGTGGCTCCTGACGGTATCGCCAGCCCGCACCCGGATGCACCGCTCTACCGCGGCTTCATGATCATGTTGGACCGGACGTACGATTTCTTCCCCCAGTACATCGGCGTGATGGGGTGGCTCGACACACCGGCGCCGGAGCTTGTCATGCTCGCTTGGGGGGCGTTCATGATCGTCGCGCTGGTCCTTCCGTTCTGCATCAGGCCGCTGCGGAGTTGGACGGGATATTGGATAGCACTGGCGATGCTTTATCTGGTCCCCGCCATGCTGCAAACAGTCCTCTGGCGTTCCATGGGGTTCATCTGGCAGGGGCGGTACACCCTGCCCCTTGTGGTTGTCCTCCTGATAAGTGTGGGTTTGGGGCTACGCCGCCTCCGGTTCAGTATGCGGCCGGCAACCATCCAGTTCGCTAGGGTCATTTCCTGGCTGATAGTCGGGTGCCACACGTTGACGTTTGTCTATGTTCTGAGGCGCTACGTTGTAGGCATCAGTGAGTCAGCCAACTGGCAGACGCTTTTTTCCTCACCTGACTGGCAGCCACCGTTCGGCTGGCTCCCACTCACGGTCCTCTACCTGTTCGCAGCCGCCACCGCTGTGGAACTCCTGTTCCGCTACTTGTACCCGGGGCACAGTCTCTTCAAGCGCACTCCCGCAGGTCTAAGACAAGCATTTCCGAGGCGTCTTAGGGCCTCACCGAAAAGGGATTCACTCAGCCTCTAGCGGAGACCACCAGGGTCGCGTGACGCCACGGGCCATGGTGGAGTCTCCCGGGGCGCAGGCTGACGCTGCCACCAGCATCTTCAATCTGCCTGATCACCACGTCATCTCGGTCATGGGCCGGCAGGACGGGACGACGGGAGCCGCCCGATCATCGTTGAATCCGACCAGCCTCCGGGCTGCCCCGTGTGTCGAGTAGTGGCCCACGAAGCTGTTGGCGACGGAAGGTCAAGCGAGAACTGCGGGCAACAGCTCCGGACCGGGCTGCTGACCGCTGCTGCCGCAGCGAAAACGAGCCTCAGACTCCCTCAGCGCATCTCGGGCACCAAGGGCCTCCTGGCCGCTCTCCACAAGCACGTCGCTAGTGCGCCTTCAGTTCTAGCGCCCTTTGAAGATCCAGTTGCGGTACAGCCAGTAATTCCACGCAGTGGTGAGCACCGTGGCGGTTGCCTTACCGATGACGTATGACCACCCAAGCGCGTCGAACCCAGTGACAATCAGGTCACTCACAACGATGTTAAACGCCACAAGAAGTAGGTACTTGGCGGCACTCACGCCTCCGTGATTGGTCGCCTGAAAAGTGAATACCCGTTGCAACAGGAAATTGAATATGAGACTAACCACAAAAGCTATCGGCGTGGCGATCCAAAGATCCACACCGAATGCTTCATGCAAGACGGCGAGAAGTCCCAAATCGAGGGCAAATGAAAGACCCCCGATCAGGAGAAACCTGAAAACAGAATTCTCAGACAGAGAAACTAGCCATTTCGGAGGGGTCTTCAGCGCCGATCCCGGATCCAGGGGCCGACGGGATCTCCGTGAAATCGGGCTGCGCATCTTGAGTGGTTTCTCCCCAGGTATCGGAG
This sequence comes from Pseudarthrobacter xylosi, assembly GCF_055412765.1. Taxonomy (NCBI): domain Bacteria; kingdom Bacillati; phylum Actinomycetota; class Actinomycetes; order Micrococcales; family Micrococcaceae; genus Pseudarthrobacter; species Pseudarthrobacter xylosi. Next base: position 401,181 of record NZ_JBVAYT010000004.1, on the reverse strand, counting down.
CATTCAAACCTATCTAGGTCGACCTCCACGTATTGTTAAAACTATCATGCACAAATCCAAATCCCTGAGGCGGATACCTCCCGTCCGATCAGTTGCCCTGTCCTCGAAGCTCCCTTCACCCGTCCGTGTCCTCCTCATCGCCTGGTTGCTGCTCGGAGCGGCCGGGACAATTTGGGCGTTTGCGTCACCCCTGATGTCCGTCCCGGATGAACCCGCCCACGCGGTTAAGGCCGCGGCAGTCGCGAGGGGGCAATTTGGCGGAGCCAGCACCGGCATTCAAGGGGAACCGCTGACGGTCAATGTTCCCGGGTACATTGCACACCTGAGCGAATACAAGTGTTTCGCCCAGCACTCAAATGTCACGCCAGCTTGCGCCACGCCAATCGACGCCACGGACCGGGGATGGATTCCTGCGCAGACTTCCGCGGGAAACTATAACCCCGTGTACTACGCCATTGTCGGTCTGGGGAGCCGAGGCCTCAGCGGCGAGGCGGCGATCTACGCAATGCGGCTTATCAGCGCTTGGGTGGCCGCATTCTTCTTGGCTGGCATATTTTGCGCCGCATCATCCCTCCGACACTTCCACAGGCCGATCATTGCATCCGCGATTGCGCTGACTCCTGCGGTGCTGTTTCTGTCCGGTTCCGTCAACCCCAACGCATTGGAGATAGCCGCAACGGGAGCCGTATTCATGAGCCTCTGCGCAATTTTTGAACAATCAGCCAGCACCGTTCGGCTCAGCAGACTCCTCTTAGTCATCTTTGCGCTATCCGGATCCCTAGTGGCGCACACCCGCCCGCTTTCACTGCTTTGGCTGGTCATCGCAGCCATTGCAGCAGTGCTCTGTTATGGAATCCCAGCGTTGCTCCGTACCCTCAGGAAACGAGAATTCCAGATATCGCTCTTGCTCGTCAGCCTGTCGAGCCTGTTCGCCCTGTGGTGGGTTGTTTCTGCCAAGAGTTTCGACAGCCTACTCGCAGGTGCGGCGATCCCTGCCGAAGAGGCGGCTGTTGCGATGTTGGATAAGACCGTGTTCTTTATGGTCGAATACGTTGGAGTCCTTGGATGGATTGACACCCTGCCGCCCGTTGCAGCGCTGTACGCCTGGGTGTTGGGCTATGGAGCCATGCTTTTCCTGGCCTACACTGCGCGTCCCGTCAGGGGCAGGTGGGTCATGGCGCTACTCACAATCACGGTAATCGCTGTCCCGACCGCGCTACAGGCGAGTTCCAGCGAAAGGCTGGGCTGGATCTGGCAGGGACGCTATGCCCTTGCCATGGTCGTAACGCTCATCATGGCTGCCGGAATTACGATCCGGTTCCGTCCGTACAGGGTAACCCCTTGGTTGAAGTCAATGATCCGGTGGGGCTTGGTTCTTGGGGCCCTAGCGCACCTCTACGTCTTGCTCGAAGGACTCCGGCGGTACAGCATTGGGATCCAATCCCATGTCAACTGGACAGAGATGTTCGAACCGGAGTGGCAACCACCCTTCTCCTGGCAAGGCCTCAGCATTGCATACATAGTGGTGCTAGCCGTTGCAGGCGTTTGTCTATACCGTCTGCTGACAGCGCGACAGTCCCCGGTTGTTAGTACGCGTAAACCTTCCGGGCTCTGAAACGAATGGCGCCCTCACGCAATGAGGGCGCCATTCCACGTGTTCTCGTCAACGCGCGTTCAGCGATCCAAACCGAATGTTCTGCGCCAAGCTTCCATGGACACCAATTCCGGCAGCGCGGATCGGTAAGCCGCTGAGAGAGACTCCCATGACTTGTATAAACGCACGTGCTGGGTAGCCGCCTTGGCCAGCATGACCCGCATTTTCCTGGGATCCCGTTTGTACCAGGAGGCCGCAGTGCCCTCAGCGTTGGAAACCACGACAGAATCATATTGAGCCAGCCGGAACCAGCGATTATCCACATGGGCAAGGTGGCTTTGCGGCCGCGCGCGAGCCTCCTCGGACGTTCGGCTGAGCAACTGGCGCGCCACTGTCGTCAGGCCCCATTTGACCATGTCTTTCTTGGCCGGCATGCCTGCTTGGGACATGGTGGATGGCCCGCCGCCCAGTGAAGGGGCAGGGAAATCGTCGACATCCTCCCGCATCTGCGCATCCGAATACTCGGACTGCATGCCTATGATCTCTGGCAGTTTCGTCGCCAGCGACGGATGGAGGTGGGTTGGCCCCTCGAATAAGTCATCCATCGCCTTGAGACGGCTTTCTTCAGTGAAGTACTGCATGGAGACGAGGTGCTTGATATCCGTTTGTAGGGATTCCCTGATAACGCCGCCACCTTTGGCATGCGGGCTATGCAACAGGGCTGTGATAAGGCGGTTGCGGCTATGAAAATAGGCTTGCCACCCAACAAGGTCGTCTTTATCAATCCATGAAATGTGCCACAACGCGGCTCCCGGAAGAGACACAGTGCGGAAGCCGGATGCCCTGGCCCGGAGGCCGTACTCCGAATCGTCCCATTTAAGAAACAGCGGAAGCGGCAGCCCAATTTCCCGGATCACCGACGTCGGGACGAGGCACATCCACCACCCGTTGTAGTCAACATCGAACCGGCGGTGCATCCACGGAGTCTGACGAAGGTTGGACACACTGAAATCGTGCCGCATCTGCATGTCTTGGTGCGGCTGACCAGGCGAGATCCGGTGGGAATCGATGATTTCACCCATCGAATACAACGTGCTTCGGCTGTAGAGGTCGAACATGTGACCACCCACAATCGTAGGAGTCTTGCAGTGACCCGCAAACGCCATAAGGCGTGCGATGCTCTCCGGTTCGAGGACAACGTCATCATCCAACAACAGGACGTAGTCGCTGCCGTTCTCCACGGCTTCGTACATGCCTCGCGCGAAACCACCCGAACCGCCCAGATTGGCCTGCTCGATGATGCGCAACTTCTTGCCGAGCCGACTGGCCACTTCTTCAAATCCCGGTTGATCAGCGACCTTTTTCGTTCCTTGGTCGACGATCAGTACTTCATGCGCCAACTCCAGGGCGTCAGGGTTGTCCGCGAGAATCCGGGCATTCGCAAGGCAAAAGTCCGGCTTGTTCATCGTCGTCACCTGAACCGTCACGCTTTGGGCGGGACCTGCAGTTTGCGGTCCCTCCCAGCGGGCATGGTCCAGCACCAGATCTTCCTGGCTTGAGGCCAAGTCAAACCAATACCAGCCGCCATCGCCGAATGGTTTCAGGGATAGCAGGAACTCGGTGGTGGAGTCCCCCTCGACGCGTGCGCCGTCCACCCGCTGAATCGTCCCTCGGGCGTTGGACTTATAGACAGCAATGGTGCCGCGGCCATGGGTCTCCACCACAAGCCGCACCTCGCGGACGTCGGTCCACCGCCGCCAGTAGCCTGCTGGGAATGCGTTGAAATAGGTACCCAAGGAGAGTTGCTCCCCCGCACGCACCCTAATTGAATGCCGGGCCAAGACATCGTCAAAGTGCACTTCGCGTGGGCTCGAGCCAACGAGGTGGAGTTTTTCTTCGGTGCGCTTCGGGTTTCGGGCGAACTCATCGCTCTCGTTAATACGCACACCTGCTGCCGGGCCGGCGTCGGCATAAAGCGACAAGGTGTCAACACCTGACTCCGGGGGGAATATCACCCTTTGGAGCGTCGACCGGCCCGGCGCTTCACTCACGCGTCCACGCCTCCGCTTTTGATGACCGCTCCGGCTTCGAAGTGCGGCCGGATTTGGTTATCGAACATGGTCAGTGCCGAGCCGATGGCCATGTGCATGTCGAGATACTTGTACGTGCCAAGGCGCCCACCGAAGAGGACGTCCTTTTCGGCCGCAGCCAGGTCGCGGTACTTGAGTAGCCGTTCACGGTCTGTGGGCGTGTTAATTGGGTAATAAGGCTCGTCGCCCTTCTCCGCTGCACGGGAGAACTCGCGCATAACGACGGTCTTTTCCGTCTGGTACTCGCGCTCGGGGTGGAAGTGGCGCGGTTCAATGATGCGAGTGTAGGACACGTCTGCGTCGTTGTAGTTGACCACAGACGTTCCCTGGAAGTCGCCGACGTCGAGCACTTCTTCTTCGAAGTCGATCGTGCGCCACGAGAGGTCGCCCTCGGCGAAGTCGAAGTATCGGTCAACAGGCCCGGTGTAGATAACGGGGATGTTGCCGACGACCTTGTCCTTGCTGTACTCGTGCGACTCGTCGAAGAAGTCCGTGTTCAACCGAACTTCGATGTTCGGGTGTTCAGCCATCTTTTCAATCCACGCGGTGTAACCGTTGGTGGGCAGGCCCTCATACTTGTCGTTGAAGTACCGGTTGTCATAGTTGTAACGCACCGGGAGGCGGGAGATGATGCCGGCGGGCAGGTCCTTGGGATCGGTCTGCCACTGCTTGCCGGTGTAGTGCTTGATGAACGCTTCGTAGAGCGGCCGCCCGATGAGCTGGATGCCCTTGTCGTTCAGGTTCTGCGGATCAGTTCCGGCGAGCTCGCCAGCTTGTTCCTGGATCAGGGCCTGGGCCTGCGCCGGCGTCAGGTTGGCGCGGAAGAATTGGTTGATCGTGGCCAGGTTGATGGGCAGCGAGTAGACCTCGCCCTTGTGCACGCCGTAGACCTTGTGGACGTAGTTCGTGAACGTGGTAAACCGGTTCACGTACTCCCACACTCGCTCGTTTGAGGTGTGGAACAGGTGAGCCCCGTAGCGGTGCACCTCGATCCCGGTCTGCTCTTCCTTTTCGCTGTACGCGTTTCCACCGATGTGGTGGCGGCGGTCGAGTACGACCACCTTCAAGCCGAGCTCGGTGGCGGCCTGTTCTGCGATTGTCAGGCCAAAAAAGCCAGACCCTACGATGACGAGGTCAGCGGTCACAAAATCTCCTGGTTCGAAAGCGGGCAGCGCAATGTTGCGCATTGTCTGCTGAACCAGCCTACCCGAGACCCCATCGTGACCGACTAATCCAGGGCGGCCGCCCCGCTTCTGCCGAGCACAGAACGGCCGCTATTCCCCCACCTCCCGCAGGCCGCCGTCGTGCTCCTCATAGCGGTTGCCCGTGCGCGGGCATACCCACAATCCGTTGTCCTCACGCAGCGGAAGTCCCGCTTGGCCCACCCAGCCAATGCGTTTGGCTGGGACACCCGCCACCAGGGCGAAGTCTGGCACATCGCGCGTCACCACTGCGCCGGCGGCTACTGTGGCCCAGGCGCCGATGGTCAGCGGCGCAATGCATACAGCACGAGCTCCGATCGCGGCGCCTTCTTTGATGGTGACGCCCACCTTGTCCCAGTCATCCTCGGTCTTGAGCGTCCCGTCGGCGTTGATGGCCCGGGGAAACACGTCATTCGTCAGCACCACCGCTGGCCCAATGAACACACCTACTCCAAGAACCGCAGGCTCGTAGACCAGAGCGTAGTTCTGCACCTTGCAGTTGTTTCCCAACAGCACACCGGGACCGATGTAGGCCCCGCGGCCGATGATGCAGTTCTCCCCCAGTTTGGCCCCCTCGCGGACCTGCGCAAGGTGCCAGATCTTCGACCCCTTACCGATGTCTGAGCTGGCTGAAACGTCGGCAGTTGCTTCCACTGAACTCACGGGAATCGCTCCTTCTGGTGGAGGGCTCGGACATTGCGTGCGGCGTAGTGCCACTGATCCTAACCGAGGCCCACGGCCTACGGACAGAGTCCGGCGGAGACGCCCTGAGCCTTTATCCACATACGGCCTTCACCCCCGCGACATGCTCCAGCCCGACGGCTAGCTTGAAGAGAGAAGCCGACCGTTAGGACTCTCGCATCATGCCGCTGCACTGCACGCTCGTTCGGAGCCCGGGCGCAGCTCTCCAGGAACCTCCCGTGGAGCTGACCATCAAAAGCCCACTCGGGGCTTCCGGCCCGGAACTCCAGGCCGCGCTGACCGCAAAATTCGGGACCGGGATTGTGTCTGTTGACAGCCAGCCCGTAGCTGAGCTCACACTCGGACAGCCTCCGCTGGTCAACGGAGCCACGCTCGTTGATGGAGCGGACCTCACGGGTTGCAGGTCCCGGAAGCGCGCCTCCGAGCCCCCAGCGTCACTGGCGTTGGCCGTCCACAGCGGTGCCGGCGCGGGGACAGTTGTGCCGCTGCGGCGGGGCACGTACACCGTGGGCCGCAGCAATGCCGACATCCTCATCCCCGATGCCGACCTTTCGCGCGTCCACGCGCGCCTGGTGGTCACCGAGACAGCCATCACGATCATTGACTTGGACAGCGCCAACGGCACCAATGTGGACGGCGAGCGCGTGCGGAATGCGGAGATTTCGACCGGCTCCAGGATTCGTTGCGGCAACTCCACCATGTCGTTGGTGTTCCTCGAGCGTTCCGGTAACGGACTGGCTGACGCGGGGATGGATGTCCACGAGCCGTTGGTTGTCGGCCGCCGCGACGATCCAACGAATCGCGGCGCCCTCCTCCTGACTGCTGTGCTGCCATTGGTCATCGGCGTGGGCCTCGCCGTCCTAACCGGAATGTGGATGTTCCTGGCCTTCACCGCCGTCTCAGCAATCTCCATCCTGGTCCCGGCGATCGGCGGACGCCGGCAACGCCGCGAACTCGCTGCCGCGGTCAGAGCCGCTGTCACCCAGGACCAGGAACGACGACGGCGGGCCGCGCCGCCGCTCTCGGACCTGACCATCGCGGGCACAACAGTGAAGGATCGGGCCGGACCGGCCGCCAACGATGGCATCTGGCTGCGGCTGGGCCAGGCCATCCAGCCAGCCAATCTCCGGTTTGAGCCCACGGATCGGGGCCGGGCAATTCCTTCGGCCGGTTTACTGCCGCTCACGCTCAGCCCGGCCAGGCCCCTCACCACCATCCGCGGGCCACACGCCGCCGTCGACGGACTGGTGCGCTCACTACTGATGCAGCTCGCCGGCTTTCCGCGGGGCCGGAATACCCGGATGGTCATCCATGGCAAGGTGGAGCGGCTCCCCCTCGCCGCACGCTTTCTGGAGGGTGTCACGCTGTCCTGTCAGTCCAGCACCGTCGGGACCCTGCTCAAACAGGGCTTCGGGCCTTCTCACGGACACGGGGTGCTCCTCCTTTTGGACGGGACGGAGTCCGGGGCCCAAATCACCGCCACTGCCTTAGACCACGGGTGGCAGGTCTTTTATGCTCTCGAAGGCGGGACCGTGCCAACAACAGCCGACGTGGAACTCGGTGAACGCTCGTCCGTGTTCAACGCTGCCGACGAAAGCATCCAATTCGTCTCTGATCAGGCGCCCGTAGATGTCTTCAACAGGTTTTGCCGCGGACTGGCGCAGGATGAGAACCGGTCCGGCGACGCAGGACGAACCATCCCCACGGCCTGTCGGCTCGCCGACATGCTCCCCCACTCCACGCCCGACACATCCAGGCGATGGTCAGTAAACAGCAGCCGGCCCGGGCTAGCCGTTCCCATCGGGCTCGGTCTTGAGGGTGTCCGGACACTCGATCTCCAAAACGACGGACCGCACCTGCTGGTCGCCGGCACCACCGGCTCCGGAAAATCCGAACTCCTGCGCAGCCTGACCGTAGCCCTCGCCCTCAGCTACGCACCGGACCGCATCAACTTCCTTTTTGTCGATTTCAAGGGCGGCTCGGGACTTGGGCCCCTGACCGGACTCCCGCACTGCGTGGGAATGCTCACCGACCTGAGCAGCCACGAGCTCGAACGCGCGCTGCATTCGCTCCGCGCCGAGATCAGATTCCGGGAAATGCGCCTGGCGGCAGTTCAGGCACCGGACCTGACGTCATTCCGGGCGACTGCGGCGGGCCGGGCCTCGCCGCTTCCCCACCTCGTGATTGTCATCGACGAATTCCGAATGCTGGTTGAGGAGGCACCCGAATCGCTCCGGGAGCTCATGAGGATCGCCGCCATTGGCCGTTCCCTGGGCATTCACCTGATCATGGCCACGCAACGGCCCCAGGGGGCGCTGACGGCCGACATTCGTGCCAACGTCACCACCAGTATCGCGTTGCGCGTCCAGTCCGAGATGGAATCGGTGGACATCATCAATTCCAAAGCCGCCGCCGACATAAGTGTGGATACGCCGGGCCGGGCTTATCTGGCCCGCGGAACGGAGGCTCCTATGGAGTTCCAGGCCGGATCGATGACAGCCGGAGCCATCCGGTCTGAACCGGCCGGAGTCTTCGTATGGTTGGCCTCCGAGTACATCAGTACCCCCGCCGTACCGGAGGGTTCCGGATCTCCCGGCAGTGATCCGACTCCTGCCGAAGCGACCGCCCCGTTGATAGCTTCCATGACCGGATTGTGGCAGGCCATGGACGGTCCAGCAATCCGGAAGCCGATTGCTGCACCACTCCCCTGGCTCCTCGCCGAACCCGCAGGGTCGCCTACTCGCGAGCCCGCTGATGACAGCCACGAAGCTGACCATGACGTTGCACGGGACAATGCCAATGCCGACGGCCGAGCCAACTGGTCCGTAGCGTTCGGCCTGATGGACCTGCCCGCCGAGCAACGAACTGCCCCTTTGAACTGGGAACCTGCCGGCCACGGACACCTGGCGTTTGTAGGCGGTCCGGAATCAGGGGTGGCTGAGGGAATCCGGCTCGCAGTCCTCCGTCTGGCATCCCACACCCGGGAATCGCACTTATATGTGCTGGACCCGGACAGTTCTTTCGCGGGGTTGGCTTCCCACTACCGGGTCGGCGCCAGGGCAGGGCTTCATGAGCTTCGCCGCGCCGTACGCATCCTGGAGCGTCTGGCCCGGGAGCAGTCCCACCGGCTGGGACGTCCCGCCGCTAGCGACGACATACCGCTGGTGCTGGTGATCGCAGGCTGGGGAGCATGGCTCTCGGCTTTCCGTGCTGGGCCGTTGGCGTGGGCCGAGGACGTTCTCCATGACCTTGTCCGTGATGGCAGCCGAGCCGGTATCACGGTGATCATCTCCGGTCAGCGGGAACTCGTCACTGCCAGGTTCTTCGCAGCCGTTCCCAACCGCGTGTACTTCCCGACCGGATCCAGCGACGACAGCCGGATTGCCTGGCCGAAACTGCCTTCGACTGCGTCCGTGGTCGGTAGGGGCGTGGCCGTGGGCGCGCTATCGGGTGGAAGAACCGCAGTCTGCCAGTTCTACACAGCTCCCCTCGGTGACACACGGGATCCGGAAGCAGCCCAACCGCAACAGCCTTATCTGCGGCGTCGACCATTCCGGGTGGAGCCTCTGCCGGTCATGGCACCGGCGGCCCGGATAGATGAAAGGGCGGCCGTCCAGATCCCGGCCGGACTGAAAACCAGGGCCGTGCCAGGGCAGCGCACCCTCCGCATCGGTGTGGGCGGCGACGAACTTGAACCCGTTTCCGTCCGGGTGCCGGCGGGCGGGGTGCTGGCCGTGCTGGGCGGCCCGTCGTCGGGCAAGTCGTCTTTTCTCCGGCTCCTACCGGGCGTCAACCCTGAAACCGGACCGTGGCTCCAGCCGGAGCCGGTTGCCGAGCCTGGGGCGTACTGGTCCGGGATCCTGCGCCAAGCCACCGCTGGCGGTGTGGAACGGAACTCGGTGGCATTGGTTGACGATGCGGACCTGTTGCCGCCGGACGTCAACCGCGACCTTGCCGACCTCAACGCGCTTGGAATCACGGTGGTGATGACTGCGGGGTACAGTCCGATACTCGCCCAGCGGGTTCCATTGGCGCTGCAGGCACGCAACCTGGGCTGCGGCATCCTGATCGCACCCCGGACCTTCATGGACGGCGACCTCTTAGGAGTCAGATTCGAGGCGGAAGCCAACCCGCCACCGGGACGGAGCATTCTCATTCAGAACGGCCGCGCCCTGGCCGTCCAGCTGGGCTGGGTACCGCCGGATCAGTCGCTGGACGGTATGGCTGCCTAAACGCCGGGTAACACCTAGAACGCCGGAGGCGAATCCCCTGTCCGGGAGGCGTAGCTGATGACACGTTTGTCAAACAGGAGCACTATGGCCGCAAGGGCCGGCACCACCATGGCGATCCCAGCCCAGATCACGCCGCCTGTAAGGGTCGGAATGCCGATAGTTAGGACAAACAACTGGGCTACCAGCGCCGCTGCCCGCGTCCACCGGCGACCGCGGAAGAGAAAATGCCCTACCGAATAGAGCCAGGCCGAGAAAGCAAGCAACAGCCCCAGGGTAAAAACGGCACCCCAAAACGACGTGACCGGCGCACCCGTCAGGAGTTCGTAGCCATACCAAGCGGCTGCAACCAAGAGCGCGGTGGCTTCGGCTGCAACAACGAGGGCTATCGCCATAATGCCGCGGGGGCGCGGTGAAGGCGGCGGGTCTGCAGGGTTCATGGGGGGTCTTGACACACTGGCACCCTACCGGAGATAGTCGGACGGTGGCGGGGGTCGGCAATGCCCGTGTGATGTATCGCTCAGCTATCCGGGGATTTCAAGCTGTATTACCCCTTGTTTACACAGCGTTAACATGACAGGCTTGACTGAGATGACCAAGGGGGCCCCTCAGGGCCCTTTTCCTTTGTAGCTACTAGTGAATTATTTCACAAACGGCTTATCCCAGAATTGGAGCAACTGATCAGCATGGATTGGCGTAACCGCGCGGCGTGCCTCGACAAGGACCCGGAACTGTTTTTCCCCGTAGGAAACACAGGTCCTGCCCTCCTCCAGATTGAGGAAGCCAAAAGCGTATGCCGCCGCTGCCCCGTCGTTGACACGTGCCTCCAGTGGGCTCTCGAGTCCGGCCAGGACGCCGGCGTCTGGGGCGGTATGAGCGAAGACGAACGTCGCGCCCTTAAGCGCCGCGCCGCACGCGCCCGCCGCGCCTCCTAAGTGCCGCGCCTCCTAGGTGCGGTCCAACCAGCTTCGGTCCCCCGGGCCCAGTCCTACCAGGTCCGGTCCTAGCAGCCCCACAATTAACAGACATGCCGATGGCCGCAACCCTTCCAGGTTGCGGCCATCGGCGGTTAAGTCACCAGCGGGTAGTCACCGGCCTATGCCCACTGGCTACCTGGCCGCCAGACTGAGGCGGATCTGGACAGCCGTTCCGCCGCCGTCGCGCGGGTGCCACGCGATGGAGCCGCCTAGCTCACTTGTGACCAGCGTGCGGACAATCTGCAGCCCCAGTCCCTCTACGTGCGGCGTATCCGGCAGTCCCACTCCGTCGTCGGCAATAGTGACGGTCAGCAGTTCCTCGCCGTCTTCCTCTTCGGAGCGGTCCGCGATGAGCCAGACGGTGCCCGTACGTCCTTCGAGGCCATGCTCGACGGCGTTGGTCACGAGTTCATTGATGACCAATGCCAGCGGGGTGGCGAAGTCGCTGGGCAGTTCGCCAAAGAGTCCGGACCGCTCGGTCTTGACCTGCTGCGACGGCGAAGCGACTTCGGCGGACAGCCTGAACTGGCGGCCGATCAGCTCGTCGAAGTCAACGCTCTGAGCCAATCCCTGTGAAAGTGTCTCGTGGACCAGCGCAATGGTGGCCACACGACGCATCGCCTGCTCCAGGCCCTGCTTAGCCTCGTCGCTGACCATCCGGCGGGACTGCATACGCAGCAGGGCCGCTACGGTCTGGAGGTTGTTTTTCACCCGGTGGTGGATCTCGCGGATGGTTGCGTCCTTGGTGACGAGTTCCATTTCCCGCCGCCGCAGTTCGGACACGTCCCGGCACAGCACCAGCGCACCAAAGCGCTGCTGCTCATCCCGCAGTGGGATGGCCCGCAGTGACAGGCTCACGCCACGCGATTCAATCTCGCTGCGCCACGGCATCCGGCCTGTCACCACCAGCGGCAGCGTCTCGTCCACCAGCCTCCGGTCCTTCAGCAGCCCGGCGGTCACTTCAGCCAGGGAACGGCCTTCCAGCGACTCGCCGTCGCCTAGCCGCCGGAAGGCCGATACCCCGTTGGGGCTTGCGTACTGCACAATTCCTTCGGCATCGAGCCTGATCAGCCCGTCCCCGACACGAGGCGCGCCACGGCGCGAACCGGTGGGCGAGGCAAAATCGGGCCACAGTCCCAGCGTTCCCATCCGCAGGAGATCGTAGGCGCACTGCCGGTACGTCAGCTCCAGACGGGACGGCATCCGCGAACTGGACAGGTCCATGTGAGTGGTCACCACAGCCAGGGTCCGGCCGTTGCGGACCATTGGCACAGCCTCCACCCGCAACGCCATGTCCGTGCTCCAGTTGGTCTCACTGGACCGCTCGATGGCACGGCTGCTCCAGGCCTTATCCACCAGCGGCTGCAGGTCCTGCCGGATGGGCTCGCCCACAAAGTCGCCGTGGAACACGGTGTGTGTGGTGGACGGCCTGACATGCGCCAGCGCCACATAGCCATGATCCGGGTGCGGGAACCACAACGCCAGGTCAGCGAACGCCAGGTCAGCGACCATCTGCCAGTCGCCCACCAGGAGGTGCAGCCATTCGGCATCGCCCGGCCCGAAATCAGCGTGTTCCCTGATGGGGTCCGTAAAGATTGCCACTGCACCTCCAGTTACGACGCCGGGATTCCTAGCGTCGGACGATTGATCTCAAGAGCCTCAATGCTACCGACAGTGACGCCATATCGTCGGCTTCGAGCGAGTTGACCTCGTCAAACATGCTCTTCGCCCTGCCCAGCTGCTCGGCATTCTGGCGTTCCCAGTCTTTCAGCCTGTCCTCCGCAGATGCCCCGGCCACCGTCGACTCAAGTACCGCCGTCGTCATGTCCGAAACGGTGGAATAGAGGTCATCCCGCAGTGCTGCCCTAGCCAATGCCTGCCACCTGTCCTGGCGCGGCAGGCTGCTGATCCGTTCTAGCAGCGAGTCAGCGTGGAAGCGGTTGAACACGGTGTAGTAGACCGCCGCAATCTCCTCCACCGGCTCCTTACGGGCATGCACGATTTTGGCGATGTCCAGCAGGACAAAGCTCTCGAAGAGCTCTGCCCACCGGAAGGCAAGCCCCTCCGGAAGGTCCCATCCGCGGGCAGTCTCCAGCCAGGTGCCAACCCGGTCACGGTCATCGCCACGGAGATAATCCAGCAGCCGCGCGCGCATCGGGTCCAGGAGCGGCTTGAATTCGGCCACGGTATCTGCGATGGGCCGGGACGTGCCGCCCTGGGCCAGCAGCCACCGGACAGCGCGGTCCAGCAGACGGCGGATGTCCAGGTGGACCGTGCTCCAGTGCTCGGTGGGGAACGACGCCGGCAGGCTGTTCAGCTCCCCCACCATCGTGTTCAGGTCGAAGATCTCGCGGAGCGCCACGAAGGACTTAGCCACAGCCACCTCCGTGGCCGAGGTTTCCTCCATGGTGCGGAAAGCGAAGGTGATACCGCCCATGTTGATCATGTCGTTTGCCACCACTGTGGCAATAATCTCGCGCCGCAGCGGATGGGTGTCCAGTTCGGCGTCGAACCGCTCGCGCAGCTGCTTCGGGAAGTACGCGCGCAGCGTCCCGCGGAACCACGGATCGTCGGCGAGGTCGCTGTCACGCAGCGCCGAGGCCAGCTCGATCTTCGCGTAGGCCGCCAGCACCGAGAGCTCCGGTGATGTCAGACCCTGGCCCTGGCTTAGGCGTTCCCGCAGCGTTTCGGTGCTGGGCAGCGCTTCAAGGTCACGCTTGAGGTCGGCCGACTTTTCCAGCCAGTCCATCAGGCGCTCATAGCTGGGGCTCCACTCGGCCACGCGCATCCGGTCGTTCAGGAGCAGGATGTTCTGGTCCACGTTGTCCTCGAGGACCAGCCGCCCCACTTCGTCCGTCATGGAGGCGAGGAAGCCTGCCCGCTCGTCCGGAGTCAGTTTGTCCGCGGCCACCATCCGGTCAACGAAGATCTTGATGTTCACTTCATGGTCGGAGCAATCGACGCCGGCCGAGTTGTCGATCGCGTCGGTGTTCAGGATGACGCCCTGCAGGGCGGCTTCGATGCGGCCGCGCTGCGTCATGCCCAGGTTTCCGCCTTCGCCCACCACCTTGACCCGCAGGTCCTTGCCGTCCACGCGGATGGCGTCGTTGGCCTTGTCACCCACGGAGGCGTTGGACTCGGTGCTGGCCTTGACGTACGTTCCGATCCCGCCGTTGTAGAGCAGATCGGCGGGGGCGAGCAGAATAGCGCGGAGAAGCTCCGGCGGGCTCAGCTCGGTGGTCGCCTCGGGCAGGCCCAGGGCTGCCCGGACCTGCGGCGACACCGGAATGGACTTGGCCTGGCGGGCGTACACGCCGCCGCCTTCGCTGATGAGGGATTTGTTGTAGTCGTCCCAGGAGGACCGCTGCAGTTCGAAGAGCCGTTGCCGTTCCACGAACGACGATTCCGTGTCCGGTGCGGGGTCCAGGAAGATGTGCCGGTGGTCGAAGGCAGCCAGCAGCCGGATGTGCCGGGATAGGAGCATGCCGTTGCCAAACACGTCCCCGGACATGTCTCCCACGCCCACCACGCTGAACGGCTGGGTCTGGGTGTCCACGTCGAGCTCGCTGAAGTGACGTTTGACCGACTCCCAGGCGCCGCGGGCCGTGATGCCCATGGCCTTGTGGTCATAGCCCACCGAACCTCCGGAGGCGAACGCGTCGCCGAGCCAGAACCCGTATTCTGCCGCCAGCCCGTTGGCGATGTCAGAGAACGTGGCTGTCCCCTTGTCCGCCGCCACCACGAGGTAGGAATCATCGTCGTCGTGCCTGACAACGTCTGACGGCGGCACTACAGTTTCGCCGTCGGCTCCGGTAACGAGGTTGTCGGTGAGGTCCAAAAGACCCCGGATGAACGTCTTGTAGCTTTCGACACCCTCAGCCATCCACGCCGCACGGTCCGCGGCAGGGTCGGGCAGCCGCTTGGCGAAGAAACCGCCCTTGGCCCCGGTGGGAACGATAACCGCGTTTTTGACGGTCTGCGCCTTCACCAGGCCAAGGATCTCGGTCCGGAAATCCTCGCGCCGGTCTGACCAGCGCAAGCCGCCGCGGGCCACCTTGCCGAAGCGGAGGTGGACTCCCTCGACCCGCGGGGAATAGACCCAGATTTCAAACATCGGCCGCGGGAACGGCAGACCTTCAATCCTGGCGGGATCGAGCTTGAAGCTCAGGTGCGTCTTGTACTGGTAGTAGTTGGTGCGTAGGGTCGCCTCGATCAGGTTCGCCAAGGTCCGCAGCACACGGTCGGCGTCGAGCGTTGCCACCTCGTCAATGGCAGCCGACAGCTCGCCGCGGACCTTCTCCTGCGCCGCAAGGCGCTCGGTCCCGCTCAGGGCGGGGTCGAACCGGGCCGCGAAAAGAGCCGTCAGGGCCTTAGTGACATCGGGGTTGGCGAGCAGAGTGTCCGCCATGAAGCCCACCGAGTTGGTGTTTCCCATTTGCCGCATATACCGGGCGTAGGCCCGCAGGACCGTGATCTGGCGCCACTGCATCCCCTCACGCAGCACCAGCCGGTCAAAACTGTCCGACTCAACGGCGCCGGATACGGCGGCACCGAACGAATCTGCCAGCAGCTGTCCCGTGGCCAGCGGATCAATGCCGGCGGGATATTTCAGCCCGAGGTCATAGAGGAAGAAGTCCCGCTGGTCAGCCGTCTCGATCTCAAAGGGCCGCTCATCCAGCACCTCGAGTCCCAGGTTGTGGAAGAACGGCAAGATCTGGCTCAGGCTCTTGGGCTCCAACATGTACAGCTTGACGCGGGCATCCTCTTCGAGGACTTCACCGGCTCCCTTGGGCAAGTACACGTGGACGCCCGGCCGTTCCTGCCTTGCACCGGCTGTGCGCTCGGCTTCGGCCCCGTATCTCTCGAAACGGGCAATGTCCTCCAGCGCGTCTTCGACCTCGTAATCCACCCGGTAGCCGGCCGGGAAAGCCTCCGACCAGATGGCGGAGAGCTCTTTGGCCTTCTCATCGGCGCCGCGTTCCCGTAGGACTTCAGCGATGCCCTCACTCCAGGAACGGGCCGCCCGGACCAGCCGCGCTTCAAGCTCATCGGCGTTGAAGTGGCTGACCTCGCTGCCCTTGGGCAGGCGGATCCGGAAGAACAGGCGCGCGAGGGCCGATTCGGTCATCCGCGCCTCGTAGTCGATGGACTCAGCCTGGAACGTGGTCCGTAGTTCTTCCTCGATGCGGAGCCGAACATTGGTGGTGTACCGGTCACGCGGAAGGTACACCAACGCAGACATAAAACGGCCGTAGATGTCCGGCCGGAGGAACAGCCGGGTCCGCCGCCGCTCCTGCAATTTTTGGATGCCGGTTGCGGTAGCCGCCAGGTCCTCGGTCTCGATCTGGAACAGCTCGTCCCGGGGGTACGTCTCCAGGATCCCCAAGAGGTCCTTGCCGGAGTGAGAGTCCGGGGGGAAGCCGGCATTGCCCAGCACGGCGTCAATTTTTTCGCGCACAACGGGGATGTTCCGGACGGATCCGGCGTAGGCGCTGGTCGCGAACAGGCCGATGAAGCGGCGCTCGCCGGTGACGTTGCCTGCCGCGTCAAAACTCTTCACGCCGATATAGTCCAGGTACGCGGGGCGGTGGACGGTGGACCGCGAGTTTGCCTTGGTGATTACCAGTGCCCGCTTTTCCCGGGCCTTTTTGCGGCCGGCGTCGGTGAGGTGCTGCATGTGCGGAGCTCCCGGCTTCGCCCGGAGCAGTCCAAGGCCGCTGTCTTCACGCAGTTCCAGTACATCTTCACCTTCGACGGTCACGAGGTCGTACTCACGGTAACCGAGGAAGGTGAAGTTGCCGCCGTCGAGCCAGCGCAGAAGTTCCTGCGCCTGCCGCAGTTCGGCAATCTGGGCCGGGTGGGACACCTGGTCCAGGCTCGCGGCAATCTGTTGGGCCTTGTTGCGCATCTTAGGCCAGTCCTCGACGGCGGCGCGCACGTCTCCCAAAATGCGGTCCAGCCCGTCCAGCAACGACGCCTTTGCCTCGTCGGAGACGCGGTTGATTTCCACGGCGATCCACGACTCCATGTGCGAGGCGTTTTCGCCCTGCGCGATGAGGTGCGACAGCATGGGCATCGCCGCCGTATCACCGCTGGAGAGACCGATGTGGGACGGGACGCGATCAACTTTGACCAACTGCCCCGTTTCCCGGTTCCGGGTCACCACAAACAGTGGATGAAGCACAAGCCCGATGGCGGCGTTCTGGCGCACCAGCTCGGCGTTGACCGAGTCAACAAGGAAAGGCATATCGTCCGTGACGACATAGACAACGCTGCTGTCCGCCTCGTTGACGACGGCAACCTGCGCCTGGCCCGGCTGCCGGTTCGCGGCGACACCACGGTGGGTTTCCGCCCGGCTGGCCAGCGCCTCCGGGGAATAAGTCCGGGCATCCTCTTCGGCAAGATGCTGGTAATAATCCGCCAGGAATCCCTCCCGGTCACCAATAGCCAAGGCTTGATCCTCCACGCTGGATCCAGACGACATCAACAAACGCCTCCATCACAAGTTTGATGCTGCACCGTTGCAGCTCCTACGGTGAGCCTAGCCCTTTCGCTGAAGCCTCGGTGTGGAAGAAAATACAGAGGATTGCGAAAATCGCTGGACAGGTGCACAAACCAAGTCGGCGATCGCACGTCTGAGCTTGGAATCCGGCGCTGTCTCGAGCAGCAGAGAGCCGCCCAGCAGCGCCGCGTCGGCAGCGGGGCTGTCCGCGGGCAGGAAAGCCGCGATCTGCGCCGAGGGGCCATACCGCCCCCATGCATCCTTCAGCTGGCGTTCCGGGGATCTCCCCACCGCCGCCGCCCGAACCTTGTTCATCACCACAACAGGCGACGCATGCGGAACTGCCAACTCGAGCTCGGCCAGTCCGCGGACCAGCCGAGGAACGCCAACGGGATCGGCGGCCCCCACGGCATAGACGGTGTCCGCAAGCTCCAGGCTGCGCAGGGTCGCGGCATTCCGGCGCGGAGCCATCGTGTCGAAGCTGAGCTCCTCATCCGCCTCCAGGCAGAAACCCGTGTCCACAACCACGACGTCGGCAACCTCCTTCGCGCGTTCCAGCACCAGCGACAGGGCAGCGGCCCGTAATTCCGTCCATCTGTCGGCCCGCGTGATGCCGGTCAGGACCCGGAAAGTTCCACGCTTGGTAGTGACAGGCGTGGCCACCTTCAGCAGCGCCTCGGCGTCGAGTAATCCCTGGTCCGCAAGCCGGCAGGCCTGCGCTAGTCCGGCAGATTCATCCAGCAGGCCAAGGACTGCCGCGATGCTCGCCCCGTAACTGTCGGCGTCGACAAGGAGCACGGATTTGCCATCTGCAGCCAACTCCCCCGCGATGTTGGCCGCAACGAAGGTACGGCCAGGTGAACCGGCGGGACCCCACACGGCAATGACTTTGCCCGCCCCGGAGGCCAACGGCACATCCGCCTGGTCGGCGGGACGCTGGCGCAACGCAGCACTGGTATCCCCCAGCCCACTCCCGAACGTCGCCTCCTTGGCAGTGCCGGTCAGCTGGGCAACCACCTCGGCAATCCTGCCGGCCAGGGCGGCAGACTCCACTCCGGTCAGCGCGGACGCCACACCGATCCCCCGTAGCCTGGCGGCTTCGGCCGCGTCATCCGTGAGGGCGATAATCGCAACGCCAACGGCTCCGAGCCGGTCAACAAGCGAAGCAGTCAAGCCCTCGCTGCCATCTGCGACAACCGCTGCCCGCGCCAGGCCGCTCTGGCAGGCGGCCAGCAGTTCAGTCAGTTCGGCGCAGCGCCGGACCACAGTAACGGGGCCGTGCAGGCGCTCCAACCCGCCCACCACGTCCTCGCGTGCCTGGCCCACGGTGACCACGGGGATGCTCATTAGGCTCCGCCGCCCGGGTTCCACACCACTGAAATCTTGGCCTGGTTCGCCTGCGCGCCGAGGATCGCCGGCATCTGGCTGTCAGCAACCAGCACCATCAGCACTGTGTTGCGGGAGGACCCCAAAGCCGTGGAGCCCGTGGTTACCTGCGCAATTTCCGCGCTCGGCAGCAGGAGCTTTGGCTCACTGAAACCGTTTCGCGCATCCGGCAAGGCAACCCAGACATCCACCCGGGTCCCGGCCACCGCCTGCGGCGGCAGTGCTTCATCAATGGTCACGGCCACGGGCTTGCGGTCCAACGCATCCACAGTGGCCAGGCTTTCCCTGGGTACCAGCTGGTTCTTGCCGATTCTTTGGACTGCCACCAGACCGTCCGGCAGCCCTGCCTCAACGGTGACGTAATGCTGCTCAGTCTCACCCAGGCGGACCTTAGCCCGGACCACATTGTCCGCGGTCAGCTTCTCCCCCACCGCAATGGAATCCCGGGCCGCGTAAACCTCGGTGGTCTGATCGGCGCTGCCAACCAGGGAGATCACTCCCACCACCGATGCCAGGACCAGCAGCAGGCCAACCAGCAGTCGGGGATCCTTCCACGACGGTGGTTTCAACCGGGCACCCGTACTAGCTGCATCGTGACTCATGCTTTTCTCCCCCTTGCTCCGGCCCAGTCCGTTGGCTGCGCCCGGACACCTCATTGTTACGGCATGGGCCCCGGAACGAAAGTCAAAACACCAAACAACATCAAACTGTGGATAACCGCACCAGATGGCACCTTCAATGGCAAAATGGAACCATGCCCAGATTCCTCACTCTTGCCGATGTTGCTGAACAACTGCAGATCAACTCACCGGCGGCCTATGCCCTGGTCCGCAGCGGAGAACTGAAGGCCATCCAGGTGGGTGGCCGGGGGCAGTGGCGCGTCGAGGAAAAGATGCTGGAACAATACATCGAGGAGCGTTACGCCGAGGCCAGCCGCGTGATCCAGGAAGCCAAAGCCAAGCAGGGCTGACCCAGGCCCGGGCGGCTGCCGCCGATACCGGCTCCGACCCCGGTCCGCAGTTTTTGTCCAGATAATCGCCTGCAAAGGGCCCGGAATTTGGATTGTCTGGACAAACTCCGGCCCGCAGCTAGAGCTCCCCTACACTCCGTGACCGAAGGGCACCCAGCGCCGCAAACGGAATCGTGGCAACCTGCCGGACCTGCGATGCCCGCCGGGACTCCCCGGGACTGACCAGCGCCAGGTCCAGAAAGTCACTGCCTACCCTGTCAATAACTCCGGCCAGCCCGAAGCCTCTTTCCGGCGCGTGGCGCATGATAATGGCAAGTTCGGCCCGGTCCCGCGCGAGGCCCCGCAGCGCATGTGCCAATCCGATCCGGCGCCGCACCTGCGACGTCTCGGCCACGGAGACCCGCCCCAAGCCTGTGTAGCTCGCCACCGCGCCATACGGAATCAGTACTTGGTGACGCAACTCGTTCAGGACCAGGGCGTCCGCGCCGGCATGACTCAAGGTTCCTTCAAAGACGCGTCCACACATCAGGTGCACGGCCACGTGACTGTCCAAGGAACCCCGCAAGCGGTCAGCCAGGGCTACGGAGGCTGTTTCCGCCCTCGCCCGCTCAGAGATCTCGGCATCAGCGGTCAGCCGCTCGCCCTCGGCGAACTGTGCCTCCATGTCAGTGAACAGAGCATCCCAACGCATGGGGCCAAGCGTAGGGCGCGGCTTTATCCGGGGTCAATTCACCAACAACTTCTCTCCAGTCTCTGGACAAATCCAGCCCAGCTGCGTCAAACTGATCTTAGATCGATCAAACAGCATCAAACTGCATCAAACATAAGATTGGAGCACCATGATGGCAGCTGCAGCACGCGGACTCCGCGCAGACGCCGTTATGGCGGCGTCCATCCTCCTGTTGGGATTCTTCCTCTGCGCTGCCGGCTGGGGCATGGTGGATCGGTGGCAACTGTCCACAGCCCGTCGGCAAGGCCCGGACGTCGATGACCTACTGGGTGCCGCGGCAGTTGCCGCAGGGCTGGCCATCGTGGCGTGGTGGGTCTTCTCGATGATTGCGGCTGCAACGGCTGCCCTGCTGGACAAATGCGGTAATCGGCGGGCCGCTGACAGAGCAGGCATGTGCTGCCCGGCCTTTATGCGACGGCTCGCTGTGGCCGCACTCGCGGTGCAACTTTTGACGGCACCGTTGGCCCATGCCGCCATACCGCCGGCCGGACCCGCCTGGGTACCCACACAGGAAGTGGCCGTCCAGGACATACGGGTCGACGGCGCAGCCATCCAGGCCCAGTGGTCCCCCACAAGCGACCACCCGCTGATCCCGGAAGCAGAGGCAACAGCTCCCGGGGATCCAGGGAAACAGACCACCCAGGCTCCTGCGGCTGCGATCCGTCCCGACTGGCGTCCCAGCCCGCCGGTTATGGATCCCGGCCTGATGGCTGCCCAGCCCGTCCGGGCGGAGCAGACCACAACGCCGGCATTGAGTGAGGTCACGGTACTGGCCGGCGACACACTGTGGGACATCGCCTCCCGCCACTTGGGCCCGGCCGCTTCGGATGTGGACGTCGCCCTGCACTGGCCCCGCTGGTATGAGGCCAACAAATCCCAGATCGGCGAGACTCCGCATGTCCTGCTGCCCGGGCAGATATTGAAAGCACCTTCCACCGCCTGACCGACGTTCCGACATTCATCAGCTCACCACTAAGGGGAATCACATGTACGCAGTTACGCCAATCCGCTCCGCCACAGTTAGCCCGGGCCGCGGGGCAGCAGTCCGCCAGGTACCTCCGCGAACCACTTCCGCGCCAGCGGCACCACTGCGTGCTGCAGACGAGAACTCCGAAATCCTGGCGATCACACGCAGTACCGTGCAGGCGGCCATGGAAGTCCTCGCCGGCATCCGGCCGATCCACCAGCTCGCCCGCCGCCTGGATCCGCGCTGCCTCGCCGTTCTGCAGCACCGCTCGGCCCTGATCCGCCGCGAACAGGCCCGGTCAGCTTCGCCAGCCTTGGCCCGGCTGCACAGG
Organism: Pseudarthrobacter xylosi; assembly: GCF_055412765.1. NCBI lineage: Bacteria > Bacillati > Actinomycetota > Actinomycetes > Micrococcales > Micrococcaceae > Pseudarthrobacter > Pseudarthrobacter xylosi. The sequence goes on along the minus strand of NZ_JBVAYT010000004.1, from coordinate 379,501 downwards.
AACTCCATCGTGCGCTCGGTCCGCGCCTGCGAGGTCGCCCCGGGCATTTATGAGGCAAGCGCCGTGGTGGTTGACGATGTCCGCGCCCGGGCAGTAGCGGTCCGGCTTGAACGCAGCAAGCAGGTCTGGCGGGTGACTGAGTTCATGGTCGGCTGACCGGTTGCCCACAATTGGCAGGAAGTGTTCACAGACGAAGAAGTGCCCGAAGCCAAATTGCCCCGGGCACTTCTTGTATCCAGCTACGTCCTACAGGTTCGTTCCTGGAACCGTGGCTGCTTTACCGTCGCTTTTTCTTGGCCGGACGCTTGGTGGCGTCCTGCGCTGCAGCTTTGGCCGGGTTGCCGGACTTCGACGAGGAGCGGCCTTCCACCCGGGTCTGGGATGCACCGTCTTCGCCGGGAGCCGTGTACTGGAGCTGAACAGGCTTCTCCGGCGCTTCCAGGCCGGCGGCGTGGATCTGCGGCTCGACGTGCTCGGTGTGGCCACCGGCCGCGTCCGGAACCACCACATCCTGGGCCGGAGTCACCTCAACTTCAAGGTTGAACAGGAAACCGACGCTTTCCTCGCGGATGGCCTCCATCATGCTCTGGAACATGGTGAAGCCCTCCCGCTGGTATTCCACCAGCGGGTCACGCTGTGCCATAGCGCGCAGGCCGATGCCTTCCTTGAGGTAGTCCATCTCATAGAGGTGTTCCTGCCACTTACGCCCAATGACCGACAGCACTACGCGGCGTTCCAGCTCGCGCATGCTTTCAGAACCGATGGTCTCTTCCCGGGTCTGGTAGACCACGCGGGCGTCGGAGAGCAGTTCTTCCTTGAGGAACTCAACAGTGAGTTTGGACTTGCCACCGGCCTCCTCGATGATCTCTTCCGCTGTGACGCTGACGGGGTAGAGCGTCTTGAGGTTGGTCCACAGCTGGGTGTAGTCCCAGTCGTCGCCATTGCCTTCGGCCGTGGCGGAGTCGATCAGGGCGGTGATGGTGTCCTCCACGAAGAACTGGACCTTCTCGTGGAGATCGTCACCTTCGAGGATCCGGCGTCGGTCACCATAGATGGCTTCGCGCTGGCGGTTCAGGACGTCGTCGTACTTGAGGACATTCTTGCGCTGCTCGGCGTTGCGGCCTTCAACTTGGCCCTGCGCAGACGCGATGGCCCGGGAAACCAGTTTCGATTCCAAGGCCACATCATCCGGGACGGAGCTGTTCATGAGCCGTTCGGCTGCGCCGGAATTGAACAGCCGCATCAGGTCATCGGTCAGGGAGAGGTAGAAGCGTGATTCGCCGGGGTCGCCCTGGCGGCCGGAACGGCCACGGAGCTGGTTGTCGATGCGGCGGGATTCGTGACGCTCAGTTCCCAGGACATACAGCCCGCCGAGGTTCAGCACTTCCTCGTGTTCATCCTTCACGGACTGCTTGGCCGCCTCCAGGGCAGCCGGCCAGGCGGCCTCGTACTCTTCGGAATTCTCTTCCGGGTCCAGCCCGCGCTTGGCCATGTCGGCCACCGCGGTGAATTCGGCGTTGCCGCCCAGCATGATGTCAGTGCCTCGGCCTGCCATGTTGGTGGCCACCGTGACAGCACCCTTGCGTCCGGCCTGCGCCACAATGGCGGCTTCACGGGCGTGGTTCTTGGCGTTCAGGACCTCGTGCCGGATGCCTTCTTTAGCGAGCAGCCCGGCGAGGTATTCGCTCTTTTCGACACTCGTGGTGCCCACTAGGATCGGCTGGCCCTCATCGTGACGCTCGGCGATGTCCTTCACAACGGCGTCGAACTTCACCTTCTCGTTCTTGAACACCAGGTCCGACTGGTCGAGACGCTGCATGTCCCGGTTGGTGGGGATGGCCACCACGCCGAGCTTGTACGTGCCCATAAACTCGGCGGCTTCAGTCTCGGCCGTGCCGGTCATGCCTGCCAGCTTGGAGTACATCCGGAAGTAGTTCTGGAGCGTCACCGTGGCCAGGGTCTGGTTTTCGGCCTTGATCTCCACGGCTTCCTTGGCCTCGATGGCCTGGTGCATGCCCTCGTTGTAGCGGCGCCCGGCCAGGATGCGGCCGGTGTGTTCGTCAACGATCAGCACTTCGCCGTCGAGGATGACGTAGTCCTTGTCCCGCTTGAACAGTTCCTTGGCCTTGATGGCGTTGTTCAGGAACCCGATGAGGGGAGTGTTCGCGGATTCATAGAGGTTCTGGATGCCCAGGTAGTCCTCCACCTTTTCGATGCCGCTTTCAAGGACGCCCACCGTGCGCTTCTTCTCGTCCGCCTCGTAGTCCTCGCCGGCCTTCAGGCGCTGCACCACCTTGGCAAATTCGCTATACCACCGGTTGGTGTCGCCCTGGGCCGGGCCGGAAATGATGAGCGGCGTGCGGGCTTCGTCGATGAGGATGGAGTCGACCTCATCAACGATGGCGAAATTGTGGCCGCGCTGGACGAGTTCTGACTGGTCCCACGCCATGTTGTCGCGGAGGTAGTCAAAACCGAATTCGTTGTTGGTGCCGTAGGTGATGTCCGCGGCGTACTGCTGCCGGCGCACCGCGGGATCCTGGTTGGACAGGATGCAACCGCTGGTCAGGCCAAGGAAGCGGTAGACCCGGCCCATGAGATCTGACTGGTACTCGGCCAGGTAGTCGTTCACAGTGATGACGTGGACGCCATTGCCGGTGAGGGCATTAAGGTAGGCGGGCGCAGTGGCCACGAGGGTCTTGCCTTCGCCGGTCTTCATTTCGGCGATGTTGCCCAAGTGGAGTGCCGCGCCTCCCATAAGCTGGACGTCGAAGTGACGCATGCCCAGGGTGCGGGACGAGGCCTCGCGCACGGCGGCGAACGCCTCCGGAAGCAGATCGTCCAGTTGCTCGCCGTCCTGGTGGCGGGCGCGGAGGTGGTCAGTTTCCTCGCGGAGCTCAGCATCCGTGAAGGTTTTGAACGAGTCTTCGAGCGCATTGATGGAGTCGGCATAGTTCCGCAGTTGCCGCAGGGTTTTTTTGTCACCCGTGCGGAGAAGTTTTTCGATAAGTGATGCCACGTGAAGATACTCCCAGTCTTATGCCGCCGAATTCTGGCGTTTTTAGTCTACGGGAGAGACACAGGCCACGCGGCCGGTGTTCCCTCAGAGCTGAGCGGACCGGCACGGTGGTGCAATGCACCCGCGAGGGACTCCGCCAGATCCCCTACCGGGCTGACCACAATGTCCCCCAGCTCCAGCCACCCGGCCATGAGTTCCAGCTCGGCGGCGAGTTCGACGGCGGTCCCTGGCGGCGCGTCCGGCTCACCATAAGCGGACCTGACCAACAGTTTCCCCGCTGCACGGTCCGCTTTAAGGTCCACCCTCGCCACGATGGTGTCGCCGAGGAGAAACGGCAGGACGTAGTACCCAAAGCGCCGGAGGTGTGCGGGCGTGTAAATCTCGATCCGGTAATGGAACCCGAAGAGTTCCTCCAGCCGGCGCCGTTCGAAGACCAAGGAGTCAAAGGGACTGAGGAGGGCCCGCCCAGCTGCCCGCCGCGGCCTGGCGGCGTCGGCATGGAGGTACACCTTCCGGTCCCAGCCCGCGACAGCCACCGGTTCCAGCCTCCCGAGGCTGACCAGATGGTCCACCGACGCGGCTGCCGCCTTGACAGGCGTCCGGAAGTAGTCCGCGAAACACTTCACGGTTCCGATGCCATGGGCCTGCGCGGCCGCGTCGATGAGCCGATGCATGGCCCCAACAGGGTCCGGCGTGGCTTCGGGGGCAAGCCCGCGCGGCAGCACCCTGGCGGTCAGCGTGTATTTCCGCTCGAACTGCTCGGTTCTGGATGCCGCCGAAATGATGCCGGCCTCGAACAGGTCTTCAAGCACGCGTTTGACGGCGTTCCAGTTCCATCCCCAGTTGTCGCCCCTCCGGTCCTCCACGTGTCCTATGTCGACCGTCAGTTCCGCCGCCGTCATGGGCCGCCCGGCGGCGAGGGCGCCAAGGATCTTTCCGGCCACCGCGTCGCGCAGCTCCGGGTCCATGGCGGACGCCCCCACCCACGTGCGTTTCTGCCACAATCGGAGGTCCTGGAAGTGATCGGGCCGGATGAAGCTGGCCTCGTGTGCCCAATACTCCATCATTCGTCTGGGAGGCGAGCTGGCCATCCGCTGGAGGATGTTGCGGTCGTAGTTGCCGAGTCTTGAAAAGAAGGGCAGAAAGTGGCTGCGGGACAACACGTTGACGGAATCGATCTGGACAAGCTGGATCCGGGCAAAGGTACGGCCCACCGTCCGTGTGGTCACGGGGCCGGCGGGCCGTCCTTTGTCGAGTCCCTGAGCTGCCAGGGCGATCCGCCGGGCCTGGTTAAGGCTCAGCGTCGCTGGCACATCAGTCCTTTCATTGAGGGGTGTGAACCACCCTAGACTTTCGCAGCCTCGTCATCGGAGCGGTAGGCGATGATTTTTTCTTCGACGGCGGTGTCCCCCGGTTCGCATTCGTGGTCCAGGGTGATTACGCCGTACGTCCAGCCACGGCGCCGGTAGACCACCGAGGGCGTGTTGGTGGCTTTGTCCACAAAGAGGTAGAAATCGTGGCCCACGAGCTCCATGTTGTCCACGGCATCGTCAAGGGTGAGGGAGGCCGCAGGGAACACTTTGCGCCGGATCAGCACCGGGGAGTCCCCTGCCGGAATGTCGTTCTCCACCTCGTAGGGCGAGGGCTGAACTGGTGCTGCCTGGGGTTCGCTGTGATGGCTCGCCTCGACGTAAAGGGGCTCACTGGCACTGGCGGGTTCCAGTGACGCGGTGGCTTCACGTACTGCCTTGGGGGTGTGGCGCCCGTGATGGACCTTCTTGCGGTCCTTGGCGCGGCGGAGGCGTTCAAGCAGCTTGGTGTAGGCGAGATCGAACGCAGCGAATTTGTCTGCGGCGCTGGCTTCGGCACGGATTACGGGTCCCCGGCCCAGAACCGTCACTTCAACAGTGAGCTGGTCTCCGGTCTGGCGTGCGTTCGTTTCTTTGGAAACCTTCGCATCAACCCGCTGGACCTTGTCGCCAAGTGATTCGATCTTCGAGATCTTCTCACCGGCGTATTCGCGGAAGCGGTCTGAGACCGTCAGATTTCGTCCGCTGATCATAAACTCCATGGTGCCCTCCAAATGACTTCGGTGACACGACGGCGACACTTCCCATGGGCCGATCTGCTTGACAGTCGAGCCCCTTTCCGAGCCGCCATCGAAAGGTACAACTTGTTCTTGGTACCCACAACCGACGTTAGTTCATAGCCACCTGTTATTCATCCTTTCTTCGTTTATTTTTTTCTAAGACGGGCCGCTTTCCGCCACCTCACGGGCCTGGCGATTCGCCGCCAGCTGAATCCGGCGGGCGTGTCGCGGCGAGCACAACCGCCCCTACCACCACGGCGCCGCTGAGGTGGAGGGCGCGGGCTGCTTCCGCCAATGTGGCCCCTGTGGTGAGGACGTCGTCGACAATGATGCACCGGCGGCCGGACACTCGCGCGACCAGACGTTCCGGGACTTTCATGGACCCCCTGACCCGGCTCGCCCGGGCACCACGGCCGAGTCCCTTTTGACCTCCAGGCAGCCGTTCCAGTGCGGCGCGGCGCCTGGACTTCCGGACCACGTCAACCACCGATGCCCCGGGAAGGGTGGTCCCACGCCGCAACTCTGCAAGCAGGAGGTGGACCGGGCTGAAGCCCCTCTTGACATAGCCGGCCGTACTGCTGGGCACCGGAACCAGGCAGACGCCGTCTACGCCGGCCACGGCCGCGGCAATGCCCCGCCCCAGGCCCCGCGCCAGGACAGTAGTGAGCTGGTGCTGGCCATGGCTCTTGAACGACAGCACGGCTTGAGCCAACTCCTCGCGGTACACCCCCGCCGCCACCACGGGCAGGATCAGGCCGCCGTCGACGTTCATCAGGGCCGGCGCCTGTTCCTCTGCCCGGAACGGCTGCCTGGTCAGCAGGCGCACCTGGCGTTCGCACGCGACGCATATGGCCAGGTCCTCCGCACCACAGCAGACGCAGTCCACGGGAACGGCAAGTGCCAGCAGCTCCGCGGCGGCGGCGCCCATCTGGTCGGCCGCCCGCAGCCAACGGCGGCGGTGGCCGCCGCGATGCTTGGCGTGCGGCGCAGGAGGCAGGAGATCCGGATCCAGGCCTGCCGCACTTCTGGCAGGACTGTCCTCGGCGCCACTCGCGGCACGGCCCTCGGAGTTGCGCGCAGGAGAGCGCAGCACAGGAAGGTGCCGCGCAGGAGGACGTGCGGGCTGAGCTTCGGTCACACCCTATGGTGGCCTCCCGGCCGCGGCCCCGGAACCCCCCGGCCCCGCTATGTGGAGAACACGCTAGCCGGGGAATGAGGGGTCGATGGGACCCTTAAGCTGGGGAGACCAGCCGTTGCCCAGCCGCTGGAAAATACCCTCGGCCGACTGGCCGTAGATTTCCTCCAGCCCGTTGCCGGCGCTGAGCCACACGAGGCCAGGCCAGGGCGCCAGCTGCTGGGGTTGTCCGGATGTGAGGGACAGCAGCTCCGGCGTGACGTTCGAGCCTGCCGATGCCTTCATCACGGCAACGGTGGTGTCGTTCACCCAGACGCCCTGGTCCGGGTCGCCGGAAGCCACCAGGGTGATCGGGGCAGTCAGTTCCCGGGGAGTCCCGTCGGCATTCCGGATGATCCCGGCAATCTGCACCTTCGTGTTGCCGTTCTGTTCCGAAATGACCAGCGCCCGAACGCCCTCGCGGGAAATCCTCAGCTCCTTGACGATTCGTCCCGCCAGCCAGGACGGCGTGAGGGTACCCGTGGGAACGGCCGCACCTTCGGCCACCCCGATGGGCCGATAGGCCACCACCTCAGTACCCCCGGTTGCTCCCGGCCCTGCGGCCCACACCCAGTCATAGAGACTGAAGGAAGGGTGCGTGATGGTGGTGCGCGTTGTCAGCGCCCGGGCCGGCTGTCCCGGCACCATGCTGTAAAGCGTCGTCCGGCTTTCATTTAGGAAAGCCACAGTCTGGGACACCGGGGATTCCGCCGGGTAGCGCGGCCCGAGCGAGGAAACAGGCTGCATATCCGGCAGCGGGGAGACCCTGTTGTTCTCGTAGCGAACCAGCTCGTTGCCGCTGACGGCAATCTCGCGGACCGGCACGTTTTTGTCCCGCACCGGGGGCAGCACCGAGCCGTTGTCCTCGACCCGGACCAGGTCCTGGTTCGCGTGCAGCTCCACATTAACGACGTCGGGCTGGCTGCGGAACGTGAGTGCAAGCTGTGTCTGCATCCGGAGCCTGTCCTCCGTGGACGCCTCCGTGAGTTCCTTGGCGGTGAGGTCCACCTGCGCGGCTCCGGACACCACCGGAACCGATTCGCGGGCAAGTTTGATGCCTGACGGGAAGGCGCTCACCACGGCTCCGCGAAGATAGGGTGCGGGGCCGGCAAGCAGGGCGCTGGTCATCGCTTTGACGGTCTTGTTCTTGATGAACCAGCGGACGTCGGGCACGGCATATGTGAAGCTGGGATCGTAGAAGTAGATGGGGTACGCCCCGTAAATGACCTTGAAGGTTTCCTCAGGGATCGCGGTTCCGTCCGGGATTGCTGAGATCCGCCATTCGCCGTCCACCTGGGTGAGCGTGGCCGGAATGTTCTCGATGGTGCCTTCGGGCATCTGGGTGGCAATACCATCAACATCCACGCTGTAGGAAACATCCAGCTGGTAGTTGTAAACGTTGTCGACGCCGGTGCCCACCACCTTCGCTTCACGATAAACCAGTGCGCGCTGGTCGGGTTTCCAGGACACAGATGCCGCCTGCGTCAAGTATTCGCGGGCTACCGCGTAGTCACCCTCGTAACCGGTGCCGGCACGGTAGAAGTAATCAATGATGTTTTCCGGAGAAGCGCCTGCCTGGGGCGCGGCCGGGAGGAATACCGGTGCATTAACGTTTCCGGCGCTGCCTTCCGCGCTTTTCCCCACCGGCCCAGCAGTGGGGATGCGCGCGCACGAAGCCAGCAGCAGGACAACTACGAGCAGCACAACGCTCCTCTTCAGCATTATGCGCACTTCTCGTCCCGTCATGACGACTCCTTCGGCGTTCCTGGTCCCAGTACCAGCGCGCTCGCGGCATGAGGAAGGTCGGGGAGGATGATGTCCTCCGGCTCAAGCTGCACGGGTGAGCGGTCGATCTCCTCGCCCTGGCGCAACGGAATGGTCAGCCGGAAATTGGCCCCTCTCCCCTTGTTTCCCCATGCCTGCAGCCAGCCGTTATGGAGTTTCGTGTCCTCCATGGCGATGGACAGGCCCAGGCCGCTGCCTCCGGTGGTGCGGGCCCGGGCCGGATCCGCACGCCAGAATCGGTCAAAGACCCGGGCGGCCTCGGCCGGAGTCATGCCGATCCCCTGGTCCCTGACAGCAACCCCCACCGCTGACTGGTTGGCTGCCACAGTCACGGTGACCGGCCTGCCTTCGCCATGCTCCACAGCATTCAGGATGAGGTTTCGCAGGATCCTGTCAATCCTCCTGGCATCCATTTCCGCGACAATTCCCTCGGCGGGCGCCCGGAGGATGATCTCTGAGCCGTATTCGGCCGCGACGGGCGCCGCCCCGTCAATGACGTGGGCAATCACCTGCAGGATGTCCTCGGGCTCGGCGTCTAGCATGGCCACTCCCGCATCGAAGCGGGAGATCTCGAGAAGGTCGGCCAGCAGGGACTGGAACCTCTCAACCTGGTTGTAAAGGAGTTCGGCGGAGCGCTTGTTGATTGGGTCGAAGTCGTGGCGGGCGTCGTACAACACCTCCGCGGCCATCCGGACGGTAGTCAGGGGCGTGCGGAGTTCGTGCGAGACGTCGGAGACAAACCGCTGCTGCATCTGGGACAGCATGGCCAGCTGGGTGATCTGCTCCTGGAGACTGGCGGCCATGTGGTTGAACGAAGCCCCGAGGCGTGCCACCTCGTCCTCGCCCTTGACCACCATCCGCTCCTGCAACTGGCCGGCCGCGAGCTTCTCCGACACCAGGGCAGCGTGGCTGACCGGACTGACCACGTTTCGGGTGACGTACCAGGCGATAGCCCCGATCATCAGCACCAGCACCGCGCCGCCGGCCAAGAGGACACTCTGGATTTCGTCGAGCGTCTGCTGGGCCGTGTTGACGTCATAGATCAGGTACAGCTCATACACGGTCCCGTTGAATGTCACCAGGTTGCCCACGGCGATGCCCGGCCTGTCCTCTGTACCTACCGGAATCACGGTGGATGCCCAGTACTGGTCTTTGCCTGACGCCTGGACTGCCGTGCGGAGTTCAGGCGGGATGACGCTGACGGTCAGCTGATCCGACGCCCGCGACTCCACCCAGCGGTTCCTGGGTTTGGTCTGCTCGGGTTTGGCCTCGAAAACGTAGCGGCGCTGGATGACAGAGCCGCGGCCCTCCACGGCGTTCAGAGTGTCGTAGACCAACGTGATGACGCTGGACTGGTCGGTGACCTGGGCGCCGTCGAACGTCTCCTGGACCTGCTTGACGTAGTAACGGGTTTCGGATTCTGCCTGGGTCAGGCGCTCCTGGAAAAGGTTGTTTGCGATCTGGTTGGACAGGTAGGCGCCAACGGCACCAAAGGATGTCACGGCCAACAGCAGGGTAGTCAGGACGGTCCGGAACTGAAGGGACCGGCGCCAGCGCCGCCGCATGGACCGCCCGGCAAAACGGACCGCAGGAAAGAAACGGGTCACGCCGATCTGGACGAGGCGGCCAACCCGTAGCCCCACGATGACTCCACGGCGCCGCCATATCCGCGCCCGGAACGGCAGTGTTGCCAGCTCCGCCGGCAGCGCATCCGTATGCTCCGGGCCCTTGGCAGCGGGAGGGTCCGGGGCGCGGTGCGCTTCTGGTCCTGAGGGCTCAGGAACCTGCTTTGTAGCCGACACCACGAACCGTCAATACAACTTCGGGAGCTTCCGGATCCCGTTCAATTTTCGACCGGAGGCGCTGGACGTGAACGTTGACCAGCCGGGTGTCCGCAGCATGCCGGTAGCCCCAGACCTGCTCCAGGAGCAACTCGCGGGTGAACACCTGCCATGGCTTCCGGGCCAACGCTACGAGGAGGTCGAACTCCAGGGGCGTCAGCGAGATCCGCTCATCGGCACGCTTCACGGTGTGGCCGGCCACGTCGATGGTGATGTCTGCGATCCGCAGGGTTTCAGGCGCCTTCTGGTCGCCGGGCCGCAGGCGGGCACGCACCCGTGCCACCAGCTCGGCGGGTTTGAACGGCTTGGGCACGTAGTCGTCTGCGCCGGACTCAAGGCCACGGACGACGTCGGACGTATCCGACTTCGCGGTGAGCATCACGATGGGCACGTCCGATTCGGAACGGATCTGCCGGCACACCTCGATGCCGTCCACGCCGGGAAGCATCAGGTCAAGCAGCACGAGGTCAGGCTTCGATGAACGGAAAATATCCAGCGCCTGGCTGCCGTCGGCGCAAAAAACCGGCTCAAAGCCGTCATTGCGCAGAACAATCCCAATCATTTCGGCCAGCGCTTCGTCATCGTCAACTACCAGAATGCGTGCCTTCATAGTTATATGTTCCCTCATTGAACAGGGTTTGTCCTGCTCAACGGGCTTACGGCATGGCGCCGCGCTATGACGCCCGACGCCGGAACTATAGGCTGGCAACACGCGGACAGTCCCGCACGGGGGAAGGAACAGGGTGCCAAACCAGGATCCGAACATACAGCAGCCGAATCCTGCCGGCGAGGCTGGGAGCAGCCAGCCGCCAGGGAGCCCGACTCCGTGGGGTCCGCAGCCCGGCCCTGCACAGCATTCCTGGGGCGGACCGCCGGTTTGGGGCCCGTCTCAGGGTGGCCCGCCGGCTTGGGGCACTCCTCCGCACAACCCCTACGGCGCCCCGTCGCCCTACCAACAGCCCCGCTACGTGGCACCTCCCAAACCCGGCATCGTCCCCCTGCGCCCGCTGATGTTCGGCGAGATCCTGGACGGCTCCTTCCAGGCGATCCGGCGCAATGCCAAGGCCATGCTGGGCGCCGCGCTGCTGGCGCAGACGCTCGCCGCAGTGCTCACGGCAGTCCTCACGGCATTTTCCGCAACGTCCGCTGCCTCGCTGGAGACCTGGGCGGAGGGACTGACGGAGCAGGACCTTGTCCCGGTGGTGCTCACGTTCGCGTCCGGCGTCGTGCTCGTGTCGGTACTGACCGTTTTCCTTTCGGCGGTCCTTCAGGGCGCCATGGTGGTTCCGGTCGCCAGGTCCGTCCTTAACCGTCCCACTGGCTTCAGGCAGATGTGGGCTCTGGCGCGGTCCCGCGCGTGGGCCCTCATCCGTCTCGCGGCGCTGCTGGTCGGCGCCGGGCTCCTCGTAGCACTACTGTTTGTGGCGCTGGCAGTGCTGCTGGTCAGCACGGTGGGTGGAATGGGCGCCCTGATCCTGATCCCATTGGGTCTTGTGTGCTTTGTGCTGTACGTGTGGGTCTACATCAAGCTGATGGTGGCGCCGGCCGCCGTGGTGGTGGAGGAGCTCGGGGCGGTGGCCGGCATACGCCGTTCTTGGGAACTCACACGAAACAGCTGGTGGCGGCTGCTGGGCATCACACTGGTGGTGGGCATCATGGTGGGGGTTATCGCCCAGATCGTCACCATTCCGGTCTCTCTCCTCTCCGGCTTTTACACCGGCGTGGTCTCACCACATGGCGGTGCAGAGCAGGCCATGACGGCGGCCGTGGTGGCGGGCGTTGCCACCGCGATCGTTGGTGCAGTGGTGGGAGCGGTGGGGTTCGCTTTCCAGACCTCCGTCATGGCGCTGCTCTACCTTGACCTCAGGATGCGCCGGGATGGACTGGATATCGCCCTGCTCCGGTTGCTGGAATCGGGGGCGGATCCCGACGGCGTCCCGGGCCGCGGCGTCCCGGTCTACGGGACAGGACCCGGCCAAACTCTTCGGCCGCCCTACGGGACACCGCCAAACGAAGCGCCACCATTCGGGGCATGGCCGGATGGCCGCTGAACCGCCGGTCCTGCCTGGCCGCGATGAGGCCCGCCGCTGGGCCGCCGAAGAACTTGCCAAGCCGGAATACCGTCACGCGGCCCCCGGCTGGCTGGACAGCGTCTGGGCCGACATCCTGGACTGGCTGCGGTCCCTCGACGGCGGCTCCGGCCCGGACAGCACCGTGACGGCGCCGTGGATCGGCGTGGCCATCGCCGTGCTGATTGGCGCCGCGGTCATCCTGGCCCGTCCGCGCCTCAACGCGAAAGCCAAGCGTGCCGGAGACGTGTTCGACGCCGACGCAACAGTCAGTGCCACGGCCTACCGCCAGCGCGCGGAATCCGCAGCCGCGGCCGGCAACTATAGTGCCGCCGTCGTGGACTGTTTCCGTGCGCTGGTGCGAACGGCCGAGGACAGAACGGTTCTCGACGCGCGGCCTGGCCGGACCGCGGACGAGGTGGCACACGAACTGGCCGCACCGTTTCCGTCAGAGGCCGGCCGCCTGACGGAGACTGCGCGTACGTTCGACGGGATCCGCTACGGCAATGAATACGCAGACCAGGCCGACTATGCCGCCGTGCGCAGGCTGGACGTCACCCTGCAGTCCCTCACGCCGGCGAGCGCGTCCCTGCCCGCTGAACGTGACGAACCGGCGGTTCCGCGATGACGCAGGGTCCCACCATGCAGAACCCTTCGCAGGATCGCCTGACGCCCAACCTACTGACGCAGAGTGCAGAGGAGGCGCAGCCGGGTTCCGCCCCTGCACTCCGATCGGATTCCGGGCCCGGTGCGGGTTCCTGGCTCCGGCGGCACCGCGGCGGGGCAGCGATCGGCGCGGTGGCCGCCGTCGGACTGGCCGTGGTTATTTCCTCCCAGCTCGCGCCAAAGGGCGATTCCCTGCCTTTGTCCGTCCACAACGCCGGGCCGAACGGCGCCAGGGCGGTGAGCGAGATACTGGGCCGCCACGGAGTGGAGGTGCAGGATGTTGAATCCTTTGATGCCGCCACGGCGGCACTCGCGGACCGGCCAGGTGCCACCCTGCTCCTGTACGACCGGAGCGGGTTCCTGGACCAATCCCGGCTGGACGAGCTGACCGCAAGTGCAGGACGGGTGGTAGTGGTGACGCCGCGGCTGGGCACGCTGAGGGCCCTCGATACCGGCATCAGCCAGGCCGGCGTGGTGCCTGAGTCAACGGCGCTCCTGGCACCGGGCTGCGATCTCAGCGATCCCGCCGCGGCAGGTGCCGTGTCCGGAACCGGCGGCTTCCTGTACGACGGCGGCACGGTGTGCTTCAGCCCGCCGGGAAGCACCGCCGGGCTGCTTGCCCGCACGGACGACAGCGGCCTGACCGTCCTCGGCAGCACCGCCCTCCTCAACAACGGCGGGCTTGCCGACCACGGCCATGCCGCGTTGGCCCTGCGGACGCTGGGCAGCTCAGGGGACCTTGTCTGGTACCTGCCCGGACTGAGCGACGCTGCCGCTGCGGATTCAACGCAGACACTTGATGACCTCGCCCCTGACTGGATGGCTTTCCTGGGGCCGTGGCTGGTCTTTGTGGCCGTGCTCGCCGTCGTATGGCGGGGGCGCCGCCTGGGCCCGCTCGTCTTTGAACCGCTGCCCGTGGTGGTTAAAGCCGTGGAGACCGCCGAAGGCCGCGCGCGCCTTTATCAGGATTCGCACGCACTGGACCGGGCGCGGGACAACCTACGGGCAGGCACCCTGGTTCGTCTGGCACACGCCCTTCGAGTGGGATCCGAGGCCACTGCCGACGACGTCGTGCAGGCAGCGGCCCGGCACCTGGGCCGGCCGGTCACCGATATCAGCGGCCTGATCGTGGAAAGCCCCAGTACCGCAGCCCGGCTGGTGCAATGGGCACAGGAACTGGACAAACTAGAGAACGAGGTCAGGACCCGATGAACGAACCGTACGGCGCCCCGCATATCATGGACACTTCCCCGCGGACTCTGGATCCCGCCCGGCAGGCACTGCTGGATGTCCGCCACGAGGTTGCGAAAGCCGTGGTGGGCCAGGATGCCACCGTCACGGGACTCCTGATCGCGCTGCTCTCCCAAGGGCATGTTCTCCTCGAAGGCGTGCCCGGTGTGGCCAAGACACTCCTGGTCCGTGCACTGTCCGCCGCGCTGAGCCTGGACACCAAACGCGTGCAGTTCACCCCTGACCTGATGCCCGGCGACATCACTGGTTCCCTGGTCTATGACTCGCACACCTCGGAGTTCAGTTTCCGCGAGGGCCCGGTCTTCACCAACATCCTGCTGGCCGACGAAATCAATCGGACGCCGCCGAAGACGCAGGCTTCTCTGTTGGAGGCCATGGAGGAGCGGCAGGTCTCGGTGGACGGCGTGTCCCGGCAGCTGCCGGCGAACTTCCTGGTGGCGGCTACCCAGAACCCTGTGGAGTACGAGGGAACCTATCCGCTGCCCGAGGCGCAGTTGGACCGGTTCCTACTCAAGCTCACCATGCCGCTGCCCGGCCGGACTGACGAGGTGGAAGTGATCCGGCGGCATGCCGCCGGTTTCAATCCGCGCGACCTTGCTGCGGCCGGTGTCCGTGCGGTGGCCGGCGCCGAGGACCTCGAACGGGCGCGGCAGGCTGTGGCCACCGTTGCCGTCGAACCGGAAATCATCGGCTACATCGTGGACCTGGTGCGCGCAACCCGGCAGGCGCCGTCGTTCCAGCTAGGCGTTTCGCCCCGTGGCGCGACTGCACTGCTGAACACCTCCCGCGCCTGGGCATGGTTGTCCGGCCGCAGTTTCGTCACCCCCGACGACGTGAAGGCACTGGCACTGCCGTGCCTGCGCCACCGGGTGGCGCTGCAGCCTGATGCCCAGATGGACGGGGTCCGCGTGGACGATGTCCTGGGCAGCATCCTGGCCTCCGTCCCCGTCCCCCGCTGATCCGCCTGCACATGGCACTCTCCGGACGGTTCGTGTTGCTGGCACTGCTGGGCCTGGTGCCGGTGTTGCTGTTCCCCGGTTGGGGAACGGTCCTGGGCGTGGTCGTGGCGCTCGCTGCCCTTCTGGGTCTGGACCTTGGCCTGGCCGCGTCCCCGCGGGCCATCATCGTCACGCGCGCCGAACCCGGAAACGTAGCCCTGCATGGCATGGCTTCTTCGGTCCTCACCCTGCGCAACGGTGGCCGGCGACCACTGCGGGCCACCGTCCGGGACGCGTGGCAGCCGTCTGCCGGGGCGGTGAATCCGGTCCAGGACCTGGACATTCCCGCCCTGGAAGGCCGCCGGATGACAGTCCGGTTACGGCCGGTCCGCCGTGGCGACGTGGGCGCCCGGCACGTCACTGTCCGCTCGCATGGACCACTTCGGCTTGCGGCACGCCAGCGCACGTTTGACTGCACTGGCCTCCTGCAGGTCCTGCCACCGTTCCATTCCCGCAGGCACCTGCCGTCGAAGCTCAGGAAACTCCGCGAACTCGACGGCAAGGCCGCCGTGCAGATCCGTGGTGCCGGCACCGAATTCGACTCGCTGCGGGACTACGTCCGCGGGGACGACGTCCGGTCCATCGACTGGCGCGCCACCGCCCGCCGGTCCGCCGTCGTCGTCCGCACCTGGCGCCCGGAACGCGACCGCCGCGTGGTGATTATGCTGGATACGTCCCGCACATCAGCGGCGAGGATCGAGGACGAACCACGGCTGGATACCGGCATCGAAGCGGCGCTCCTGCTGGCGGTCCTGGCCGAGCGTGGCGGGGACCGGGTAGATTTCCTGGCCTACGACCGCCGGCCGCGGGCCCGGGCCGGTTCCGCAACCACGGGGAACCTCCTGGGTCAGCTGGTGCAGGCAATGGCGCCCCTCGAGGCTGAACTGATCGAGCTGGACTGGTCCAGCCTTCCGGGGCAGATCCGGGCGGTTTCCGCCCACCGGTCCCTGGTGGTGCTGCTGACCGCATTGGACGGCGGGGCACCGGAGGAGGGGCTCATACCCGTGGCCGCGCAGCTCGCCCAGCAGCACGTTGTGGTGGTGGCCGCCGTCCGTGATCCTCTGCTGGGGCAGATGCTGCGTGAACGTGAGAACGCCGCCGGGGTGTTCCGGGCGGCAGCGGCTGAACGCGTACTGCTGGAGCGGGCGGCGGTCAGCGCCGAGCTCCGGCACCACGGGGTGGAAGTGGTGGACGCGGAACCACACCAGCTGCCGCCGCAGCTCGCCGACATGTACATCCGGCTCAAGGCGGCCGGTAGATTGTGAATTACGGCAGCACCGCTGACGGTACCGGCCAGGAGGTCATGATGAACGTCCCTATTTACCGGCAGGCCCTGGGCGAGGACTTCCAGCGGCTGCAGCCCGAGCTTCAGGAGTACTTTTCCCTCGCACCGGGCTCGGGGCACTACGGCGTCGGGGAGGGCGTGTTCGACGTTGTGGGCTGCCGGCAGGCATGGCTTCGGCCCCTGCTCAAGCTCACCTCCGGCGAGGACGCGTTCTTCCCGGATTACGGCGAAGGCATCCCCTTCCGGATTGAAAACCATGCGCACCAGGATCCTTTCGGCCGCTCCAGCCTGACTGCCCGAAGGGAAATCCGCTTCCCAGGGCATCTCCGGATCTTCCAGGACACCACCAGCCTCGTGGATTCCGACGGCAGCCCGCGGCTTGTGGACTACCTGGGCCGTTACCGACGCATGGTGACCGACCTCAAACTCAGCGTGACAGCCGAGGGCAGGCTGCGCGGTGTTTCCGATGCGTCGCGGCTTTTCCTAGGCCCCCTCCGCCTGCCGCTCCCGGCCACCGTCGACGCCAAGGCCTACGCCGAGCAGTGGTGGGACGGCGCCGCCGGCGAGAACGGTCAGCACCGAATCCAGGTCAAGGTCCTCCAGCCGCAGATCGGGCAGGTCCTTGTCTATGCGGGCGGCTTCGACTACCGCCTGCGCCCATACATCGGCGGCAGTTCGGCGCAAAGTTTCCTGCCCCGCTACGCCCAGCCGGACCGTTGGGAAGACCGCGTGTAGCTCCCAAACCAAAACGCAACGCGGGGTCACTTCCGGCCTAATACTCAGCAATTATTGGGCCGGAAGTGACCCCGCGTTGCAGTTACCCGTGCGCGCGCTGGTTCAGTCCGTCGGCCACCTGGGTGAGCCGGCCCAACACCGCTGTGGCGGTGGCCGGCGTATGGCCGGAAAGTCCGGCCGAGGGGGTGACCCGGATACTGGCCAGGGACGACGCCGGGAGCCCCAGCTCGTGCCACGGCCGCCAGACGGACTCCACGACGTCGGCCGCCCTGGGCAGTGTGCCGCGGCTGACGTCCAGGGCACCAGCCCAGATCCGCTTGCCTGCCTCCACCGCTGTGGCCAACTGCTCCCACTGCCGTGTGGTCAATGCCTTCAGCGGCACGGCCACGCCGTCGGCACCGGCGGCAATGATCCGGTCGATGGGGGCCTCAATTTCAGGCACGGAGATAACGATTTCGGCGGCGCCCGCCGCACGGAGCGCCTCGATCACCACCTGCCAAGACTCGGCGACCTCCTGGCCACCCACCGCCCGCAGCGTGCGGTAACCGCTCGAGGTCGGAATGGTGCCGGCCAGTACGGCGGCGATATCAGGCTCATCGACCTGGACCACCAGCCGCGCGCCCGGAACCGCGCTGGAGATCCGGGACAGGTAGCCACCAACCCCGGCGGCAAGCGAGTGGGCAATGTCCCGGCGTGCGCCGTAATCGATCAGTGCCCGTTCGCCGTTGTGCAGGTGCAGCCCGGCGGCAAGACCCAGCGGTCCCAGCAGCTGGACCTTGAGTTCCGGGGCCGGGGTGTCCTCGGCGCCGGCAACGTCTGCGAGGACGTTGATGTCGGTGGACAGGGCAGACGCGGCGCGGCGGAAATCCTTGCCCGGACGGTCAACGAGCCGCCAGCCGTACGGCTGGACATCCACGGCCATTTCAACCAGGAGTGCGGCTGTCCGCCCCAGGGCGTCGGAGCCGACTCCACGGTCCGGAAGCTCCGCCAGGAACGGCAGGTGCGGGCTGCCGAGCTCGCCGCGGATAATGCGGGCAGCCTCCACGGGGTCCTCCCCCGGCCAGGGCCCGAGCCCGGTGGCAGTTACTTCCACTCTGCAGCGGCCTGGTGGTCCTCGGCGATGGCTTCATGATGGCGGATGACCTCGCCGATGATGAAGTTCAGGAACTTCTCCGCAAAGGCGGGATCGAGGTGTGCATCCTCTGCCAGCCGCCGGAGACGTGCGATCTGGGCGGATTCCCGGCCGGGGTCCCCTGCGGGGAGCCGGTGCGCGGCCTTGAGGAAGCCCACTTTCTGGGTGGCCTTGAACCGTTCGGCCAGGAGGTACACCAGGGTCGCATCGATGTTGTCGATGCTGGAGCGGATGGACAGCAGTTCCGCCATCACCGAGTTGTCCACCTGGCCTGCCAGCGAACTCGCGGCGGCATCGTAGGTGTCGGTGTCGGGAACATCGTGGTTTTGCTGCGTCATGGTCCAAGTCTATGGGGCCGCCGCGGAAATCCTTCCGGTGTTAAGCGGCGGACGGACACCCCGCCTGGTGGGCGGGATGTCCGTCTGGTGGTGCCGCGGATGTGGGGCCGCCGATGGTGGTTACTGCGCCAACAGCGCCCGGTGTGCTTCCCGGCGTCGGGCCTGTTCGTCCGGATCAGGAACCGGCAGGGAGGCAATCAGCCGTTTGGTGTAGTCGTGCTGCGGCGCGCCCATCACCTGGCTGCCGATGCCCTGCTCCACGAGTTTGCCCTTGTAGAGGACGCCCACCCACTGCGACAGTATGTCCACCACCGCGAGGTCGTGGCTGATGAACAGGGCCGCAAACCCGAACTCGGCCTGGATTTCCTTGAAGAGTTCCAGGACCTTTGCCTGCACGGAGACGTCCAATGCCGACGTCGGCTCGTCAGCGATGAGCAGCCGCGGGTTCAGGATCAGTGCCCGCGCCAGCGACGCCCGCTGCCGCTGCCCACCGGACAGCTCGTGCGGGTACCGTTCAGCGTACGACGCCGGCAGCTGCACGGATTCGAGCAGTTCAGCAACGCGTTTGCGCGCCTGCGCCGGGCTCGGGTTGGTGTGGATGATCATGGGTTCCGCCACGCAGTCGCCGATGGTCAGCTGGGGGTTGAAGGACGCTGCCGGGTCCTGGAACACAAAGCCAATATCTTTCCGGAGGGGCTTGAAGGTCCGTTCCTTAAAGTTCAGCATCTCGTAGCCGAGCACCTTCAGGCTGCCGCCGGTGGTCCGGTTCAGGCCGGCGATGGCCCGGCCGATGGTGGTTTTCCCTGAGCCGGATTCGCCCACCAGTCCGAAGACTTCACCCTGGGACACCGTAAAGCTGACCCCATCCACGGCCTTGAAGGCCGGCGTTCCCAGCCTGCCGGGATACTCGATGGTCAGGTTGGTTGCCTCCACCAGGACCGATGAGCCCTGGTGGGCGCGTTCCAACAGGCCCTCCGAGGCCGAGTTCCGGCCCAGGTGGGGCACGGCGGCCAGCAGCTTCTTGGTGTAGTCCTCTTTGGGTTCGGCAAACAGCACCCGCACCGGCGCTTCCTCCACCACATCACCCTGGTACATCACCACCACGCGGTCCGCGAGGTCGGCCACCACACCCATGTTGTGGGTGATCAGCACGATTGATGTGCCGTACTTGTCCCGAAGGTCCCGGAGCAGCTCCAGGATTTCGGCCTGGACCGTGACATCCAGGGCCGTGGTGGGTTCGTCGGCCACAATCAGTCCCGGGTTCAGGGCAAGCGCGGCGGCGATCACCACGCGCTGCTTCTGGCCGCCGGAGAACTGGTGCGGATAGTAGTTGACCCGGTGTTCCGGATCCGGGATCCCCACTTTGCGCAGCGCCTCAATGGCACGGGCCTTGGCATCCTTGGCCGAAACCCGCTTCCCGCCGGCACCGCCGGCGTGGGCACGGATGCCCTCGGCAATCTGCCAGCCTACGGTGAACACCGGGTTCAGGGCCGTGGAGGGCTCCTGGAACACCATGGCCACATCGCGGCCGCGGATCTGCCTCAGCTTCGCGGCGCTGACGCTGATCACGTCGTTCCCGTTGATCAGGACGGCGCCCCCGCTGGTGGCAGTCTCCGGCAGCAGCCCGAGAATGGTTTTCGCGGTCACAGTCTTGCCGGAACCGGATTCGCCCACGATGGCCAGGACCTCGCCGGTGCGGACGTCGAGGCTGACATCCTTCACGGCGTAGACGTCTCCGCCGTCGGTGGCGAAGGTGACTTTAAGGTGGTCGATCTCCAGTACTGGCTGGTCTGCCGGCCTGGACTGGTCAGATACCGAATCAATATTGATGGTCACAGTCCTCTCACATCCGCTGCGATGGCAGCCTGCGCGGCCGCGGTTGATTGTCCCGGGGCGCCCTTGGCGCCGGCAGCCTTGCGCCCGCGCAGCCGCGGATCGTTCAGGTCGTTGATGCTTTCTCCTACCAGGGTGAGGCCGACAACCGTCAACACGATGGCGATGCCGGGGAACACACCGGTCCACCAAATACCGGATGAGGCATCGGACATCGCCTTGTTCAGGTCAAAGCCCCATTCAGCGGCGGAGCTTGGCTCAATACCGAAACCGAGGAAGCCCAGGCCTGCCAGTGTGAGGATGGCTTCGGAGGCGTTCAGCGTGAAGATCAGCGGCAGGGTCCGGGTCGCGTTGGAGAAGATGTGCCTGCTGATGATCCTGGCGCTGGAGGCGCCAACAACCTGCGCTGATTCCACAAACGGTTCAGCCTTGAGCCGGATGGTCTCAGCACGGATAACTCGGAAGTACTGCGGCACAAACACTGCAGTGATGGCGAACCCGCAGGCGAGGATTCCGCCCCAGAATCCAGACTGGCCCTTGTTGATGGCGATCGACATCACGATAGCCACAAGGAGTGTCGGGAAGGCGTAAATTGCGTCGGCAATGACCACCAGCACGCGGTCCAGCCAGCCGCCGAAATAACCGCTCACCAGTCCGAGGAATACGCCCAGGAAGATGGACATCAGCACGGCGGCAACAATCACCGCGAAGGCTGTCTGCGATCCCCAGATCACCCGGGACAGGACATCGTAGCCACCCACTGTCGTTCCCAGCAGATGTTTGCCACCGGGTTCGGCCTGTGCCGGGAACGAGCCGGCGTCGTCGGAGATCTGGGAATATCCGTAGGGCGCCAGAAGCGGCGCAAATATAGCGGCCAGCACAAAAACCGTGCAAAGCACGACGCCGGCCAGCAGCATGGTGCGCTGCAGTCCAACGCTTTGGCGGATGTGGGACGAGACCGGCAGCCGGTCCAGCAAGGACTTCTTTCTCGGTTCCAAGACTGCGGTGCCCATCAGTACCTCACTCGCGGGTCAATCAGGGCAGCAGCAATATCCACTGCGAAGTTGGTGAGTGCCACAATGACGGCCAGCAACATCACGATGCCCTGGACGGCGACAAAGTCACGCGCGGTGAGGTACTGGGCCAACTGATAGCCCAGGCCCTTCCACTCGAACGTGGTTTCCGTCAGCACTGCACCGCCGAGCAGCAAGGCGATCTGCAGACCCATCACCGTGATGATGGGGATCAGGGCCGGCTTGTAGGCATGCTTAGTCACCAGTCGGTATTCGCTGACTCCCCGGGACCTGCCTGCCTCAACGTAGTCCTTGCCCAGCGTGCCGATCACGTTGGTGCGGACCAGACGGAGGAAGACGCCGGCGGTCAGGAGGCCTAGCGCGACTGCGGGAAGAACCGCGTGCTGGACGATGTCGCCGAAGGCTGACAGGTTGCCGCTGCGCAGGGCGTCCAGCCAGTAGATACCTGATGGCGCTGCGAGCCTGCCCATCGCCAATTCCGTTGTGGTGGAAGCACGGCCGGCCACTGGGAACCAGCCCAGGCCTACCGAAAATGTCAGCTTCAACAGCAGGCCGGCAAAGAAGACAGGGGTGGCGTAGCAAAGGATGGCGAACATCCGCAGGACTGCATCCGGAACTTTGTCCCGCTTATGGGCGGCAAACATACCCAGCGGAATTCCTACCAGCAGCGCCACCACGAGGGCGTTGATGCTCAGTTCCAGGGTGGCGGCACCAAATTTGGCCAGCATCTCGACCACCGGCCGGCCATCTGAAATGGTCCGGCCGAAGTTGCCGGTGGCGATGTTGCCGAGGTACTCGATGTACTGGATGAAGAGGTTCCGGTCGTAACCGGCCTGGTGTATCAGGGCGTCAATTTGGGCTTGTGGGAGGCGTCCGCCCTGGGCCGCCGTAATGGGATCGCCGGTGATCCGCATCAGGAAGAAGACCAGGGTAACCAGGATGAAAATCGTCGGGAAAATGAGCAGGAAGCGGACCAGGATGTATTTCCCCAGGCCACCTCCCGCTGACTTGGATTTGGGTGCCGCAACCGTCGGCGGCGGCGCATCTATTAATGTGGCCATGCTGTCCCTGCTTGGTTTGGATCTAGAACTTTGGGAGCCAACACGTAGGAGGCAGGGCCGTCCGGCCCCACCTCCTCACGCGGTGTTGGGTGTTACCTGTGAACCTGGCCGCTACTTGGAAACCGTGCCGAGCCGGAACTTGAACGACGCGTCCTGGGTGGCATCCACGCCCTTGACCTTCGTCCCGGAGACAGCAACCTGGGCGCCCTGCAGCAACGGCAATGTGGAGATGTCCTTGGCGAGGAGGTTCTGGACTTCCTGGATCGACTTCTCGCGCTCGGCCTTGTCACCTGTAACAAGCTGCTTTGCGATCAGCGTTTCGACTTCCTTGTTGGAGTAGTGGTTGTTCATGAACCCGCCGCCCACAAAGAAGGGAGTCAGGTAGTTGTCCGCGTCGCTGAAGTCCGGGAACCAGCCCAGCTGGAAGACAGGGTAGCTGTCTTTCTTCGACGCAGAGTTGTAGGTGACCCACTCGGTGGACTGGAGATCCACTGTGAACAGTCCGCTCTTCTCCAGCTGGTCCTTGACCATGGCGTATTCGTCACCGGATGACTTGCCGTAGTGGTCAGGGTTGTACTGCAGCTTGATGTTCACCGGGCTGCTGATACCGGCGTCGGCCAGGACTTTCTTGGCCTTGTCCAGGCTTGGTTTGCCGGAGCCATCGCCGTAGGCCTGCTTGAAGGATTCGTTTGCCCCCACAAATCCGGAGGGAACGTTGGACCACATCGGCAGGTAGGTGCCTTTGTAGACCTGGTCCGAGATGGCCTGGCGGTCAATGAGGTTTGCCGTGGCCTGCCGGACAGCAAGCGCCTTCTTCGGATCCGCTTCGGGGGTCTTGGCGCCAAAAGGCATGGTGTCGAAGTTGAAGACGATGTAACGCATCTCGCCGCCGGGTCCAACGTGGACCGTAACGTTCGAATCCTTCTTGAGGTCATCGATGTCCGTGGCACTCAGGCTGCGGTTGGCAACATCGATCTGGCCGCCCTTGACCTCCAACTTCATGTTGGTCTGGTCGGTGTAATACTTGATCGTTGCCCCTGCGTTGGCAGGCTTGCCCAGGACCCCCTTGTAGTCCGGCCAAGCCTTCAGGCTGACCAGAGTGTTCTTGTTGTAGGAGTCGATGATGTACTGGCCGTGGAAGGCATTGGCCTTGACAATTTCCTCGTCACTGAGGAGCTTGTCTGCCGGGAAGACTTCATCGTCAACGATCGGAGCGGCCGGGCTGGTCAGGATCTGCGGAAACGTCTGGTCGTTGGCATTCTTCAGCGTGAAAACCACGGTGCTGGCATCAGGCGTGGCGATGGACTCAATATTGGTCAGCAGCGATGCCGGTCCGTCGGGGTTGTTGATCGCGACCTGGCGATCAAACGAGAACTTCACGTCCTTGGAATCCAGCACGTGTCCGTTGGCCCATTTGAGGTCGCTCTTCAGCTTGACGGTGAATTCCGTGGGCTTGGTGAACGACGACGATTCGGCCAGGTCCGGCACGGGATCGGCGCCACCAGGCTTGGAGTTTAACAAGAAAGAGTAGATCTGGTTCATCAGCATAAACGAACCGTTGTCGTACGAGCCCGCCGGGTCCAGTGCGGTGACTTTGTCTGTGGTTCCGTACGCAATGACGCTGCTTGCATTCTCCGATGCTGTGCTGCCACCGCCGCCGCCCTCTGTTGGGCCCGTGCAGGCCGTCAATGCGAAGGCGGAAACGCCTGCGAGCGCGATTACGCTCCGCAAGGCTTTAGTGCTCTTAGTCATCTGTGAACTTTCTGTTCGATGAGTACGCGCTCGCCGCCCGCTAATGGGTGTCTTGGCTAGAGCGGGCAGCGCGCTGTCCTGATGCCTAGATTCAACCAGACGCCGGACTCATCAACCGGCTTTTTTGTGAGTTGAGACACAAAATTTACCTGACCAGGGTAAATTCGCTCCGCGTCAGAGCTCCGCGCGCTGCAACGACCGGGCAGCGTCGATCGTTGCCTGACCCAGGACACGGCTGCCCTGGTAGAGGACCACCGTCTGGCCGGGCGCCACACCGCGCAACGGCGTGGTCAGGGTGACCAGCAGCTGAGGCGCATCCTCTCCGGGCAGCATACGCGCGGTTGCCGGCACCGGGTCCCCGTGGGCACGGACCTGGGCATAGCAGTCAAACTCGGCGCCGGTCTCGATTTCCGCGATGGGCAGGCCGGCCCACGAGACCTTGATGCCGCGGATCTCGTCAATGGCCAGCAGCGCCTGTGGCCCCACCACTACCTTGTTTTCCTTGGGCCGGATCTCCAGGACGAACCTGGGCTTGCCGTCCGCTGCGGGCGTGCCTAGCTTCAGGCCGCGGCGCTGGCCCACAGTGAACGCGTTGGCTCCCGGGTGCTCCCCCACCTTCGAGCCGGTCTCGTCCACGATGTCACCGGTGGTCATGTCGATTTTTTCCGCGAGCCAGCCCGCGGTGTCACCGTCGGGAATGAAGCAGATGTCGTGACTGTCGGGCTTATTGGCCACCGACAGTCCCCGCCGCTCAGCTTCCGCCCTCACTTCGGCCTTGGAAGGCGTGTCCGCCAGCGGGAACATGGAGTGCTTGAGCTGCTCGTGGGTCAGGACACCCAGGACGTAGCTCTGGTCCTTGGCCCAGTCGGCGGCGCGGTGCAGCTCCGGATTGCCGTCAGCATCCTGGATGACCTTGGCATAGTGGCCGGTGCAGACGGCATCGAACCCCAGGGCAATGGCCTTTTCCAGCAAGGCTGCGAACTTGATCCGCTCGTTGCAGCGCATGCAGGGGTTCGGCGTCCGCCCGGCGGCGTACTCATCGATGAAGTCCTGGACCACATCTTCCTTGAAGCGTTCCGAGAAATCCCAGACGTAGTAGGGAATGCCCAGCACATCGCAAGCCCGCCACGCATCGCGCGAGTCCTCGATGGTGCAGCAGCCGCGGCTGCCGGTCCGCAGGGTGCCGGGCATCCTGGACAGCGCAAGGTGAACGCCGACGACGTCGTGCCCGGCTTCAACGGCACGTGCTGCGGCGACGGCGGAATCGACTCCACCGCTCATGGCTGCTAGAACTCGCATGCTGGCTTTCTTTAGGGTTCGTGGGATGCCGGCAGAGGGCGGCTGCCGATCAACCGGCGGCCGCAGAAATAGCACAATGCCTGCCGCACCAGTCTATCGCCACGCCGAATCCTGCCCAAAAGACCCTTGACCCGGCCAGCCCATCCTTCTAAAGTCAGGATATACAGTTTTAGACTTCGAGCGCGCACCAGCGGGAATCGGGCGGACATGACTAAGCACATTGCGACCGCGGAGGGCATTGTGATTGCCGGCGGCGGGCTGGCCGGGGCCACCGCCGCCAAGACACTGCGGGCGGAGGGGTTCGCCGGGCCGGTGACCATCATCGGCGCCGAGGCCCATCATCCCTACCTGCGTCCGCCCTTGTCCAAGGAGTATCTGCTGGGCAAGGCCGCAGAGGAGACCATCCCGGTGGTGCCGCCGGGCTGGTACGCGGAGAACGACGTCGGACTCCGCCTGGGTGCCCGCGTCACGGGCATCCGGCCGGACACCCGGACGGTGGAGCTGGACGACGGAAGCACCCTGGACTACGGCTCCCTGCTGCTCGCCACAGGAGCGACGCCGCGCACCCTGCGCCTGCCCGGCCGCGACCTTGCCGGCGTCTCCACCTTCCGCACCCTGGATGACAGCCGGCGGCTGCGCAGCCGCCTCGCGACGGGCGGCCTGAACGTGGTGATGATCGGTTCCGGCTGGATCGGTATGGAACTGGCTGCGGCTGCCGCCACGTACGGCAATACGGTCACCCTGCTGGGACTGGAAGCGATCCCCCTGGCTTCGGCCATCGGTCCTGACCTCGGACGGTTCTTCCGCAGACTCCACGAAGCCAACGGCGTGAGCTTCCGGCTTCCTGCCTCTGCACGGGAAATTACCGGCGACGGCGGGGCTGTCACCGCGGTAATCACCGATTCCGGAGAGGTGCTCCAGGCGGACATCGTGGTCATCGCCGTCGGCGTGGTTCCCGAGACGGGACTCGCGCAGGCGGCCGGCCTCGCCGTGGACAACGGGATCCTTACGGACGCCTCCCTGCGGACCAGCGCACCCGGCATCTTTGCCGCCGGGGACATCGCCAACGCCCTGCACCCCTTCACCGGCCAGCACCACCGCAGCGAGCACTGGTCCAACGCCCTGAACGGCGGAAAGGTGGCCGCCAGGGCCATGCTCGGCCAGGACGCCGTCCTGAGCACTATCCCCTACTTCTACACCGATCAGTACGACGTCAGCATGGAGTACTCAGGCTTCCCGGCACTGGCTGCCGGTGCTGAGCCGGTGATCCGAGGATCGCTGGAGGACAAGGAGTTCCTCGCGTTCTGGCAGCAGGATTCCAGGGTGGTGGCCGGCATGAGCGTCAATTGGCCGCGAAAGCCACAGCCCGGCGCGCAGAAGACCATCAAGGCCCTCATCTCGGCCAGGACTCCCGTCTCAGCGGAGCGTCTGGCCGACAGCTCCGCCGGACTTGATCAGCTCCTGCCGGAGGACGCCTGACGCGCTACCGTTCCCGCAGTCTGGATCGAGGATTCGTGCCCGGCCATCCCTGCCTGGCGGGCGCGCTGGTACGCGCCGGGGAGGGCTGTCAACAAGGCATCCACGTCCGCGTCGGTTGAGGCGTGCCCCAGCGTGAAGCGCTGCGCACCGCGGGCCGTCGCCTCGTCCAACCCCATGGCCAGCAGCACGTGGGACGGTCTTGGAACACCGGCCGTGCAGGCTGATCCCGTGGAGGATTCCACCCCCGCCAAATCCAGCAGGAACAACAGGGAATCACCTTCGCAGCCAGGGAACGTGAAGTGCGCATTGCCCGGCAGCCGCCCCTCCCCCGGCGCGCCACGGAGCACAGCTTCGGGCACCTGCTCGAGAACGCCGTCGATGAGCCTGTCCCGCAGGGCAGCGATCCTCGCGGACTCCGCGGCAAGTTGTGCGGCGGCGGCTTCGGCGGCTGCAGCGAAAGCGGCGATGGACGCCGTGTCCAGCGTCCCGGAACGCACGTCGCGTTCCTGGCCGCCACCGTGCTGCACCGGGGTCAGCTTAACGGCCCGTCCCAACAGGAGTGCACCGACTCCCACCGGTCCGCCGATCTTGTGCCCGGAAACCGACATGGCGTCCAGTCCAGAGGCCCTGAAACCCACCGGCAGCGAGCCGAAGGCCTGCACGGCATCCGAATGAACCGGCACCCCGGCGGCATGCGCCAGCTCCACAATCCTGCTCACCGGCTGGATGGTGCCCACCTCATTGTTGGCCCACATAACCGTCACGAGCGCAATGGTCCCAGGGTCCCGGGCCAGCTCGGCGGCGAGGACATCCAGGTCCACCACCCCTTCGCTGTCGACCGGAAGCCAGGTGACAATGGCGCCCTCGTGCCGCTCCAGCCATTCCACCGTGTCCAGCACGGCATGATGCTCGACGGCGGAGCAAAGGATGCGCCGCCGTGCCGGGTCCTCGCCGGAACGGGCCCAGTACAGGCCCTTGACGGCGAGGTTGTCCGACTCAGTGCCTCCGGACGTAAAGATGACCTCGGAAGGATGGGCGCCGGCCGCTGTCGCAATGGCCTCCCTGGCGTCCTCCACGGAGCGGCGGGCCCGGCGGCCCGAGCCGTGCAGGGACGAAGGATTGCCAGTGCGGGACAGTTCCCGGGTCAGGGCTGCCAGCGCCTCGGCAGAAAGGGGCGTGGTGGCTGCATGATCGAGGTAGACGGGCACGCTTCAATTCTAGCGGCGGGCAGGAGGGTGCAGCCGCGGCCCTGGCCGATCAGGCGTCATGGCGGGGTGATCCTGGCACAGCACTGGCCCGGCACACTGTTCGGCGCCACGCGCTCCTCCGGCTCCCCGCATGCCGCTGCCGCGCCCTGCAGGAATGATCCATTCATGGCGCAGACCACGCCCGGGTGCCCGTCCGAGAGCCGATGGAACGGGCAGTTAGCCAGCACGAAGCCGCCCGCGCCGTCGGGCCGGGGCTCGTACCCTTCTCCGTCCAGGAAGTCCCGCAGGGTTGCGGCGCCGGAGGCCAGCGCCTGGCCCTTGCCGTACGACGTTGCAAGCAGCGAATCGCGCACCGCGCCGCCCGTCTCTGTAGAATGCTCGATGGCTGCGACCAACAGCTCAGCAGCGAGATCATAGTTGCGGTCAGGCACGGATGCCCCGACCTCGCCCGCTGCCTGCCGGTACATTTTCGCCGGCCGCCCGGAGCCTGGACCCGACTTCCCGGCAGCCTTGTGAAATTCCACGGCCAGGAGTCCGTCCTGGACAAGCCTGTCGAGATGGAAGGATGCCGTACTCCTTGGCAGCTCGAGGGCCAGCGCTGCCTCATCGCGCCCTACGGCGGCATCCGAGGCGGCGATCAGTTCAAAAAGCTGCCGGCGCTTCTCATCGCCCAATGACGCGACGGCGGCCATGCGGCGGCCCCACGGAAGTCTGCGCATCCTTTGCCTCTCGCTCTAAAAACAACATCCATTGCTTAATTATCTTGATCTTTCTAAAATAATAATACCTACTTTTAGAAAGAGTCCACCATGACAACCAACGCGAACATCGACGCCGGCGGTCGGCTTCAGTCGATGGCCCCGAACCGGCAGGCGTTCTTCCTGCTGCGAACAGTCTTCACCGTCGCACCGATTCTCTTCGGTCTGGACAAGTTCGCCAATATCCTGACGGACTGGACCAACTACCTTGCGCCCGTTGCCACCACCGTGGTGCCGGTGTCGGCGCAGGCCTTTATGTACATCGTCGGCGTCGTGGAGATCGTCGCCGGCATCGCGGTGGCGGTCCGTCCCCGGTTCGGTTCCCTGCTGGTTGCCGTCTGGCTGCTGGGCATCATCATTAACCTTCTGGTCCTGGGCAGCTTCTACGACGTTGCTTTGCGGGACTTCGGCCTGCTTGTGGGCGCGCTCGCCCTGAACCGTCTTTCCCCTACCGGTTCTTGGCGCAGGCACGGCAGGTAACCGTCAGGGCCAGCTGGAGGGTTGGAACGGGCACGGCTAATTCGACGGCGGAAGCACCAGTAGGTGTTCTGCGACGTCGGCCCGGGCGGCTGCCAGAGCGGCGTCGTCCGGGCAGGCCACGGAAATGTAGACCGATGATGCGGCGGTGCCGAACACCCGCGCCATCACCGCCGTGGGCCTGACGCCCGGTTGGCCGGGTTTCTCCAGCACCAACACCTCGGTGGATGGCCCCGGCTTGCCAACCTCGCCGCCCCATCGCAGCGTCCCGGTCTTCAGATAACCGGGCAAGATGGTGGGATCAAGGTACGTGAACAGCCCAATGGTTGACTCTTTATCGTCCTCGCGCACCAGCGGGACCTGATTGGTGCGGACCTTGGCCGCCACGACGCAGCCATCGGCCTTCAGGTACTGGCTCTCGCCGGCAACGTTATCCTTGACCTGCTGCCAGCCAGGCACTTTCTTCAGTCCGTCCGAGATCGCCACGGGGACCCCGGCAGCCAGGGAACCGCCGGCGGAGAACGGCATGTCTTTTCCGGCCACTGCTTCTGCGTCGTGGCCGGGGGTAATGGTAGGGGTGGCCAGGGCGGTGCCGGTTGGCTCCACTTTCGGGGCGGTCGGATCGGGCATACCAACACTGCAGCCTCCCAGTGCTGTCACGCCAAGCAGCGCCCCCGCCACGACTACAGCCGCCTGTGCCTTCACGTCCACCCCAATTTGTTCGCCCGGACGGCCAGCCTGCCGTCATCCTCAAAGAGTCTAGACGCCGGGCCGCGGGAACCACTGAGGCCTGCGCAGACGTTGTGTGGGCAGGCCGTAAACTGGGGCCCACCGGGCTGCGTGCCGTGGACTGGCCAGACGAAGAAGAAGGATGAGTGCTTGACCGAGAGCAGCAGCTCCTACTACGAGGTGCTCCGTGTCGCCGTGACGGCCACCGACAAGGAGATCAAGGTGGCCTACCGCCGGGCCGCGCGAAAGGCCCATCCTGACCATGGCGGGGACGCCGCTGCTTTCCGGCGGGTGACGGCGGCGTACGAAACCCTGATGGACCCGACGCGCCGGAAGGCCTACGACCGCTCCTACGCCGCAGGATCATCCCGCAACACGGACGATTCCGCCGCGGGGCCGCACTTTGATGCGCCGGCGGCGGGCAGCCACGCCTCGGCCACCGTGCACAGGACCACCAAGCCCCGGAACACCGCTGGCGACCCTCCCGCGTACGTCCCGCCCTACGATGCTGCGGCCTACGAGGCGTCGGGCACGGTACCGCTCATCCCGTTCGCCCAGGCCAGCCAGCAGGTCCACGGGATGCCGCGCAAACGGGGCATTTTTGGCGCTGAGGCAAGGATCCAGCGTGAACTGCGGACCGTGCAGCTCATCACCCGCCAGGTCCTGCCCACGATCCCTGCGGCCCGGCTGGTGAACGGCCTGCAGTCCCCCGCTGACAACAGCCACATCGACCACGCGCTCCTGTCCGGCTACCGGCTGGCGCTGATCGGGTCCATGCTGCTGCCAAAGGGAGCCTATGCCTGGGACGGGCAGACGCTGAACCACGGCGGCCGCTCCATCGCGCCGCCGCAACTGGCCCATGTTGTCCGGGCCATGCAGGACATCTTCCCGGAGCTGAACGTCACGGGCTGGACAGTCATCCACAGCGCCGACGGCAACCTCCACGAGCCCGTCATCGACCACCACCGGCGAACAGCCGGCACCTCCGAAACCATTCAGGTGGTCAACGCAGCGGGCCTGGTCCGCGGCCTCAAACAATTCCTCTCCTCCGGCCCCACGCCCAACACCGTCAATGTGTCCGTGCTCGCCAGGCTTCTTCGCGGCATGCACTGAACAGTTGAACCGGATTGGTTGACTAGGATTGGACGGTGTTCCGAATCCTCTTCCACGCCCCCGAAATCCCTGGCAACACCGGCAATGCGATCCGGCTGGCAGCCATTACCGGCGCCGAACTGCACCTGGTGGAACCCCTCGGCTTTGATTTCTCCGACGCCAAGCTCCGGCGTGCCGGCCTGGACTACCACGATCTTGCCGTCGTCACCGTCCACAAAACCATCGAGGATGCCTGGCGCGAACTGCAGCCGGAACGCGTGTACGCCTTCACCTCGGACGGCACCGCCAGCTATGCGGACATCGCCTACCGCCCCGGCGATGTGCTGATGTTCGGCCAGGAATCAGTGGGCCTCCCGGAACACCTCAAGAGTGATCCGCATGTCACGGCCACCGTGCGGCTTCCAATGCTGCCGTCCCTGCGTTCGCTGAACCTGGCCAACGCCGCGTCCATTGCTGTCTATGAGGCCTGGCGCCAGCACGGATTTCCCGGCGCCCAGATTTGAGCGCCTGCGGCCCATCCGCCGGGCTGCCCGCACCGAATCACTCCTGACAGCAATTCCGGGGCGAGGAAGGAGCGGAAGGTGACACTGCTACGGACGAGGCGCGCGTCTCCGTCGGCTTCCCCCCCTCCCAGGGGCAGCACAGGCCGCGATGCTCAGGTTTCACCGCCGGGCGACTTATGCTGGGTAGTGATGGAAACTCCCAATGCGCCAAACCCCGAGGCCCCGGCCGCAGTCACAGACTCACCGGCGGATCTCAGCAAGCGCTTGGCCGGGCTACTAGCCCGCATAGCCGGCGGCGACCAGGCCGCGTTTGCCGAGTTTTACCAATTGACATCGCGCAGGGTGTTCGGCATGGCGCGGCGGGTCCTCATCGATCCCGAACTCAGCGAAGACACCACGCAGGAGGTTTTCCTCCAGGTTTGGCAGAACGCCGCGAAGTTCAACCCGGAAGCAGGCAGTCCGCTGTCGTGGCTGATGACCATCTCGCACCGCCGGGCGGTGGACAAGGTCCGTTCCTCGCAGTCGGCCACAGACCGTGAGGCCAAGTACGGCGCCAGCAGCCAGGACGTGGACCACGACTCCGTCTCCGCCGAGGTGGACAGCAGGCTCGAGGCCGAGGCGGTGGTCCGGTGCCTGGAAACGCTGACCGATACACAACAGGAATCCGTGCGGCTTGCCTACTACGGCGGCCTCACTTACCGCGAAGTCGCGGAAAAGCTAAACGCAGCAGTACCCACCATCAAGTCCCGCATCCGCGACGGACTGATCCGCTTGAAGACCTGTCTGGGGGTGAGTTGAGATGACAGAAATGAATAGTCAGGGAGGCACCCGCCGTCCCGGCTCTTTCGGAACTGAGATCGCTGCCGACCTCGAATCCGGGCGGGCCGTGGATCTCGCTGAGCTCTATGCCCTGGACGCGATCAGCGATACCGAACGCGCCGCCATTGATCGCTACATCTCCGCCGCGCCCGACGCCGAGCGCAGCGCCTTCTTTGAGCGTGTCCGCCAGGCCAGGGAGACTCTCGCGACGTCCTTCACGGCCGACGCGGAGCCTCCCGCGGATCTTTTCGCCCGTATCGTGTCGCAGTTGCCGTCCCTCGCGCAGTTGCCTGCCGATGGTCCCACCGCAGTCATGGCTGCCCCTGCCGCCACGGCCACGCCGGCCGCACAGCCGCCGGCAGAAGCCCTGGATGAGCTCGCCGCTGCCAGGGTCCGCCGGGAAGAACGACGCCGGCCTGCCGGCGCCCGCCGCTGGCTCACCGCCGTGGCGGCAGCCGCTGTGATCGCCCTCGGTGGCGTGGGCGTGGGCGCGTACATCTCAGACCAGAACGACCCCCTGAACCAGGTGGTCCGGGCAGGCGACGTCCGCGAAGCATCCGTACCCGTCTCGGCCGGCGGCACCGCCACCGTGCTGATTTCGTCATCCAAAGATGCCGTGGTGGTCAAAATGAACGGTGTACCCGCGCCGCCGGCCGGCAAGGTCTACCAGATGTGGCTGATCCCGAAGGACGGCTCGGCACCGGTTTCCCAGGGCCTGATGGACGAAGCCGCCCTTTCGAAGCCTGCCGTGGTGAAGGGCATTGCGTCCGCTTCTGCGCTCGGCATCACCGTGGAGCCGGTAGGCGGTTCGTCCACCCCGACGTTCCCCACCGTGGCTGCCGCACCTCTGGGCGCCTAAGCCAGGGGCGGCTGCACCAACGGCCAGCCGCCCCTCGCCGGAAGTCCTAGAAACCCGCGATGGTTCCCGGGCCGTTCACGGCGACTACGTGGAAGGTTTCGGCGCTGCGTCCCTCGGCAAAGCCCGCGCGCCGGGCATTCACGTGCATTCCATTCCGCACCGCTGATTCCATGGCGCCGACGTCGGGATGCTGGCTCACGTGCACGTGGATCGCCTCAAGCTTGGCGTCCACGTGGTCGGTGACGTCCACAAAATGATTCTCGCGTTCCTCCGGCCCGGCGTAGAGCCATAGCCACGGCAGCTTGTACGCCGCGAGGCCAGCCTCAGCCAGCTCCGGATAGGCGAACGGGTTTTCCACAGCAGGATAGACGGCCCGGGTCACCGCCTCCCCCACGGCGAGGTGGTCCGGATGGCTCTTCTGCAGGCGGTTCCAGTTCCGTTCCGGATGCATGGCGAGCACGACGTCGGGGCGGAGTTCCCGGATCAGCTTCACCACACCCTTCATGACCTCGTGCGTCGGTTCCAGGTAGCCGTCACGCTCATGGAGGTAGTGGATGTCGGTCACACCCACGAGTTCGGCGGCCCGGCGCTGCTCGGCCGCCCTGAGGGCGATGATCTCCGTCCGGTGCGCCGGGTCGAAGCCGCCAGCGTCGCCGTCGGTCATGATGCAGTAGCTGACGGGGATTCCCGCGGCCGTCCAGGCGGCGATGGTGCCCGCCGCACCGAAGTCGATGTCGTCCGGGTGGGCGGCGAAACAGAGCACCCGCCCAATCCGGTGGATGTCCGGGCTGAACGGGCTCTGTGCTGAGGCAGCGGAGTGGGCCAAGGGTCAGCCTTTTCGCTTCTTGATTTCTTCGGTTGCCTGCGGCAGGACGTCGAAGAGGTCCCCGATGATCCCAAAATCGGCGATTTCGAAGATCGGTGACTCGGCGTCTTTGTTCACGGCCACGATGACCTTGGCTGTCTGCATCCCGGCTTTCTGCTGGATGGCACCGGAAATACCGGCGGAGATGTAGAGCTGGGGCGACACGGTCTTGCCGGTCTGGCCCACCTGGGCGTCGTGGCTGATCCAGCCGGCGTCCGTGGCTGCACGGGAAGCACCGACCGCAGCACCGAGGGCGTCCGCAAGCTGCTCCACGGGGCCGAAGTCACCGTCCACCCCGCGTCCGCCGGCCACCACGATGCGGGCGTCCGACAGGTCAGGGCGGCCGCTGGCCACCTTCTGTTCGCGGCCGGTGATGCGGGCCGCCGTGGCGGTGCCGTCCGCCGGCACTTCGACGGTGGACGTCTCCGGGGCGGAAGCCACGGCGGCCGGCTCGGGCGTGACGTTGTTGGCCTTTACCGTCAGGACGGAAACCGCCGTGGTGGTCCTGGCAGCGGTGGTGTAGGAGCCCGCCAGGACCGACTTGTGCGCTGTACCGTCGGCGTCGACCGCCACGACGTCGGTGATGACGCCGGCGTTGAGCCGGATTCCCAGCCGCGCAGCAATCTCCTTGCCTTCGGGCGAGTTGTCCAGAAGGACCGTGCCGGCACCGGCGGCACCGGCGGCGGCCGCGAGATAGGCTGCCTTCGCCGAGACGAGGTAGTCATCCAGGTCCTGGGCGGAGGGCCGGAAAACGCCGGTGACGCCGTATTCGGCGAGCGTGGCCGAAACACCCTGGCGCAGTTCGCCGTTCAGCGCAACAGCGGTCTCGCCGAGGGAGCGTCCCAGGGTGAGCAGTTCAAGGGTGCTCTTCTTCAGGGCATCCCCGGGGTTGTCAATGAATACGAGTACGTTTGCCATGTCTGTGATCCCTCTTAGAGCAGCTTCTGGGCGGCCAGGAAGTCGACGAGCTTGATGCCGGCGTCGCCTTCGTCGGTGATGATGGTTCCGGCGGTGCGGGGCGGACGTTCCTCAGCAGCGGTGACCGCGGTCCAGGAGCCGGCGTGGCCCACGTGCGCGGGATCAACTCCGATGTCGGCCAGCGACAGGGTGGTGATGCTCTTGCGTTTGGCCGCGATGATGCCCTTGAAGTTGGGGTAGCGCGGCTCGTTGATCTGGTCTGTCACGGAGACCACCGCGGGGAGCGAAGCTTCGACGGTCTCCGAGTAGGTGTCGGCGTCGCGGCGTGCGGTGAGCCGTCCGCCGTCGACCGTCAGCGAGGACGCGAAGGTGACCTGGGGCAGGCCGAGGCGCTCGGCGAGCTGGGCCGGGACCAGGGACGTTTCGCCGTCGGTGGACGCCATTCCGGTGAGGACAAGGTCCACCGGGGCGCCGGTGCCGAGGTGGCGGATCGCGGCCGCGAGCGCAAGCGACGTGGCGGCGGCATCTGAACCGGCCAGCGCACTGTCGGTGAGGTGCACACCTTCCGTGGCGCCCATCTGGAGTGATTTCTTCACCGCGTTCACGGCACCGGACGCACCCATGCTCAGCGCAATGACCTGGTTACCGGCTTTGGCGCCACCGCGGGCCTCCGCCAGCTGCAATGCGGCCTCCAGCGCGTATTCGTCCAGCTCGGAAAGGATGCTTTCGTCACGGTCCGTCGTGTAGCCCTCGCCGGTAAGGTGACGGTCAAACTGTGCGTCCGGTACATGCTTGACCAGGACGATGATCTTCAATGTCTCTTCCACTGTATTTACAGCAGCCTTCCATGCTTGTGGACAGCCAGCCGGATGGGGTCATGGCCTCGGAACGCCCGGGGTACGGGTAGATCCTAGCTAACCATATAGCCGTCCCCTGTTGCCGTCCCGTTAACGCCTGTGTCACGGCCCAGCCCCGGCGCCGCGGGGAACACGTACGACGACGGCGGCGATCACCTTTGGTGAGCGCCGCCGTCGTCCGTTTTTATCGTGTGCCGTGTGTTCTGCGGCTCAGGCCTTACTGGTCAGCTGCAGTGCCAAGCGTGACGTCGAACGTCTGCTCCTGGCCGTTGCGCAGGACCGTGAGCTTGACCTTGGAGCCGCCGGGCTGCTCGCGGACGGCCGCGGTCAGCTGGTTTGGCTCGCTGATGACCAGGTCATTGAACTTGGTCACCACATCGCCAACCTTGATGCCGGCCTTGCCTGCTGGTGAGTTTGCCTCTACCGTGGCCACGTCAGCGCCGACGGAGAACCCTGAGGTCGCCCCGCTGGATGACTTGTCCCGGACGCTGACACCCAACTGGCCGTGGGATGCCTTGCCGTTGTCGATGATCTCCTGGGCCACCCGCTTGGCGTTGTTGATGGGGATGCTGAAGCCCACGCCGATGTTTCCGCTGGAGGACGAAGAATCGGAGCCGGCGGACGCGATGGCCACATTGACGCCGATGATTTCGCCCTTGGTGTTCACCAGGGCGCCGCCGGAGTTGCCTGGGTTGATGGCTGCATCCGTCTGGATCACGTTGATGGAGATGGAACCCTGGTTCGCGGTGCTTTGGCCCTGCCCGCCGTTTGGCGGGGCGAACTGGAAGCCGCCGTCGCCGCTCTCGGTCCCGTCACCCTCCTTGGGTGCTGCCGAAGAGGCAACACTGATGGTCCGGTTCAGGGTAGACACGATGCCGTCAGTGACGGTGCCCGTGAGGCCCAACGGAGAGCCAATGGCGATGGCCGTATCACCCACATTGAGCTTGCCGGAATCGCCGAGCGTCGCAGGAGTCAGTCCGGAAGTGTCGTCCACCTTGATGACCGCCAGGTCAGAAAGGGGGTCGGTGCCCACCAGCGTGGCCTTGAGGACCTTGCCCGCGCTGGTGCGAACCTCCAGGGTTGCGTTGGCGCTCTGGCCATCCAGGGTAACCACGTGCGTGTTGGTGAGGATGTGCCCGTCGTCGTCCAGGACGATGCCTGAGCCCGTGCCGCCGGAACTGCCGCTGGTGGCACTGATGGTCACCACACTGGGGGAAGCCTTCAGAGCTGCCGCCGTGATGGCGTTGACGTCGTCCTTGTTGTTGACGATGACGGTGTCAGGCTGGCTGCTGCTGCTCGCCGCCGACGGAGAGCCGTTGTTGAAGAGGTTGCCGGAACCGACTGTTGCTACGCCGCCACCCACGAGGCCGGCGGCAAGGATGCTGGCCACCAGGGTGCCGACGCCGAACGCGGCCTTCCGGCGGGGCGCGTCGGCCGGATTCGGGGCAGCGTTGTACTGGCTCGGGGCGTACTGGCCTGCGTTGTACGGGCCCGGGCCGTTGTGGCCTGGGTTGTGCTGGCCTGGGTTGTGCTGGCCAGCAGGGCCGCCGGGCGTTGCCGAATGCGCTCCGTGCTGGGCGTACTGGTGTCCGGAAGCGGGCTGGCCCGGTGTCTGCTGACCGTAGAACGGCTCGCGGGGAGGAAAAACCGGACGGGGCGCACCCGGCAGCGGCTGGGTGTGGTTCTCTGGTGCCCCGGAGCGGTCCAGCTGCTCCGTCGGATTAGCCTGACCGGCAGCGTCACTGCGGACCTCCGCAGGGCTTTGGCCCGCATTCCGGTTCTCGTCCGGATTGCGGTTCTCCGGCGCTGCACCCTGGGTTGGGTTCTCAGTCATTGGACTTCCTTTCATCCTCGTCTGCATTAACTATGTACTGTCTGGCTGGAACTGGGGCGAACGTTGGCTGGGAGGTTGCTGAGAGACCGAATTCGCGCGCAAGCAGGCACTTCCGGTGGTTTCGCTGGTGGCATATTCGCCGCTGTGGACGCACCAGGAGGTGCACCATAGAATCAAAAGGAATTGCCACAGCGACCTGCGGCTTTACACCACGCGTGGGGGCGCTGCTGCATTCTGAGACGCTTATTCGTCCCGAATCGGTGTCAGTCGTGCTGAAGGGTTGCACATGCGGTCAAAGTTCAAACGTATCCTCGCCGTGATCGGCCTGACCGGGCTGCTCGCGGTTCCTGCCGGCGCGGCCTGGGCTGAAGACCCGGTGACTATCCCATCCGGAACCAACATTGTGGATAACGCCAAGGTTCTCGGCGGACGCAGTGGCGAAGTCCAGGAAGCCATCCAGAAGCTCCTGAAGGACCACAAATACAACCTCTATGTGGTCACAGTGGACTCTTTCACCAACCCAACGGTTCCAGCTGACTGGGCCGCGGCCGTTGCGACGAACAAGGGCATGGGCAGGTCCGACGCCGTTCTGGCGATAGCTAAGGAGGACGGCAAATTCAGCTTTGCCCTGAACTCTGCCAGCCCCATCAAGTCCAAGCAGGGAGCCATCAGCCAGAACGCCGTCACGGCCAACCTGGCTGGCGGCAAAAGGGACTTCGCCCAGGCAGCCATTGACACCGCTGGAGCCATTGGCGACGCCGCAGGCGGCGGCAGCGGCAACGTGCCTTCGGGTGACGGCGCCGGCGCAGCTGTGCTCGTTGGCACGGGCGTAGTCGCAGCCGGTGGGGCCGGTGCCTACCTTTACTTCCGCAACAAACGGAAAAAGGCCGCCCAGGCGTCCAGTGCCAGCTACGGCCCCCAGGGCGCCGAGCTGGATCCGCTGGCTTCACTCAGCATCGAGGAACTCCGCCGCAAGAGCGGCTCGCTGATCATCGAGGCCGATGACGCCATCAAGTCCAGCGAACAGGAACTCGGCTTCGCGGAGGCCCAGTACGGCGATGCCGCGGTGGGAAACTTCACCAGGGCCCTGGCCGAAGCCAAGGCCCACATGTCCGAATCCTTCAAGCTCCAGCAGCAGCTTGACGACCATATCCCGGACACGGAGGAACAGCAGCGCAGCTGGCTCGGCGAAATCATCCGCCGTTCAGAGGCAGCGCTTGGCTCGCTCCAGGAACAGAAGGCCGACTTCGACTCGCTCCGCGAGCTTGAGAAGAACGCCCCGCAGGCACTGGCAGCCATCAGCGCCGGAGCCCACGAAGCCGACGCCAAGATCGCCAGCGCCGAACAGTCTCTGACGGCCTTGCGGGCCAAGTACGCGGACAGTGCACTGGTGCAGGTCGCCGACAACATCACCCAGGCCAAGGAACGGCTGGCCTTTGTGCAGAACGCCACGGCCACCGCCCAGGACAAGCTCACCGCGGGCGAGGGCAGCCTTGCCGCGGTCGCCGTGCGGGCATCTGAAGAGAGCCTGCACCAGACCAATGTCCTCCTGGATGCCATCGCCAAGGTTTCCGCCAGCCTCGACGAGGCCCGCAACGGCCTGGAGGCGGCCGTCGTCGAAACCTCCCAGGACCTCGCGCAGGCGAAGGCTATGATCCAGTCCGGCGAGCACCCCGAACTGGCCGGCCCGGTCGCCGGCGTTGAAGCTGCACTGAGCCAGGTCAAGGCCGAAATCCAAGGCGGGAAAATCGATCCAATCGCCACCCTGCAGCGCGTCGAAACAGCACACCAGGCCCTGGACCAGTCCCTCACCGGCATCCGGAACCAGCAGGACCAGGCCCGCCGTGCGCAGGCTTCGCTGCAACAAACCATCATGTCGGCGCAGGCGCAGATCAGCGCCACCTCGGACTACATCACCGCCCGCCGTGGCGGCGTGGGCACCGAAGCGCGCACGCGGCTCGCAGAATCCCAGCGCAACCTCGACTACGCACTGTCCATCTCCCGCAACGATCCCGTCACCGCGCTGACTTACGCCCAGCAGGCCCACGCCCTCGCGGCTCAGGCAGCGCAGCTGGCCCAGGCCGACGTCGACAACTTTGGTGGCTACGCCAACCAGGGCTTCGGCGGCGGAGGCATGTTCGGCGGGCGCGGCGGAGGCGGTGGCGGGCTCGGTGGCGCCATCCTTGGCGGGATCCTCATCAACTCCATCCTCAATGGAGGCAGCGGCGGAGGCTGGGGCGGAGGCCACAGCGACGGCGGCAGCTGGGGCGGGGACTCTGGCGGCGGGGACTTCGGCGGCGGAGATTTTGGCGGCGGAGACTCCGGAAGTTTCTGATCCGACAACAGGCTAGGCGCCGGCAGGAACGAACCTGCTGGCGAAGAGAAGCGGTACAACAACTGTTCACTGATCTCAGTGGCCACCATTGAGCAGGACGAAAGGTAACACCATGGTTAAGCAGTCCATTTTCGGCCGGATCGCACAGCTGGCAAAGGCAAACATCAACACTTTGCTGGACAACGCTGAGGATCCGCAGAAGATGCTGGACCAAATGGTCCGGGACTACACAAACAACATCGCGGAGGCGGAATCCGCAGTCGCCCAGACCATCGGCAACCTGCGTATGCTCCAGGATGACTACCGCGAGGACATCAAGAACGCCCAGGACTGGGGCAACAAGGCCCTTGCCGCATCCCGCAAGGCTGACGAATACCGCGGTGCCGGCGACAGTATTGATGCCGAGAAGTTCGACAACCTCGCAAAGGTGGCGCTGCAGCGCCAGATGTCCGCGGAAAGCGAAGCCAAGGGTGCTGAGCCGAGCATCGCCTCGCAGACCGAGGTCGTGGACAAGCTCAAGTCGGGCCTGGATCAGATGAAGGGCAAGCTCAACGAGCTGACCAGCAAGCGCAACGAGCTGGTTGCACGCTCCAAGACTGCAGCGGCGCAGTCCCAGGTGCACGATGCCATCAAGAGCATCGACTTCATGGATCCCACTAGCGAAGTTGGCCGTTTCGAAGAGAAAATCCGCCGCGAAGAGGCCAAGGTCCGCGGCCAGCAGGAGCTTTCCGCGTCGAGTCTTGACGCCCAGTTCAACCAGCTGGAAGACCTCGGCGAGCAGGTGGAAATCGAGGCACGCCTGGCAGCCCTGAAGTCCGGCGGCGCCAAGCCGGCCATCGGCGCTTCCGGCGCCACGTCCGCGTCCGCGTCCACGGTCGACGAAGCCGACTTCGACAAGCTGTAGCCAGCCGCGTCCGCCACTTAGCGGGCCAGCCGGGGCCGGGGTTCATCATGAACCCCGGCCCTTGTTGTGCCCGGGCAGAACCTCCAACCGGTAGTGCCACCGGCGGGGCAACCAGCCCCATGCGGCCGTGCGGGTCCTGACGCGGGTGTGTAGCGTGGAGGCCATGGCCTCCCTCGTTGCATCCTCCATCGTCTGGCTCCGTGATGACCTTCGCTTGGACGATAACCCCGCACTTTCCCACGCCGTCGAACTCGGACTACCGCTCACTGTGGTCTACATCCTCGACGAGGAATCCCCCGGAATCCGTCCCTTGGGAGGCGCGGCCCGCTGGTGGCTGCACCACTCACTGACGTCCCTGGCGGCGGCGATTGCTGAGGCCGGTTCCACGCTCACCCTCCGGCGAGGACCCGCCGGCCGTGTGATCCGGGAGCTCGCCGCGGAAACTGGCGCGCAGCACGTTCTGTGGAACCGCCGCTACGGCGGTCCTGAGCGGTCCGTGGACGCGGACCTCAAGGCCTGGGCGGCGGAGAACGGCATCGAAGCAGTCAGCTTCCAGGCCAACCTGCTCTTCGAGCCGTGGACCATCACCACCGGCAGCGGCGGCCCCTACAAGGTGTTCACCCCCTATTGGCGGGCCTGCACAGCGTCCGGCGAGCCCCGTCCGCCGCTGGATGCGCCGGCCCGCCTGCCCTCCCCCGCAGCCGCCGGTTCGATGAAGCCCGGCAGCGACGCCTTGGCGGAGTGGTCACTGCTGCCCATGTCCCCGGACTGGAGCGGCGGGCTGGCCGCAAGCTGGGAACCCGGCGAGGCCGGAGCACACAGCAGGCTGGAGGACTTCCTGGACGGGCCCGCACAGGAGTACGGCACGGGCCGGGACATTCCCGGGGTGGAAGGCACGTCCAGGCTGTCCCCGCACCTCCGTTTTGGTGAGATCAGCCCGTTCCGCGTCTGGCATGAGCTTCGCCTCCGCTTCCCCCGCGAAGTGACTCCCGACGTCGGGATCTTCCGCTCCGAACTGGGCTGGCGGGAGTTTTGCTGGCAACTGCTTTATGCCAACCCCCAGCTGGCTACCCGAAACTATAGGCCGGAATTCGATCGGTTCGAATGGCAGCAGCCCACCACGGCGGAACTGGGCGCCTGGCAGCAGGGCCGGACCGGCTACCCGCTGGTGGACGCGGGGATGCGGCAGCTTTGGCAGACAGGCTGGATGCATAACCGGGTCCGGATGGCCGCGGCGTCCTTCCTCGTCAAGAACCTTCTGGCCGACTGGCGCCTGGGAGAGGCGTGGTTCTGGGACACCCTGGTGGACGCCGATGCGGCGAGCAACCCCGCTAACTGGCAATGGGTGGCGGGCTCAGGCGCCGACGCGTCCCCGTACTTCCGGATCTTCAATCCGGTGACGCAGAGCAAGAAGTTCGACGCCGAGGGCCGGTACCTTCGCGAGTTCATTCCGGAGCTCGCCCGGATGGACCGCAAGGCCATCCATGAACCGTGGAAGCAGCCCGACGTCCACGGCTACCCCGCTCCCGTGGTGGGACTCCCCGAGTCCAGGGAGCGGGCGCTTGCGACCTATCAGAAGCTTCGGGAGGACCAGCCAGGCCGGGACGCGCCCACCGGCTCGGAAATCAGCGGCTGACTTTGCCCATCAGGGAAGCAATGGGGCGCAGGAAGATGGGCCGGGCGAGGAACCATGCCGCGACCATCAAAGCCACAGACACGAGGAAGATCCAGAAGCCGAGCCAGCCGCCGCCGTCGGACACTGCGTACATGTGGTTCAGGTTCCGCAGTGCACCAGTGGCAAGTACCAGGAAGACATGCACCACGATGAAAGCCACGAAGTAGATCATGACGGGAAAATGGATGGCCCGCGCCAGTTCGATCGGGTACGCCTTGTTCAGCGCGACAGCCTTCTTGGGCCAGGCGGAGGACGTCCGGATGCCCGAGATGAAGGCAAGTGGCGCAGCGACGAAGACGGTGAGGAAGTAGGTCAGCAACTGCAAGGCGTTGTAGTTGACCCAGCCGTTTTCCGTGGGCCAGTTCAGGGATGCGTACTGCAGGGCTGCGGACAGCGCGTTGGGAAAGACATCCCAGCTAGTGGGGACGATCCTCGTCCACTGTCCTGTCGCGAACAGGAGGACGGCAAACACCAGTCCATTGAGGATCCACAATGCGTCCAGCGTCAGGTGGAACCAAAGCTCCAACGTGATCTTGGTAGGCGCGTTCCTGGTCTTGATCAGGCCCTTGTTGTTGCGCGTCCAGTGGCCGCTGGGTCGGGTGGTGGTCCGCACCTGCCAGCCGGTCCTGATGATGAGCAGCAGGAAGAAACCATTCAGGAAGTGCTGCCAGGCCAGCCACGCCGGGAATCCGACGGGTGCGCCCTCAGGCAGTTCCGAATGTCCGGGATAGTCAGCCAGGAACGAGGCCACCGCAGGAAGGCCTGTCATCCACTTCGCCACCAGCACCACCAGCACCAGTACTACTAGAGCGGCAGGAACACCCCAGTAGAGCCTGGACCGCTTGCCTGTAGAGGAACCGGGCTTCTTCGTGGGTGTGGACATCGAACAACATTCCTCTCGAGAATGACTGACCAGGTGCTCAAAGGGCTTTGCGAACGAGAATACTAGGAACCACATGTAATCGGGCAAAAGAAGACCCCGACCGGCGTAATGCCGGTCGNCGGGCAAAAGAAGACCCCGACCGGCGTAATGCCGGTCGGGGTCTTCTACATGGTTGCGGGGACAGGATTTGAACCTGTGACCTCTGGGTTATGAGCCCAGCGAGCTACCGAACTGCTCCACCCCGCGTCGCAAGAACAACACTACCGTACTTTGGAGTAGGTAAAAACCAATCGTGATTGCAGGACGCCGCAGCCCCGAGGTTGCCTATCTGGGACGGGTTCAGTTAAACCAAAAAGTCCGGATTCTGTTTCCAGAATCCGGACTTTTCACCAGTTGCGGGGACAGGATTTGAACCTGTGACCTCTGGGTTATGAGCCCAGCGAGCTACCGAACTGCTCCACCCCGCGTCGCAAGATCAACTCTACCGTTCGGTGAACGGGAGGCCAAATCCTGGTGGCGTGATGTGCGTCTCGCTGGGTCAAGCCCCCTAGTTGCTGGCTGCCGGTGAGGGCGTCGCCGTAGGTGTAGCCGTCGGCGTAGCCTCGGGCGACGGCGTGGCTTCAGGGGCCGGCGCCGGGATCTTGCCCTCGGCGTCAAGTGCCTTCTGCAGG
Source organism: Pseudarthrobacter xylosi (assembly GCF_055412765.1). Classification (NCBI taxonomy): domain Bacteria; kingdom Bacillati; phylum Actinomycetota; class Actinomycetes; order Micrococcales; family Micrococcaceae; genus Pseudarthrobacter; species Pseudarthrobacter xylosi. Next base: position 335,256 of record NZ_JBVAYT010000004.1, on the reverse strand, counting down.
GCCGCAGCCAGTTTCTTCTGCTCTTCCCCGTAGGCCGCAAAGTCCCCGGCTGCCAAGGCTGCCTGGCCGGCCTTGATAGCGGCGTTCGCCTCATCCAGCGCGGCCTTCAGGTCAGCCTGGGCACCTGCGCTCACCGGCGGTGTAGTCCCTGGAGCGGGCGGGGTCTGGCCGGTGTTGTCGGAGTCACCTGCGGCAGCACCGGAGTCGCCACCGAAGAGTTGCTTCAGGGCCCCATCGAGAGTCGGAGCAAAGCCGACCTTGTCACCGAAGGCCACCAGCACACGCTGGAGGGTGGGGTAGGACGTCTCGCCGGTCGATTTGAGGTAAACCGGCTGGACGTACAGGATGCCGCCGCCCACAGGCAGAGTCAGCAGGTTGCCGTTGAGCACTTCGGAAGCACCCTGCCTCAGAAGGTTCAAAGCCTGGGACACCGTTGGATCGGAGTTGAACTTGTTCTGGGCCTGGCCCGGCCCGGGAACCTGGATCGCCGGCGGAATCTGCAGCAGCCTGAGCTTGCCATAGGTATCGGCCTTCACGCCCTTCTCCTTTCCGGCGTCGGAGTCGGCCGCCAGGAAGCCGTAGAGCACGTTCCGGGCTGTGCCGTTCCCCGGCTGCGGAATGAAGGACGAGGTCAGCTGGAACGCCGGATCGTCCTGATCAGGCATCTGCAGCGACATGTAGAACGGCGGCTGCTTCACTTCGGTATCCACGGTTGGATCGTTCGGCACGCTCCACACGTCGTCGCTCTTAAAGAAGCTCACAGGGTCTGTGACGTGGTAGCGGCCCAGCAGTTCGCGCTGGACCTTGAACAGGTCTTCCGGGTACCGGACGTGGCTCATAACGTCTCCGGACATCTCCGAGTAGGGCTTCAGGGATGTGGGGAAAACTTTCTGCCAGGCCTTCAAAACAGGGTCCTGGTCATCCCACGCATAGAGCGTGACTGAGCCGTCATAGGCGTCGACCGTGGCCTTGACGGAGTTCCTGATGTAGTTCACCGAGCTGTTCGGCAGGGCAACCGTCCGGCCTGACGTGGTCTGGGAGTCCGCAGTGGCCGCCGAGAGCTGCTCCTGCTGCGAGTACGGGTAGTACTGGCTGGTGGTATAGCCGTCCACAATCCACTTGACGCGGCCGTCAACAACGGCCGGGTAGGCGTTACCGTCAACGGTCAAGTACGGGGCAACCTTTTCCACACGGTCACGCGGACTGCGGTCGTACAGGATCTGGGATTCCGCGTTGACCCCATCGGAGAGGAGCAGGTCCGAGGACTGGAACTTGATGGAGTAGAGGACCTTGTTGAAGAAGCTGCCAACGTTGGGTCCACCGTTGCCTGTGAAGGTGTATTGGGTTTCCCCATCGCCTTCCTTGCCGGAAGGCCTGTCCTGTTCGCGGTGCGGTGATCCCTCGGGCGCTCCAACAATGGAGTACTCCGGGGAGTCTTCGCCGAAGTAGATACGCGGCTCATACGTGGAGTCATCGCCAAGGACACCAGTGGACGGGATACCCGACTGGAGGAACTCCGGTTTGCCGTCAACGGTGAACTTGTTTCCCTTGGCCGCCACGACGCCATAGCCGTGGGTGTAGACAACGTGCTGGTTGAGCCAGCCTTGCTGGTTGGTGGCGACATTCTCCGGGTTCAGCTCGCGAACGGCGATGACGGTGTCCTGGATTTTGCCGTCAACCTCGTAGCGGTCGACGTTCAGTGCCTCCGGAAACTGGTAGTACGGGCGGTACTGCTCCAGCTGGGAGAAGGCATCGGAGATCAGGTTGGGGTCCAGGAGACGGATGTTTGCCGTGGTCTGGGCGTCCGGGGCCAGCGCACCGGTGCTGGCGGTGTTCGTGGCGTCGTAGCGATCCACCTGGATCTGGTCCAGGCCATAGGCAGCCCGGGTCATTTCGATGTTGCGTTGGATGAATTCCTTCTCCAACGTCTGCTCGGACGGCCGCACCTGGAACTGCTGGATGACCCACGGGTACACGCCGCCGGCCAGGATTGAGGTGATGATCAGCATGGCGGTGCCGATGACCGGCAGGCGCCAGCGGCCGATGACCGCCGCGACTATGAAGAGGATGGCCACCAGGCCTGCCGCCACGGCGAGGATCGCCTTGGTGGGGATAACGGCGTTCACGTCCGTGTACAGCGCTCCGGCCCAGCGCCCGCCGTTGCCCTGCAGCGCGGCGTAGCGGTCCAGCCAGAAGTTGAGGCCGAGCAGGATCAGGAAGGCTGCGCCGGTCACGGCGAGGTGGATCTGTGCCGCGCGGCTGGTGAACACGCCGCGTTCCATCAGCCGGATGCTGCCGTAGAGGTAGTGGGTGAGGATGCCGGCAATGCCGGCCACTACCACCACGCTGATCAGGAACCCTGTGACGAATCCGAAGAACGGAAGAGTCATGAGGTAGAAGCTGAGGTCCAGGCCGAACTCAGGATCCTGCTTGCCGAACGGCTCCTGGTTGAAGAACAGCAGCACTTTCTGCCATTGGCTGGCCGCAGCGCTGCCGGCGAAGAGGCCGAACAGGATGGGCAGGCCCACCATAACGACGCGGCGGACCGGTTCAAGCTGGGCCTGGTAGCGGTTCAGGTTATCGCGCATTTCGGAGTCCGGTGCATAGACCGGCCGTGCGTGGTAGGCAACCCGGATGGCAAAAAAGACGGCCACGAACATAAGCGCGAAGCCGGCGAGGAAGATCCCGATCCGGGCGAGGTTTTCCGTGACGAACACTTCGAAGTAGCCGAGCTGCCGGTACCAGAGGACGTCAGTCCACACGTTGGCGAAGAAGATGAAGCCCACCACTGCGATGGCAACAACGATCAGCGTGGGCGTTAGGGCCCCGCGTCGCGAGGGGGGTCTTCCGGGCGGGATGGGGCTGGTAGGACGGGACAAACTCGGTACCTCATAGCTGGTCGTCAGGTTTACATGAGAAGCGTGCGTGCGGTTGACGTCCGGCACCGGTCAAGCGTGTGGCAACGTCCGTCATATCTGCCACGAGTGGCGGTAAAGCTTAGTTCCTGCCTCAGTCTAGTTGCTGGTGCAGACCGGCAAAGCGCCCATGTCCTGCCCGGATCCGGCGACTTCGACGGCGTGCCGCGCCTCTGCGATGTTCTCCACTTTGAGCACCTGCAGCCCGTCCGGAATATGCCCTACAACTTCATCGCAGTTCTCTGCCGGGGCGAGGAACACGGTGGCTCCACCCTCACGCGCGCCGAGCATCTTCTGCCGGATGCCGCCGATGGGGCCAACCGCGCCGTCCGGGGTGATGGTCCCCGTTCCGGCGACATGTTTGCCGCCGGTAAGGTCCCCCGGCGTCACGGTGTCAATGATGCCGAGCGAAAACATCAGCCCCGCGCTTGGTCCGCCAACTTTGTCCAGGGAAATCTTCACGTCAAACGGAAACGTGAACAGGTACTTGAGCATGACTCCGAGAATGTAGCGGCCCGCACCGTTGTCCATGGGGGTGATGGTCTGCGTGACGGATTCCCCTCCACGCTGCACCACCAGGCTGGCCGGTGTCCCCTGGCCGGCGGCAAGTTCCTCCTGCACAACGGCGAGCGACGTGATGGGTTTGCCATTGATCGATTCGAAGATGTCGCCGTTTTCAACCTTGCCGGCCGACGGCGAACCGTCCGGCAGTCCCGCGGCCTGGAGTTGCTGGCCGAAGGGAATATCGAGCTCCTTGAGTGCTGATGCCACAGCGTTCTCCTGCGACGAGGTCATGGCCACGGAGCTCTGCTCGTCGGCCTCCTCCTTCGTGGTCCCAGTGGGGTAGAGCAGTTCCACCGGGTGAACGGACTTGGACCCGTCCAGCCAAGCGGTGAAAGCACCCAAGACGCTCACCGGGCCGTTAGGGCCGCCGTCAACATAAACGGTGGTTAGGTCCAGATTTCCCTTGGCGGGATAGGTTTCGTGGCCCGTCACGCTGATGACAGGACTGCCTTGGCTCTGGCCGATGGTGTTAAAGGTGGGTCCGGGAGACTCCACAACATAAGGCACCGGGACGGTGACGGCAGCGATCCCTAGACCCAGCGCCAGGACCCCGGAGAGCATCATCACGGACACGCGCCGGTCCCCCGGCGGGGAGCTGCGGGGGGCATATTGCCCGGTCGGCGGGATGCCGGCCACACCCGTTCCGGGTGCTGCGGCACTCGCTGTGGTGGCGGCGTCGAACTCTGGAGTGTGGTCCTCATGCGGATGATCGCCGCGGGTTGTAGTCACTGAATCAACAGTACGCGGTGCCGCCGCCGGCCAGCTCTTTGCCTACAGCGAACGTGACGCCTGTCCGGCAGACAGCCGCTCCGGCCCGGGGTACCGTGAAGTGAACAGTCACACCGACGATCGGCGGGATCATGACCTCCAACCCACTCAATCCGTCCAACGGCGACGATACGCCGAAGGATCCGTTGACCGAGATGCTGCAGAACCTGATGGGCGGCAAGGGCATGGAAAACTTCGATCCTGCCGAACTCGCGAAGGCAGCTGGCCTGCCGAACGACCCCAATCTCCTGGCCCAGATGTTCTCCCAGGTCCAGGCCATGATGAGTGCCCCGTCCGAGGGGCCCGTCAACTGGCAGCTCGCGCACGAGAACGCCCGCCGGGTTGCCGCCAGCAGCGCGGACCCGTCCGTCACGTCGCTGCAGACCCGCGAAGTCGACGAGGCCCTCCGACTGGCGGAACTGTGGCTCGATCCCGTGACCGACCTGCCTGCAACCGGCCTGATCGGCCGTGCGTGGTCCCGTGCTGAGTGGGTGGAAGCCACCCTTGGGACGTGGAAGCGGCTGACCGAGCCCGTAGCCAACAGCATCGCCAACGCACTCTCGAGCGCCATGACCGAACAGATGCCCGAAGAGATGAAGTCCATGATGGGCGGGGCATCATCCATGCTGCAGAACATGGGCGGCGCGATCTTTGGGATGCAGCTCGGGCAGGCCATCGGCGCACTGTCCGCCGAGGTTGTCAGCTCCACCGACATCGGCGTTCCCCTGGCCGACCTGGAAATGGCGCTCCTGCCGGCCAATGTGACCAAGTTCGGGGAGGGCCTGAGCCTCCCGGAGAACGACATCCGGCTGTTCCTGGCCGTCCGCGAAGCAGCCCACGCGCGGCTGTTTGTCCAGGTTCCCTGGCTGCGCGGCCACCTGCTCGGCGCCATCGAGGCCTACGCCCGCGGCATCCACATCGACACGTCCAGGATTGAAGAACTGGCCCGCGACCTGGACCCCAGCAACCCTGAAGGCATCCAGGAAGCACTCTCCCAGGGTGTCTTTATGCCGCAGCGGACCCCCGCACAGGAGCAGGCGCTTGAAAAACTGGAGACCGCCCTGGCCCTCGTTGAAGGCTGGGTGGATGAGCTCACCGCTGCGGCCACGGAGAAGCTGCTGCCCTCCGCCGGCGCGCTCCGGGAAACAGTCCGGCGGCGCCGTGCCACCGGCGGTCCGGCGGAGCACGCGTTCTCTTCCCTCGTGGGACTGGAACTCCGTCCCCGCCGCCTGCGCGAGGCGGCCACGTTGTGGGCCGCGCTTAAGGACGAGCGCGGTATTGCCGGACGCGATGCCATCTGGCAGCACCCCGACCTCCTGCCTACCGCCGAGGACCTAGATGACCCGCAGGGCTTCAGCGGCCGCCGCCAGCTGGCCGAGGCCAGCGACAGCGAAGTGGACGATGCCCTGCAGAAGCTGCTGAGCGGCGGCTTCGACGACGCGCCGCAGGATGATTCCGACGCCGGTGACGGTGACGGTGACCAGCCCACTGGCGACGGTGACCAGCCCGCCGGCGACGGTGACCAGCCCAAGGCTTAGCCAGACCCCACGCTACGACGCGGCCACACCGGCTTACGCCGCCGCTGGTGGTGTTCGAATGCGCCGTATCATCCTGATGATGTCGGTGTCCTTGCGCGATGGAGACGTTTAAGCGACCCTCCTTAGTCGGCGTCACCTGACGCTGAATCGTTGCTGCCCGCGGTCAGACCCCGGGAAGTGGCGAAGGAGACGCCTTCCAGGAATGCCTTGGCCCTCATCGTGTCGGGGTAGGCCTCCAACAGCTTCCAGAAGGCGGCGTTGTGCCCGGCCACCAGCAGGTGGGCGAGCTCATGCAAGAGGACATAGTCGATGACCCACTGCGGCATGGGCCTGAGCTTGTCGGAGAGCCGGATGGATCCTTCCGACGGCGTTGCGGAGCCCCAGCGCGAGTTCTGGTTGCTGACCCAGCGGACCGACGTCGGGACTGCCCTGCCGCCGAAGTACCTGGCCGAAAGGGCTGCGGCGTGGGCGGCCAGCGCAGTATCTGTGGCTGGCTGCTTGCTTCCTTTGCGTGAGCGCCGTTCCCCCTGGCGGTGCAGCTTCTCCAGCATGCGGTGCACCCATTCGGACTCCTGCGCGGCGGTGAACCGGGCAGGAATGGCCACCACCGCCGTCCCGTTCTCCCAGAAGGCAGCCACGGTCCTGGTCCGGCGGGCCGACCGCCGAACCTCAACGGGCGCTCCGTCCGCCGTGGTAAGGGGGAAGGTGTCCTGTCCCGCCGGCCGGCGGGTCACAGGGTGGTGCTTTCGACGAGCACCCGCAGCACGTGTTCGCCGTATTTTTCCAGCTTGGACGGACCCACGCCGGCTAGTGCCGCAAGCTCCTCCAGCGTGGACGGTTTGGCCTCAGCGATGGCCGTCAGCGTGGCATCCGTGAAGACCACAAACGCCGGCACCTCGGCAGCCAAGGCGATTTCCTTCCGCCACTGCCGAAGGGCATCGAATGTCTGTTCTTCGTAGCTGGGGGGACAGTCGTTGCAGCGGCCCACTTTGCGTTCGGCGCCGCTGGACAGCATGCTCCCGCAGACCCTGCAAGTGGCGGGGGCAGCTGATTTCCGGCGCGGCACCGGCCCTTTTCCGCGGGCGCTGGAGCTGGCCACCGAATTGGGCCGGAGCCCGTCGAGGAAGCGTGAAGGTTTGCGGTTGGCCCGGCCGCCCGGCGTGCGTGCCGTGGACCAGGAAAGCGATAGGTGCTCACGGGCACGCGTGATACCTACGTAGAGCAGGCGGCGCTCCTCATCCACGGCTTCGGGTGTGTCAGCGAAGGAAATAGGCATCAGGCCTTCGCAGAGGCCCACCAGGAACACGGCATCCCATTCGAGGCCCTTCGCGGCGTGCAGCGACGCGAGCGTCACGCCCTGGACAGTGGGAGCATGCTGCGCGAGGGACCGCTCCTGGAGTTCATTAACGAAGTCCCCGAGATTGAAGTGCTCGCCGCGGACGTGGACAAGCTCGTCCGCGAGCGCCACCAGCGCCGCCAGGGACTCCCAGCGTTCGCGCAGCGCGCCGCCGTTATGGGGTGGAGCCTCCGTGTATCCCAGCGAGGCCACGATATCGCGGACCAGCTGGCCGAGCGGTTCCGGTGTCGCAGTTTCGGCGACGGCCCTGGTGGCCGCGCGCAGCTGAAGGATGGCGTCACGCACTTCCTTGCGTGCGAAGAAACGCTCACCGCCACGGAGCTGGTAACTGATCCCGGCCGCAGCGAGCGCCTGTTCGTACGCTTGGGACTGCCCGTTGGTGCGGAAGAGGACAGCCACTTGGCTGGCGGGAGTGCCGGCGTCGAGCAGTTCCTGGATCTTAATGGCCACTGTGGCGGCTTCGGCTTCATCGTCGCTGCATTCGGTGAACTGGGGCACCGGCCCCGCCGCCCGCTGGGCCACCAGCTGCAGCGGAGCCGCCCAGGCAGCATCGGCCACCGGTCCGCCGCCGCGACGGGCGGCAAGGAGATCGTTGGCCAGCTTGACCACCTGCGGCGTGGAACGGTAATCCCGGATCAGTTTCACCACATTGGCCTCGGGGTACTGGGCCTTGAATCCCAGCAGGTGTTTGGGCGAAGCGCCGGTAAACGAGTAGATGGTCTGGCTCGCATCGCCCACTACGCACAGCTCGTCCCGGCCACCAAGCCACAGTTCCAGGAGTCGCTGTTGCAGCGGCGAAACGTCCTGGTACTCATCGACCACAAAATGCCGGTACTGCTCGCGGACAGTGGCCGCGACCTTCTGGTCCTCCTGCAGGATCCCTACGGTGATCAGGAGTACGTCCTCGAAGTCGATGACGTTGCGGTCCGTCTTGACGTCCTCATAGGACTGGAAGACCCGGGCGACGGCGGTAAGGTCGAACCCGCCAGGGGTTCCCCTGCCCTGCGCGTTCTCGAGGTAGTTGGCCGGGGTCAGCATGGACACCTTGGCCCATTCGATTTCGGAGGCGAGGTCCCGGATGGACGCGCGGTCAGTGCTGAGCCGCAGGCGGCGGGACGCTTCGGCGATCATCTGGGCCTTGTGGTCCAACAGGTTGGGCAGGGTGCCGCCGACCGCCTGTGGCCAGAAAAACTGCAACTGCCGTAAGGCGGCGGCGTGGAACGTGCGTGCCTGCACATTGCCTACGCCGAGGTCCCGCAGCCTGCTGCGCATTTCCGCTGCGGCCCGGGCCGTGAACGTCACGGCGAGGAGCCGCTGGGGGCTATACACCCCGGAGTGCACGCCATAGGCAATCCGGTGCGTAATGGCCCGGGTCTTGCCGGTGCCGGCACCGGCGAGGACGCACAGCGGCCCATTCAGCGTGCTGGCGACCTCGCGCTGTTCAGCGTCAAGCCCCCCAAGGATTCGTTCCTCAAGGGACTCGGTACTGTCAAAATTCTCTGTGGTCACTTCTGCTGCTCTGTTGTCGCGACTGCCACATGCTGGCGTCTGGCCAATGGTGATGCCTGATCCGGGGGGTCAGGTATCCGTACGGTCCATGATCCGGCCGCCATACCAGTGCTCAATCAGCGAGCGGGCGATGGACAGCCGGCTGGAGATGGTGATTTCACCTGTGAGCACGGCGCCCTGGAGTTCCTCCCGGCTGAACCAGCGCGCACGGGTTACCTCCACGCCGTCGGGCTTTGCCACGGCGTCTTCGGTGATGGCGGTAAATCCAAGCATAAGGGAGGCCGGGAACGGCCAGGACTGCGAGCCCAAGTACTGGCAGCCGGTGACCCTGACACCCACCTCTTCGTGGATTTCCCTGATGACGGCCTGTTCCAGGGATTCGCCAGGTTCGACGAATCCTGCCAGCGTGGAGTAGTTCTTGGCGTCAACCGGGCCGCCGCCACCGAGCAGCAGCCGTCCGTCCGGCCCTACCACCGTGACGATGATGGCCGGATCCGTCCGGGGGTAGTGTTCCGAGCTGTCCTCGGGGCAGCGGCGGACCCAGCCGCCGGCCGCCACTTCAGTACGTGCTCCGCAACGGGGGCAGTGTGTATGGCCGGCATGCCAGTTGGCGATGGCGCTGGCCTCGACGAACAACGCCGTGTCAGTGGGGTTCAGGACGGCAGCGATGTCGCGGAAGCCGGCCCACTGCGCATCGTTCGGGATTCCCGCAGTGCCGGGCTCGGCAGGTTCGGGAAGGATAACAAGGACCACTTCGGTGCCGGCGGCAAGATCCGAGCCGTCCAACGCGGCGCCAAGATAGATGACCTGCTCCGGGGCTGAGCCGCGGTCCCGCAGGTGAGCGAGCAATTGTGCGGCGGCGGGCAGCAGCAGCTGGTTGCCTTGCACCAGGGCCTGCCGCCCGGCTAGGACCACTGCCCGCGTATGCTCGCTGTCCAGCAGTTCCTCAACCATGCCTGGCCGGACACGATCAGCGGAGCCGCGGTCAACGGCAGCCGGGAGGACCGGCAGCACGGTATCAAACAGGTGGTTGGCCGGCAGTTGGACTGCCTGCGGCTGGTAGGCCGGTATAGCGGACTCCGCATGACTCATGTGTCCACCGTACTGACTCGGACGGACAATTTACATTCGGCGGGGACATTCGGCCAGCACATGTGGCATGGGCCTCCAGGCGGTGTGCCGAAGCCGACTTTTGCAGCATATCTGGAGACTCGCCGCCGCACATCGTTGTCTTGGCCGCCACTCAATCTACCGTGGAACGGTGAGAAGAAAACCGATCGAACTGGCAGCCGTGGCAACCGCGGCAGTCCCCGGGCTGACCCCTACCGCCGTTAGCTCCGCTGCGGACGATCCCGCGGATTTCGACTCCGCGCTGCTGCTGGATTCGGAGGGCAAGCGGTGGCGGGTCAGGTCGCCGCGGCATGCGGAAGCAAGCGCGAGGCTCGAGACGGAGTTCCTTGTCCTCCGCGCATTCGCACCTGCCATCCGGGCCGAGTTGCCCTTCCTGATGCCCACGGTTGCCGGCAGCGTCCGGTTGGGCAGCCTCAGCACCTTTGTCTACTCCCATCTGGCCGGCAGCACGCAAAGTGTTGAGGAACTCACCGCGGGTCCCGCCGCGCTTGCCCGGGAAATCGGGACAGCCCTGGCAGCCATCCATGATCTTCCGCACTCCCTGGTCAGCAACGCGGACCTGCCCAGCTATACCCCCAACGAATTCCGCCAGCGCCGGCTCAACGAGCTTGACCAGGCAGCAACTACCGGAAAAATCCCGGCTTCGTTGCTGCTCCGCTGGGAACATGCACTCGAAGACGTCTCGCTATGGCGGTTCAACCCGTGCGTTGTCCACGGCGACCTCCACGAGGACAACCTGCTCGTCGAAAGCGGCCGTGTCACGGCCGTTACGGGTTGGACGGACCTTCGGATCGGGGATCCCGCCGACGACTTTGCCTGGCTGGTTGCCTCGAATGAACAGGATTTTGTGGACGCCGTACTGGCAAGTTACACCGGCAGCCGCCGCGACGTACCGGACCAGCACCTGATCCGGCGGGCCGCTTTGTCAGCCGAGTTCGCGTTGGCGCAATACCTCGTCAAGGGCATTGCGGCCGGCGACGACGGGCTGGTTGCCGAAGCCGAAGGCATGCTGGAAACGCTCGCGGCCGACGTCGAAGAGCACGGCGGCCAGGCCATCAGTGTCGAACCGCTGCCCGCACCGGCTGCCCCGGCCGACGACGCCGCCCAGTCCCCTGCTGCCCACCCCCCGGCAGCGGGCAGGTCCCAGCCGGTGGGTCTGGCCGCTGCTCCGGCGGTGACCGTCGCGCCGGTGCCCGTCCTATCGGTGGAGCCCGTTCCGGCCGTGCCCGCAGTACAAGTCAGCCCTATCCCCGCCGAGCCCATCCCGTCCGACGTGGCACCGGCGGACGTAGACTCTGCGGACGAAGAGCCTGACGACAAGCCGGGAGTACGGCCGTCCGCCGAGGACACGTCCACCGCCGCCATCAGCATCGTCGAAGTCAGGAAGCACTGACACCCGGAATCGCTTCCTGAATTCAGGGAGCATTGGTGTCAGGGAACGCTGACTTCCAGGGCGGCGGACACGATCTGTTCGAGCTCCTCAGCAGTGCCCAGATCGTGCGGCCGAACCACTTGGTTGTCCGCAACGTAGAAGAAGGCGGCCCTGACGTCCTCCACTGCCACGCCCTTGAGCCGGGCCCAAGCAAGCCGGTACGCGGCGAGCTGCACCGATTTGGCCTTCAGCTGGGCGGCTGAGGGCCGGCGGCCGGTTTTCCAGTCCACCAGGTCCCACCTGCCGTCCGCGTCCTGGAAGACAGCATCTATGCGTCCACGGACAACCACGTCGCCCACGCGCGTTTCCACCGGCACTTCGACAAATGCCGGTGACCTGTCCGCCCATTCGGAGGCTTTGAAGGTGGCCACCATGCTGTCTAGATCATAGGCGGCGTCAATGTGATCGTCGGAGCCGGGGGCCTCGCCAAGATCCAGCATGCCGGCTGCGCCGAAGTACTCTTCAACCCAGGCGTGGAATGCCGTCCCCTTCCGCGCCGACATGCCGGGCTCACGCGGAACAGGCCTTCGCAGCCGGCCCACTACCCCCGCCGGGTCCTCGCCAAGATCCACCAGCGTGGACGCAGAGATGTGACCGGGCAAGTGAACGTCCTGCCCGGATGCGCGCCTGGAACGCCGTTCCAGCAGCAAGGCCGCTTCCCTCGCCCAGCCAGCCGCATTGCCCCGGAGCTTTGGCCTGGACTCATTGCCGGATGCATGTTCAAGGACCGGCACCTGGTTCCCGGAAACCAAGAGCTCCAAGGCGTCGCGGACACAAGCCGCGGCGTGCTCCATGGCCAGCCTCCTGCCGGGAACAACCCGCAGTCGCTCCCCGGTCCGCGCATCCACCGGGCCTTCGAGGGGGTCATAGGGCCATCTGGCCACCTCAGTTTCGGTAGTCAACGGGCTCTTCTCCGGCAAGGAGGCCTCGTCCACTGACGCCGGGTGGACCAAGGCCCAGTTCGTTTCCATGTCCCTTCCCGGAGCGCTGTCAGGGACGGAGCCGACAAGCTGTTCCAGTTCAGCGAGGAACGGTGACATTTCAGCACGCCCTGCCCGGGAGCCCACCCATGCTGCGCTGGTGACCCAAAGGACGTGCTTTGCCCTGGTGTACGCCACATAGGCGAGGCGGCGCTCCTCGCCCTCGCCGTGGGCCTGGACCGCTGATTTGAAGTCCTTCTCGGCGTCCAGCCAGCCCTTCTGGTCCGGCTGGTCGGTATCCCACTGGGGCAGATCCGAACGGTCGCCCCGCAGCGGCCACGGCAGGGCCGCCGCGCCGCTGCTCCAACGGGAGTCCTTGCTGCTGGGGAAGGCACCGGCGTTGAGGCCCGGAACAAAAACGACGTCCCATTCCAGGCCTTTTGACGCATGAACGGTCAGCAGCTGCACGGCCTCGCGGTTGATATCCGACGGCGGAGCTTCGAGGCCGTTTTCCTCGGCCGCGGCGGCTTCAAGCCAGGCCAGGAACGCAAGGATGTCCACCCGGTCCGAGGTCCGCAGGAAACCGGCCGCCGCGTCCTGGAAGGCATCCAGGTTTCGGCGGGCCTGGTGGATGCTGGTTCCCGGGCGCGCTGCCACTTCGATGTCGAGCAACATGGCGCGTTCCACCTCGCCGAGCAGGGTGGTGAGCTCGTCCCCGAGGTAGCCACGCAGCTGCCTGAGTTCCGCTGAGAGCCTGCCGAGGCGGTCGCGGGCCGGCTCGGTCAACGTCCGGCCGTGGGACGAGGTCCAGTCTGCGCGTGGCAGCCAGTCCAGTGCTTCGACCAGGCTGGCGCCGTCAGTCAGGTCACTTTCGATGACGGCCTCCTCGGACGCGTCTACGGGCCCGACCTCCGGTGTAGCAGCGCCGGAGGACGGGCGGCCGCGGCGGCGTGCGAGCTGGCTGGACCAGTCGCGGAAGGCCATCAGGTCTGCCGGCCCGATCCGCCAGCGCGCGCCGGCCAGGAGGCGCATTAGGGAGTCCGAGCGTCCAGGATCGGCCAGCACCCGGAGCGTAGCCACCAGGTCAACGATTTCGGGGGTGTCGAGCAGCCCGCCTAGCCCCACAATTTCGTAGGCAATCCCCCGCGCCTCGAACTCCCGCCGGATGGTCTCCATCTGGGCACGTCGCCGGCACAGGACGGCTAGTGCCGGTGGCACCGGGGTGCCGTCAGCCTCACGTTCAAAGTCCGTGATCCGGTACTTCAAGACGTCCTCGGCAAGGACTGCGGCTTCGTCGAGGTCTGTGCCGAAGCGGCCCAGTACCACCCGCCCCTCCACCGCGAAGGGGCTGGGCTGCAGGGGCGGCACATTCGCCGCCGCGGGTGCCGTGCCCGCCGGAATGGTGCCTTTCGCAGCGCTGCCGGCAGGGGCCTTCTGGGCCTCGGCGCGCCCCAAGGCCTCTGACATGATGTTGGCAGCAGACAGGATGGCCCGGCCGTTGCGCCACGCCGTGGTGAGGTATGACGTAGGGGCGGGCTCGAAGCGTCCCGGCCCGTAGTCAGTGTCCACGCGGACCGGGAATTCACGGACAAAGTGGAAGAGCTGACCTGCCGAAGCACCCCGGAAGCCGTAAATCGACTGGTTGGGGTCTCCCACAGCGGTGACCGCATGGCCCTCCCCGAATAGCCGCGAAAACAAGACCAGCTGGGCATACGACGTGTCCTGGAACTCGTCGAGGAGCACCACCTTGTAGCGCTGGCGTTCCATATCCGCCGCAAGGGGGATCTCACGGGCAACACGGGCCGCAAGTGCCACCAGGTCGCCGAAGTCCAAGGCTCCCCGTGACTTCTTGGCGGTGGCGTATCGGCCCACCATGTCAGCCACGCTGGCCCTCGTACGCAGCATCGCGGCGAGTTCACCGGCTGCCTGGGGGGCGTTTTTTGTCGCTCCGGCCACATAGGGACGTTCTTCGAACTCGGTGAGCCGCGCCAGCAGCCAGGCCTCGACGTCGGCCGGTTCCTGCAGGTGCTCCGCGCACTCCCCCGCGAGTTGGATGACTGCCTTGACGAGCGTGGACTTGGCGGCCTTGAAGTGGCTGTAATCGCCGTCGAACGCTTCCACCACTTCGCTGGCGAGCTGCCAGGCCTGGGCCCCGCCAAGCAGCACAACGTCGCGTTCCACGCCCAGCCGCAGCCCGTAGTCAGAAACGATGCCGCTGGCAAATGAGTGGTACGTGGACACTTTTGGCTCAAGTGCGTCGGTGCTTAGCAGCCCCTCGGGGAACACTTCATGCCGCGTGTCCTGGGCAGCGACCCGCTGCAGCGCGGCCAACTTGGCCCGGATCCGGGTGGCAAGCTCACCCGCCGCCTTCCGGGTAAAGGTCACGCCCAGGACTTCCTCAGGCCTGACCCAGCCGTTGGCGACGAGCCAGACCACGCGGTCGGCCATAGTGGCGGTCTTGCCGGAGCCCGCTCCCGCGATCACCAGCCGGGGAGCCAGGGGTGAGGAAATAATGGCGGACTGTTCGGGCGTCGGCGTATTCTTTTCGCCCAGTAGCCTGGACAGCTGCTCCGGGGTAAACAGCGGCGTTGGAACCTGGGGCTGGCTCATTCAGTGACCTGCTTTCCGCGGACGCAGAGCGGACAGACCTCGGGGAGCCGGCAACCGTGCCCTCCGTGGCTGCTCTTTGCGGGGTCGTGCCTGGCCTCGAAGCTGTTGCCGGACATAACGGCGGCCGCATCCGTGACCATGTCCAGAGCCCAGTTATCCTGGGCCTCCAGGGGATCCTGTTGCTGGATGCCGGGGCTCTTGGTGCTTGTTCCGAGCTGCGCCAGCACCGCGCCGCCCGGCACAGGTGAGCCCGGCACAGGTGCGCCCGGTATTGGTAAGTCCGGCACTACCGTGTCGGGTTCTGCTGAGCCGGGCAGCCCGTGTACATCCGCGAAACCGCCTGCAAGGACCGCCGCCTGGTAGGCCCCCAACTGGGGATGGCGAGACAACTCTGTCTTGCCGGGCTGCCTTTTACCGGTTTTGAGGTCCACAATGACCAGCCTTCCTTCGGCGTCGACCTCCAGCCGGTCAACCTGGCCGCGGAGCACGGCGGCGCGGGGAAGGACGGTCCCGCCGTCCAAATCTCCGACGGACCGGGCATCGTGCTGCCCGGCATCCGCCGGCGGAACGTCGGGCAGCCGGACCTCAAAGTCCTGCTCGACGCCCAGCAGGCTCCGCCCCTCGCTCCGCATCACCAGGACGTACTGTGCGAGCTTGCGCACCATAGTTTCGGCACGCTGGAAGTCGAGTTTGCCTTCCCAGTTGTCCTTCATGCCCAGGGTTGGCCACCGGCGGATGAGTTCGGCGACGTACTCGCCCCCGGAGGCGTCCGGCAGGTCCTGCGCGATGGCATGCACCAGCGTGCCCAGACTCCGGGCGAAGTCGGTGGCGGCTTCTCCACCAGCCGCCTGCACAAACCAGTCGAGCGGTGATTTCTGGACGGATTCCACCTTCGACGGCGAGACGTAAACCGTCCCTCCGGGCGGGACAACCGGCTCCGACGTCGTCAAAGGCGACAGGCCCCACCAGCTGTCCGGATGCGCTCCGGGGACCGCCGGTTCCACGGCAGCAAGTCCGGCCAGGACTCTGGCGGCCTCGGCGGCTTCGGGCTCATATTTTCCATCCAGCTGCGCGTATTGGCGCAGTTCTGCCACCAGGGCGCGAAGGGTCATGGGCCGTTCCACCGGGGTAAACCCCCTGCCCTCGGCGCCAGCGGCAAGCGGCGCTACATAGTCAAGGAAAGACGACGGCTGGTCATCCTCGGACGAAACCGCAGTGCAAATCAGGATCTCACATGCTCTGGAAACGGCCGTGGAGAAGCTTCGGAGTTCGTCGTAGCGGATTTCCCGCAGCCGGCTCAGCGGGTCCAGCTGCAATGCATAGCTGACCCCGTGCTCCACAGCGTCAGCGTACAGGCTGCTGCCCAGCAGCTCACCGCGGAGCCGGGTATTAGGCCAGACGCCTTCCTGCAGCCCCGCCACAATGACCACGGGCCACTGCCGCCCGGCAGCACTGGCCGGGGTCATCAGCTCGACGGCGTCGTCCACCTGCGCCCGCGCGGCCAGGGTATCCATCGGCAGCTCCTGGTTCAGGAGGTACTCAAGGAACTGCTCCGGCCCGGCGCCCGGCATCTGGTCCACGTAGCGCTCGGCGGTGTGGAAAAGCGCCATCATGGCATCGAGGTCCCGGTCGGCGCGGGCTCCATGGGAACCGCCGGTGAGGGCGGATTCGGTCCACGCGTTGGCCAGTCCGGTGGAGTGCCACAGGGCCCAGAGAACAGTCTCGGCATTGGCTCCGGGCTCGGCGGCGGCGCTCCGCCCTGCCTGGATCATGCGGGCGGTCCGGCGCGCGGAACGGCCTTCCAGGCCCAGCGTCCCCAGGGCACCGGGTTCCGATAATGCTTCAACCAGCAGGGCGTCGCTGGTGCGTCCGCCGCCGCCCAGCAGTTCTTCCCGCCTGAGCGACTGACGTAGCCGGCGCAGTTCAATGGACGTGGCGCCCCCGATCCGCGACGTCAGCAGGGCGACGGCGGCTTCCGGGGTCAGCAGTTCCGGATCCAGCGCAATGGCGTAGGCGTCCAGCAGCGGGCGGACGGCCACCTCATCGCGGACCGCGGACTCAGCTACCGGAACGCGCACCGGGATCCCCTGGCCCGTGAGGTATCGCTGCAGCTCACTGAGCTGGCCGCCGTTACGCACGATCACGGCGATCTCGGCCAGGTCGCGGCCATGGTTGACGTGCTGGTCCAGGATGCGCTGGGCAACGTACCGCAGTTCGTGGACCGGCGACGGAACGAGGTGTGCCTCCACCGTTCCGGCGGATTGTGGTTGGGGTTCGACGACGGCGGCGGGGCCGTGCGCGGTTCCGGCCAGGGGTTCGGGCTGCTCAAGCCGCCTGGCCAGCTGGCCGCCCGCACGCTGTGAGATCCGGCCCGCAATGCCGAGCCAGGCTTCTGCGATGGCGGGGGTGTGCCGATGGGTGTGCCAGAGCGGCCGCTCGATGATGCCGGTTTCCGCCGAAAGCAGGTGCGGCAGTTCCGCAACCAGGTCGGGCCTGGCCCCGCGGAATCCCTGCACAACGGTATCCGGGGAGAAGGCGACATAGCAGTCCTTGCCGGCGGCGATGTCGGCGAGCAGTTCGAAAACGGCGGGGTTTGCCTCCTGCACATCGTCCACCAGCACCAGCTGGAGCCGGTCCCGTTCCGCGGCCAGGAACTCAGGCTCGTCCTGGAAGATCTGCCGTGCCGTGGTGATGATGCCGGCAGGATCGAAGGCCTCCGGCATGCGCAGGTCCAGGACGTCCCGGTACTCGGCGTACAGTGCCGACGCGGCGATCCAGTCCGGCCGGCCGCACTGGCGGCCCAGCTCCTCGAGGTCACCGGCGGTCCGGCCGGATTCGATGATCCGGTCGAAGAGTTGGCGTACCTCGTGGCGGAAGCCCCGCGTCTCCAGTGCCGCTTCCAGGTCCGCTGGCCATGGAAGTTCCAGCCCGGGCATCCGGTGGCCCTCCAATAGTTCGCGGATGATAAGGTCCTGTTCCGGGCCGGACAGAAGGCGCGGCGCGCGCGGAAGCGGAAGGATTCCCTCTGCCTTTGCCCGGCGGATCAGGTCAAAGGCATAGGATGCCCAGGTCCGGGCCGGAGTGGTGCTCAGGCTCCGGTCCAAGCGTGCGGTGAACCGGTCGCGGAGTGAGTCGGCGGCGAGGCGTCCGGGCGCCAGGATAAGGATCCGCTCCGGGTCCACGTCGCCCTGCAGGGCGCGACGTACGGCGGCTTCGATCAGGACCGTTGATTTTCCGGTTCCCGGTGCGCCGGGAACCAGGACCGGTCCGGAGCCGTGGGGAACGTCGACGGCGTCGCGCTGGTCTGCAGACAACGCCGGAACATCGGCGTGCAGCTGCCGCGGCGGAAGAAGACGCAGGCCCGTTCCGCTGGCACGTCCGGCCGCGGACGCGGGCCTGGCTGACGTGCGTGTGGACTTGGCGGGGTCAACTACGGGGATTGATACGGTCACACAGACATTTCATCATCTGCCACCGACAATCTATGCAGCCGCCGCTCCAGCTGCTCCGCAATGGCGTCGATCCGGTCGAAGCCACCCTCGCCCGGGGCCCAGCGTGCTGCCATCAGGTCCACCCGCCATTTGCCTTCGCCGGTACGCAGGAAGGCATCGTAGTTGCCGAGCAGCGGCGTCCCCTCCTGCAGGTAGTGGCGCAGTGCTTCGGCCTCATGGCCTTCCGGACCCTGACCGCTTGCTTTGAGGATCCTCCACCACGCGACCTGGCTGCCGTAGTGGCTCATGGCGTGGCCCACCTGCCGGGGACCGCCGGATCCCAGCAGCTCGGCCACATCACCGTAGGCCAGTGCGGTGCCGGCTGGAACCAGCTCGACCAGCGCGAGCACCGCCTCAATGTACTCAGTCCGCATACATCAAGGTTACCGGCAGTGGCGTTGGCGGGTCCTGTCGGTCCTGGCCGGTAGCGTGGAAGCATGACCTCCTGGAACACCCTCCCCCGCGCAGCCTTCGATCTCGAAACCACCGGACGGAATTCGCGTGCCGCGCGCATCGTCACGGCGTCGGTCACCGTGGTGGACCACAAGGGGGACGTCATCACCGAACACGAATGGCTGGCCGATCCCGGCGTCGAAATCCCCACCGAGGCCAGCGATATCCACGGCGTCACCACGGAGCAGGCCCGGAGTGAGGGACGGCCGGCCCATGAAGTCACCGGGGAGCTGGCTACGGTCCTGCAGGACCTGTTTGACGCCGGCATTCCGGTCATTGCCTTCAACGCCAGCTACGATTTCACCGTCCTGGCCGCTGAGTCCGCCCGGTACGGCGTCCGGCAGTTGAGCCGGTTCCCCGTCCTGGACCCATTCATCATGAACAAGCAGGTGGACCGGTACCGCAAGGGTAAGCGCACTTTGACGGCCCTGTGCGAGGAGTACGGCATCACGCTGGACAACGCCCATACGTCGGCCGCGGATGCTTTGGCCACGCTCCGGATGTTGGACGCCATGGCCATCAAGTTTCCGAAGCTCAAGATGCCGGCCAGCCAGCTTCACGAACTGCAAAAGGACTGGGCCGTCAGCCAAGCGGCGGACTTCCAGAACTACTTGCGCAAGACCAAGCCCGCCGCCGTGATCGAAGGGGAATGGCCCGTCCTTCCACCCGAAGATGCCAGCAGTGAATTCTAGCTGAGAGCTAACTCACAATTAGGCCGGAACCGCGGACTGCCACCGCAGGAACACTCGGATTCGGCCGCAAAGGCAGCATTCATTCATCAGATGTTCAGGAAGAGTTTCGGTCATCCATTAGTTCGGAAAAAAGCAGCAATGGTCGAGTCTTTATTCGTCCGAAAGCCCTGAAAGCCGGAAATGAGATGATTAAGTTCAGCGGTAATCCCGCCCCGGCCGGCCGGCAGTTGGGAGCAAGGCGCCAGACGCCACACGCGCAGCCTCAGGCCCGGTTGAATTTATGACTCTGATGAAAGTGACTTTCTCATGAAGACCAAAGCCATGAAGTGGCTGACCAGCGTTCCCGTCGCGGTTGCCCTTGCTGTCTCGCTGGCCGCCTGCGGCTCGGGGACTGCCCAGCCGAGCGGCACGCCCACCGATGCCCTCGCCGGCAGCGACCAGCAGACGCTGGACAAGTACACCACCGCCGACGTCACGCCGTTGGACAAGATCGACAAGACCAAGCTGGGCCTCAACACTGAAGGCAAGCTTGAAGTTGGCACACTCTCCGACGCGCCGCCGAACATCTTCATCGACCCGGCCGGCAAGTTCACCGGTTACGACAACGAGCTGCTGCGCGCCGTTGCCGGCAAGCTCGGCCTCGAGGTTGAATTCGTTGCCACCGACTTCTCGGCGCTGCTCGCCCAGGTGCAGACCAAACAGTTCGATGTGGGATCGTCCTCGATTTCCACCACTGACGCCCGCCGCGCCAACGTGGGCTTCACCAACGGCTACGACTTCGGCTTTATGGCTGTCGTTGCCAAGACAGACAGCGACGTCAAGGGTTTCGCAAACCTGGATGCCGATGTCCGCATCGGCGTCGTCCAGGGCACGGTCCAGGACGACTACGTCACCAACACCCTGAAGCTTGAGCCGGTCCGATTCCCGGACTACGCCACCGTGTACGCCAACGTGCGCAACGGCCAGATCGATGCCTGGGTAGCACCCTCGCAGCAGGCCACCGGCCAGGTGAAGGAAGGCGACGGAACTGTCATCGCCGAATCCGTGGTCAACACCCAGAACTTCACCGCCTACGCCGTGAACAAGGACAACAAGGCCCTGATCGACGCTTTGAACTCCGGCCTTGACGCCGTGATTGCTGACGGTACCTGGTCCAAGCTGACCAAGGAATGGTACCCGGACCGCGAGACCCCTGCCGACTGGAAGCCGGGCAGCAAGGCTGCTCCGGCTCCCCAGAGCTGATCTGGGCCTAAGCGCTTATGGATCTCTTGGACCAGCTGGGTGAAACGTTCCTTAACTGGGAGGAAATGGCGAAAGTCATGCCCTCCCTTCTCACGGTGGGCTTGCCCAACACCCTGATCCTGGCTCTGGCATCGGGCGTCCTGGGCTCCTTGCTGGGGCTGTTGCTCGCACTCATGGGCATTTCCCGGAATCCGGCGGCCCGCTGGGCCGCGAGGATCTACACCGACCTGTTCCGGGGCCTGCCCGCCATCCTAGTCATTCTGGTGATCGGCATCGGACTGAGCCCCATCGCCCGGGAACTCACCGGTAGCCGGAACCCGTATCCGCTCGGGATCCTGGCGCTGACACTGATCGCCGGCGCCTACATCGGTGAGATCTTCCGCTCCGGTATCCAGAGCGTGGAGAAAGGCCAGCTGGAGGCCTCGCGTGCCCTGGGGTTCAGCTACGGCAAGTCGATGCGCCTGGTGGTGGTGCCACAAGGCATCCGCCGTGTGCTGCCGGCCCTGGTGAACCAGTTCATTTCGCTGCTGAAGGATTCAAGCCTGGTGTTCGTGCTGGGCCTGGCTGCCTCCGACCGCGAGATCTTCCGGATCGGTAACGATGCGATGGCCAACACGGGGAACCTTTCGCCGCTGGTGGCCGCCGGCGTTCTGTATCTGATCCTGACTGTGCCGCTGACCCACTTCGTGAACTTCATCGACAACCGGCTTCGTACCGGCCGGCCGGAGAAGAAGGAACCGGACGAGCTGGCGGCACCTATCGGCAAGGGGGCACAGGCATGACGGAATTTACTTCCGGCACCCTGACCGGCAAGAACCTGCACCTTTCGTTCGGGCATAACCATGTGCTCCGCGGCATCGACCTCCACGTTGAGAAGGGCACCACGGCCTCGGTCATTGGCCCGTCCGGCTCCGGAAAGTCAACGCTCCTGCGGGTCATGAACCGGCTGATCGAACCGGACCAGGGCGACATCCTGCTCGATGGCCGGTCGGTCCTTAAGGACAACCCGGACGAGCTGCGCCAGCGGATCGGCATGGTGTTCCAGCAGTTCAACCTGTTCCCACACAAGACCGTGTTGGACAACGTCTCGCTCGCGCTCCGCAAGCTCCGGAAGCTCTCCAACGAGCAGGCGCGCGCCGAAGCCCTGGAGCAGCTGGACCTGGTGGGCCTCAAGCACAAAGCTGATGCCCGTCCGGCAAACCTCTCGGGCGGCCAGCAGCAACGCGTAGCGATCGCCCGCGCGCTGGCCATGAAGCCTGAGGTGATGTTCTTTGACGAGGCCACCTCGGCCCTTGACCCGGAGCTGGTGAAGGGAGTCCTGGCGCTGATGACCGACCTCGCCAAGGGCGGCATGACCATGGTGGTGGTGACCCACGAAATGGGCTTCTCCCGCAACGTCTCGGACACCGTCACGTTCATGGATGCCGGCGTGGTGGTCGAATCGGGTCCGCCCGAGCAGATCTTCACCTCGCCCGCGACGGACCGCCTGAAGGGCTTCCTTTCGGACGTGCTCTAGACGCACCAACAGCAAATCCCCGCCTCCCGAACATTCCCCCCACACCTGGTGTGGGATTTGTCCGGGAGACGGGGATTTTCTTGCTGAAGCCGTTGTTGATGCCCGACGCCGCGACTAACCTTGTGCGGCTGCGGCGGCCTTTGCGGCGGCCGGGAGAGCGTCAAAGATCCGGTTCATCGCGGCGTCGTCGTGGGCGGCCGAGAGGAACCAGGCTTCGAAGACCGACGGCGGCAGGTAAACGCCGGAATCAAGCATGGAGTGGAAGAACGGCGCGTACCGGAAGGATTCCTGGGCCTGGGCGTCGGCATAGTTGTGAACGCCGTTCGCGGACGTGCCGAACGCCACGGAGAAGAGGTTTCCGGCGAACTGGACGGAGTGGTCCACGCCGGCACTGTCCAGGGCCGCGGACAGCGCCGAGGAGAGCTCCAGCGAGCGGGCATCCACAAACGAGTAGACGTCGCGGGTGGCGTGCGTCAGTGTGGCTACGCCGGCTGCCATGGCCACAGGGTTCCCGGAGAGCGTGCCCGCCTGGTACACCGGGCCGAGCGGCGCGAGGTAGTCCATCACGTCGGCACGCCCGCCGAGGGCCGCCGTCGGCATTCCACCGCCGATGACCTTCCCGAAGGTGAGCAGGTCAGGGGTCCACGGGTCCGCTGCGTCAGCAGCGCCGCCGGTGAGCCCCCAGTAGCCTGAGTAGCCGGTGCGGAAGCCGGTGAGCACTTCGTCCAGAATCAGCAGGGCGCCGTACTCGCGGGTGATGCGGGACAGCCCCAGGTTGAAGCCCTCCCCCGGTGTCACCACGCCCATGTTGGCGGGTGCGGCTTCGGTAATGACGGCCGCGATGTTGGGCCCGTGCGCAGCAAAAGCGGCTTCGACGGCGGCGAGGTCGTTGTAGGGCAGGACCAGCGTTTCGGCGGCCGTGGCTTCGGTGACGCCGGCCGAGCCCGGCAGTGCCAGGGTGGCGACACCCGATCCTGCGGCGGCGAGCAGTCCGTCCAGGTGTCCGTGGTAGCAGCCGGCGAACTTGATGATGAGGTTACGGCCGGTGAAGCCTCGGGCCAGCCGGACTGCCGTCATGGTGGCCTCGGTCCCGGTGGAGACCATGCGGACGCGTTCGGCGGCGGGGACGCGCTCCTGCACGATGGCTGCCAGGTTGGCTTCGTCCGGAGTGGACGCGCCGAAAGAGAGGCCGCGGTCAACCGCCGCGTGGACAGCCTCCAGAACGGCCGGGTGGGCGTGCCCCAGCAGTGCCGGGCCCCAGGAGCAGACCAAGTCCACGTATTCTTTGCCGTCGGCATCTGTCAGGTATGGGCCCTTGGCCGACACCATGAACCGCGGGGTTCCGCCCACCGAACCGAAGGCACGGACGGGCGAGTTGACGCCACCGGGCATCAGGGTCTGGGCACGGGCGAAAAGGTCTTCGGAACGAGTCATGCCCCCTATTCTTCCATCCCGTGCGGTGGTATCCGGCGCCACGCTACTGGCGGGACGCCGGATACAGTGGCCGCCTGGCTCAGCGGTCCGCGAGCATGTCCGCGAGCTTATCCGCAACGAGAGGCGCCACCTTGGAACCGAACAGCTCGATGGAACGCATCATCTGCTCGTGGGGCAGCGTACCGCTGCTGTACTTCATCTCGAAGCGGTCCGCCCCGAGGGTGCGCTTGAGCCGGGCTACCTTCGCCGCCACCGTTTCCGGCGAACCAATAAACAGGGCACCGTCCTCGGCCGCCGCAGCTTCGTACTCGCCGCGCCCGGCCGGTCCCCAGCCGCGCTCCGCCCCGATCTTGTTCCGGGTGGCGAGCCAATGCGGGTAGTACTCCTCAAGGGCCTGCTCGTCAGACTCTGCCACATAGCCGGGCGAGTGAACGGACAGGGCCTGCGGTTCCTTGCCGGCTTCGGCCAGCGTGCGGCGGTACAGATCGGCGTAGGGACGGAAGCGCTCGGGCTCGCCGCCGATGATCGCCAGGACCATCGGGTAGCCGTAGGTTGCCGTGCGGACCACGGACTGGGGTGAGCCGCCCACGCCGATCCAGGTGGGAAGCAGTCGGCCTTCCACATGCGGGTACACCATCTGGCCCCGAAGCGACGCCCGGGTGCGGCCGTCCCAGTTCACCGGGTTCTGGGACCGAACGCGGTCATAGATGTCCAGCTTCTCCTCGAAGAGGGCGTCGTAGTCGCCCAGGTCGTAGCCAAAGAGCGGGAAGGACTCCGTGAATGAACCCCTGCCCAGGATCACTTCGGCGCGGCCGTTGGAAACGGCGTCGAGTGTGGCGAAGCGCTGGAAAACGCGGATGGGATCGTCCGAGCTCAGGACTGTAACCGCACTGCCGAGCCGGATGTTTTCCGTGGCCGTGGCGATGGCTGCCAGCACCACGTCCGGCGCGCTGACGGCGAAGTCCCTGCGGTGGTGCTCCCCTACGCCGAAGGAGTGAAGTCCGACGGCGTCGGCCACCTTGGCCTGTTCCACCACCTGGCGCAGCACCTCGGCGTGGTGCTTGGGTGCGCCATCGGCAGCCAGATCAACGTCGCCGAATGTGCTGACGCCCAGCAGGATGGTGTCCGCGGGGACGGGGGCAGTGGGGTTGCCAGGGGTTGACGGAGTGGTCACGGAAGGCTCGCTATTTTCATGCATACGCATACAAACCACGGAACATCCGGAAACATTCCCTGCCGCGTCAGGATTCCTTCAGCCAGCCTGCTACTTCGGCGGCCCAGTAGGTCAGCACAGTGTTGGCGCCGGCCCGTTTGATGCCGAGGATGGACTCCGTGATGGCCCCCCGACGGTCGATCCAGCCGTGGGCCGCGGCGGCCTCGATCATCGAGTACTCACCCGAGATCTGGTAGGCCGAGACGGGCACAGGGCTCATGGCGGCGACGTCGGCCAGGATGTCCAGGTAGCTCATGGCCGGCTTCACCATGACCATGTCTGCGCCTTCCTCAAGGTCCAGTTCCACCTCCAGGATGGCTTCGCGGCGGTTGGCGGCGTCCATCTGGTAGGTGCGTCGGTCTCCCTTGAGCTGCGAATCCACGGCTTCACGGAAGGGGCCGTAGAAGGCGGAGGCGTATTTGGCCGCGTAGGCCAGGATGACGGTGTTCTTATGGCCGGATTCCTCGAGGGCCTGGCGAATGACGGCGATCTGGCCGTCCATCATGCCGGAGGGCCCCAGGACATGGGCGCCCGCATCGGCCTGGGCCACGGCCATCTGGGCGTAGATTTCCAGCGTGGCGTCGTTGTCCACGTAACCAGCGGCATCCAGGACGCCGCAGTGGCCGTGGTCGGTGAATTCGTCCAGGCAGACATCGCCCATGATGACCAGGTCATCGCCCACCTCGGCGCGGACGTCGCGGATGGCCTTGTTGAGCACGCCGTCCGGGTCCAGGGACGCGGTGCCACGGGCATCTCGCACGGCGGGAACGCCAAACAGCATAATGCCGCCCACGCCAAGCTCGACGGCTTCCGCGGCGGCACGCTTGAGCGAATCGGTGGTGTGCTGCACAACACCGGGCATGGAGGAAATGGGCAACGGCTCGCTGAGGCCTTCACGGATGAACGCAGGCAGGATCAGGTCCGCCGGCGCAAGCCGGTATTCGGCGGTGAGCCGGCGAAGAGCGGGCGTGGTGCGGAGGCGGCGCGGGCGGTGGTTCGGAAAGCTCATCGGGTGTTCCCTTCGTTGGCAAATACGGTACCCAGGGCGGCCACTATGCCGTCCGGGGTGGGGACTTCGGCCGTGGCAGCCACCGGGATGCCCAGGGCAGCAGCTTCCGCCGCCGTCGGGCGTCCGATGGCGACGAAACGGCAGCGGCCCAGCGGCAACAAGGTCGCGGCGATGCGCCGCGCGGCGCTCGGCGAGGCGGCCACGACGGCGTCCAGCATGCCGGCGTCGAGCTCCCTGCGGGTCTGCGACTGACTGAGCTCACGGGGAGCGCCGGGGTGGGAGACCCCGACGGCGGACGGCAGCTCCGCCTGCAGGCGGAGTTGGGGCCGGGCCGGGTAATCCACGGTGTGGTAGGCCACGACTGCGGTGACGTCGGCCCCCTTGGCTGTCAGGCCGTCGCGCAGTGCCGGCGCGGCGATGTCAGCCTGTGGCAACAGCACGCGGGCCGGGGCGGCGGTCCAGAGGTCCACGAGCCCTTCGGCGGACTGGCTGTCCACCGGGGCGAGTGCCACGGGGATTCCTGCGGCTTCGAGGATCCGCCGGGAGGATGGCCCGATCGTGGCCACACGCGTTCCCGCCGGCACCAGTACAGCCGCCGTGGTGCCCCGCTCGGCCGCCTTTTCCACGAGCACACGCACGGTGGTGATGCTACTGACCACCAGCCAGTCGAAGCCACCGGCCGCCAGGGCAGCCAAGGCCGCATCCAAGGCCGGCTGGTCGGCGGCCCGTTCAAAGTCGATGAGCGGCAGGACCAGCGGTTCGGCCCCCAGGCTGCCGAGCAGCGCGGCCAGCGGGCCGGCACGGTCGGCGCTCCTGGTGATCAGGACTCGCCGGCCACCCAGAGCGGCGGCCAGATGCGTGCCTGCCGGTGCATCAGGATGCGGCAAGGTCCGCGATCTCCGCGGCGCCGGCGGCCAGCAGGAGCTCGGCCACCTCGATGCCCAGCAGTGTGGCCCCAACTTCGGTGAGACCGTCCGTAGCCTTCTTTTCGCGCACCGTCCTGGTGCCGTCCACGGCGCAGACGGCGGCTTCGAGGTACAGGATGCTGCCTTTGCGGTAGGCGAAGGCACCCACCGGGGCGGCGCAGCCGGCCTCGAGGCGGGCCAGCACGGCACGCTCCGCGGTCACGGCAAGGCGCGTGTCCTCATCGTTGAGCGCTGCCAGGGCCTGCGCCAAAACACCGTGCGACCCTTCGGTGGAACCTGCCTTGCGGGGGGCGTCGGCGCTCCGGCATTCGATGGCCAGCGAACCCTGTCCCGGGGCCGGCAGCATCACGTCCATCTCGAAGAATTCACTGACGGCATCCAGGCGGCCGATGCGTTCCAGGCCGGCTGCGGCCAGCACGACGGCGTCGAGGTCCCCTGGTGCGTCTGCCGCGTTTCCGGGCAGACCGGGTACTCGGCCCAGACGGGTATCAACGTTGCCGCGGATGTCCTGCACGTCCAGGTCAGGCCGGGCGGCCCGCAGCTGGGCGGCTCGGCGCGGCGAGCCGGTGCCCACCGTGGCGCCCTGCGGCAGGTCAGCCAGCTTGAGGCCGTCGCGTGCGCACAGAACATCCCGCACATCGGCGCGCTTGGGTGTTGCGGCGATAGTGAGGCCCAACGCCGCGCCCGTCGGGAGGTCCTTGAGCGAGTGCACGGCGACATCGCAGGTGTCCTGCAACAGGGCATCGCGCAAGGCGGCGACAAACACCCCGGTGCCGCCCATCTGGGACAGTGATCCTGTCTTGACGTCGCCCTCGGTGGTGACGTGCACCAGCTCCACGGGGAAGCCTCCGACGGCAGCCAGCTGGTCCGCCGTCTGCTGCGTCTGGGTCAGGGCGAGCTTGCTGGCCCTGGTTCCGATCCGTACTGTCACGGGGTTCCTTCTCCCCCGGCAGCGCCCGCTGATGCGGCCGGGTATGCGTCATGTCCGGTGCCGACGGTGGTGTCGGCTCCGGCGATGGTGGGCTTCTCGCCGCGGAAATTGGCGCAGCATCCCGGCCGGCAGACGTCGTACCAGGGGCCCAGCCCGGTCACGGCGGGCCGGTCGCCGATGTTGTTGGCGCGCGTCCGTTCGGAGATGAGGTCAACCAGGCCGTTCACAAATTTCCGGTGCGTGCCGGGCGTGGGTACACGCGTAGCGGCCAGGCCAAGGTTGCGGCAGGTTTCCAGGGCTTCGGTGTCCAGGTCCCAGACAACTTCCATGTGGTCGCTGACGAAGCCCAGCGGGACGATGACGATGCCTTTGATGCCCTGATCCGCCAGGTCGGCGATGGCATCATTGATGTCCGGCTCCAGCCACGGCACGTGGGGCGCACCCGAGCGGGATTGGTAGACGAGGGACCAGGGCGCGGTCAGGCCCGACTCGGCCTCCACACGGCTGATGACAGCTGTGCCGGTGGCCAGGTGCTGGGCCACGTACGCGGAACCTTCCTCGAACTCGCGCGGCTCGTCCCCGGACCGTCCGGCGGCCTCGGCATCCCGGGTGGGGATGGAGTGCGTGGCAAAAAGGATATGCACGGGGGCGTCTGGTGTTCCGGCGGCCGCAAGCTGCGCCCGCACATCCGCCAGCCCGGCGGCGGTTCCTTCAATGAAGGGCTCCACAAATCCCGGGTGGTCGAAGTACTGCCGGACCTTGTCCACCTCAAGCCGGCCGTCCAGCCCGGACTCCGTCAGGGCGATGCCGATGTCCTCGCGGTACTGGCGGCAGCTGGAGTAACAGGAGTAGGCACTCGTGGTGACCATCAGCAGTTTGCGGTGGCCGGCGTCGTACGCGTTCTGCAGGGTCTGCGGAATGTAGGGGTCCCAGTTGCGGTTGCCCCACAGCACCGGAAGCTCAATGCCGCGGGCCGAGAGCTCCGCCTCTAGGGCAGCCTTGAGCTCGCGGTTTTGCTGGTTAATGGGGCTGATGCCGCCGTTGGCCCGGTAGTGGTGGGACACCTCTTCGAGCCGTTCGTCCGGGATGCCGCGGCCGCGGGTGACATTGCGCAGGAACGGGATAACGTCGTCCTGGCCCTCGGGCCCGCCGAAGGAGGCCAGCAGGACGCCGTCATAGTTTTTGGGCGCCATCCGGCCGGCTTCGGTAACGGGGTTGATTCCGGTGAATACGGCGCCCGCCGCGGGCTCAGGCTTGGTCATGCGAGGACCTCAGCGACCTCTACAGCGGTGATGCGGCGGCCGGTGTAGAACGGGATTTCCTCCCGTACGTGGTTGCGTGCTTCGGTAGCGCGGAGGTGGCGCATGAGGTCCACGAGGTCCACCAGCTCGGGGGCTTCCAGGCCCAGGATCCACTCCCAGTCGCCCAGGGCGAAGGAGGATACCGTGTTGGAGATGACCTGCGGGAATTCCCGGCCCAGCAGGCCGTGGTCGCGCAGCATCTTGCCGCGCTCGTCGTCGGGGAGGATGTACCACTCATAGGAACGCACGAACGGGTAGACGCAGAGCCATTCGGCTGGGGCCACACCACGTGAATAAGCCGGGGTGTGGTTCTTGGCGAATTCGGCTTCCCGGTGGACACCCATGGCGGACCAGACAATCTCGGTTCCGGCGAAAAGGGTGCTGCGGCGGATGTCGCGGATGGCCTGCTGCAGCGCTTCGGGCTTCGGGCCGTGCAGCCACACCATGACATCGGCGTCGGCGCGCATAGCGGAAACGTCGTAGCTGCCGCGGTGCGTCACTCCGGCCTCGGCCAGGCGGACCAGCAGGGCATCGAAATCGGCGGCAGCGTCAGCGCTGCGTACCAGTTCTTCAGACCGCTTGAAGACAGTCCAGAGAGTGAAGAACTGCTCGGCTGATTCTTCGGTTTTAGTGACAGATTCGGCAGAAGTGTGGCTCATGGTTACCAGTTTGCCCCTTCCCTACCGCCAAGTCGAAACCGGCGACTTCTACAAGACGTAGAAGTGCTTAAAGTCACAGCTTCGGCCCAGTGCGGGTCTTGAGCCGATCCGCCTCAGTGGTCAGATCTTGCGGATCCGGGCAAAAAGGAGTCCCGCGGCCCCGGCAGACCCCACCAGTCCCACACCAAGCCAGACCTTTGCGGGTTCCGCCGCCGCAGCTGCTGCCGTGGCCGATGCGATATTGTCCCGGCTGGCAGGTGCGTTTCCGTGGCGCCCCGGTCCCGAAACAGGCGTGGCGTTGGCGCTGTGGGAGCCCGCGGGCTGGTCCGCAGTGGGGTCGCCATCCTGGCCGTCCTCTTGCGTCCCGTCGGCGGGCGCACCGGGCTGTCCGATCGGCTGCGTGCCCGCCGGCGAACCGGCGGCATCCGGGGAAGTGCTGATCGGCGACGGAACGCTGGACGGCGATCCTGGGCTCTGCGGCATCGTGCCCTGCGGAGTTGGGCCCTGCGGAGTTGGGCCCTGGGGCACTGGGCCGGCAGACGTCGTTGGAGCGGACGACGTCGGCGCAGTTGACGTCGGCGCAATTGACGTGGGCGCCGTGGACGTAGGTGCGGGAGACGGTGTAGCCGTGGACGTCGGAGTGGGAGAGCCTGAGGGCGCGGGAGTAGGTTGGGGCGAGGCTTTGGCCTGTCCGCCGGAACCGCCTAGGAGGCCATTCAGCAGGCCAGTAACCCCGGCGAGGTCGCCGTCCGCTACGACCTCGGCAGAGGCGGTGGGATCAGCACTGTCATCGGCCGCCTGGGATGCCGACACGCCGGCGGACAGGACCAGTACCACTCCGACGCCGGCCGCTGCAGCGCCACGCCGGATTCCCCCATGGATACTGGTCCGGGAACGGGAAAAATCGGACCTGTAAATAACCATAGTTATCGACCCTAGCCACATCAGGGGGCGGATGAAAAACCGGAAAGTGCACCCCGAAGCGGCCCTTCGAGGCCCATATTCCACTGAACAGGGGCGATGGTCAGCTGAGCAGGCTGCGAATTTCTTTCTGGGTATCGGCCACCACGGCGGCGAGTCCGTTCCCGGCCACCCATCCGCCCACAATGCCAAGGCCGGGCTCTGCGGCGCAGAGCTTCCTGACCTCGGCTACCCGGGCTTTGTGTCCCACGGCCGCGAACGGCAGGGCGCCTTGCCACCTGACAACATCCCAGCCAACCACGTCGGTCCCCTGCACCGGGACGTCCAGCAGGGCCGAAGCGTCACGTAAGGCAGCAGCCAGGAGTTCAGTGTCGGCGGCCGGGGCGGAGCCGCCGTTTTTCGGGGTCGCGGTTTCCGAGGCTTCCCGCCGGCCGTAGGAGAGCCGGAGCACGTGTGTTCCGGGACCGGCCGCGGCGGCCAGCCAATCCCACTTCGCGGTTGCATGCGTAAGGGCTTTTGCCTGGACGCCCGGGGTCTGGGGGGCTACCAGGATCCCGGTGCCCCGCGGCCGGCGGTCAAGTTCGGGCACGTCCACCACCAGGGTGACCAGCCTGACGTCCGGGCCGCTTTCCGGACTCCTGCCGGCGAGAGCGGGTACGGCCCCCTGAAGCAGCCCCACGGCTGCCGGGCCTGGCAGCGCCACCACCAGCAGGCCGCCGTCGTACGTTGCGTCACCGGCGGTGACCCGCCACCCGTCCGCCGTCCGTTCGACGGCGTCCGCGGCTGTTCCACCTATCAGGGTGACCCCACGGCCGCGGAGATCGCTGAGCAGGGCCACCACCAGGGTGTGCATCCCGCCTTCCAGGCCGGCGACGGCGGAACCCGCCTTCGCGACGGACGGCTGGGTGGAGCCGCGCCGCTGGGCGGCCACCGCGGCTGCGAGGGAACCGTGTTCGCGGATTCCGGCCCGAAGGC
This sequence comes from Pseudarthrobacter xylosi, assembly GCF_055412765.1. NCBI lineage: Bacteria > Bacillati > Actinomycetota > Actinomycetes > Micrococcales > Micrococcaceae > Pseudarthrobacter > Pseudarthrobacter xylosi. Next base: position 303,749 of record NZ_JBVAYT010000004.1, on the reverse strand, counting down.
CGGGGGCCACCATATCCACGTCCAGGAGGCCGGGGTCCGCGGAGTGCACGCCGCCCACCACCGGGGCCACGAGGCGTTCCAACACACGGCGGCCCATCCGTGCCCGCACCAAGGCCGCGACGCTGGTGACGTCCGCGGATGCGCCGATCGATGCCGGCAGGTACTTATCCAGGGACGCCCGGAGCGAGCCCAAAAATCCCAAGGACCGCCTGACCTCCGGGTCCCAGGGATTGGCGGGAATGCCCAAAACTCCCGTCTTGGGCAGTTCGCGCGGGCCCTCCGGAAGCTGCACCCAGGCACCGCCCGGGCGGGGCGCCACAATATTGGCGCCGAGTCCAAGTTCAGCAGCAAGGTCCGCCACAGCGGCGGAGCGTGTGGCGAAGGACTCCGCGCCGCTGTCGAGGGTGAGCCCGGCCACCACGTGGCTGCCCACGCAGCCGCCCCAGGATGCTGTGGCTTCCAGGACGGTCACCGTGAGTCCGGCAGCTGCCAGCTCCCGTGCGGCCAGCAGGCCTGAGACGCCGCCGCCCAGGACGAGGGCGGCCTGGTTCGGCGTCAAGGAGCTGCCCACGGTCCTACTCCGGGGAAATGGAGTGGATCAGTTCGACAACCCGGGTCAGGACCGTCGGATCGGTTTCGGGCGGCACCCCGTGGCCGAGGTTGAGCACGTGGCCGGGCGCAGAGGCTCCGGCCGCAATGACCGCACGCACATGGGCTTCCAGCACGTCCCACGGCGCGGACAGCAGCGCGGGGTCGATGTTTCCCTGCAGCGGAACCGTTCCGCCCAGGCGCCGGTTGGCCTCATCCAGCGGAAGGCGGTAGTCCACGCCCACTACGTCCACACCGACGTCGCGCATGGCAACGAGGAGTTCGGAGGTTCCGGTACCAAAATGGATCAGCGGCGCGCCGAGGTGGCGGACGTGGTCCAGCGCGCGGGCCGAAGCCGGTGCCACGAACTTGGTGTAGTCGGCCAGGCCCAGTGATCCTGCCCAGGAGTCAAAGAGCTGTCCGGCGGAGGCGCCGGCTTCCAGCTGGGCGCGGAGGAACATCCCGGAGGCGTCGGCGGCCCAGTTGGCCAGCGCCGTCCAGGTTTCCGGGTCCGCGTGCATCATGGTGCGCGGGCCCAGATGGTCACGGGAGGGTTTGCCCTCAACCATGTAGGCGGCAAGGGTGAACGGGGCACCGGCGAAGCCGATCAGCGGGGTTTTGCCCAGCTCGGCGACGGTCAGCCGCACGGCTTCGCGGATCGGTTCCAGTGCTTCCCAGGTCAGCTGGGGCAGGGCGGCAACGTCGGCAGCCGTGCGCACCGGCTTGTCCAGCACGGGGCCCACGCCCGGCACAATGTCCACGCCGACGCCGGCGAGCTTGAGCGGAATGACGATGTCGGAGAAGAATATGGCAGCGTCCACGTCATGGCGCCGGACAGGTTGCAGCGTGATTTCAGCTGCGAGCTCGGGCCGAAGGCAGGAATCAAGCATGGCCACGCCTTCGCGCACCTTCAGGTATTCCGGCAGCGAGCGCCCGGCCTGGCGCATGAACCACACCGGACGCCGCGACGGCTTGCCGCCACGGTAGGCGGTGATGAGCGGCGAATCTGCGGTGCGGCCGTCCATCAGCGGATGGCCGGCGGCCAGCGCGCTGTCGTTAGACAAGGCACTGGACACGGCTTTGGACACGGCGGAGCTGGAAGTCATGCCTTTGATTGTGCCCAAAATCGGCCCTAAAAGATAACGACAGCCTGTCACCTGCGGCCGCCCCGGCCGCGCCGTGGCAGGAAACACGGCCCTTCGGCGCCCATGGCTGTTTGCCGGGTTGTTCTACCGGGCAACGAAAAAGCTATGATTGATCTGCTGTGGTTCTTTTTTCATTGGTGGCTACACACGCCGACATCGACCTTGAGACCGTTGCTCAACTGAGCAACGGTGCTTCCGGTATCGCAACATCCGCACTCTCCGGATCGCCGGCAGTGACGGGTGCCATTGTCCTTGCCACCTGCAACCGCTACGAAATCTATGGCGAAGCGCCCCACGCTGACGATGTTGAGGCTGCTCGCGCGGCTCTTGTGTCCGAGATAAGCGGCCTCAGCGGCCTCAACGAACAGCTCGTGTCCCGCTCTTTCAGCACACGCACAGGCCCTGAAGTCAGCCAGCACCTGTTCGCCGTCAGCTCCGGACTGGACTCCGCCGTGGTGGGTGAACGTGAAATCGCAGGCCAGGTCCGCCGCGCACTCATCACTGCCCAGCAGGAAGGCACGGCCAGCTCCGGACTGGTCCGCCTCTTCCAGGCCGCCTCCAAGACGGCCAAGGACGTGGGCGCGCAGACCGCCCTCGGTTCCCGTGGCCTGTCCATCGTTTCAGTGGCATTGGATCTGGCCACCGATCTTTCCGAGAGCCCCGACTGGTCAGCGAAGAAGGTGGTGGTGTTCGGCACTGGCGCCTACGCCGGCGCCACCATGGCGCTGCTCCGCGAAAGGGGCTGCTCCGACATCTCCGTGTTCTCCTCCTCGGGCCGCGCCGAAGCGTTCGTCGCCACCCGCGGCGGAACATCGCTGGACAGCGATTCCCTGCCGGTAGCCGTGGCGGCGGCCGACGTTATGATCGGCTGCAGCGGCTCCGACACCCGGGTCGAGGCCGGCGAACTTGCCGAGATCCGCGCGGACTCTCCTCAGCCGCTGATCGCGATTGACCTTGCCCTCACCCATGATTTTGACCCGGAAGTCGGCCAGCTCGACGGCGTTGAGCTGCTCACGCTGGAATCCGTGCGTTTGGCGGCACCCCAGGAACAGGCCGAGTCCCTCACTCAGGCCAGCGGCATTGTGTCCGGCGCAGCCCGGGCCTTCGAGCAGGAACGTGAAGCCCGCTCGGTGGATTCCGCCATCGTGGCGCTCCGCCGGCACACCATGAACGTCCTGGACGCGGAAATGGAACGCGTCCGGGCCCGCCACGGTTGCACGGCCGCCGCCGAGGAAGTGGAGTTCGCCCTCCGCCGGATGGTCAAGCAGCTGCTGCACGTGCCCACCGTCCGTGCCCGTGAGCTGGCCGCCAACGGCCAGCAGGACGACTACGTGTCGGCGCTCGAAACCCTCTACGGCATCACCGTGGAGCAGCCGGCCACCGCAGCGCAGGCGGAGTGCCCTGTGGACCACCGGGGCCTCGAAACCGCCTGACCCCCAACAACGCTCTCTCACCTATAGCAGGTTTCTCAACAACGCTCTCTCACGTATAGCAGGTTTCTCAACAGCGCTCTCTCACTACCTTCAAGGTAGTGAGAGAGCGTTGTTGATTTAGGGCCCAAAGGTGAGAGAGCGTTCGTATCGTCAGTAGACCGGCTTCTGCGGCTCCACGTCGCGCACCCAGGCCAGGATTCCGCCGTCGAGATGGCTGACGCGCTGGTAGCCGGCCTTCCGCGCAGCCTCCAGCACGTTGGCCGACCGGGTGCCGGCCTTGCAGTGGAACACAATGTCCTTGTCCTGCGGGAGTTCCGCCCAGGCCTCCCCTGCGAGGATCCTGCCCTGCGGGATCAGCACCGAGCCGTCAATGCTCACGATCTCGTGTTCGCCGGTTTCCCTGACGTCCACCAGCTCGAAGTCCTTCAGGCCTGCCTTCCGGGACGCGAGCATGGTGGCCAGCTGGGTTGCCGTCACGGTGTGCTCCGTGTCTGCGGAGACGGCAGGAGTGATGCCGCAGAAGGCTTCGTAGTCCGTCAGTTCCGTGATGGGTTCCGCTGCAGGGTCCTTGGACACGCGGATCTCGCGCCAGCTGCCGCCCAGCGCATCAAACAGTGCCACCCGGCCAAGGAGTGAACGCCCGACGCCGGTGATCAGCTTGACTGCCTCGGTCACCATAAGTGACCCCACAGCAGCGCAGAGCATGCCGAAGACGCCTCCCTCGCCGCAGGAGGGCACGGATCCGGCCGGCGGGGCCTCGGGGTAGAGGTCCCGGTAGGTGGGTCCGTGCTTTTCCCAGAACACACTGACCTGGCCGTCGAAGCGGAAGATCGATCCCCACACGTAGGGCTTGCCGAGGATGGCCGCGGCATCATTGACCAGGTAGCGGGTGGCGAAGTTGTCCGCCCCGTCCAGGATCAGGTCGTAGTCCGCGAACAGCTCCAGCGCGTTGGAGGCATCCAGCCGGACATTGTGCAGCCGGACGTCCACCAGCGGGTTCAGGGCCGCGATGGCGTCCCGCGCAGATTGGATCTTGGGCCGTCCTACGTCGGCGACGCCGTGGATCACCTGGCGCTGGAGGTTGCTGAGGTCTACGTCGTCGTCGTCGATGATTCCCAGGGTTCCCACACCCGCTGCAGCCAGGTAGAGCAGGGCCGGTGACCCGAGTCCCCCGGCACCGATGACCAGCACCTTGGCGTTTTTCAGCCGCCGCTGCCCCACCGCTCCGATTTCGGGGATGATGAGATGCCTCGAGTAGCGTTCCACCTCGGCCGGCGTCAGCTCGCCGGCAGGCTCCACGAGCGGTTTAAGCGAGACAGAGGAATCATTTGCGGTCAAAGTCGAAGCCATACTTCAATGTATGCCCCGAGATGCCGCCCGGTCATATTACCGCGCAGTATTGTGTAGGTAACGGCAAGCGAAAGTAGGGCAACTGTGGTCCATGAAGCACGGGCTGACCGGGCGTCCGGCGGCGAACCGGCTGCACCCCAACGGGCTGCGGGCCAGCGGTCCGCACGGCTTCCCCGGGATGAGCGCCGGGCGCAGCTTCTGGCTGCGGCGCAGGAGGTTTTTGTCGCCAACGGCTACCACGGCGCTGCCATGGATGAAATCGCCGAAACGGCCCATGTCAGCAAACCGGTGCTGTACCAGCACTTCCCGTCCAAACGGGAGCTGTATCTTGCCCTGCTGGACAGCCATCTAGCGTCCCTGACCGACCTGATGCTCGGTGCTTTGAGCTCCACTACCGACAATGACGAACGTGTCCAGGCGGTGATGCGCGCCTACTACCGCTTCATCGCCAGCGACGACCAAGCGCACCGCCTGGTCTTCGAATCAGACCTCATCAATGATCCCGATGTCAGTTCACGCCTCGAGACGTTCAACAAGACGTTTGCGGACGCCGTGGCGCGTGTCATTGCCGAGGACACCAAACTGCCGCACCTGGAGGCACAGCTTCTGGGACGCGGCCTGGCAGGAATGGCCCAGGTCAGCGCGCGTTATTGGCTTGAAACGGACGGGAACCTGGACCTGGATGTGGCCAGCGACCTCATTTACCGTTTAGCTTGGCGCGGAATCTCTCGCTTCCCCAAAGAGTCCTAGACTACAAATAAGAGAACCCAAGAAACTTTGATTGGCTGGGAGGCCCCCTGTTGGAAATTAAGATCGGCATTCAGAACATTGGCCGCGAAATCGTCCTGGAATCGGCTCAGGATGCTGACACTGTAGCGACAGTCGTTGAAGAAGCCATCAACAAGGGCACCGACCTCCGCCTCAAGGACGACAAGGGACGCATCATCATCGTTCCCGGCAATGCCCTGGGCTACGTGGAAATCGGCGCCGAAGAGGCCCGCAAGGTCGGTTTCGGCCAGTTCTAGCACGTCCGCGGCCAGCCGCCCTGGCGGTTGGCCGCTGCTTTCCGAGGAGATTCATGCTTTCGCTGACCATCGTTGTCCTGGTCTCAGTGGCCGCAGGCTTTGTTGTCTGGGCCAATGACAAGCGCCACACCCGGTATGGGACGGGGTTGCCCGCAGGGGTTGCCGTTGTGGTGGGTGCGGTCAGCTGGATCATTTTCATCGCGGCAGGGTTTGGCTACCAACCGGGCCTGACGTGGATTCCCTGGGTCGTGCCCATGGCGTTGGGCACCGTCGCTGCCGTTGGAACGGTCGTTTACCTCGGGCGGACCCGCGAAGGCCACGACACGCAGCGGCTGACGCAAGCGCTCAAGCTGTAGGCAATTTCTTAAAAACGGCGACCACCACCCAGCAGGGTGGTGGTCGCCGTTCTGTTACCCGGCGGTCTAACTCGCCGGCTGGGCAGTGGCACCGAGCCGGGCGGCAGCAGCACTTACGGCCGCCGCAGCTTTGGCATCCCGCTCGGTGGCCTCCCCGCCGGCGTCGTGGGACGTATAGCGGAGATGGACCTTGTTGTAGCGCCATTCCAAGTCCGGGTGGTGGTTCTGTTCTTCGGCCAGGCGTCCGACGGCGGCAATCAGCTCCAGTGCGGCGGCCGCCGTCGGCGTCTTATAGACAGCCACGAACCCGCCCAGCCGGTACCGCCAGTCGGGCAGCGCGGCGAGGACGGCCTCGATCCGCTCGCGCGTGAGTGTGTCGTGCTTGCCGGCCATGGCGGCCTCCTTGGCTCGTCTGGTGAGACCGCCGCGGCGTTGGTCGACGGGTCCGGCCGGCCTGGATGAAACGGCCTAGAGAAACTCTGCCCGGCCTTCCATGGCTGATGACGCCAAAGCGTGCTCGCGGCGCGGAATCCTACCGGCCGCTTTCGCCAGCCTACCGGCGATGACGGCGTGTTTGAAGGCCTCCCCCATGAGTGCCGGGTTCTGCGCACGCGTGACCGCTGTGGCCAGCAGCACGGCGTCACAGCCAAGCTCCATGGCCAGTGCGGCGTCGGACGCCGTGCCGATGCCGGCGTCCAGCACCACGGGCACCGAGGCGCGCGAGACGATCAGTTCGATGTTGTGCGGATTCAGGATTCCCAGGCCGGTGCCGATGGGCGCTCCGAGCGGCATAACCGCGGTGGCACCCAGGTTTTCCAGCCGCAGGGCCAGGACCGGGTCATCGTTGGTGTAGGCGAACACTTTGAAGCCCCGGTTTACCAGCTGTTCCGTGGCGTCCACCAGCTCCACGGCGTCCGGCAGCAGGGTCTGTTCGTCGGCGATGACTTCCAGCTTGAGCCAGTCGGTTTCCAGCGCTTCGCGGGCGAGTTCCGCCGTCATGACCGCGTCCCGGGCGGTGAAGCAGCCTGCGGTGTTGGGCAGGATCCGGATCCCGTGGTCCACCAGAAGCTGGAAAAGGGACCCTGATTCGGCCGGCGAATAGCGCCGCATGGCCACCGTGGTCAGTTCGGTTCCGGACGCCAGCAGGGCAGCGCCCAGCCCGTCCAGGCTAGGGGCTCCCCCGGTGCCCATGATGAGGCGGGAGCCGAGCTCGACGCCGTCGATCACCAGCCTGTCGGCGGCCTCCGGCGGGTTCTGTGTGCTGATGTTGCTGGTTACTGTCATGGTGTCAGCCTCCCTGGACTGCTGTGACCAGTTCGACGTCGTCACCTTCGGCGAGCGCCGTGACGAACCACTGGCTGCGGGGTACTACTTCCGAGTTATGGGCGACGGCGACGCCGAGTTTCTGCCCGTCTTCCGCCTGGCCGTTGGCTGCGAGGGGCCGGCCTGTGATCTGGCTGATGAGGGTGGTGATGGAGGCGTCGTCCGCCACGGAATGGCGCGAGCCGTTGAGGGTGATGTTCATGCTGATTCCTTCTGCGGGTCGAGGTCCTTCATGCTGCTGATGTCCTTGGGTGGGGCCTGTGTGCCGGCTACGTGGTGCTTTCCAGAAAAGCGGGCGGGGCTGAGCGCCCCCCATCGCGGGTCTGTCCGGCCGTCCAGCAGGTCCCGGCAGATGGCTGCCGCCGCGGGAGCAAGCAGCACACCGTGGCGGAAGAATCCGGTGGCAATGATCAGCCCTGCAATGTCTCCTGTGCTCCCCGGGTTCCCCGCGTTCCCCGGCCTTGGTGCGGAAACCGGAACGCGGCCCAGGAGCGGCGCGTTGTCCGGCGTCGCCGGTCTTGCCCGTGCCGTGCATTCCAGGAGTTCAAGCTCCGAGACGGCTGGCACCAGGACCTGGGCGTCACGCAGCAACTGGTAGACGCCACCGGCTGAGACGGCACCATCGCCTGTCCCGGCGAGCGCGTCCTCCCGTTGCGTTGCCCCAATCACCACGGTGCCGTCCTGTCGGGCAACGATGTAAACCGGCACACCATGGACCATTCCGCGGACTGTCGAGGTGAGGAGCGGGCGCAGGTGCTGCGGAACAGCCAGTCGAAGGATGTCACCGTAGACGGGCCGCAGGGGCAGGAGCAGTCCTGCCGGCAGGCCTTCCAGCGAGGCCGCCTGCAATCCGTTGGCCACGATGGTCTCCCGGGCCCGGACAGTTCCGCCGTGGGCGAGCGCCACGCCGCTGACGCGGCCGTCCTGCCAGAGAAGGGCAGTGGCCCGGTGGTCAACGGCGAATCCCCTGCGGGCACCTGCCACGGCGGTTCCAGCCCCCGGTTCATGGAGGGCCAGGACTTCCTGGAGGCACGCCACCAGCTTCCGTGGATCCACCTGGTGGTCGGCGGGGATGTCCAGGGCACAGGAGATGGCCGGGCTGAGCAGGGATTCCCTGGACCTGGCCTCACGGACAGTCAGGGGTTCCACCACCAGGCCGCTGGCCTGCTGCACAGCCCGGAGGTCCATCAGCGCCCGGCGGTCCGCAGCGTCCGCGCCGATGGCGAGGGTCGGCGTCGTCAGGTATCCGGTCTCGCCAGCCCCCGCCAGGGCGAGGTCTGCCGCGAAGGCGGGCCACAGGCCGGAGGATGCAAGCATCAGCTCCAGCAGGTCTTCCTCCTGGTAATGCAGTTCGCTCACAGGGGCAAGCATGCCGGCGGCTGCCCAGCTGGCGCCGCTCCCGGGCGCGTCATCGATCAGCACAACGGAACGGCCGGATCGCCGGGCCTCCCAGGCGATGGCGTGGCCGATCACTCCACCGCCGATGACTGCCACGTCGGCATGCAGCACGGCGGCCGTGCTGGCCGGGACGCTGGTTGATGCAGTCACAGGTGGGCTGCTTATTGCGGGGGGCATCTGGTTCCTTCCCTACGCCGGTACTAGCCGGATCAGGTCAAGCGGTCGGCTCTGACGCCCTCTCAGCCCGGCCGCTTTGTGACGGCTGTAACGGGCTCCCGCAGTACCCGCCCAGTTTAGGGGAATTAGGCTGGTTTCCATGAACGCGCAATCCTTCGCCGCTGCAGGCACGCCCTCCGCCACCTCCTCCGCTCCCGAATCCCTAGCCGGAACAGACCATACCGGCGGCGTGGCCACAGGCATCCCACACAGTGCCAGGCTCTACCTGTGCACTGATGCGCGCCGGGACCGCGGGGACTTTGGCGAGTTTGTGGACGCGGCTTTTGCCGGTGGCGTGGACATCATCCAGCTCCGCGACAAGTCCATCGAGGCGGCGGAGGAACTGGAGCTGCTGGCCGTGCTTCAGGCTGCGGCCGAGCGCCACGGAAGGCTGTGGGCGGTCAACGACCGCGCCGATATCGCGCTGCTGTCCAGCGCCCCCGTCTTCCATATCGGGCAGAAGGACCTGCCGGTTGCTTCCGCCCGTACGCTGCTGGGCGGGCGCGTTGCGGTCGGTCTTTCCACGCACACCGCCGAGCAGATCGAAGGCGCCATCCGGCTGTCCGGCGGGCTGACGTCCGAACGCGGCCTGGACTACTTCTGCGTCGGACCGGTCTGGGCTACTCCCACCAAACCCGGTCGGGCCGCCGTCGGCCTTGACCTGGTGCGGTATGCGGCCGAAGCAGTCCGCGCTGCCGGTGGCATCCAGGCCACGCTGCCCTGGTTTGCCATCGGCGGCATCGATCTTGGCAACGTGGAGCAGGTGGTGGAGGCCGGTGCCGGCAGGATTGTTGTGGTGCGTGCCATCACCGAGGCCTCCGATCCCGCAGCGGCCGCGGCGGCATTCGTGGCCGCCCTGGACGCGGGCGCATCCTGACAATCCCCCGCGTGGCGGACGGTGGGCGTGCACGATCCATGGAAATCGGGCTAACCTAATTTTCGTGTCACATCATCGGTTGGCCCCAAATGTCCACGAGCAGACCAACGACCTCGCGGCGGCACTGAGCGCCCTGCGGACCGAGCTTGAACTGCCGGGGCCCTAACCCCGCGGAGGCGGTCCGGGACGCGGAAGCGGCCGTGGCCGCACACGAGTTGCCGGGCGCTGACCTGACGGACGTGGACTTCCTCACCATCGATCCGGCGTCCTCCACTGACCTGGACCAGGCGCTGTTCATCGAGCGCGCAGACACTGGCTACCGGGTGCTTTACGCCATCGCTGACGTGCCGTCCTTTGTCCGCCCTGGCGGCAGACTGGACGCAGAGACCCGCCGCCGCGGCCAGACGTTCTACGTCCCTGACGGCCGTATTCCGCTGCATCCGGAGGTCATCAGCGAAGGGGCCGGCAGCCTCCTGGCCGGTCAGCTCTGTTCCGCCTATGTCTGGGAGTTCGGGCTGGACGACGCCGCACAGGTCGCCACTGTGAGCGTGCGGCGGTCCACCATCCGCAGCCGGGCCAAGCTGAGCTACAAGGGAGTCCAGGCCGAACTCGACGCCGGGACAGCCGGTCCCGTGCTCCAGCTCCTGAAGGAAGTGGGGCTCAAGCGTGTTGAGCTGGAGCGGCAGCGTGGCGGCGCCAGCCTGAACATGCCCGAGCAGGAAATCGTGCAACTGCCCGACGGCGGCTACCGGATTGCCGCGGCACCGCAGCTTCCGGTGGAGGACTGGAACGCCCAGATTTCCCTGATGACCGGAATGGCGGCGGCGAACCTGATGTTGGCAGGAAAAGTGGGCATCCTGCGCACCATGCCGGCGCCGGACGAGCGCTCCCTGCGCCACTTCCGCCTCCAGACCGAGGCCTTGGGCAAGCCGTGGGACGGCAAAATCAGTTACGGCGAATACCTCCGCAGCCTTGATCCGACAGAGCCCCGGCAACTGGCCATCCTGCACTCGGCCGGCATGCTGTTCCGCGGCGCCAGCTACACGGCGTTTGACGGCACCGTCCCGGACGCCGCCGTCCAGTCCGCCATCGGCGCCGCCTACGCCCACACCACGGCACCGCTCCGGCGCCTTATCGACCGCTTCGTGCTGGTGATCTGCGAAGCCCTGAGCAACGGCAACCCTGTACCGGACTGGGCGCGGGAAGCCCTGCCGTCCCTGCCGGAGATCATGGCCGGATCCGACCAACTGGCATCGCGGATGGAACGCATGGCGCTGGATACTGTGGAAGCCGCGCTCCTGGTCAACCATGTGGGCCAGGAATTCGATGCGATCGTGATCTCCGGCTCCAAGCCACAAAAGGACAACGGAAACGGCAACGGGAAAAACGGCAACGGCGCCAAGAACGGCACTGCGAGAAACGGCGCCGCGAAAAACGGGAACGGTCCCTCGGGGATCATCCAGATCGCCGAACCCGCCGTGACGGCCCGCTGCGCCGGCGATCTGGAATCGGGCACCAAGGTGAGGGTCCGCCTGATCTCCTCCGATATTGCCGCCCGCGAAGTCCACTTCGAGCTGCTGGCCTGACGGTTTGGCGCCCTGCCTGTTCAGCCCAAAGCCGGGATTCCGGGTCCGTACGGCTAGACTGAAGAAGTAGATATGGATGCCCGGTCGTTGATTTCCTTGATTTTGAATTCAACAAGCCCGCCCCTACGCGATCTTGAGATGCACCCGTTGGTCACCAGTGCCAGCATTTGATAGCCCGCGATCGGCTTCCACTGGATTTGCTTGCGCGCTTCGAGCGTGCTCCGGAACGGCCACGTTGGCCGGCCCGTTGAGCAGGCAGCGCCAATGCCCAATGAATTAAGGAAACTCCACTGTGAGTGAATTGCATACGCACCAACTTCTGATCGACGATTCCGGCCTCGAAGTCCTCGAGCCGGAAGAAACCATCATCTCGGACGAGAAGCCGCACGAGATCGAGGAGAAATCCTTCGCGGACTACAACGTCCGCGCCGACATTGTGGAATCCTTGGCCGATGCCGGGATCACCCACCCCTTCCCCATCCAGGCCATGACCCTGCCGGTGGCGCTTTCGGGCCACGACATCATCGGCCAGGCCAAGACCGGCACCGGCAAGACCCTCGGCTTCGGCATTCCCGCCCTGCAGCGTGTGGTGGGTCCGGACGACGCCGGCTATGACAAGCTCGCCGTTCCGGGTGCACCGCAGGCCCTGGTCATCGTGCCCACCCGCGAACTGGCCGTCCAGGTGGCCAACGATCTCCAGAACGCGTCCCGCAAGCGCAACGCCCGCATCACCACCATCTACGGTGGCCGCGCCTACGAGCCCCAGGTGGAGGCCCTGCAGAACGGCGTCGAGGTGGTCGTCGGTACTCCGGGCCGCCTCATCGACCTCTACAAGCAGAAGCACCTGGTCCTGAAGAACGTCAAGATGGTCATCCTTGACGAGGCTGACGAAATGCTGGACCTCGGGTTCCTGCCGGATGTGGAAACGCTGATCGCCGGTACCCCTGCGGTCCGCCAGACGCTGCTGTTCTCCGCCACCATGCCAGGCCCGGTCATCGCCATGGCCCGCCGTTACATGACGCAGCCCACCCACATCCGGGCCGCTGATCCTGACGACGAGGGCCTGACCAAGCGCGACATTCGCCAGCTCATCTACCGTGCCCACAGCATGGACAAGATCGAAGTTGTGGCCCGCATCCTGCAGGCCCGCGGCCGCGGCCGGACCATCATCTTCACCAAGACCAAGCGCACTGCCGCGAAGGTTGCCGAGGAGCTTGTGGACCGTGGCTTCGCCGCCGCCGCCATCCACGGCGACCTGGGCCAGGGCGCCCGCGAGCAGGCCCTCCGCGCCTTCCGCAACAACAAGGTGGACGTCCTGGTGGCCACCGACGTCGCCGCCCGCGGCATCGACGTCGACGACGTCACGCACGTCATCAACTACCAGTGCGTTGAAGACGAAAAGATCTACCTGCACCGTGTGGGCAGGACCGGCCGCGCCGGCAACAAGGGCACCGCCGTGACCTTCGTTGACTGGGACGACATGCCGCGCTGGGGCCTGATCAACAAGGCCCTGGGACTCAGTGTCCCGGAGCCGGTGGAAACGTACTCCTCCTCGCCGCACCTTTACGAAGAGCTGGACATCCCGGAAGGCACTAAGGGCCGCCTGCCCCGCAACAAGCGCGTGCTGGCCGGTGTCGACGCAGAGGTCCTCGAAGATCTGGGCGAGACCGGCAAAAAGAACACCCGCCCCAGCGGCGGCCGTGACGGCGGCCGCGACAGCAACCGCGACGCCGGCCGCTCCGGCGCTCGGGACAGCAGCAGCCGCCGCACCAGCGAGCCCGGCGGACGCTCCGGTGACCGCCGTCGTCGTACCTCTGATGCGGCGACCGCCGGCACCAGCCCCGCCCCAGAGCCGGCTACCGCGGCTCCGGCCGAAGGCGAAGTGGACCCCCGCGCCCGTCGCAGCCGGACCCGGACCCGCCGCCGCAACGGCGAAGTGGTGGCCGGTGCCGACAACGGCCCGCAGCAGCGCAGCACCGAGGCATAACAGCCTCGATGACTGACACCGTCTGGGCGCCGGACGGCAGCAACCTGGTGGTTCACGCGGACAACGCGGAGTACCTCCCCTCGCTGCCGGACGGCGCCTTCACCTTGATATACGTTGACCCGCCGTTCAACACGGGCAGGGTCCAGAAGCGCCAGGAAACGCGGATGGTCCTGAACACCGATGGTGACGGCGACCGCGTGGGCTTCAAGGGGCGTTCCTACGACACCATCAAGGGAGCCTTGCACCGGTACGATGACGCCTTCAGCGACTACTGGTCGTTCCTGGAACCCCGGCTCGTGGAGGCCTGGCGGCTGCTGGCAGACGACGGCACGCTCTACCTCCACCTCGACTACCGCGAAGTCCACTACGCCAAGGTGATGCTTGACGCGATCTTCGGCCGCGAGTGCTTCCTCAACGAGATCATCTGGGCGTACGACTACGGTGCCCGTGCCAAGTACCGCTGGCCTACCAAGCACGACAACATCCTCGTTTACGTCAAAAACCCGGCGAAATACCACTTCGACAACGCCGAGGTGGACCGCGAGCCTTACATGGCGCCTGGCCTGGTGACTCCGGCGAAGCGGGAGCTCGGGAAACTGCCCACCGACGTCTGGTGGCACACCATCGTCTCCCCCACCGGCAAGGAAAAGACCGGCTACCCCACGCAGAAACCCGAGGGCCTCATCCGCCGGGTGGTGTCGGCGTCAAGCCGGCCCGGTGACTGGTGCCTGGACTTCTTCGCCGGTTCCGGGACCCTTGGCGCCGTGGCGGCCAAGCTCGACCGGAAATTCGTGTGTGTGGACCAGAACCAGCCTGCCATCGACGTGATGGCCAAGCGGTTGGGTGCCAAGGCGAGCTTTACGTCGTTCCCGGCCAGCTAGGTCGATGCGGACCCGTTAGGGACGGACCACGGCGGTTCCCGTGCCGAGTTCTTCGATCCGTGCCAGCACTTCCTCTGTGGTCAGGTTCTCTCCGAGCAGGTTCGGCTTGCCCGTTCCGTGGTAATCCGAAGAGCCTGTGATCAGCAGTCCGTGCTTGGCGGCAAGGCCCCGGAGGAACTCGCGCCCTTCCTCCGGGTTATCACGGTGGTCGATCTCCAGGCCGGCCAGGCCGGCGTCGATCATGTCCCGGTAGGTGCGCTCCCCCACGACCCGGCCCCGGCCGGACGCCACGGGGTGCGCGAACACGGGCACCCCGCCAGCGGCACGGACAAGTTCGACGGCGGTGGCTGGGTCGGGCGCGTAGTGCTGGACAAAGTAGCGTGAATGGGACGTCAGGATGGACGTGAACGCCTCGGAGCGGTCCGAAACCACGCCGGCCGCCACCAGGGCATCAGCAATATGCGGCCGCCCCAGTGTCGCCCCGGGAGCCACATGGTGGATGACGTCGTCCCACGTCAGCGGGTAGTCTTCGGCGAGCAAGGTCACCATGTGTTCGGCCCGGGTGAGGCGTGCGTCCTTGGCCTTGGTGATCTCTTCAAGCAGCCCCGGGTGGGCAGGATCGTGCAGGTAACTCAACAGATGCACGCTGATGCCCTGCCCGGTCCGGCAGGAAACCTCCATGCCGGGAACCAGCGCCACCCCGTTTTCCAGCGCCGCGAGGGACGCCTCGGCCCAGCCTCCGGTTGAGTCGTGATCGGTCAGTGCCACCACGTCCAGGCCCGCCCGGGCAGCCGAAGCCATCACGTCGGCGGGGGTTTCGGTGCCGTCCGAAACATTCGAGTGGGCATGCAGGTCAATCCTCACTTACCCAGCCTAGTTGACCGCGCCCGCGCCGGCATTGGATCCTTTGTCGCGCGCGCCCCGGTGCTGGTGAGACGATGGTGCCGTGAACGATGCCGAAAACACCCCGACCTCTGTCTCCCAGCCCCTCGACGAGCGCGTCAACAACCGCTCGCAGCGGCCCAGTTCCGCCGCCTTCAAGGCCTTTATGGCCGGCAACTGGGCGCCGTCCGAGCAACAACTGCCGGCGCTCGACGCCGTGGCCAACTACGCAGCGGCCCGGCGCAAGGCCATCTCGGAGAAGTTCAAAGGCGAACGCCTGGTCATCCCCGCCGGTCCCCTGAAGGTCCGCTCCAACGACTGCGACTACCGGTTCCGTCCGCATTCGGGCTTTGCGCATCTCACTGGCCTGGGCCTGGACCACGAACCGGACGCTGTCCTCATTCTGGAGCCTGCCGGTGAAGGAAAGGGCGACGGCGGCAGTCACCACCGTGCCACGCTGTACTTCCGTCCGCTGGCAGGCAGGGATACAGAACAGTTCTACGCTGACTCCCGTTCCGGCGAGTTCTGGATCGGCACACGGCCCACCCTTGCAGAGTTCGAAGCGCGCCTTGGCCTGGCCACGGCCCACATCGACGGACTTGAATCAGCGATCACCAAGAACGTGGGCGCCCCCGAGATCGGCGGCATCTCCATCCGGTTGGTCCGCAAGGTGGACGAGAACATCGACGCCCTGGTGGATACTGCCCGGTACAACACTGCCAAGGACCCGGACAACCTGGACCTCGCTGTCCTGGATGCACTCGATGAAAAGCTTTCCGAAGCGCTGTCCGAACTCCGGCTCCTGAAGGATGAGTGGGAAATCGAGCAGATGATGACTGCGGTGGCTGCGACTGTCGAGGGCTTCGTGGAGGTGGTCAAGGCCCTGCCCCGGGCCCTGACCCATGCCCGCGGCGAGCGCGTCGTTGAAGGCGCGTTCTTTGCCCGTGCCCGCGAGGTAGGCAACGAACTCGGCTACGACACCATCGCCGCCGCCGGCAACAATGCCACGGTCCTGCACTGGACGCGGAACACCGGCAGGATCAACGCCGGCGAACTGCTGCTGCTGGACGCCGGCGTTGAAGCGGACTCGCTCTACACCGCCGACGTCACCCGGACGCTGCCCGTCAACGGCACGTTCACCGCAGTCCAGCGCAAGGTCTACGAGGCAGTCCTGGATGCTGCCGATGCCGGATTCGCCGCTGCCCGGCCGGGTGCGAGGTTCCGTGACATCCACACCGCCGCCACCACTGTGTTGGCGGAACGCCTCGCCGAGTGGGGGCTCCTCCCGGTGAGCGTCGAGGAAGCCGTCAGCCCCGAAGGCCAGCAGCACAGACGCTGGATGCCCCACGGCACCAGCCACCATCTCGGCCTGGATGTCCACGACTGTGCCCAGGCAAAGCGCGAGCTTTACCTCGATGGGATCCTTACGGAGGGCATGGTCTTTACCATCGAACCCGGCCTGTACTTTAAGAACGAGGACCTGGCCATCCCGTCGGAATACCGCGGCATCGGAGTGCGGATCGAGGACGACATCCTGATGACCGCCGATGGTCCGGTGAACCTCAGCGCCGCGCTGCCCCGCAAGGCCGACGACATCCAGTCCTGGATGGCCGGCATCTACCAGGAGCTGGACGGCGGTTTGGCAACCGGAGACATCCGCTAGAAGTACTTTCGTCCAGCGCATCACCGCCGTGATGCGCTGGACGGCCACACCCCTGGATGAAGCTCTCATAACAGTTTTTGGCAATCGCTTGCCAAAAGTTGGCGTTGATGATTACGCTAGCCGCGGAGAAAGAAATCGTAGACTGAATTTGAGTCTCGGGTCTCTGCCGCAATGTATGTCTTCAAAGGAGAAGTCTCATGGGTATGTCCAAACCGCGCCGGGTCGGCACTATCGCCGCAGCGGCCATTTCCGTTCTTATGCTTGCCGCGTGCGGCGGCTCGGGCGGCTCGGTCGGTGCGACCTCCGGCGCCTCGGGCGGCAAGGTGGACGGCACGGGAAAAACGCTCAACGTCCTAATGAACGTCACCGCGCAGTACCCCCAGGAGCAGCAGGCCTGGTTCAAGGAGATGAGCGCCAAGTTCAAGACGGAAACCGGAGCAGACATCCAGTGGGAGACTTTCGCCACCGCCAATGACGAAATGACCCGGATCCAGACATCTGTCGTCTCGGGCCAGGGACCTGACGTCTACGGACTGGGCACCACCTTCACCCCCACGGCGTACTCCACCGGGGCGTTCGTGAAACTGGGCGACAACGAATGGAACCAGCTCGGCGGCAAGGACAAGTTCGTTCCCGCGGCACTCGGCATTTCCGGTCCGGATGACGGCAACCAGATCGGTATCCCCTTCGTGAGCCGGCCGTTCGTGATGGCCTACAACACTGATCTCCTGGCAGCCGCCGGCATTGAAAAGCCTGCCACCACGTGGGATGAGTTCACCGAGCAGGCAAAGAAGCTCACCAAGGGCGACCAGTACGGTGTTGCCGTGGCATACAAGGACAACTTCGACCCCTGGAAGTACATCTGGGGCATGTCCATCCAAGCTGGCAACCCCATCATTGACGGAAGCAAGGTCCGTCTCGATGACCCCATTACCAAGAAGGCCTACGAGACTTACTTCGGTTGGGTGACCAAGGACAAGGTAGTTGACCCCTCCTCCGTCGGCTGGGCCAACCCGCAGGCCCTGGCCGCTTTCGCCGCCGGCAAGGCCGCGTACTTCCCCATGACCTCGCCGTTGTCCATCCCGGCACTGGATGCCTCGGCCGTCAAGGGCAAGTACAAGTACGCACTGATGCCCACTGTTCCCCCGGGCCAGACCGCCAACCCTTCGGGGGGAAAGCCTGCCGCCAGCATCCTCTCCGGTGACAACCTCGTGGTAGCTGACTACTCGAAGCAGAAAGACCTCGCCTTTGCGTTTATCAAGATGATCACCAGCAAGGACGTCCAGCTCAACTACTTCAAGGTCTTCGGCCAGCTTCCCGCAAACCAGGAAGCCGCGAAGGAACTCGCCACCAATGAAGTGATTGCGCCAGCCCTCGAGTCGGGAGCCAAATCAGTAGCGACGCCCTTCAGCGGTGCGTGGGGCGATGTGCAGCTGGCGCTGACCAACGTAGTTGTCCAGTCCATTCCGGATCTTGCCTCCGGTGCAGTCAGCGAATCCAACCTGTCCCAACGGCTCAAGGACGAACAGGCCAAATCGCAGACCGCACTGGACCGGGCCAAGAAGTAGGACCGACCCACCAACTGCGGAAGGTTACGGAAAATGGCTAGCAGCGTCACCGAGCCCCGGCCGTTGGGCAGTCCCGCGGCCGGGGCGGCCGCCGGACCCGGCGAAACTTCACCCCCTGGCAAGCGCCGCAAGGGGCTGAGCGAGAAGAACCGGCCCCTGTGGCTCCTGATTCCCGGCGGGCTGCTGATGACGATCGTCATCCTCGTCCCCCTGGCCATGGGCATCTGGATGTCGCTGATCGATCTGGATCAGTACACCCTTCGCCAATGGGTCAGTGCCGAATTCATCGGCGTCCAGAACTACATTGAAGCGGCGCTCACCAGCGAGTTGCTTCGCTCCATCTGGCTGTCTGTTTCCTTCGCGCTGATCTCCACCGTGGTGACCATCCCGCTTGGCGTGGCCGCCGCCGTCGTCACCCAGAACGCCTACCGGGGCCGTGCCGTGGTGCGCTCCATCTTCCTGATCCCCTACGTCCTGCCGTCGTTTGTGGTGGCCAGCGTGTGGCGGACCATGCTGCAGCCTGATGGCATCGTGAACGTGACGCTGACCAACATGGGAATGGACGGCGGACTGTGGCTCAACGGCCCGAACGCCTATTGGACGCTGGTGTGGGTGGAAATCTGGGCGGCCTGGCCGTTCATTTACCTGCTGGCGCTGTCCGGTCTGCAGGCGGTGGACCACGAGGTCCACGAGGCGTCTGCCCTTGATGGGGCCCTGTGGTGGAACAAGCTGCGTTACGTGATCTTCCCTTACCTGAAGGGACCGGTTTCGCTGGCCTTCCTGCTGGCCACGTTGAACCACATCAACAACTTCACCCTCCCCTACGTCCTGTTTGGTGCGCCGGCGCCGTCGGATGTGAATGTGCTGCCGATCCTGGTGTACGTCACCAGCTTCCAGAGCTTCCGGTTTGGCCTCAGCGCCGCCATGGCGGTCGTATCGCTGATCCTGATCGCCATTCCGCTCTTCATCTACCTGCGCGCAGTCCGGCTTGATGTGCACGAAGGAGGAAAGAAATGACCATCGACGCGGCAAACCCGATCGAGCAGCAGAAGAAGCAGCCCATCCGGCGTGACGCAGCCCTGGAGGTCACACGCCTCATGCCTCGGCCGCTGCTGGCCATCCTCACGGTCCTGCTCTGCGCCCTGGTCCTCGTTCCCATCGTGTACATCTTCCTGGCCTCGCTGAACACGGATGTGGGAGTCGCCAGCGGCGAGTTCTGGCCGAGCAGCTTCTCGCTGGACAGCTACACCAAAATCTGGGATTCCGTGGGCCTGGCCAAAGCCATCGGCAACAGCCTGATCGTTTCCGGGGCCACGGCAGTCGTCTCGGCCATCATGGCCATCGGCACGGCCTACGTCCTGGTCCGGTTTGAGTTCCGCGGGCGCCTGACGGTGCTGCGCGGGCTGCTGGGTCTCCAGTCCGTCCCGGGCACCCTGATGCTCCTGCCGGTCTTTGTGCTCTTCTCCTCCGCCGGCACTTACTTGGGTGTGACCGTCATCGGCACCCTCTGGGGCCTGTTTATCGCCTACCTGACGTTCGCGCTGCCGTTCTCGACCTGGGTTATGGTCACGTACCTCCGCGGCCTGCCAAGGGAACTGGAGGAAGCGGCGCGTATCGATGGCGCGTCCAACCTCGGGATCCTGTTCCGGATCATCATTCCGCTCAGCTGGCCCGGCATCATCGTTTCAGCAATTTTTGCCTTCCTGTTGGGCTGGAATGACGTGCTTTTCGCGTCCGTGTTCACCCGGCCGGACACGCACACTGCCGCAGTTGCGCTGCAGGTCTTCGCGTCCGCGGTTGAGGGTGGCGCAATTCCGGTGTATTCGCAGCTGATGGCGGCCTCCTTGGTCTGTGCCGTCCCTGTGGTGGTGCTGTACTTCATGTTCCAGAAATACCTCGTGGGCGGCCTGACAGCCGGCAGCGTCAAGTAAGACAGCTTCACAAACGACTCCGCCCGGTGCAGCAAGTGCTGCACCGGGCGGAGTTGTTTGTGGACTGCGGGCATCGCTCCCCGGGCCATGGATAACCAGGACTCCGGGGGCGCGGCCTAAGGTGTGGAGTCGCCGGAGTCCTTGGTGGCGTCAGCCTGGGACGGCGTCCGGGAGTGTTCTGTGGTCCGCTGGCCTGCGCCGGGTTGTGCCGAACCCGGCTGTTCTGAGCCAGGCTGTTCCGCGCCGGGCTGGCCAGTGGTGGCCTGTTCTGAGGCGGGCTGGCCAGTGGTGGCCTGTTCTGAGGCGGGCTGGTCCGAGGCGGGCTGGTCCGAGACACGGACGCCGTACTGGGGCCGGCCGTCAGGGAGGTCCGGGTAGCGGACGGCGGCGGCGGGAGTCTTCGGGGGCTGAGCCGCTGCCTCCGGCTGCGCGCCCTGGTCCGGCCCGGCGGCGTGCACCTGGCCGCCCTGGGCTTCCCCCTCGCCTGGTGTGCCAGCACCCTGCTGCCCGTAAGGGTCATTCCACGTGGCAGGACGTGCGGGCGCCGGACCGGACTGATTGCCCTGCTGGCCCTGCTGGCCGGGCTGCTGGCCCTGCGGACCCGACTGGCCGTACGGCTGGTTCTGGTAGCCCTGGGGATTGTACGGGGCAGCTGCGTCCGAACGGTTCATGGGCAGTTGCTGGAGCAGCCGGCGCGCATCATGGGCGGCTTCCACCGACACCACAACGTCGTAGTTGGTGGCCACCACCTGGCTGGTGGATGTGAAATCCCGCTTTCCGCGCTGCATGGCATAGGTGACGATGCCGAACAGCATAAAGAAGGCGGCCCCCATCAGCACGGACGCCAGGATGGAGAAGTAGCCGGGCGACGGCGCGAAGAAGGAAAGCATAACGCCGACGAAAAGGCCGAACCACATACCGCTGAGAGCCCCGGAGAGAGCCACCCGCGGGTAGCTGAGGCGGCCGGTCACCCGCTCAACCATCTTCAGTTCGTTGCCCACGATGGAAACCATGTGGACCGGGAACTGCTGGTCTGCGAGGTAGTCCACCGCCTTCTGGGCATCCAAGTAGGAGGTGTACGAGCCCACGGTGTCGCCGGTGGGCACCGTCCTGGCGTCGTCGGGCCCACTGGGGCCACCGGCCTTGGGAGCACCAAAAATGTTTGACATACACCCATTCTTGCCCATCAGCATGTATGCCGCCTGTAAATTCAGCTAAAAGAGAGCAGACTCGGTAGCCTGTAGACGTGAGTACAAATCTTTCGCGCGTCTTTGTGGCCCGCCTGCTGGGTCTTGACGTCTTCGACCCCTTGGGCGACCGCTTGGGCAGGTTGCGCGATGTGGTGGTGCTCTCACGTGGCAGCCGCGGTGCCCCGCACGTGGTGGGTATCGTCGTCGAAGTTCCCGGCAAAAAGCGCGTCTTTGTGCCGATGACACGTATTACCTCCATCGACCAGACACAGATCATCTGCACGGGTCTGGTCAACCTCCGGCGCTTTGAGCAGCGCGGAGCGGAGACGCTGGTGGTCGCCGAAATGTTCGATCGCCGCGTCACACTCCGGGACGGCAGCGGAGACGCCACGATCGAAGACATCGCCATGGACCAGCACCGGTCCCGCGACTGGTTCGTGAGCAAGCTGTTCGTCCGCCGGGGCCACTCCCTGTCCCCGCTCAGCCGGTTGCGCCGGAACGAGACCATGATCATCGACTGGGCAGACGCCCGCCAGGGTGCCCGCACTGAACCTCAGGCAGCTACCCAGTTCGTGGCCAACCACGAGGACCTCAAACCCGCAGACTTCGCCGAGGCGCTACAGGAGATGAGCGACAAACGCCGGTTCGAAGTGGCCAGCGAACTCCAGGATGAACGGTTGGCTGACGTCCTGCAGGAACTGCCCGAGGACGATCAGGTGGAAATCCTGTCCGCCCTTGACGTCCAACGCGCAGCCGACGTCCTGGAGGAGATGGATCCCGACGACGCCGCAGACCTCCTTGGCGAACTGCCGACAGCCCAGGCGGAAGAACTGCTACAGCTTATGGAACCCGAAGGCGCCGAGGACGTCAGGCGGCTCCTCGAATACGACGAGGATACTGCCGGTGGCCTGATGACGCCTGTTCCGGTGATCCTTCCTCCGGAGGCGACTGTCGCCGAGGCACTGGCCCACGTCCGCCGGGAAGAACTCTCCCCCGCCCTGGCCTCCTCTATCTTCATCACCCGGCCTCCGTTGGAAACCCCCACCGGACGCTTCCTGGGTGTGGTCCACATCCAGCAGCTGCTGCGGTTCCCGCCTTTCGAGCCCTTGGGCAACCTGGTGGACAAGAACCTTGAGCCATTGTCCGACCAGGCCCACATCAGCGAAGTGGCCCGCACCCTGGCAACGTACAACCTGAACTCCCTTCCGGTGGTCAATGACGCCGGCCGGCTAGTAGGGGCGGTGACTGTTGATGACGTCTTGGATCATCTGTTACCCGATGACTGGCGCGCCTATGATGGCGAAGCCCCGATAAGAAAACTGGGAGGCCGCATTGGCTGACACCGGCGCCCCCAAGAATCCCAACAAGAAGGCCGCGGCCAAGGGCGGGCTCGACACACCCTTAAGCGGCCGCCAACGCATCCTGCCCAAATTCTCGCCGGATCCGGACGCGTTCGGCCACGCCACGGAAGGCTTCGCCCGGTTTATGGGCACGCCGCAGTTCCTGGTCTACATGACGGTCTTCGTTGTCATCTGGCTGGTCTGGAACACGTGGGCGCCGGGAGAATGGCAGTTCGATTCGCGCCTCCTGGGTTACACCCTGCTGACCCTGATGCTTTCGCTGCAGGCCTCGTACGCGGCTCCGCTACTGCTGCTTGCCCAGAACCGGCAGGATGACCGGGACCGGGTCTCGCTCCAGCAGGACAGGCAGCGCGCCGAACGCAATCTCTCCGACACCGAGTACCTCACCCGGGAACTGGCGTCGCTGAGGATCGCGCTGCGCGAGGTTGCCACCCGCGACTACGTCCGGGCCGAGCTGCGCACGCTCCTCGAGGACATGTTGGAAGCGCAGGAGGAGCTGCGGACCCACGATCCCGCCGGGTCCGGCGTCCATGAGTCTCCGCGTGAGAAGGTCAAGGAAAAGCTGAAGGAAAAGCGCGACAAACAGCGGAACCCCCGCACGCAGCAGATTCCCAAGATCAAACCCAGCCACGTACCCAGCCACGTACCCAGCCACGTTGCCAACGAGACCGCAGCCAAAGACACCGCCACCAACGACCCCGCCATGCAGGACCCGGCCGTCCCGGAGCACAACCCCACCACCGAAAGCTGAGCCCTGCCCGCATGAGCCACCCCCTGGAGCAGGCAGTCAACGCTGCACTGGCCACTGTGATCGATCCTGAGCTCCGCCGTCCCATCACGGAACTGGGCATGGTGGAGTCCGTAGACATCTCTGCGGACGGCCATGTCAGTCTGGCCGTCCTGCTGACCATCGCGGGCTGTCCCCTGCGCGGGACCATTACTGCTGACTCCGAAAAGGCGCTGTCCGCAGTTCCGGGCGTGACCGCCGTCGAGGTTGAACTGAAAGTGATGAACCAGGCCCAGCGGGATGCCCTGAAGGAACAGCTCCGCGGCGCCTCCGGCCAGCGCGGGATTCCGTTCAACGAGCCAGGGTCGCTGACCAAGGTATTTGCGGTGGCCAGCGGCAAGGGCGGTGTGGGCAAGTCATCGCTGACGGTCAACCTGGCCTGCGCCCTGGCCGCCCAGGGGCTCCGGGTAGGCATCGTGGATGCCGACGTCCACGGGTTCTCGGTGCCGGCCCTGATGGGCATCACGCAGGCACCCACCCGGGTGGATGACATGATCCTGCCGCCGGTGGCCTACGGCGTGAAGGTGATTTCCATCGGCATGTTCGTCACCGGTAACCAGCCTGTTGCCTGGCGGGGGCCGATGCTTCACCGGGCCCTGGAACAGTTCCTGACCGACGTCTACTTCGGCGACCTCGACGCCCTTTTCCTCGACCTGCCGCCCGGCACTGGCGACATCGCGATTTCGGTGGCCCAACTGCTGCCAAAGGCGGAGATCCTCGTGGTCACCACACCGCAGGCCGCAGCCGCCGACGTCGCCGAGCGCGCCGGTGCTATTGCAACCCAGACAGGTCAGACAGTGGCCGGCGTCATCGAGAACATGTCATACCTGGAAATGCCCGACGGCGGGAGGATGGAGCTGTTTGGCAGCGGCGGCGGGGCGGTCCTCGCCGAAAGGCTCACGACGACGGTGGGCACCGAGGTACCGCTCCTGGGACAGATTCCACTGGACATCCTGCTGCGGGAAGGCGGCGATACCGGCGCGCCGATCGTGCTTGGCCGGCCGGAGACTCCGGCGGCCATTGCGCTGATCGAGATTGCGGGAAAACTTGCTGCGAGGCCCCGGGGCCTTACAGGGATGAACCTGGGCCTGCAGCCCCGCTAGCGCAGTCCACCAGGGGCGGCAGCGCCTACGTTGCTTCGGTGTCGAACGGGGCTGGTTCGCCCGGGGGCAGTGACTGGACCACGCGTTCCGGACGGGAGGGAGCCGTCCCGCCTGTGGCAACGGCCCCTGCACCGGCGACGGCCGCTACCGCGGCGGGCGCGCCGGCACTGACGGGTTTGGCGTCGTCGTCCAGGAGGGCTTCCTTGATGATGCGCCGCGGATCGTACTGACGGGGATCGTATTTCTTCCAGTCGACATCATCGATGTCGATGCCGACTTCTTCCTTGATCTGCTCCCGCGCACCGGAGGCCATCCGGCGGACTTCCTTCACAAGATTCGCAAGTTTCTGGGTGTATTCGGGCAGGCGCTGGGGACCGATCACCAGGATGCCAATGATCAGCAGGAGGAAGAACTCCGGGCCGTTGATTCCAAACACTTTAGGAAGATTACCCTCTCCGGAGCCCGGCTGACGATTCCTGCCCGCCAGCGTCGCAAAGTGCCTGCATCAAGGAGCCAGTATCTCCCCGAGTTTGCGGATTCCCCGCTCCAACCGGGCCGCGGGAGAGTCGTCCTCTGCGGTCACTGCGGCGGCAGCAGGCGCCGTGCTGGCACCCGCATTAATTCCTTCAACGGCGAGGACGCTGAGCCGCTTCAGCACTGGCACGGCGTCTTCGGCCTGTTCCGCCTGGAGGTCGGATTCCACGGTGAAAATCCCGGCCGTAGTCTCAACAGTGGCTGTCCAGGGCGCCAGGTTGCGGACCACCAGCTTCTCATCCGTCTGGCTTGCGCCTAGGCCGGCGCCCTGACCGGAGTTCTGCTCGGCGTCCGCAGGATGTTGTTCCACGATCGTGGCGTAGTGGTTCCCATCGGAGAGGTGCAATTCCACCGCCGGCCGCCCGTTAAGTGTTATGGCATTGGCGCTCCGGACGTGGAAGCCAAGCTGCTCCAGTTCCGGACAGACCCAGCCTTCCGAGCGAAGGGCGAGCAATTGCGGTGCGCTGAGCTCCCTGCCGTCGGCCGGCAGCTGGGCCGTATGCTGCACCAGGCTCCCATTGATGGCCGCTTGGGCGACGGGCGTGCTGTCCCCCGCCAGCGCAAACGCACTGACCGCAAGAATTCCGGCGGCTGCAGCCGTGCCGCCGGCGGCGAGTGCGAGGATTTTCACGGCTTGGGACTGGCGCGGGGCTGGCTCGGCCGCGGACGCCAGCAACTGTGTCCTGGCCAGCAGACGGGCCGTCAGGTCATCGCTGGCAGGCGGCACGGCCGCATCACGGAGACGCTCGATGTACTGGCGTTCACGCTTCAGGGCCGCTGCACATTCTGCGCAGGTCTGCACGTGCTCGGCGCCGCGGTGGTGCCGGCGTCCGAAGGGGTTCTGGGGCGTCATGGTGCCGATCAGAGGATGCTGGCGATGCGTGGCAGCGAAAGCTTCGGCTTTCGTCCTTGCTGAGGCCGGGGATCGCGGTGGGCCAGCTTTTCGCGCAGCATGGTCCGGCCCCGGTGGATACGCGAACGGACGGTGCCCAGTTTGACGCCGAGTGCAGCGGCCACTTCGTCGTAGGACAGGCCTTCCAAGTCGCAAAGCACGACGGCGGCGCGGAAGGCCGGGGGCAGCTCCTCCAAGGCAGCCTGGACATCGAGGTCCAGGTTGTTTAGTTCGAAGCTCTGTTCCGGTCCGGGTTCACGCCCGGGAATCCGGGATTCGGCGTCGTCGGCCAGCGCGTCAAACCGGATCCGGGTTTTCCGGCGGGCTTGGTCCAGGAACAGGTTGGTGGTGATGCGGTGCAGCCAGCCATCCAGTGTCCCGGGCTTGAAATTCTCCAGTGACCGGAAGACGCGGACAAACACCTCCTGGGTGAGGTCCTCGGCGTCGAACTTGTTCCCCGTCAGGCGGTACGCCAGGCGGTAGACCTTGGCGGAGTGGTTGGCCACCACTTCCTCCCAGGTGGGCCTGACCCATACAGCGGCGGAATCTTGCGTCGCAGGGACAGGTGCCATACCTGATGCTGACATCGTCCACTCCCATCGTGGATTGCTATCGCCCGGATACTGTTGACATCTCTGGTTCGGCGCCGATCACCTCATGGATGACCGGATATCCATCATTTCAAATTTGGCTGGGAATTTCCTGACCGGGGCGGTTCTTCAGCCAAAGGCACAACGATTACCTTCCCCGGCTGGCACCCCCGCACACAGTAGGCTGTACTAAACACTCCCCTGCCGCCCAGAAAGCGAATCACATGAGCGCCGACAAATCCACGAGCTGGTCCTATGCAGAAGATCTGCCCGCAGAGGATGAGGTTATGCTTCGTGCCAGGGAGCGCTCCTTCGAACTGGGCGTGACCCCCATCGGCGCAGGTGTTGGTGCGGTCCTGACGGTGTTGGCTGCAGGCTCGAAGGCCCAGACTGCTGTTGAAATCGGCACAGGCGCAGGTGTCTCCGGCGTTTGCATCCTGCGGGGGCTCGGACCGCAGGCCGTGCTGACCACCATCGACGTGGACGTCGAACATCTGAAGGCGGCACGCGAAGCTTTTTCGGAGGCCGGCAGCCCGGCCAACCGCACGCGCACCATTTCCGGCCGCGCCGGTGACGTCCTGCCGCGCCTGACCGACTCCGCTTATGACCTGGTGTTTGTTGACGCCGACAAGCCCGGCCTGCCCGGCTACGTGGAACAGGCGGTCCGGCTCCTGAAGGCCGGCGGGCTGCTCATCATTAATGACGCACTGGACAAGGACCGCGTGGCCAACCCGGCTGTCCGTGAGTCCAACACTGTGGTGCTCCGCCAGGTGGGCAAGTCAATCCGCGACGACGACCGCCTGGCGTCCGCTATGCTTCCCACCGGCGACGGCCTGCTGGTTGCGGTCAAGAAGTAGATCCACAGGAAAAAAGCCAGGGTCCGCACCCGGTTGGCTGCGGACCCTGGCCCTGCGGGATTATTCGGCAACGCCGAACAGGATTATTCAGTCACGCCGACGAGGCATTCCTTAAGGTTGGCCGCCTCCGCAGCGTTCAGTTCCACCACAAGCCGTCCGCCGCCTTCGAGCGGTACGCGCATGATCAGGCTGCGGCCCTCTTTGGTGACTTCCATAGGGCCGTCGCCGGTGCGTGGTTTCATAGCCGCCATGAGGAATTTCCCCTCCATTTAGTCCCAGGACATATCAGCCCGGATGGGCTGTGTCCGCGTGGTCAAATCAAGCCGCTATGGCGGCCCGTACTGATGCCGCCATGGCTGAACATTTCTGAATGCTTTTTGTCCCTGCTTACTTACTATTATCCCGTAATGACCCGCACGTAGCTAATCGATGGACATTTACGGCCGCGTCGGATTCCCCAATCCGCCGGCCAGGCACCGCCCGCGATCACGGCGGATAATCTCCGCCGCCGGGAAGCTGCGCCCATGCCCACAGCCAGACGATCCACACGATCTGGAGCAGGACAAACGTTGCCAGGACCGTGCCGCGGTAGGCCTTGGACCGGGACAACAGCGCGGCCGCCAGCGCCAACGGGAACAGCGGTAGCAACATCCGGAAAGTACTGGTCTGGGGGTGGAGGAACAGTAGGAGGTAGCCCATGTAGCAGGCACACCAGAGGCGCATTTCCACACCAAGCCGGACCACCGGCGGGGAGAAAAGCAGGAGCGCAAAAAGGCCGGCAAAGACGAATGGCGCCACGATCCCCAGTACGGGGCCAAAGAGGTCGACGCCGGTGTCGAACCAAGGCTTGAACGGCACCAGATCGTGGCCGCGCCACACGGTTTCGGTTTTGGTATACGCCTCAATGTCCCCAGTAGCGGCCCAGGCTGCTGCCGGCCAGAGCAGGGCCGAAGCACCGCAGACAACGGTGAGGCCCGCCAGGGCGGCCAGCTCCCCCAGGCTGTGGGCGCCCGGCCGCGGCTCACGCCGATGCTTCTCGCGGCCCCGCTCCACGAGTCGCCAGAGGAAGAGCAGCCCCACCATGGCGGCAAAAGGAACGCCCACGGGACGGGACAGGCACAGCAGAAGTACCACCGGCATAGCCGCGAAATAGTGACGCCCGATGACGAGCAGCAGGGCCGTGGCCAGCAGGAAAATGGTCAGGGGCTCCGCGTACGGGACCTGGAGAATGGCAGACACAGGAAAGGTCGCGAAGAATGCCACACCCCAAAGCGCAGCAGCGTGCGAAGCCTTGAGCCTGAACAGGCAGTACACAACCAGGGCCGCACCCAACCCCGCCAGCATTGCGACGACCGTCAGCGCCGCGGCAGGGCTGATTCCCGTCAGGCCCGCGAGCGCACGGCCCAGGGCCGGAAAGAGCGGGTAGAAGGCCCACGCATTTTCCTGCACGTTGCCGGCCGCATCCGTTGGAAGTGGTGAGGGATATCCGTCAGTGATGATCCGGCCGTACCATCGCGCATCCCAGATATTGATGAAGTTCCAGTAGTCAGGGACGGCCGGAAACCACGGGTTAGTCCCTTGGTGCAGGGCTGCTGCCATGAAGATGCACGCACTGACCAGGCGGGCAGCGACGTAGAGGGCGCCAACCTGCAGCCACCATGGCCAGCGTCGGACCGCGCCCACTGTGCGGGCGCCGAATGCGGTGATCAACGCCGTCGGGCCCGTCCGGTCCCCGGTGTCAGCGCTCAAGCGCCTGCCTCCGGGTGCGCCGCACGTTCCACTTCCAGCAGCCGTGCCCGGAGCCTGCCGAGTTCTTCGTCTTTGGCCTCGATCTGGTCCCGCAGTTCGTCGAGGACCTGGTCCACCTGGTCCATCCGGTACCCGCGTAGGCCGAGGGAGAAGCGGACACGGTCGACGTCGGCAGGTGCAGCATCGGCCGGCAGCAGCACCGGCGGAAGGTTGGCGGGCGGCTGCCCGAACCCCGGGTAGAGAATCGGATTTTCCGGGACATCGGTGCCGACGGCAGGTTCACTGCCCCGGCGGACGCTGCGCAGTATGCCGCGGCGGCCACCGGCGCCTGCCCACAGGGTGGCGGCGATCAGCACGATGGCGAGGTAGACCAGGAAAAAACTCACAGCACCCATCGTGCCAGATCTGGGCCGGCGGCCTATTCGGGCCGTTGCTCGCCGTTGGTGGGAACGGGGGGCGTCCCGTGCAGCACCAATTGCACCGCTTCGGCGGGATCGTCCACTACCTGGATGAGGTCCAAGTCCTTTGCGGAGACCATTCCTTCTGCCACGAGGGTGCCCTTGATCCATTCGATCATCGGCCCCCAGAAGTCGACGCCGAGGAGCACGATCGGGAAGGAGGTCACCTTCCGGGTCTGGACCAGGACCATGGCTTCGAAGAGCTCATCCAGTGTCCCCAGTCCGCCCGGAAGAACGATGAAGCCCTGGGCATATTTGACGAACATGGTCTTGCGTGCAAAGAAGTAGCGGAAGTTAATGCCGAGGTCCACCCACTGGTTCAGGCCCTGCTCGAACGGCAATTCAATGCCCAGGCCGACGGAGACGCCATTGCCTTCAACGGTGCCGCGGTTGGCGGCCTCCATGGAGCCCGGACCGCCGCCGGTGATGACGGCCACGCCCGCGGCTGCCAGTTTCCGGCCTACTTCCATGCCCATTTCGTAGTACGGGCTGCCAGGCTTGGTGCGTGCCGAGCCGAAGACACTGACGGCTGGCCCCAGATCGGCAAGCGCGCCGAACCCTTCGACGAACTCGCTCTGGATCCGGAGGACACGCCAGGGGTCTGAATGGACAAACTGTCCGGCGCCCTTGGTATCAAGCAGATGCTGGTCGGACATTTCCACAGCCGCCTGCTTGCGGCGGAGTTCAAGGGGCCCCTTACGGCGCGGCTGGGAGGTTTTGGCCGGATCTGCGTTGATGCTCATCCCCCAAGGCTAATGCCAAAGGCCGGCGTGCCTGTGGCAGGTATCTCTTGAATCACGATCCGCGCCAACTTGGCGTGATTCACCTCATAACCAGCCAATGTTCGCTAGATTCTTCTTATGACTACTCATGTGCCCGGCGATGCGCTCGTCTCCCTGAATGGTGTGAATAAGCATTACGGTCAGTTGCACGTTTTGAAGGACATCAACCTCCACGTCCGCAAGGGCGAAGTGGTGGTGGTCATTGGCCCGTCAGGCTCGGGAAAGTCAACGTTGTGCCGTGCCATTAACCGTCTCGAAACCATCGAAGGCGGCACCATCAGCATTGATGGAAAGGTGTTGCCGGAGGAGGGGAAAGAGCTGGCCCAGCTCCGCGCCGACGTCGGCATGGTCTTTCAGTCCTTCAACCTCTTCGCGCATAAAACCATCCTCGAAAACGTGACGCTTGGTCCCATCAAGGTCAAAGGCGTTGCCAAGGCCCAGGCCGACAAGGAAGCCATGGCGTTGCTTGAGCGCGTGGGCGTGGGTCACCAGGCCCCCAAACTCCCGGCGCAGCTCTCCGGCGGCCAGCAGCAGCGCGTGGCCATCGCGCGGGCCCTGGCCATGAAGCCCAAGGTCATGCTCTTTGACGAGCCCACCTCTGCGCTGGACCCCGAGATGATCAACGAAGTCCTCGACGTTATGATCCAGCTGGCCAAGGAAGGCATGACCATGGTTGTGGTAACGCACGAAATGGGATTCGCCCGGAAGGCCGCCCACCGCGTGGTGTTCATGGCGGATGGCCAGATCGTGGAGGACGCCAAGCCGGAAGAATTCTTCACCAATCCGAAGAGTGACCGCGCCAAGGACTTCCTGTCCAAGCTGCTGACCCACTGATTTTCCATCAACGAACACACACTCCCGTTCGCACCCAGGCCGTGACCCACGGCCGATCACTGAAAGGAATGTCATGAAGGCATTTATGACCCGCCGGAAGTCGTTCTTCGTGGCGGCAACTGCAGCCCTGGCGTTGTCCCTGAGCGCATGTGGCGGCACCACCCCCGGCACCACCAGCGATCCCACCGTTGCCGACAAGCCGACCTTTGCCGCCGGCACCACCATGGCCAAGCTGTCCTCAGCAGGCACCATCAAGATCGGCACCAAGTACGATCAGCCGCTCTTCGGCCAGGTGGGCCTTGATGGCAAGCCGGTGGGCTTCGACGTCGAGATGGGCAAGCTGATCGCTGCCAAGCTGGGCATCGCTGCGGACAAGATCGAATGGTCAGAGACTGTCTCGGCCAACCGTGAACCGTTCATTGAGCAGGGCAAGGTGGACCTTGTTATTGCCACGTACACCATCAATGACAAGCGCAAGCAGGTTGTCAGCTTCGCGGGACCGTACTACGAGGCCGGCCAGGCGCTGATGGTGAACAAGGACAACACGTCCATCACCAAGCCTGAGGACGTGGCGGGCAAGAAGGTCTGCTCGGTCACCGGTTCAACGCCTGCCGCCACGATCGTAGACAAGTACAAGGCCGAGCTCGTGCCGGCAGCCACGTACTCCGCTTGCCTCGAACCGCTGCGCAACAAGCAGGTCGAAGCGATCACCACGGACAACGTGATCCTTGCCGGCTTTGTGGACAAGGAACCGGACGCTTTCAAGCTGGCCTCGGATACAACCTTCACCAAGGAGCCGTACGGCATTGGCCTGAAGAAGGACGACACCGAATTCCGTAACTGGATCAATGACCAGCTTGAGACGTTCGGCAAGGACGGGTCCTACAAGAAGGCCTGGGAAGCAACTGCAGGTTCGGTCATCAAGACCGCCCCTGAACTTCCCGCCATCAACCGCTACTAGGTAGCACCGGCGGCTTCCGGGGAATTCGTTGACCGCGTTTCCCGGAAGCCGCCAGCCTGCTTTTTGACCCCCTACGCCAGAGCCGAAGGATCCTATGGAAGTCATCATTGAAAACCTCCCCCTTTATTGGGAAGGCCTTCTCCGCACCCTTTTCCTGTCCGTCGTCTCCGGGATCATCGCCCTTATCCTCGGAACACTCCTGGCAGCAGCCCGCGTTTCGCCCGTTGCGGCCCTCCGGGGATTCAGCACCGTCTACGTGGAAATTCTCCGGAACACTCCACTGACCATTGCCTTCTTTTTCGCAGCGATCGTCCTGCCCCGCCTCGGCGTGACCTTCCAGCAGTTCGAGGTCGCGGCGATCATCGCCCTCAGCGCCTATACAGCGGCCTTCATTGCTGAAGCCGTCCGGTCAGGCGTTAACAGCGTCCCGCTCGGCCAGGCTGAGGCCGCGCGCAGCATCGGCATGAACTTCGGCCAGGTTTTGAATCTCATCATCCTGCCGCAGGCGCTGCGGACCGTGATTCCGCCCTTGATCAACATCCTGATCGCCCTCGTCAAGAACTCCTCCGTCGCCGGCGCGTTCTTTGTCCTGGAACTGTTCGGCTACGGCCGCCAAATGGCCAACGCCAACGGTGACCAGGTCATGGCAGTTCTGCTCGGCGTAGCGTTCTTCTATCTGCTCCTCACCATTCCGCTGGGCATCCTTGCCAGCACGGTGGAACGAAAGGTGGCGATTGCCCGATGACTTCAGTCCTCTACGACGTTCCCGGCCCCAAAGCGCGCCGGGTCTCGCTGATCGGTTCCGCGGTCGGAACCGTCCTGATCCTGGGACTCCTGGCATGGATCGTCATGACCCTCGCCCAGCAGGGCATTTTTGAAGGCCGCCGCTGGGCGATCTTCACCCGGGGCGACGTCTGGACGCTGCTCGCCAATGGCCTCGGCGCCACACTCAGCGCAGCCGCCCTCGCCGCAGTGATCGCGTTCCCCCTCGGCCTGATGTTCTGCCTGCTGCGCATCTCGCTGGTCGCCTGGATCCGGATTCCGGCCCGCGTGGTCCTCGAATTCCTGCGCGGCATGCCGGTTGTCCTGATGATGCTCTTCGTTCTGCTGGTATTCGGGACAAGTTCATTCGTCGCGGTGGTGACGGGGCTCGTCCTCTACAACACCGCTATCTTCGCGGAGATCATCCGGGCCGGCATCCAATCACTGCCGAAGGGACAGCGGGAGGCGGGCCTGACCATCGGCCTGACCAGTTTCCAATCCCGAATGCTCATCGAGCTGCCGCAGGCCGTACGGCGCATGATGCCGTCGCTGGTTGCCCAACTGGTGGTGCTCCTGAAGGACACCTCGCTGGGCTACATCGTGGCGTACGGCGAACTGCTGCGTGCGGTGCAGGTCATGGCGGACTTCCTGGGTAACGCGTTCCTGTTCCCCATCTTCTTCGTGGCCGCCGCCATCTACATTGTGATCAACATCTGTGTTTCCCGGCTCGCAATCTGGATCGAGCGCCGGGGTTCACAGAAGACGGCAGGCGGTGTTGCCAAGGCACCAACCGCAGTGGTCGCACCGGAACTACCGGAAGTTCGGGAACCCAAGTAGCCACATCCAACACATAAGCAGAAGGGTCCGCAGCCTGCAGGCTACGGACCCTTCTGCTTATGTGCCTACGCCGAAAGCCAGCTTCGCAACGCCCGCAGGCACTCCCGGATGGCATCGGCGTCGACGTGCTCGTTGTCCTTGTGGGCCAGCAGCGGATCGCCAGGCCCGAAGTTCACCGCGGGGATCCCCAGTTCGCTGAAGCGTGCGACGTCGGTCCAGCCGTATTTCGGTTTAGGCTCGGCTCCGACGGCTGCGACGAAGGACGCGGCAGCGGGATGATTCAGGCCGGGACGGGCGCCGGCGGCCGCGTCCACGCGGACCACGGTGAAGCCCGCCAACAGTTCCCTGACGTGCGCCTCCGCCTGGTCCGGCGTCTTGTCCGGGGCGAAGCGGTAGTTGATTTCCACCACGCAGCGGTCTGGAATGACGTTGCCGGCCGTGCCGCCGTGGATCTTCACTGCGTTAAGGCTCTCGCGGTAGTCCAGGCCGTCAACGTTAATGGTCTGCGGCGCGTAGTCCGACAGCCGGGCCAGGATGGGCGCGGCCGCGTGGATGGCATTGCTGCCCATCCACGCACGCGCGGAATGCGCTGCCTCGCCCACTGTGGTGGCCTCAAAACGGCTGGTGCCGTTGCAGCCACCCTCGACTGTGCCGTGGGTCGGTTCCAGCAGGATGGCGAAGTCCCCGTCCAGGAGGTCGCCGTGGTTGCGGACCAGACGCCCCAAGCCACTCTTGACCGACTCCACTTCCTCGTGGTCATAGAACACAAAGGTGACATCCCGCTTGGGCGCCGCGCCGCCGTCGAACATTGTAGCCGCCAGCGCCAGCTGCACGGCGACGCCGCCCTTCATGTCAGTGGCTCCGCGCCCGTAGAGCACGCCCGCCCCCGGGACGCCGGACTCCCACGTGGACGGGACGGTTCCGCGCGCGCCTTCCGTAACCGGCAACGGCACAGTGTCCAGGTGTCCGGCGAGGATGACCCGTTCCGCCCTGCCCAGGTCGGTGCGGGCGATGATGGCGTCACCGTCCCGGACCACCTGGAGTTCGGGGATGGCCCGCAGCGCAGCTTCGACGGCGTCGGCCAGCACTGTCTCGTTCCCGGACACGCTGTTGATGTCCATGATGGCGGCGGTGAGCACGGAGACGTCCTGGCGGAGGTCCAAAGGCAGGGTGGTGGATTTAGGGGCGGTTTCGGCAGTCACGTTGCCAGTCTAGTTCGAACGCGACCCCTGCCTCTCGCTAGACTGGGGCCATGACTGAGACCGCTACCTCCGCCGCGCCCAAAGACCAGAACGCAACCTCCGAAGACCGCTCCGCCTACGGCTTCGGGTTGGCCACCATCGCAACGGCCCTTGGCCAGGACGCAGCGGAAGCCACCGTCCTGGACGTCTGGTTCCCGGCACCGGCCCTAGGCATCGCGGCCGATAACCTGCGCGCCGTAGAGAATGCGGACGAAACCCTGGTCCAGCTCGCCGAAAGCGGCACCGACGCTGACCGCGGGACCGAGCAGAAGGTGGTCTTCGTCCAGATCAACCTTGACGAAGCTCCGGCTGACACCGCCGACGCCTACCTCCGCCTGCACCTGCTGTCGCACCGGCTGGTCCGTCCCAACACCATCAACCTGGACGGCATCTTCGGCAAGCTCCCCAACGTTGTGTGGACCAACTTCGGCCCCGCCGCCGTGGAAGGCTTCGAGCTGACCCGCGCCAAGCTTCGCCGCCGTGGCGCCGTCACCGTCTACGGCGTGGACAAGTTCCCGCGCATGGTGGACTACGTGGTGCCCTCCGGTGTCCGGATCGCCGACGCCGACCGCGTCCGCCTCGGTGCCCACCTCGCCGAAGGCACCACCGTGATGCACGAAGGCTTTGTGAACTTCAACGCCGGCACCCTGGGCGCTTCCATGGTGGAAGGACGCATCTCGGCCGGCGTCGTGGCCGGCGATGGCAGCGACGTGGGAGGCGGCGCGTCGATCATGGGCACCCTCTCCGGGGGCGGCAAGGAAAAGATCGTCATCGGTGAGCGGGTCCTGCTGGGCGCCAACTCCGGCGTCGGCATCAGCGTCGGCGATGACTCCGTGGTGGAAGCAGGCCTCTACGTCACTGCTGGAACCCGCGTGCTTGTTCCGGGGCCCAAGGACGAGGACGGCGAAGACACCGCCAAGATCGTGAAGGCAGCCGAGCTGTCCGGCGTCCCCAACCTCCTGTTCCGGCGCAACTCCACCACCGGCGCCGTAGAGGTCTTGCCGCGTAGGGGCCAGACCGTGGAACTAAACGACGCCCTCCACGCCAACTGACCTGTCGGTGGCACCTGGTCGCAGTTTAATTCGCCCCACTGTGCTGCTGCTAACCCTGGCACTGGCGGTCGCCGGAATCTACACGGCAGTCTCTTTCCTGCAGCGCTCCGAAACCCTGGTCTCGGAGCGCTGCACGGCCGACGTCGGTTCCCAGAGCGCGGAGCTTGCACCGGACCAGGCGGTTAATGCCTCATTGATCACAGCGGTTGCGGTGCAGCGCGGGCTGCCTCCCCGGGCAGCCACCATCGCTCTTGCAACTGCCATGCAGGAATCCAAGCTGCGCAACATCGCCCATGGCGACCAGGCAGGCCCGGACTCCCGCGGACTCTTCCAGCAACGTCCCTCGCAAGGGTGGGGAACCGAGGCCCAGGTCATGGACCCGTATTATGCTGCCAACGCTTTTTACGATGCCCTGGTCAAGATTCCCGGCTATGAGTCCCTGGAAATTACCGACGCCGCCCAGCGTGTCCAGCGCTCGGCCTATCCGCTCGCCTACGCACAACACGAAGACATGGGCCGCTCCTTCGCGTCAGGCCTGACCGGCCAGACGCCCGCCTCCGTGCTGTGCACCTTGCGCGCCCCGGAGGAACCGGGCATCCCCGCCGCCGTCGAGTCCGAGCTCGCCCAGGCGTACGGGCCGCTCGCGATCACCACGGAAATTGAATCCCTCGTGGTGGAAGCTGACGGCACCCAGGCATGGTCCGTGGCCCATTGGGCAGTTGCCAACGCCAAGGGCCTGGCGGTGACGCGTGTGGACGTTGACGGCCGCAGCTGGGACCGTGAGGCTCAGGACGGCTGGCGGGAATCGGACGCGCCGGCCGGCCAGGTTCGGATTACTGTGGCACCGGCGGGCACCGGCAGCTGACTGGCCGGTTGCCGATGCCCAGGTGCTGAGTGCCTCGGTGTTGACCGGCGCAGCCTCAGACCAGGATGTCCACCACGGGCTGGACATAGCTGCGGAAGAGCTCCGGTGCGGACATGAGGTTATGACTCATGATGATCTTGTCCGGCTCCAGATACCACGCCCGCTGTTCGTTCAGCGGAAGTTCGATGATGGTGAGGGTGAAGTCCCGCGACCCCCGGCCCACCTCCAGCAGGCGGTCGTCCACCATGTCGCCGAGCAGTTGGTCTGAACCGCTGGCCACCCGTTCGGCCTCCAGCCTGACGTACTCGCTGCGGCGCTCCCGCGCCCAGGTCAGGGCCGACCCGAAATGCGCCTGCAGGACACGCTGGAGGGCCGGGGAATTTCCGAATTCCGCAAAATCCGGAGGCGACAGCTCCGGCGAGGTCTGTGGGTGTGCCTTCAGCAGCTGCTCCCACCAGGCTTCCCATTCGGTTTTGAGCGCACTCTGCCCACCGACGTCGGCGGTGAGGTGAGAGTGGTCTGCATGGCGGATCTTCGGCGCGGCATGCGACAACGCGGGGTGGCCGGCGCCGTCGAGTCCTGCCGCATCACGGACAAAGAGCGCGATCATCAGAGGCCCGGACGTATCCGTAGTGATCTGCCAGCCGGAACCACCTGTGTGATGCATCCCTATTCCTCCTGTGGCCTGCCTGTACCGGCCTGACCAGCCGGTTCTGCTTCCCCGGCTCCCAGTCTATTCCCCATGCCACCGGACAGTAATGTCAGGCGGCCAGGCTCCTGAGGTGGCGGTCCAGGACATCATGGCACATCTGTGCCGTCATCCAGGCGGGCTGCAGGAGGGCGTGCATGCACAGCCCGTCCAGCGTCGCCAGCAGCCTCTCTGCCTCGACCGCCAGCGATTGCTGCCCATCGCCGTCCTCCGGCACGAGTGCCGTGATGACCTGCCCGACGACGGCCGCCACCTCCCGGTGGCTCCGATCAGCCTCAGCCGCGAGGAAGGGACGGATCCTGGCAGCGTTTTTGAAGGCCATCCATACACAGGCGTCCACGGCCCGTTCCTCGTCGAGCGGAAGAAATTCACTCAACAGGGTTAAAACCGCCTCACGATGCGGGCCGGTCCCGGGTTCGCTGGCGGCCATCACCGGCAATGCTGCGGTGAGCCGGCCCGTGATCCGGTCCACAACTGCAGCAAAGGAATGGCTGAGAAGTTCTTCGCTGCCGGCAAAGTAGTGCCGGACGGAGCCCACAGCGAGTCCGGCTTCGTCTGCCACTTCCCGCAGTGACGCACGCTCGAGGCCGTCGACGGCGATGATCCTGAAGACCGCGTCGACGATCTCTGCACGCCGGGCTTCGGCATCTACAATTTTGGGCACCCTTATTATTTAGCACACCTGTGCTTAAAACCACGCATCCACGGAATTGGGATAGCGTAGGGGCATGAAAATTCTGGTCACAGGTGGCACCGGGTACATCGGTTCGCACACAGTTTTGTCCCTGCAGGAAGCCGGCCACGATGTGGTGGTGATCGATAACCTGGTGAACTCCAGCGAGGAGTCCCTGCGCCGGGTAGCCGAACTCAGCGGCAAGACCGCGGAATTCCACAACGTGGACCTGGTGGACGAAGCCGCAGTGGAAGGCGTCTTTGCCGCCCACACGATCGACGCCGTGATCCACTTTGCCGGGCTCAAAGCCGTGGGCGAGTCGGTCCGCGAACCGCTCAAGTACTACTACAACAACCTTGTGGGCACGCTGAACCTGATCCGGGTCATGGACCGCCACGACGTCCGCTCCATCGTCTTCAGCTCGTCCGCCACCGTGTACGGGGAGCACAATCCCATCCCCTACGTGGAAAAGATGGAGATCGGCGCCAACAACCCGTACGGCCGCACCAAGGAACAGATCGAGGACATCCTCGCCGATCTGGGCGCCGCTGACAGCCGCTGGCACATAGCCCTGCTGCGCTACTTCAACCCGGTGGGTGCACACCCG
The DNA here is from genome assembly GCF_055412765.1 of Pseudarthrobacter xylosi. NCBI lineage: Bacteria > Bacillati > Actinomycetota > Actinomycetes > Micrococcales > Micrococcaceae > Pseudarthrobacter > Pseudarthrobacter xylosi. Next base: position 264,696 of record NZ_JBVAYT010000004.1, on the reverse strand, counting down.
TCCGGCCGCATCGGCGAGGACCCCCAGGGCATCCCCAACAACCTGGTACCCTTCATCGCCCAGGTGGCCGTGGGACGCCGCGACAAGCTCATGGTGTTCGGCGGCGACTACGACACCCCTGACGGCACCTGCCTGCGTGACTACATCCACGTCGTCGACCTCGCCGAAGGCCACGTGGCCGCCCTCAACCACGTCGCGGACCGCACCGGCGTCTACCGCTGGAACCTTGGCTCCGGGAAAGGTTCCTCGGTCCTGGAGGTCCTGCGGTCCTTCGAGAAGGCCGTGGGCCAGCCCATCCCCTACGAGATCACCGGACGCCGTGCGGGTGACCTCCCGGCATTCTGGGCGGACGCCACCTCCGCCCTGGCCGATCTCAGCTGGTCGACCACCAAGACCGTGCACCAGATGTGCGAGGACCACTGGCGCTGGCAGAAGAACAACCCCCTCGGCTACGCGTCATAAGCCGGACTCAACAACAACGCGGGGTCACTTAACGCCCATTCCGAGGCCTGGGATGGGCGTTAAGTGACCCCGCGTTGCTTTGTTGGTAAAGAACGACGGCGGCCGGTCGCCTTCGCGGAGAAGGTGACCGGCCGCCGTCGTCATTCAGTCAGGACGGGATCAGCGGACCGGGTAGTCGCGCTCGGGCTCGCCAATGTACAGCTGGCGCGGGCGGCCAATCTTGGTGTTGGGGTCTTCGATCATCTCGCGCCACTGGGCGATCCAGCCCGGCAGGCGGCCGATCGCGAACAGCACGGTGAACATCTTCTCCGGGAAGCCCATGGCCTTGTAGATCAGGCCGGTGTAGAAGTCCACGTTCGGGTAGAGCTTGCGCTGGATGAAGTAGTCATCGTTGAGCGCCTTCTCTTCGAGGCGCATGGCGATCTCGAGCAGTTCGTCGTTACCGCCGAGCTTGGTAAGGATTTCGTGGGCCGTGGCCTTGACGATCTTGGCGCGCGGATCGTAGTTCTTGTAGACGCGGTGCCCGAAGCCCATCAGACGGACGCCGTCTTCCTTGTTCTTGACCTTCTCCATGTAGTCCTCCGGCTTGGTGCCGTCGGCCTGGATCTGGCGGAGCATCTTCAGCACTGCCTCGTTGGCGCCGCCGTGGGCGGGGCCGAAGAGGGCGTTGATGCCGGCCGATACGGAGGCGAAGAGGTTGGCGTTGGAGGAGCCCACCAGGCGCACGGTAGAGGTGGAACAGTTCTGCTCGTGGTCGGCGTGCAGGATGAGGAGAAGGTCCAGCGCCTTGGCGATGACCGGGTCCACTTCGTACTGCTCGGCCGGCAGGCCGAAGCTCAGGCGGAGGAAGTTCTCCACGAGGTTGTGGGAGTTGTCCGGGTACAGCATTGGCTGGCCAATGCTCTTCTTCAGGGCGTAGGCCGCGATGACCGGCATCTTGGCCAGAAGCCGGTACGTGGAGACCTCTACCTGCTCAGCGTTGAACGGATCCAGCGAGTCCTGGTAGAACGTGGACAGCGCCGACACGGCCGATGAGAGCACAGGCATCGGGTGGGCATCACGCGGGAAGCCGCTGAAGAAGCCCTTGAGCTCTTCGTGCAGCAGCGTGTGGTGACGGATCCGCTGGTCGAAGGCTTCCAGTTCCGTGGGGCTGGGCAGGTTGCCGTAGATCAGCAGGTAGGACACCTCGAGGAAGCTGGAGTGCTGCGCCAGCTGTTCGATGGGGTACCCGCGGTAACGCAGGATGCCGGCATCGCCGTCGATGTAGGTAATTGCGGACGTGGTTGCTGCGGTGTTCATGAAGCCGGGGTCAAAGGTGACTGCGCCCGTCTGCTTGAGCAGCTTGGAAACGTCGTAGCCTTCGTTTCCTTCAACAACCTGGATGCGCGGGAGCTTGAGCTCGCCTCCTGCATGGTGCAGGGTTGCGCTGTTGGTCTCAGTCATGGAGTCCCCTTCATGAGGCGCGTGGGCCTCTGTCGAAAGCTTGATCCAACATCCGGTGAGCCGTGGCACTGACCCTGTTCATCCAGGAATCCAACACCCGGGCTGCCTTCTTGTAGAAAGCCACCATTGATAGTCACTTAAAAAGTACCGCCCGATTGCGGGTGTCACTAATCGGAGGCGTGGGAAACCCCCGTAAAATGCCGTCTTTGTGGCGCGAGTCACATGATTGTTACGGCGCCGTGGCCAGTCTGGCCACGGCAGCGTCAATCCGCTCATCCGTGCCCGTCAATGCGACACGCACAAACCCGTTACCGGCCTCACCGTAAAAGACACCCGGCCCCACCACAATGCCCCGCTCAGCCAGCCGCGCCACAGTGTCCCAGGTGCTCTCTCCGGCGGTGGACCAAAGGTACAGTCCGGCGTCGGAATCCTTGATCTCTAGCCCGAAGCCCCGCAGAGCCGGCACCAGGCGCTCCCGGCGTCCGCGGTACAGGTCCTTCTGGGCCTGCACATGGGTGTCATCGCCCAATGCGACCCGCATTGCTTCCTGCACCGGGTACGGGACGATCATGCCTGCATGCTTGCGGCTGTTGACGAGGTTGGCCATGATGGCCGGGTCACCCGCCACAAATGCTGCGCGGTAGCCTGCCACGTTGGACTGCTTACTCAGCGAGTACACGGCCAGGAGGCCATCGTGGGACCCGCCGGTAACGCGCGGGTCCAGGATGCTGGGCACGGGCTCGCCGCCTCGCTGTGCATCCCAGGCGCCCCACCCGAGTTCGGCGTAGCACTCATCCGACGCCACCACGGCACCCAGGTCGCGGGCCTGCGCGACCATATTTTTGAGGGACTCAACATCCCTGACGCTTCCCGTGGGGTTGCCCGGGGAGTTTACCCAGATCAGCCGCACGCGGGAGCGCGTGGCCGGGTTCAACTCATCGAGGTCATCGGTAGCCACAGAGGTGACGCCGGCGAAAGTAGCCCCGATGTCATAGGTGGGGTAGGCAACCTTGGGACGGACGACGACGTCGCCCGGCTTCAGCCCGAGCAGGAGCGGCAGCCACGCCACCAGTTCCTTGGAGCCCACGGTGGGCATAACGTTCCTCGGGTCCAGGCCGGGGACGCCGCGGCGGCGCTCAAACCACGCAGCAATGGCTTCCCGCAATGGAACGGTGCCGTGGACCGTGGGGTATCCCGGGGCGTCCGCGGCGGCCCTGAGGGCATCCTGGATCAGTGCCGGAGTGGGGTCGACGGGCGTGCCGATCGACAGGTTCACGGCCCCGCCGGGGTGCTCGGAGGCTTTGGCCAGGTACGGAGCCAGAGCCTCCCAGGGGTAGTCGGGCAGGCTCAGGCCAAAGCTGTTCACGGCTGCGGTCAACGCGATGCCCGGCTCAGTGGTCTTGGTTCTGCAGCGGCAGGGCCGCGATCATCGGGTGGTCCTTGCCTGTGTTGCCCACCTTGGCAGCGCCACCGGGCGAGCCTAAGTCATCGAAGAATTCGACGTTGGCCTTGTAGTAGTCAGCCCACTCTTCGGGAGTGTCGTCCTCGTAATAGATGGCCTCCACCGGGCAGACCGGCTCGCAGGCACCACAGTCGACACACTCATCGGGGTGGATGTACAGGGAACGCTCACCCTCATAGATGCAGTCAACGGGGCACTCCTCAATACATGCCTTGTCCTTGACATCTACACACGGCTGCGCGATTACGTACGTCACGTCCCTTGCCTCTCCACGATATTTCCCGGCAGTGGCCGGCACTTGAATCCGGCACCGGCCGGACTGTTGACTTCTGAGCCTATTATCTCCCAGCCCATCCACGCGAACCTAGCCGGCCGCCTTAGTATGAACTGGTGAGTCCCGCCCAGCCTACGCCCCGAGAATTTCTGGCCAGCGCCCCGCCCGGAACACGGGTTGTAGTCCGTTACCGGATCGACGGCGGCCTGACCGACGCCTTGGGGCACCTGGTGGCAACTGACGACGGCGGCTGCACAGTCCGCACGCGGAAGTCCGACGTCGTGATCCCCTTGGACCTCGTGGTGGCTGCCAAGGAAGTGCCGCCGGCGCCCGAGCGCCGCCCAGCCCGCGTCCGCAACTGACACTCCCCTGACACAAAAGAAACTGCCGGCACGACGGCGGGGTTCCCGCCTGCCGTACCGGCAGCTTCAGTGACGTGCTATTTAGGACTAGGCCCTGGCGCGTGCCCGTGTGGACTTGGCGCGTTCGCTGGCGTCCAGGATGAGCTTCCGGATACGGATGGACTCCGGGGTCACCTCAACGCACTCGTCTTCGCGGGCGAATTCCAAGGATTCTTCCAGAGTCAGGTTGCGCGGCGGCGTCATGTTCTCGAAGGTGTCCGAGGACGCTGCACGCATGTTGGTGAGCTGCTTTTCCCTGGTGATGTTCACGTCCATGTCATCGGCGCGTGAGTTCTCGCCAACGATCATGCCTTCGTAGACCTCGGAGGTGGGCTGCACGAAGAATGACATGCGTTCCTGGAGCTTGATCATCGCGAACGGGGTGACCACGCCAGAGCGGTCAGCCACGATCGAACCGTTGGTGCGGTACTCGATGGGGCCGGCCCACGGCTCGTAGCCCTCCGCGATGGAGGAAGCAATGCCGGCACCGCGGGTGTCGGTGAGGAACTTGGTGCGGAAGCCGATCAGGCCACGGGCCGGAACGATGAACTCCATGCGGCACCAGCCGGTGCCGTGGTTGGCCATGTTGGTCATGCGGCCCTTGCGGGCTGCCATCAGCTGGGTGACGGCACCGAGGTACTCTTCCGGCACGTCGATGGTCATGTGTTCCATCGGCTCGTGGATCTTGCCGTCGACGGTCTTGGTGACAACCTGCGGCTTGCCGACAGTCAGTTCGAAGCCTTCACGTCGCATCTGCTCAACCAGGATGGCCAGCGCCAGCTCGCCACGGCCCTGGACTTCCCAGGCGTCGGGACGCTCGGTGGGGAGAACCTTGATGGAGACGTTACCGATCAGCTCCTTGTCCAGGCGGTCCTTGACCTGGCGGGCCGTGACCTTGGCGCCCTTGACCCGGCCGGCCAGCGGCGAGGTGTTGATACCGATGGTCATGGAGATCGCGGGATCGTCAACGGTGATCAGCGGCAGCGGCTGCGGGTTGTCGACGTCGGTCAGGGTCTCACCAATGGTGATTTCCTCGATACCGGCAACGGCGACGATTTCGCCCGGGCCTGCAGACTCGGTGGGAACACGGTCCAGTGCCTTGGTGGCCAGCAGTTCGGTGATCTTGACGTTCTTGAGCTCTCCGTTGGCGCGGGCCCAGGCAACGGTCTGGCCCTTGCGCAGGGTGCCGTTGTAGATGCGCAGCAACGCGAGGCGGCCCAGGAACGGGGAGGCGTCCAGGTTGGTGACGTGGGCCTGGAGGACACCGTTCGGGTTGTACGTCGGGGCCGGGATGTGCTCGATGATGGTCTTGAACAGCGGCTCAAGGTCTTCGTTGTCCGGAGCGGAGCCGTCGGCGGGCTGGTCCAGGGAGGCGCGGCCCACCCTCGCTGCTGCGTAGACAACCGGAACTTCAAGGATCTTGTCGAGGTCCAGGTCCGGAACTTCGTCGGCGAGGTCCGAGGCGAGGCCCAGGAGGAGGTCCATGGACTCGTGGACAACTTCCTCGATGCGGGCGTCGGGGCGGTCCGTCTTGTTGACGAGGAGGATAACCGGCAGGTGCGCGGCCAGGGCCTTGCGCAGCACGAAGCGGGTCTGGGGCAGCGGGCCCTCGGAAGCGTCAACGAGGAGCACAACGCCGTCCACCATGGACAGGCCGCGCTCTACTTCGCCGCCGAAGTCGGCGTGGCCGGGGGTGTCGATGACGTTGATGGTGATGGTTTCACCGTTGGAAGACGGTCCGTTGTAGGCCACGGTGGTGTTCTTGGCCAGGATGGTGATGCCCTTTTCGCGTTCCAGGTCACCGGAGTCCATGACGCGGTCTTCGAGGTGGTTGTGTTCGGCAAAGGAGTTGGTCTGCTTGAGCATGGCGTCGACCAGAGTGGTCTTGCCGTGGTCAACGTGGGCCACGATCGCGACGTTGCGGAGGTCACTGCGTGATGCAGTGGCTACCGCAGTGTTGGTGGTGGTTTCAGACATGCGTGATTGCTCGATTCAGTGGTGAAGTCAGCTGTTGTATCGCGACATTTCCAACCGGAACGCACGACGGATTAGCCCAATAACACAGGGCTCCTTCCCTCATTCTAAACGCTGAGCCTATTGTTGGCCTAAAAATCTTGGACCGGCTCAGTCCGGCCAGCAGGTAATTACGGCCCGCCGCGGCTCAAAGAGTGACCAAGCTCACTGGATTTTTGTGACTTGATGCCCCATCATTGCTGTGATAACCACAGCAAGCCCGGAGAATCCCTGATGCGAAAAGCCTCGGCTCTAACCCGCTTTGTCGCCTCTGGAATCGCGGTAGCCGCGCTCCTGGGCGGCTGCGGACAGACCCCATCAGCCACACCGGATTCCGGCGTGCCATCCCCGGCGCAGGCGGCCGCGGCCGGGGCTTACCAGGCCGGCGGCGGGGATCCGATCGGTTTGCCTGCCGGCTCTGTATACAGCAACCCGGCCAGTGGGCGTGACGAGGTGGTGGTGCCGGACATGCGGCACACTGCCCTCCTGATCGGCGATTCCCAATCCGAACCTACTGACGGGTGGCCGCGGCTTGGCCTTGTCGCCGTTGGTTACAAAGTCCATTTCTGCGGGCTCGGCGGTACGGGATTCGTGGCGTCCAACGGCAAGACGGGCAATTACATCGACGCTTTGCAGCGCGGCGACTGGAAGCTGCCGTACGGGACGCCCGCGCTGATCGTCATCCAGGGCGGCGGCAACGACGCCGCCCGCGGCGCTACCGATGCCCAGATCGTGGCCAACGCCGACCGTCTGATCGGCGCCCTGAAGGACCGCTATCCGGGCGCCAAGATGGCGATGATCGGCACCCTGGCCCGCGGCGCCAACTTCGGCGGCGGGCGCAGGACCCAGGTGGACGCGCTGCTGGGTACCGTGGCGGCCCGGCACGGCATGCCTTTTGTGGGCGTGGGCGACTGGCTGTCGAAATACAACCTGTCGAAGAACCTGGCGGATGCCGTCCATATGGATGCCGCAGGCCGCAGGTCACTGGGCGGGCTGCTTGAAGCCAGGCTTCGGCAGCTGGGGCTTGCAGGCCCGGCACTGGACGGCACGGTCCCGGCAACAGCTTCCGCATTCACTCCGGCGGACTGAGCAGGCTACCTGTGGACTGAACGGAATCGCAAATACGATGGAGCCGGTGCCCTGAGGCACCGGCTCCATATTTTTGCTCGGGATACTTCGCCTGGATCAGGCCACTTCGGGCGGAAGCATCAGCTTCGCACCGGGAATGGCGTTGAGCAGTGCCTTCGTGTACTCCTGCTGAGGGGACTCGAACACATCGTCCGTGGAACCGGTCTCCACCAGCTTGCCCTTTTCCATCACACAGACGTGGTCGGCAATCTGCCGCACCACAGCCAGGTCATGGGTGATAAAGAGATAGGTCAGCCCGAGGTTGGCCTGTAGGTCCGCGAGCAGGTTGAGTACCTGGGCCTGGACCAGCACGTCCAGCGCGGACACGGCCTCATCACAGATGATCACCTCGGGATCCAGCGCCAGGGCACGGGCTATGGCAACACGCTGCCGCTGCCCGCCGGAGAGTTCGTTCGGGTACCGCTGCATGGCGGACTGAGGCAGTGCCACCTGGTCCAGCAGTTCCCGGACCTTCTTCTCGCGGCTGGCCGCGTCACCAATCTTGTGGACGCGCAACGGCTCCTCGATAGTGCGGAAGATGTTGTACATCGGGTCCAACGAGCCGTAAGGATCCTGGAAAATGGGCTGCACGCGCCGCCTGAACTTGAACAACTCCCGTGTATTCAGGCCTGACGTGTCCACGCCGTCGAACAGGATCTTTCCCTCCGTGGGTTTTTCAAGCTGCAGTACCATCTTGGCCACGGTGGATTTGCCGGAGCCCGACTCCCCCACAATCGCTGTCGTGGTGCCGCGGCGCACTTCGAAGCTCACGCCGTCCACCGCCGCGAAGTCGGTGGACCCAAAGCCCTGGCGGAGCTTGTAGACCTTGCGCAAATCCTGGATCTGCAGGACGTTATCCGCGGCAGCAGCCTCCGCAGCTGGAGCCAGCAGGTCTGACGCTTCGAGGCCCTGCTCCTTAGCGACCTGGATCCTTCGGCTCGCCAGTGAAGGCGCAGATTCAACCAGCCGCTTGGTGTACGGGTGCTGCGGATTCTGGAGCAATGCCAGCGAAGGTCCAGCCTCCACCACCTGCCCCCGGTACATCACCACAACCTTGTCAGCCCGTTCTGCGGCCAGCCCCAGGTCATGGGTAATCAGCAGGACTGCTGTACCCAGGTCCGTGGTCATGGTGTCCAGGTGATCCAGAATCTGCCGCTGGACCGTGACGTCCAGTGCCGACGTCGGCTCATCCGCGATCAGCAGGCGCGGCTGGCAGGACAACCCGATGGCAATGAGGGCCCGCTGGCGCATGCCGCCGGAAAACTCATGCGGGTACTGCTTGGCCCGCCGATGGGCGTCCGGCAGTCCCGCCTCGGACAGTACCTGGGCAACATCATCCGGGCCACTGGGCCTGCCGTTGGCGCGGAGGGTCTCCTTGACCTGATAGCCGATCTTCCAGACCGGGTTCAGGTTGGACATGGGGTCCTGCGGGACCATCCCGATCGTGTTGCCCCGCAGTTCGATCATCCGCTGCTCGGTTGCGTGGGCGATGTCCTCGCCATCGAGCAGGATCTGTCCCGCGGAAACGCGGCCGTTGTTCGGCAACAGGCCGATAGCAGCGAGTGCGGTCGTCGACTTGCCTGAGCCCGACTCCCCCACGATTGCCACGGTTTCTCCCGGCATGATGGTCAGGTGCGCATTGCGGACTGCCTGAACTTCACCGCTGCCCGTGGTGAAGGTGATGGCCAGATCGCGGATTTCCAGCAGTGGCTTCACTCCCGCCGCCCCGGCCTCATCGATGTGGATTTCTGGAGTAATCATCTCTTTCTCTCTCATCGCTGCCGGCTCTTGGGATCGAGGGCGTCGCGTACCGCGTCGCCAAGCATAATAAAGCTCAACACGGTAATGGACAGCGCCGCCGCCGGAAAGAGCATGATTTCCGGCCTGGTTCGAATGGAAGCCTGCGCACCGGCAATGTCATTACCCCAGGACATGATGCTCTGCGGCAGGCCGATTCCCAGGAAGGACAAGGTGGCTTCCGCCACGATAAAGACGCCCAGCTCGAGGGTGGCAAGGACGATAATCGGTGCCAATGCGTTAGGCAGAACGTGGCGGACCAGGGCGCTAAACTTTGAAACGCCCAGTGAACGGGCTGCCGTCACAAAGTCGGCATTGCGCACTTCAATGACCGCGCCGCGTGTGATGCGTGCCATCTGCGGCCAAGCCAGCAGCGAAATCACAAACACGACGCTCCAAACGCCCCTGTTTTCGCGGAAAAAGGGCAACTGGGTGATCACCAGTGCGCCAAGAATCAGTGGCAGCGCAAAGAAGACGTCGCCCAGACGGGCAAGAACGGCATCGACCCAGCCGCCGTAGTAGCCGGCAAGGGCGCCTACGGTCACACCGATAACCAGGACGCAGAACACGGACAGCAGACCCACTGAAAGCGAAGCCTGGGTTCCGTGGACGACGCGGGAATAGATGTCGCAGCCCTGGAAGGTGAAGCCGAAGGGATGCCCGTCCGTGGGACCGCCTTCCGAGTTGGCCAGTACGCAGCCGTCGTTTGGAGCAACTGAGGAAAAAAGTCCCGGGAACAGCGCCACCACAGCAAGTGCCAGGATGAGCAGCGCCGAAATAATGAACAGCGGACGACGGCGAAGCTTGCGCCAGGCGTCCGCCCACAGACTCAGGGGTGCCTGGTCGGTCTTGACAGCGTCAGTTGCCAGCAACGGGGTTTCGTCGATGGGCGCCACAAAGTGGCTGTTATTACTGGTCATAACGGATCCTCGGGTCAAGCCAGGCATACAGGAGATCAACGAGCAGGTTGGCCACCACGAAGACCAGCACCAGAACACTGACGATGGAGACGATGGTGGGGCCTTCGCTGCGGAGGACGGCTTGGTAGAGCTTGTTGCCGACGCCGGGGACATTGAAGATGCCCTCGGTCACGATCGCTCCGCCCATCAGACCGCCAAGGTTTGCGCCCAGGTACGTCACCACCGGAATCAACGAGTTACGCAGGATGTGTGCGACGACCACTCGAGGCCGTGACAAGCCTTTGGCGGTGGCAGTCCGCACGTAGTCGGCGTTCATGTTTTCGCTGACAGAGGCGCGCGTCAGCCGGAGAACATAGGCAAACGACACCAGGCCCAGGACCACTGCCGGAAGCAGCAGGCTGCCCCAATCAGCGTTGGCGCCGACCGTAGGTTTCGCCCATCCGAGTTGTACGCCAAAGACGAGTTGAAAAACAAAACCCAGGACAAACGTGGGTACCGCGATGACAACCAGTGAAACTACCAGAATGGTGGAGTCAAACCAGCCGCCGCGGCGGAGGCCGGCGAAGACGCCAAAAGCTACACCGAAGATTGCCTGGATGGCCAGCGCTTCAACGGCGAGCATTGCCGTAACTGGGAAGACCCGCGCCAGGCTGGCGGCGATGGGCTGGCCGGTGAAGTCGTTGCCGAGGTTGAACGTGAAAAGGTTCTGCAGGAAGAGCCCGTACTGGACCCAGAAAGGTTCGTCCAGGTGGTACTGGCTGCGCAGGGTATCGATAACTGCCTGCGGGGGCTGGCGGTCTCCGAAGAGCGCCGCAATGGGATCGCCGGGAAGGGCGAAGACCATGTAGTAAACCAAAAGCGTGGTGCCGATGAAGACGGGGATCACCTGAAGGAGCCGTTTCAAGATAAAGCGGACCACCGGATCACCGGCCTTCCGGATGCGAAGAGAGGTGTTTCATTTGTGCCTTCCTGCCGTGCAGGACAATGGGGGCCCGGCTTTGTGCCGGACCCCCATTCGCCTGGCGGCAAGTTAGATCCGGGAGACTACTTGGCCGTGATGTTGTAGTAGAGGATTCCGCCATTCCAGCCGGTTTCGGCCTTCACAACGTTTTCGCTCCACACGATCGGCTTTGCCTGGTCCCAGAGCGGCAGTCCGGGAAGGTCCTCGAAGAGAACTTCCTGGGCCTCGTTGAACTTGGCGTTGGCCTCATCCGTAGTCTTGGCGGCAAGCCCGTCCTGGAGCAGCTTGTCGAACTTAGGGTTCGAGTACTTCTCGTAGTTGGAGGAAGCGCCCGTTGCCCAGACCGGTCCGAGGAAGTTGTAGAGCGACGGGTAGTCGCCCTGCCAGCCGGCGCGGCTCAGGCCCGGGAGGGACTGGGACTTGCGCAGGTTCAGCACTTCAGCGAACTTAGCGAAGGGCTGGATTTCGGCCTGGATGCCGAGGTTGTTCTTGAAACCATTGGCTACGGCGTCAATCCATTCCTTGTTGCCACCATCAGTGTTGGAGGCAATCTGCAGCGGCTTGGATCCGTCGTACGGCTGGATCTTGTCAGCCTGGGCCCACAGGTCCTTAGCCTTGGCAGCGTCGAACTTGAGGACTTCGCTGCCCTTGAGGTCAGCCTTGAATCCGTCAATGACCGGCGGGGCGAAAGCCTTGGCCGGGGTGCGGGTTCCGTTGAAGACTACCTTGGCGATCTCTTCGCGGTTGATGGCGTAGGACAGAGCCTGGCGGCGCAGCTTGCCGGCTTCACCCTGGAAGTTCGGGTTGTAACCCGGGATATTCAGGGTGGAGTCGGTGGCCACAGCCTTGGTGGCATTGCGGTCCTGGAAGTCCGTGACGTAGGTCTTCAGTGCGTTGGACGGCAGTACGTCGGTGACGTCCAGGTTGTTGCCCTGAAGGTCCGTGTATGCGGGGCCCGGATCGGTGTAGAACTTGAAGGTCACGCCGCCGTTTTTCGATTCGCGGGGACCGCTGTAGTCAGCGTTCTTGACGAGGGAGATCGACTGGTCATGTACCCAGGAGCCGGTCTTTTCGAACTTGTACGGACCGTTGCCTACCGGGTTTTCGCCGAAGGTCTTCGGATCCGCCAACGCTGCGGACGGCAGCGGGAAGAATGCTGAGTAGCCAAGGCGGAGCGACCAGTCCGCTTCCGGCTGTGCGAGCTTCACCGTGAGCGTCGAATCGTCTGTAGCTGTCAGACCAGACATCGTTTCGGCGGTGGGCGCCGGCGTGGTGGTCTTCTTGCCATCGGCGGCTGTTTCGGTGGTGACGGCAGAGACATCTGCGTAGCCAGCGATGGACTCAAAGAAGAATCCGTTGTTCTGCAGGTTCTTGGAGTTCGCGGCGAAGTTCCAGGAATCAACGAACGTCTTGGCGGTGATCGCTTCGCCGTTCGTGAACTTCTGGCCCTGCTTGACCTTGATGGTCCAGTTCTGGGCGTCAGGCGACTCAATGGATTCTGCCAGCGAGTTGACCGGCTTGCCGTTGGCATCGTAGCTGCGAAGGCCTTCGAAGAGCAGCTCGACGACGCGGCCGCCGTAAACTTCGTTCGTATTTGCCGGCAGCAACGGGTTCTGTGGTTCGTTGCTGTACGCGGTGATCACCTTGTTGGGATCGCCGGCCGACTGGCTGGCACCGTCATTGCTGCCGCCTCCAGCGCCGCAGCCGGTCAGGGCAAGGGCAGCGATCGCCACCATGCCGAGTGCTTTGGAAGTGCGCGTGAAACGCATTCCGCCTCCTATGAGTTGTGGGAGATATACAGGGGAAATCTTTTGCTCCCCGGCAGGTCCGTCACAGGTTTTCATTGTGACGTGGCCTACATATACGAGTAGCCTAACCGCACAAAGTCCAAATACTGGTACTCCGTTGCCAAACCGTAACCAGTTAACCGCCAATAACTAGCCGGTACTCGGAAGTTGCGCAAGTCACATGCTACTCGCTGGTAAGGAATGCTGCGAATCGAGGACCGGGCGGGCTCCCACAACGGCGAAACGCCCCCTAGGACGGCCTATTTAAGGCGCCACTCCCACACGTTCCACCAGACGCCCAACGGGCCAGAGCTGGGCTTGACACCCGTTACACGGCTGCTGAAAGCCACAGTTCCGGTGGTCTGGTATAGCGGCAAGCCGTAGGCGCTTTCCCAGACGCGTTTGTCGATGTCAGCCAAGAGTTCGTCCTGCTTCGCCAGATCCGTGGTGCCAGCCAGTTGCTCCATGGCTTTGTCTGCATCGCCGTCGGAAAATCCGTTGAAGTTGCTGCCGCCACCGGTTTTGAAGATCTGCGGGACGCGACTGACGCCTACCCCGGGTCCGACAAAGCCGAGAATGGCGGCGTCGTAGCTGCCGCCACCGAGCGCTTTCGCCCAGTCCGAGCTGCCGAGGCCCGCGTCTTCAACCGTGAATCCGGCCGAGCGGGCGGAGTCACGGATCAGGGAAAAAGCCCGCACCCGGTTGGGGTTGTCCCTGTTGTACAGGATGCGGACGGTAGGAGCGGCGCCGCGCAATTGCGACTTCGCACCTTGGATATCCACGCCGGAGTATTCGGCCGAACCGTTGTCCTTCACGGTGTCCGGATACTTGGGGTGGGCTGGCAGGAAGACCTGTGAGTCGAGGGGTTTCGCGTCGGCGACAAATCCGCCCACCACGTCATCCACGATCTCCTGCCGCGGAACGGTCTTCAGAAACGCCTCCCGGACGTCCTGGTCCGCGAACGGTCCCGAAAAGTTGAGATCGAGGTGGTCGTAACCGGACTGGCTGAAGCGCTGGACGGTATTGCCCTGCTCCACCAGGCCGTCGAAGAGGCTTTCGGTACCGGCAGAGGGCTGCGGGGCGATGATGTCCGCCTGGCCGCTCCTGAGCGCGGCGATTGCGGTGGAGGCGGCACCGGTGAACCGTACCGTGATGTCATCCAGATAGGGTTCGGCCCCCCAGACATAATCCCTGTTCCGGACCAGCCGTACCGAGGCGTCCGGAACGATGTCCCGGACTATGTAGGGGCCGCTGGAAAGGTACATGGCGGGATCATCAGGAAGGGACTTGGTGTCGAAGCCTGTGTTCCAGAAGTCGCTGACCCGCTTCAGCGGGGCGTTGACCGAGGGCTGTTTGGGGTCGCCCCGGGGCGAGTCCCTGATCAGGTCCACAAGATCGTCTTCGTCATTGAGGCCGCTTTTGGCGGCGACAACATGGGCGGGGAGCCCGACGTCGAACGCTACTTCCCAGTCAGGGTACGGCGAGGCGTACTCCAGGGTGATGGAACGCCCGTCACTCCCGATTTCCGGGAGCGCAGTGGCCCCCAGGCCGCTCTTGTCCGCCGCGGCCGAGAAGTACGTTGCGCCGGTCCCCGCCCGGGGTTCGGCGTCGTCGAAGTAGCCCGAGCCGGCGGCCCAGGACAGGAGGAGGTCGCCAGCGTCGATGGCTTCGCCGTCGGACCATTTCACGCCCTCATTGACCGTGTACCTCACCTTCAGCGGCTTGTCGGAGATCTTCTCGATCCGGCCGAATTTCTCGTTCCTGACCACCTTTTCGGTGTCATCCACGTAGAAGAACCCGGAATGGGTGATGTGGCCGATCTTGGTGTTGATGTCCGTGTTTCCGTCGGCGCTGAACGGGTTGAAGGACGTGAAGGCATTCACCTCGGCCACGGTGGCGCTGCCGCCGCGGTTCGTCTCACCGACCACCACAGGCGGCGCGCCCCCGGAAGCGGAGCACCCCGAGATAACCAGCGCCGCAGCGACGGCCCCGGTGATGACCTGAATCAGACGCCTCAGGGGCATGCCGTCTCCTTTGTTTTCCTTGAATTCTAGTGGTTCAGGGCGTGACCCAATGTCGCCTTACCATGAGGATCAGCCGTACATCAATCCCTGAAGGAAGCCCATGCCCCACTCTTCACGACCGTTACGCAAGCTTGGATTCCTCACTATTGGCCTCTTCGATCCGGCGGATCCGGCCGCGGGGCACGAATCGACGTTGCAGGTCATCGAACTGGGCGAGCGGCTTGGGTTCGACAGCGCCTGGCTGCGCCACCGCCATCTGCAGTTCGGAATCTCGTCCCCCATTGCGATCATGGCCGCCGCCAGCCAGCGCACCTCCCGGATCGAGCTCGGAACCGCAGTGACCCCGATGGGCTGGGAAAACCCATTGCGCCTGGCCGAGGACCTGGCCACAGTGGACCTGCTCGCGGGCGGACGCATCAATCCGGGCCTAAGCGTAGGCGAACCTATGAACTACGACACGGTGAAGCACGAGCTGTACCCGGATTCCGCCGAGCTGGAGGACTTCAGCTACGCCCGCGTGGATCGGCTTGCCCGATTGATCGCAGGGGAACCGGTCCGGGAATTTTCCGGCAAGCAGGGTGTGGTCGAGGAATTCTCCAACCGCGTCGAGCCGCACTCTCCCGGACTTCGTGAACGACTTTGGTATGGAGCGGCAAGTAGAAAATCGGCCATCTGGGCCGGCGCAAACGGATTCAACCTGCTCTCCAGCAGTGTGATCTTCCCCGAGGCCGACCAAGAACCGTCATTCGCCGACATCCAGCAATCGCAGATCCGCGCCTACGGTGAAGCAGCCGCGACATCGTCCCAATCGCGCGGACAAGCCCGGGTCTCGCAGGGACTGGTGGTGATTCCGACCGATTCGGCTTCGGGGAAACAGCGGGAAAAGTACCAGCGTTACGTCGACGAACGAACTCCCCGCACCCGTGCGCCGCAGGGGCCGAGGAGAATGCTGTTCGCCCAGGATCTCATCGGCACCAGCGATGAGATTGCGGAACAGCTGTACGCGCACACGGGGTTCCAGGAGGTCGACGAAGTGGCGTTCGCGCTGCCCTTCAGCTTCGATCAAGAGGACTACATCCAGATCCTCACCGACATCGCCACCACATTGGGTCCCGCCCTGGGCTGGAGCCCCGCGACGGTGGGGCAAGACCCACAGTAAGTGGTTGAAGCGGAACGCCCATGATGTGGGCGCCGAAACTGCATCCTCGACGGCTGGGCCCAGGCAACCTTCAGCGGAGTGATCTCGGCCATGCTGCGAACTCGCCCGCGACTGCTACTGCACGGCAAAGGTCAGCCCGGTGGCTAACCGATCATGTACGCGAAGCCGCGATTCGACGACGCAACTTGCGTCACAAACTGCACCGCGCGTTCCAGGAAGTCGCGAACGTAACGCGCGTCCAGGTCCGTCGCCACGTTGTCACGCACGCTGCGCTCCAATTCCAGGAGATCTTCGGCGATCCCGACGACGTCATCAGGAGCAATGGCTCGCACCCACGGCATCCAGCCGTATCCGTTCATGGTGACCTGTCCCTCGAACATCCGGTAGGCGGGTCGGTGGGTGCCGCCTGGCACGCTCGGGGCAGTAAGCGCCTGCATCGAGGACCACGCCTTATCCAGGTAGAGCATGTCGGTCTTGGGCACCGACTGCACCATGTTCGTTCTCGCCACCTGGGCACCATGGGGCATGCCCCAGGCGTCCGCCAGCGGGTCATCGCTGATGACGCTCAGCGGATCAGCCAGCGCGAGTTCGGTCATGTCGGCGTCGAATGCGTATGCGTAGTATCTGATTCCCATGCGTCGATCCTGCCGAGAGCGGCGCGCGTCGACAAGGCGAAATATAGCGCTTGTGGATAACTCGTTGGAATCGGCCTTGTGTGGAGCGTAAGTCAAACACGGCACGCTGATGACGCTGCCCCTCGGCTCGTGGGCGGCGGCCAGATCACGCCCCAAGGGCCCCAGCGGTGCTCGGACGTTAGAGCGCGAACGGTCAGGCAGGCCCGGCCCCAGGGGGGCGAAGCCGACGCGTGCCAGCTTGTCCAAACCCGAGTCGGTGTAGCCTGCATCGAGCAGGATTCAAGAAGCGGGCCACGATCGGTAGCAGTAGTGTAAGTCCGAACCAGAAATGGTTGCCGCACTTGAACTTAGGAGAATCACATGGCTGAGACAAACACCGGGCTGTCCAAGGAAGAACGTGATGCGGTCAAACAGCGCGCGTCAGAGCTACGCGCACAGGAAAAAGCCGGGAAAAACCGCGCCGCAGGTGAGCAGGCAGTCCGTGAGGCGATCGCCGCGCTACCGGATGAGGACCGGGTTATCGCCGAAGGTATCGACAGGATCGTTTCCGAAGTCGCTCCGCATCTTGCTCCGAAGACCTGGTACGGATTCCCTTCGTATGCCAACGAGGACGGGAAGGTAGTCGTGTTCTTCAAGGCTGCCTCGAAGTTCACCTCGCGCTACGCCACCCTGGGCTTCGAAGAGTCCGCAAAGCTCGATGACGGCGACCTGTGGGCAACCTCGTTCGCCGTTTTGGCGTTGACGCACGAGACTGAAAAGAAGATCGCGGAGCACATCCGCCGGGCTGCAGGCTAACTCGTCAGAATCGTGTTCGACGGCTTTGCCTCTGCAGGGCCGGCAGTTCCGCCATGGCATGAACGCCACAAGTCGAGATGAACCCGGCCGGTGGTGGTCAAACGTGGTCCAACGGCGTGGTCGCTCACCTTGGGTGAGGATGGTGACCAACCACGCAACAGAAACGTCCCGAATCTCGCATGCATCATGCATCATGCTGAGATTCAGGGCGTTCAGACTCCTTGCCGGCAACTACCGGCGGGAGGGAAGGTTAGACGTTGAAGCGGAACTCCACCACGTCGCCATCAGCCATCACGTACTCTTTGCCTTCTATGCGCACCTTGCCACGGGACTTGGCTTCAGCCATGGACCCGGCCTCGATGAGGTCATGGAAGGAAACCACCTCTGCCTTGATGAAGCCGCGCTGGAAATCGCTGTGGATGACGCCTGCTGCCTGCGGGGCAGTGTCGCCCTGGTGGATGGTCCAGGCACGTGTTTCCTTCGGACCGGCCGTGAGGTAGGTCTGGAGGCCCAGGGTGTGGAAGCCGACGCGCGCCAACTGGTCGAGGCCGGACTCGTCCTGGCCGTTCATTTCCAGCATTTCGCGCGCCTCCTCCTCGTCCAGTTCCACGAGGTCGGATTCGAGCTTGGCGTCGAGGAAGATGGCGTCCGCGGGGGCCACCATGGCCCGCAGCTCGTCCTGCTTCTCCGGGCTGCCCAGGATGCCTTCGTCTGAGTTGAAGACGTAGATGAACGGCTTGGCGGTCAGGAGGCTGAGCTCCTTGAGGTGCTCCATCTCCAGCTTGTCGCTCTTGATCGAGGAGAAGACCGTGTCGCCGCGTTCCAGGACTGCCTGCGCAGCCTTGATGGCAGCAAGCTCGGCGGCTTCCCGCTTCTTGATCTTGACTTCTTTTTCGATTCGGGGAATCGCATTTTCAATGGTCTGAAGGTCGGCCAGGATCAGCTCGGTGTTGATGGTTTCCATGTCCGAGCGGGGATCGACTTTGCCGTCGACGTGGATGACGTCCGGATCATCAAACACCCGGACAACCTGGGCGATGGCCTCGGCCTCACGGATATTGGCAAGGAACTTGTTGCCAAGGCCTTCGCCCTCAGACGCGCCCTTCACAATGCCGGCGATGTCTACGAAGGACACCGGGGCGGGAAGGAGCCGCTGCGAGCCAAAGATGTCAGCCAGCTGCTGGAGCCGCGGATCCGGGAGGTTCACGACGCCGACATTGGGTTCGATGGTAGCGAACGGATAGTTCGCAGCCAGCACCTGGTTCCGGGTCAGTGCGTTGAAAAGAGTTGATTTGCCGACGTTGGGCAGTCCGACGATGCCAATAGTAAGAGCCACGAGCATTGATTCTACCGGTTGCGGGACGCATGGGCCCCAGGTGGTCCCCCGCGGTGCCGCGGGTGGGGTGGAAAGGGTGGTCGGATATGTCGCTTCAGTAAATTGTCACAGGGTCATGCCACAGTGAGGATATGGATGCTTTAGCCCTGATTCTTGCCCTATTGATGCTGCTGGTGGGTGCCGTCGCCGGCGCCGCCGCCACTTACTTCTCCTTGCGCCGGCACAGCCGCGCCCTGGAGGAAGACTTCGACGCCGTCACGTCGCGGCTTTCCGAGGTCAGCGCCCAGTTCGCCGCCGCGGATGCGGAGCGCCGCCTCCTTTCCCTGCAGAACCGGGAGCTGGGCGAGTCCCGCAACCAGGACGGCAGCGTGCTCCGCGCACTGGCCCCGGTGGCGGAAAAGCTCACCGCCGTGCAGCAGCAGGTGGCCCTGCTGGAACGCGACCGCCTGGAACAGTACGGCCAGCTGGCGCAGCAACTGCAGGAGGCCAGGCTCTCTGATGCCCAGCTGATCCGGTCCACGCACGCCCTCGAGTCGGCCCTGCGCTCCAACAGTGCGCGCGGACAGTGGGGCGAAGTTCAATTGCGCCGAGTAGTTGAAGCGTCGGGCATGCTCAAGCACGTGGATTTCCTGGAGCAGGTCCACAGCGCCGGAATCGATTCCGCGGTCCGCCCCGACCTCGTGGTCCAGCTTCCGGGCCAGAAGCAGCTGGTGGTGGACGCCAAGGTGCCGTTGTCCTCGTATCTGGAGGCCCAGGAGCTGGGTGCGCGTCAGGATTCAGGCACAGCCGGGAACCCCGGCAGCCAGCAATCCCTGCTGGCTGCCCACGCCAAGGCGCTTCGGGCCCATGTGGACTCGCTCAGCAACAAGAAGTATTGGGACATTCCCGGGAACTCCCCCGAACTGGTGATCTGCTTCTTGCCCGCCGAATCCATCCTGGCTGCCGCCTTGACGGCCGATGCGACGCTGTTGGACCACGCGCTGTCGAGGAACGTGGTTTTGGCCTCGCCCAGCACGCTGCTTGCAGTGCTCAAATCGGTGGCGTTTACGTGGCGCCAGGATGTGCTGACGGACAGCGCACGCGAACTGTTTGACCTCGCCCGTCAGCTCTACGAACGCATGGGAACGCTCGGGGACAACGTGGGCAAGCTAGGTTCGTCACTCAAGTCTTCGGTGGACCGGTACAACGCCATGATCGGCACCCTGGAAGCGCGGATCCTGCCCACCGCCCGGAAGCTCAATGCCATGGACTCAGCAGGGCTGCTCACCCCGCCGGCACTCGAGGTCACGCCACGTACGCTGGCGGCACCGGAGTTTCAGCAGGACGAGGCCGCCGCCTGACGTTGCCGGAGACGGGTCAGTCGCGGGACCGGCGTCCGCCGAGCGCCCGGCTGACGTCTCCGGCTTCCTTCAGGGTCGCGCGGAGTTCCTTGGGCAACGAGAAAAGGAGATCTTCTTCGGCCGTGACAACTTCTTCCACGGAGCCGTAGCCGTAGTCGGCCAGCAGGCGCAGGACGTCCGTGACCAGGATCTCCGGCACAGAAGCCCCTGACGTCACTCCGACTGTTGCCACGCCTTCAAACCACGCCTCGTCCACTTCGTTGGCGAAGTCGACGCGGTAGGAGGCCTTGGCCCCATACTCCAGTGCGACTTCCACCAGGCGGACCGAGTTCGAAGAGTTAGCCGATCCCACCACAATGACCAAGTCAGCTTGGGGGGAGATCTTCTTGATGGCCACCTGACGGTTGGTGGTGGCGTAGCAGATGTCGTCGCTGGGCGGATCCTGCAGGGTGGGGAATCGCGCCTTCAGCAGGCGAACCGTTTCCATGGTCTCGTCCACGCTGAGGGTGGTCTGGGACAGCCAGATGACCTTTTCAGGATCCCTGACGGTTACCTTGTCCACTTCGTGGGGACCGTTAATGATCTGGATGTGTTCTGGGGCCTCGCCTGCGGTCCCTTCAACTTCTTCATGACCGTCGTGGCCGATCAGCAGGATGTCGAAGTCGTCCTTGGCGAACCTTACGGCTTCCTTATGGACTTTCGTCACCAACGGGCAGGTGGCGTCAATGGTGCGCAGCCCGCGGTCCTCCGCTGACTGGACGACGGCCGGCGATACCCCATGGGCGGAAAAGATCACCAGGGCGCCTTCCGGGACCTCGTCGGTCTCGTCGACGAAGATTGCGCCCTGTGCCTCCAGCGAGCTCACGACGTGGACGTTGTGCACGATCTGCTTCCGAACGTACACCGGCGGGCCGTAGTGCTCCAAGGCCTTCTCGACGGCGATCACGGCCCGGTCCACGCCGGCGCAGTAGCCGCGGGGTGCTGCCAGGAGTACCTTCTTGGGACCGGTCACCGGAGCCGCGGCGGCTACCTCCTCAGGCGAGCGCCGCCTGCGCGGGACAGTTGGCATCGAGAGGGACACAGCTGTGGAAGTCATCCCTCCATGCTACCGGGTTGGGTGCCGTCGCCCCGGCGAGGCGATGCGGATCACAACAGCCGCCGCGACCAGCACACCGCCGGTTATCGCGGCACCACCGACCCAGGATTGGAAGCTGCTGGAAGCGGCTGCCACGAACGCGTCCTTGAACATGTCCGCAAGCCCATTGCCGCTCGCCGCTCCCACAACGGCATCCCTTGCGAGCTGCGAACCGGCAGACCACAGGCCGGCCAGTACCAGCGCTGCAAGTCCTACAGCGAAGATCACTGACCAGCGACGACGGGCGGAAACCAGGGCGAGTGCAAAGGCGATACCGGCTCCGAAGGCAAGGGAGTAGCCGAGCGGCGCATAGGCGGACACCCTCTCGACCAGCTGGCGCTGCTCCGGTTCTCCAACGTTCACCAGGGTCTGCTCGGGCGCAGTCAGCGGCAGTCCCGTGGTGCGCGCGAGCTCCTCCGTCGCCAGCGCCACCAGTGGCGCCACGTCCAAAGTGAGCGACGACGGCGCGTCCGGTTCGGCCGGAACTGATGCGGTTGCAGCGAAGCTGAGCCGGTGGCTCTTCCGCAGGCTCTCCTCCCAGGCCGCCGGGTAGCCCGGTAACGCAGTGAGTGAACCGGCAGCCGCCTCAATCACTGGCTTCACCAGACCTGCGAGGGCGTCCGGGATAGCCCCGGTGTCAATGGTTCCCACAGCGGCCGCGGCGAGCCGCTGCTGGAATTCTGCGTCCTGCCCCAGTGGACCAGCCAGCGCCACAAAGCCATCCTCCTGGAGCACGTTGCGGTCAAGCCAAATGGCTGGGACGGCTAGGGCGGACATTAAAACGCCCAGGACGACGGCGACGGCTGAAACGAAGGTGCGCAAGAACGGTCCTCACTGGTTGGCGGCGGCACAGCCATCATAGGGCTGGTGCCTGGACAAAGAATGTCAGTCTCGGGTGGTACAGCTTATGGATAAGGTTGAATGGCATCCGCCAGCCTGCTGACAGCAGCCAGTTGACTGACCGCCGCCATTCAAACACGAACCGCCACCTGCCGAACAAAGGACCGCCATGCCGCCACCCACAGCTTCCCGGGGCAGCGGACATGTCTGACCAGGCCGCCCTGCCAGGCACCGCTGCCACTACGCTGCCTGCTACCGCCGCTGAAACCAGCCCGGACAATCCATGGCCGCTGCAGTTACTGTCCCAGAAACTCAAAGCCCATATCGACCGCACACCGTCGGCGTGGGTGGAGGGCCAGGTCATCGAAATGAACCGCCGGGGCGGTAACGCGTATCTCACCCTCCGGGACGTGGACGCGGAAGTTTCCCTGCCGGCGTCGGTCTGGACCAAGGTTCTGGACCGGCAGAACATGCCCCTGGAGCGGGGCTCCCGAGTTGTGGCCCTGCTCAAGCCGGAGTTCTGGCTGAAGACCGGGCGGCTCAACATGCAGGTCAGGGACATCAGGCCTGTGGGGCTTGGCGACCTGCTGGCACGGATCGAACGGTTGCGCCAGGCCCTCTCCGCCGAGGGGCTGTTTGCCGATTCTCGGAAGAAGCCGCTGCCGCTGCTCCCCCACCGTATCGGCCTGATTACCGGACGGGACTCCGACGCCAAAAAGGACGTCGTCCAGAACGCCGCACTGCGCTGGCCCGCCGTCGAATTCGAGATCCGGGAGGTCGCGGTGCAGGGCAATACCGCGGTCTCGCAGATCATCCGCGCCCTTCAGGAGTTGGACGGCCGCCCCGACGTGGACGTCATTGTCATCGCCCGGGGCGGCGGAGCGTTGGAGGACCTGCTGCCTTTCAACAGCGAAGAACTGATCCGGGCCGTCGCGGCCACGGCTACCCCGGTGGTCAGCGCCATCGGCCATGAGGCGGACCGCCCCCTCCTCGACGACGTGGCAGACCTTCGCGCATCCACGCCCACAGATGCCGCCAAGCGGATCGTGCCTGACGTTGCCGAGGAACTGGCGGGTGTTCGCCAGGCAAGGGAGCACCTGCGCAGGAGCATCGGCAGGCTTGTGGACAGGGAGTCGGACCGGTTGTCCGCACTCCATTCCCGGCCGGTTCTGGCCACCCCCGAAGCCATGATCACCGGACGCGCGGAGGAAATCGAACGCCTCCTGCGGAGATCATCGGCCGCCGTCAGTTCAACGGTGGTGCGGGCGGCGGACCAGCTGGTTCACCTGCAGGCCCAGGTCCGTGCCCTGTCACCGCAAAAGACGCTGGACCGCGGCTACGCCGTGGTCGAACTGGCCAACGGCCGGCCGGCCCGTGCCACCGAGGCTGCCGGCCACGCTGTGGTCCGCGACCCTTCGGAGGCGCCGTCGGGAACTGCGTTGTCCGTACGCGTGGCCCAGGGCCTGTTCGGCGCCACATCCACTGGGGAACTTCAACAAGGAGAAGCACATGCCCGAGACAAAGCCTGACCCGGAAATCGAAGCACTGAGCTATGAGGAAGCCCGCGAACAGCTGGTGCAGGTGGTGGGAAAGCTCGAGGCCGGCGGCGCCAGCCTCGAGGAATCCCTGGCACTCTGGGAACGCGGCGAAGCCCTGGCAAAGCGCTGCGAGGAGTGGCTGGAGGGCGCCCGCAAGCGGCTCGCTGCCGCCCGCGACCAGCCGCTCTGACCAACCCCTGGCCCGGCCCCCTGACCCACGATTGCGGGCCTACCCCTCGGAACACCCCGCCCCAGGTCAGGACCGATCAACCAGTTCCCGTTCGATAGGGACATCGAACTCACCTTTCGGCCATTCCAGCTTCATGTCAGACAGCGCGCCCAGCACCAACTGCTGCACAGCGATCCGGGCGTACCATTTCTTGTTGGCCGGAACCACATGCCAGGGTGCCGCTTGTGTGTTCGTTTCGTCGAAGGCAGCCTGGTAGGCGTCCATGTAATCGCCCCAGAATGCCCGTTCCTTGAGGTCGCTGCTGGTGTATTTCCAGTGCTTGGCGGGGTTGTCCAGCCGGGCAAGGAGCCGGGCCTTCTGTTCATCCTTGCTGATATTGAGCATCACCTTGATGATTTTGGTTCCGGCATCGGTCTGGCGCGCCTCGAACTCATTGATGGCCCGGTAGCGGCGCTTAAGTTCCTCGGGCGTCGCCCAGTTATGGACCCGGTGGATCAGGACGTCCTCATAGTGGGAGCGGTCGAAGATGCCCACCATGCCCGCTCCGGGCACCTCCTTCTCGATCCGCCAGAGGAAGTCATAGGACTTCTCTTCCTCGGTGGGTGCCTTGAAAGCCTTGAACTGGACGCCCTGCGGATCCATGGTGGCCATGACATGGTTGACGATTCCGCCCTTGCCGGCGGTATCCATGGCCTGCAGGATCAGCAAAAGCCGTTTTTTCCCGCCGAAGCGCGACTCCGCGAACAGCTTTTCCTGAAGTTCGGCCAACGCGCCGTCCAGTTCAGCCAGCATTGTCTGGCCATCGGCTTTGTTGCCCTTGTAACCGGGCGTCGCGTCAGGGTCGGCGTCAGCCAGTGAGAAGCCTTTCCCCACCCTCAGCGTATCGACGGGGTGCTTCTTGAACTCGACCAAGTCAGCCATCGGGGTCCTTTGTCCGCAGTGTCCGCGCCAATAGGCGCGTCACCACAGGCTAGTTCCCTTTGTACCTGCTCAGGAAGTCCCCCATGCGGTTGATGGCCTCCTCGAGGTCCTTCACCAGAGGCAGGGTAACCATCCGGAAGTGGTCGGGGCGGACCCAGTTGAAGGCCCGGCCGTGGGAGACCAGGATTTTCTGCTCGCGCAGCAGGTCCAAAACGAACTTCTCGTCGTCGCGGATGTGGAATACCTCGGGATCGAGCTTCGGGAAGAGGTACATGGCGCCACGGGCCTGCTGTGTGCTCACACCGGGGATGGCGTTGAGCATGTCGTAGGCTTTGTTCCGCTGTTCCAGCAGCCTGCCGCCGGGCAGGATGAGGTCATTGATGCTCTGGTAGCCGCCGAGTGCGGTCTGGATGGCATGTTGGGCGGGCACATTGGCACAGAGGCGCATGTTGGCCAGGAGGCTGATGCCCTCCAGGTAGTCCGAGGCATCCTTCTTCGGGCCGGAGATGGCCATCCAGCCGGCACGGTAGCCGCAGACGCGGTAGGCCTTGGACAGTCCACTGAAAGTGAGGCACAGGACGTTGTCGCCAGTAAGGGAGGCCATGTTGACGTGCACGGCATCCTCGTACAGGATCTTTTCGTAGATTTCATCCGCGAAAAGGATCAGTCCGTGCTTTTCGGCCAGGGCCACGATCTTCTTCAGGGTCTCCTCCGGGTAGACCGCGCCCGTCGGGTTGTTGGGGTTGATCACCACAATGCCCTTGGTGCGCGGCGTGATCTTGGCTTCAAGATCCTCAATGTCCGGCTGCCAGCCTGATTCCTCATCGCAGAGGTAATGCACCGGCTTGCCGCTCGCCAGGGCAACGGAAGCCGTCCACAGCGGGTAATCCGGCGTGGGGATCAGCACCTCATCACCGTCATTAAGCAGCGCCATGAGGGACATGGTGATCAGTTCGCTGACGCCGTTGCCCAGGTAGATGTCGTCCACGTGGATGTTCTGGATTCCGCGGGTCTGGTAGTACTGGGAGACGGCGGTCCGGGCGGAGAAGATGCCCCGGGAGTCGCTGTAGCCCTGGGCATGGGGCAGATGGCGGATCATGTCCACCAAGATGGCGTCCGGGGCTTCAAATCCAAACGGGGCCGGGTTTCCGATATTCAGTTTGAGGATCCGGTGACCCTCCGCCTCCATCTGCTGGGCGGCCTGAAGGATCGGTCCACGGATGTCGTATAGGACGTTGTGAAGCTTGGTGGACTGCTTGAATTCTGCCATTCATCAAATATGCCATATGACGGATGTACTTCCGTTGAGACCTCAGACACAGAAGCGTAGGGAGCAGACGACGGCGGCTGCCGGCCCGTGTGGGTCCGGCAGCCGCCGTCGTGATTTGCGTTAAGGAGTCAGGCGCTACTTGACGATGCCCTTGTCCTTCAGCCAGGTGGCCGCTGCGTCTTTGGCGTTTTGCTTCTGGCTGCCGCTGACTGCGCGGTTGAGGTTGACCAGGTCCTCAGTGGTCAGGATCTTTGATACGGCATTGAGCGCGTCCTTGGCCTTGTCCGTCATTTTTGCCTTGTTGTACAGAGGCAGAACCTGCTGGGCCTTGAAGTTGTTCTTGGGATCCTCCAGGACCACCAGATCGTTGTCGGCGATGGACGGCGTGGTGGTGTAGATGTCAGCCACCTGGACGTCGTCGGTCAGCAGTGCCTGCAGTGTCAGGTTGCCGCCGCCGTCGCTGAAGGGCTTCAGTGACTTCAGTTCGCAGCCATAGTTCGCTTTGAGGCCGGGCAGGCCGTACGCACGGGTTTCGAACGTGGCCGGGGCCGCCATGGTGAGGTCCTTGCAGACCTTGGCCAGGTCCACAATGGACTTCAGCTGGTACTTCTCTGCGGTGGCCTTGGTGACCACCATGGCGTCCTTGGACTCAGCCTTGGATGCTTCCAGGACTGCCAGCCCGTCGGGGAGCTTCCCGGGCAGGGCCTTGTAGATGTCGTCGGCCGAGACCTCGGCAGCTTCCGGAGCCACGTGCGAGAGCAGATTCCCCGAGTAGTCGGGGACTAGGTCAATAGAACCGTCCTGGACCGCCTTGAAGTAGATTTCGCGGGCACCGATGTTGGGCTTGGTGGTTGCCGTGACCCCTGCAGCAGTCAGTGCGCCGGCATAGATCTCAGCCACGATCTGGCTCTCCGGGAAGTCAGCCGAGCCGACCACCAGCGAGCCGCCGCCGGCGCTTCCGGCGCTGGTGCTGGGGGTGGCCAAGGGGTCACTCCCGCCGCAGGCTGTCAGCGCGACGGCCAGGCCGACGCCGGCAGCCATGCCAGCCAGTCCCCGGCGGGTAAGGATTCTCCTGGTGTTCTCTTTCATGGGGTACCTCCTTGAACAGCAGCTGGCGCAGGCGCGGCAGCTGGGAGATCAACGGAAGCCTTTTGGCTACCGCGCAGATCGGTTTTGAGGCCAGGCGAAAGAAGGACTCTTTGCGCTGCAGCCAGAATCAGGTCAACAACGATGGCCAGCCCTGCAATCAGCAGGGACCCGGCCAGCATCCGCGGGAAGTCCTGCAGCGCCAGGCCATCAAAAAGGTAGCGGCCCAATCCGCCCAGAGGCAGGTACGCAACCACAGAAACTGTGGCGACGACCTGCAGAACGGCGGTTCTGACGCCGCCGAACATCACCTGCAGCCCGTTTGGCAGCTCGACTCTGAACAGGATCTGCAGCTCGGTCATGCCCACGGCCCGGGCAGCATCCACCACCGTCCTGTCCACACTTGAAATGCCGGCATAGGTTCCCGCAAGGAGCGGTGGAACGGTCAGGATCACCAGCGCCCACACCGGTGGCATCAGGCTGCTTCCCGCGAGGAGGGCGAAGAGGACCAGCAGGCCCAACGTAGGCAGGGCCCGCAGCGCACCTGCAACCGCTACGGCCACCACGCGTCCGCGACCCGTGTGTCCGATGTAGAGCCCTGCCGGAACGGCGATGGCCGTGGCAATCAGCAGGACCAGCCCGCTGTACTGGAGGTGCTCCGAGAGCCGGACGGGGATGCCGGAGGTGCCGGTCCAGTGCAGGGGATCAGCTATCCAGGCGAGAGTGTCCATAAAAATATTGCTCATGGTGCGGCCCCCGTGTGGACGTTGGCATCGGCCAGGTAGCCTGCGGCCGAAGTCGCCGAGGGGCCAGAGGCCTTAGCGGCGCGGGTCCACGGCGTCAACACCTTTTCCAGGACCACCAGCACGGCATCCATCAGCAGCGCGAGGACGAGTATAGCGATGATCCCCACCACCACTTCCGTGACGAAGTTCCGTTGTAGCCCGTCGGTAAACAGCATGCCCAGGTTGCCCACCCCCAGCAGTGCCGCGACGCTCACCAGGGAGATGTTGCTGACGGAAACCACCCGCAGCCCGGCGAACATCACCGGCAGGGAGAGCGGCAGGTCGATCTGGGCAAAGCGGAGCCACGGCTTGTACCCCATGGCGATGGCGGCCTGGCGGAGGTCCTCCTCCACGGAGTCAAAAGCATCCAGGGCGGCCCGGACCAGCAGCGCCACCGCATAGATGGTCAGGGCAACAATAACGTTGAGCGGGTCCAGGATCCGGGTTCCGAGAACCGTGGGCAGGATGATGAACAGCGCCAGCGAGGGGATCGTGTATAGCAACGAGCTTGCGGTCACCACCACCGAACGCAGCGCCGGGTGGGTCCGCGCCAACTGCGCCAACGGAATGGAAATAACCAGCCCCAGAACCATCGGAATAAGGGCCAGGACCAGGTGCTGGCCGGCCAGTCCCATGACCATGCCGCTGTTTGCCAGGAACCACTCCATCAGAGCGCAGCCTGCCTGACCTGGCGGGCGTCCTCAATGACACCGAGGACTTCCTGGGCCCTGACGGTTCCCAGGACCTTGCCAACGGCGTCGACCGCCACACCTTGGCCGGAAGGGGACGACAGTGCCGAGTCCAGTGCACGCCGCAGTGTCTCGCCGGGCCGGAAGAGTGACCCGCCCGGAATGAGCTCCGAGTCCGTCCCCGGCCTCGCCCAGCCCAGGGGGCGCAGGTCCGGATCCACCACGAGCTGCCAGTCGGTCACCGCAGCGGGATCGCCGGCAAACTGGCCGGCCGTCATCACAAGCGTGGGCACCGGGTGGATGGTGACGGCGTCGGATGTGGTGAACCCCAGGTGGCGGAAGCCACGGTCCCGCCCCACGAAGGAAGCCACAAAATCATTCGCCGGTGCCCGGAGGATTTCCTCAGGGGTGGCGTACTGGGCCAGCCGGCCGCCGACAGCGAAAACGGCCACCTTGTCGCCAAGAATGGTTGCCTCGTCGATATCGTGCGTAACGAAAACGATGGTTTTTGCGAGGTCCTTCTGCAGTCTCAGGAGTTCCTGTTGCAGTTCGTCACGCACCACGGGGTCAACGGCGCTGAACGGTTCGTCCATCAGCAGGACGGGTGGATCGGCTGCGAGCGCCCGGGCTACACCGACGCGCTGCTGCTGGCCGCCAGAGAGCTGGGACGGGTACCGCTTCCCGAGCGCGTAAGCCAGCCCAACGACGCCGAGCAGTTCCGTTGCGCGCTTGCGGGCCTCAGCCTTTGAAACGCCGTTGAGCCGGGGCACGGTGGCGATGTTGTCCAGCACGGAACGGTGCGGCATCAGACCGGAAGACTGCATCACGTAGCCCATGGACCTTCTCAGCTCCGCGGCAGGCACCGAGGTCACGTCCCGCCCGTCCACGGTGATCACACCGGACGTCGGTTCCACCATGCGGTTAATCATCCGCAGCGAGGTGGTCTTGCCGCAGCCGGACGGCCCCACAAAGACGGTGATGGAGCCCTTGTCGATGGACATGGTGAGCTGGTCCACGGCCGGCTGCCCGCCTTGATACTGCTTGGTGACGCTCTGGAACTCAATCATGGCTTGGTCCATTCTGCGGACTTACCTGTTCTGTTGGAAGGCATAGGACAGTGTGGGGTCATAAGCTCACTGATATTTACGGTAACGCAATCCGTTGCCAGCGTAACCGGATCAGCAGGCAATCCGGGCAAGAGAATCCCTACTGTAATCATTCGTTGTACAACCGGGGCGCGGATGGGTCTCATCGAACACCGCATGATGTGCTGCTTACGCCTGACTCTGTCCCGGCCTAGAGTTGGACGGTGACCAACTTGGAAGTGGCTCCCCAGCAGGAACTTTGTCCGCCCGCAGGCCCCGAAGGGACGTCCGGCCCCTGCCTGCAGCTCTGGCCCGAACGGGAGGTTCCGTTCGGCGGCGTGCGGGCCATGACCGTCCGGCGCACGCTGCCACAGCGGGGGTTGCCCACCATCGGTGCCTGGTGTTTCCTGGACAGTTTCGGCCCCGACCGCACCGCCATGTCCGTCCTCCCGCACCCGCACACCGGGCTGCAGACGGTCACCTGGCCACTTGCCGGCAACATCCGGCACCGGGACAGCGTGGGCAGCGATGTGGTGGTCCGGCCCGGTGAGCTGAACATCATGACCGCCGGGCACGGGGTGTCGCATTCCGAGTTCGCCCTGCTTCCAGATTCCGATGCAGGTCCCGACACCGGCGCGCCCCTGCCCGTGCAGCGAGGCCTGCAGCTTTGGGTTGCGTTGCCGGACGCTGAACGCGGCAGGGAGCCCGCGTTCGAGCAGCACCGGGAACTGCCTTCGGTGACGGGGCCGGGTTTCACTGCGACGGTGATTGTGGGCGAATTCGCCGGGGCGGTGTCACCCGCCACGATGTATTCCCCCATCGTCGGAGCAGACATCTCCTGCGAGGGCCCGGCCGTCCTTCCGCTGAACTCACACTTTGAGCATGCCGTGCTGGTGCTCGACGGCGGGCTGACGCTGGACGGGCAGGAGGTCCAGCCCGGTCCGCTCGGCTACCTGGGCGCGGGACGCCCCTCACTGGAGTTCCAGGCCCTACCCGGAACACGGTTCCTCCTGATCGGCGGGGAGCCGTTTCAGGAGGAACTGCTGATGTGGTGGAACTTCGTTGGCCGCACGCACGACGAAGTGGAACAGGCCCGCGCGGACTGGGAAGCCCAAGCAGCCCTGGCCGACAATACCGCGCGCGGAGCCCGCTACGGGCTGGTCGAGGGGCACGGCCCGGACGCAGGCGTCGAAGCCGGCCGCATCCCCGCCCCCGTTATGCCGGCCGTCAGGCTGACACCCCGGAAGCGGTCAGTGGGCCCCTGACCCTTCCGAGACCAACTTCAGAATGCCAAACACTGGGTCCTGCTCCAGAACACGGACATCCGTGACGCCGACGGCAGCCAGGTGGCCCCGGAAAGAGTCCTGTAGCGGGATCACGTTCATGCCAAGTCCGCTGCCGAGAATTACCGGGCCGCCGATTCCCAGCTTCCGCAGGGCCTGCGCCGCCAGGCCGGCAAGGTCCTTGCCGGCCTGGTCCAGCAGCTCCTGGCTAACCGGGTGGCCGGCCGCTGCCGCGTCAACCACCAGGCGTGCCTGCTGGGCCCAGAACCGGCGGCCGGTATCCGGGGAATGGAACAGTGCTATCAGCATGTTCGGGTGGTCCACTCCGCACGCGGCAAGCAGCGCCTCGGTCAGCTGGTCCGCCGGGAGTCCCTGGTTCATCCGGCGCAGGCTGTGCCGGACCGCCTCCCGGCCCAGCCAGTAGCCGCTGCCTTCGTCACCAAGCAGGTAACCCCAGCCGCCGGCGCGGGCCTCTTCGCCTGCCGAATTCCGTCCCCAGGCCGCGGAGCCGGTTCCTGCGATTACGGCCACGCCGGTGCTGGCGCCACCGGCGGCCAGCAACAGCCGTGAATCGTGGACCACCGTGACTTTGGCTCCCGGAACATGGGGTTCTATCAGCGCGGCAAGGGCCGCGGCGTCGTCATCGGTATCAATGCCCCCGGCACCCGCGTACACGTGGGCCACCTGGCCGCCGCCGATCCGGGAGAAGAGATCCGCGAGGTTCAGTGCCGCCTGTTCGCGGCTGACGTTCTGGACGTTGGAGCTGCCGGCGGACTCGTCGGCCACGGCTACTCCGTCCTCAAACCGGACACCGCGGGTCTTTGTACCGCCAATGTCCAGGCCGATAATGACCCCCGCGAGGGGACCCGGGGCGGCCGCGGCACCCCCGTGCGGGTGCCTTCGGGAAGTTGCGGTCTGGGGGTGTTCGCTGTCAGTCACCTCCCAAGCCTACTGAAACGCCGTCGACGAATCGCTGCCGGGCCGCGGGCCGCCGTCGTGTCTCACCAACCCCTTGCCGCAGCACCCCGCGCCTATCCGCTCCCTGAACGGGCGGCAACCAGGCCGGCCAGCAACTGGGGACCCTCCTGCAGGACCATCTCACGGAAGAAACGGACAGGATCGGGCTCAGCATCGGGACCGGGTTTCCGCCGCCGCCAGCCCAGCCCGATCTCGCGGTACGCAAGCCCGGATTCCATGGCAAGCTCGACCCAGCCCATGTTGCCCGTTTCCGGACTGACATGGCGCCCCGGAGCGTTGCCCCCGGGCGGCAGGATGCTGACGCCAAGGCCCGCGGCGACCAGGCCCCGGGCTGTGTGGGTGTCCTGGCTTTCGAACGCGATCCGCGGCCGGAATCCTGCTTCGCGGAACAGCGCATCGGTCAGTGACCGCATGCCGTACCCCGGCTCCAGCGCCACGAAGGGGTCCCGGCGGATGTCCTGTACGTTGACGCTCCCCCGGCCTGCCAGGGGATGGCCGTGGTGAACCACCAGGCGGAGGGGTTCACGGTAGAGCGATGCCGAGGCGATGATGCTGCTTGCGGACGGAACCGGGGCTGTCAGCGACAGATCCGCCTGGCCCGAGGCGAGCTCCGCGAGGCAGGTGTCCCTCGCCCCCTGGCGGAGGATGAAGCCGGCCTCCGGGTGGCGGCTGCGGAAGGCGCTAATGAGCAGCGGCAGGGTGGCCTCGCCGAACGTGTGCTGAAAGGACAGTGAGACCTTCCCCCGCACCACGTCCGACTCGTGCCGGACCAGGTCCAGCCCTGCCTGGAATTCGGTCAGGGCCGATTCGATGTACGGCAGCAGCGTCCGGGCGGCCGCCGTGAGGCGGATGCCCCGTCCGTCACGAATCAGCAGTTCGGTTCCGACGACGGCGCTGGCCCGGGACAGTGCCCGGCTCACCGTGGACTGGGGTACTCCAAGGAGCTCGGCCGTTTCCGTGACGTGCTGGGTCCGGCCCAGCTCAGCCAGGATGGGCAGCAGCGGCAGGAGCTTCACCAGCTGTTTGTGGTCGGCGTGCATTCGCACCACCTTTCCAAACGTTCCACTATGGACATGATTCTTGCCTAAAACATGCATTGGAAGCATACATTGCGGAAGCCTACCCTTGGGCTATGCCACAAAATGCCGCAGCCCCGGGAACCGTCACTCCACCGCAGGACGGCTGGGCGGGACATCCTAAAGGCTCTGCCTCCTACAACAAGATCCTGGCCGGTCTGGCCTTCGCGGGCGTGGCCACATTCGCCCAGCTCTACTCCACCCAGGCAGTATTGCCGCTTCTGGCCGCAGACCTGAAGGTGACCGCGGCAGAGGCGGCTTTGACCATATCGCTGGCCACTGTGGGCCTGGCCATCACCGTCATCCCTTGGTCCTTCCTCGCGGACAGGATCGGCCGGGTCAAGGCCATGGCCTGGGGCATCTCCGCTGCCACCGTCCTGGGCCTGCTGGTACCCCTCGCCCCCACCTTCGGCGCCCTGCTTGCCCTGCGGCTGCTCGAAGGAATGGCGCTGGGCGGGATCCCGGCCATCGCCATCGCCTACCTGAACGAGGAAGTGAACAGAGCCCATGCGGCCATGGCGGCAGGAAGCTATGTTGCCGGCACAACGCTGGGCGGACTGGCCGGCCGACTCGTGGCTGGGCCGGCAGGTGAGCTATGGGGGTGGCGCACAGCCGCCCTGGCCGTTTCCTTGCTGGCAACAGTGGCCGCGGTGCTCTTTCTGGTTCTGGTACCGCAGGCCAAGGGATTCACCGCCGCCAAAGCCTCCGGCCTGCGCGGGGCCATGGCGACGCTCGGCGGGCATGTCCGCAATCCCCGGCTGCTGGCGCTCTACATCCAGGCCTTCCTGATGATGGGCGGGTTTGTAGCCGTCTACAACTACCTTGGCTTCCGGCTGTCCGCTGAACCGTTCACGCTGCCGGCAACCCTCATCAGCCTGATCTTCCTGGCCTACCTTTCGGGAACGTTCTCCTCGCGCTGGGCCGGCGGGCTGACGGCCAGGTTTGGCCGCAGGAACGTGCTGCTTGCGGGCATCGTCCTGATGATGGTTGGGCTGGCACTGACGCTGACGCCGGTGCTCGCCCTGATCCTTGCCGGCCTGGTGATCTTCACCGGTGGCTTCTTCGCGGCCCACAGCATCGGTGCAGGCTGGACCGGCAGCATCGCCACCACCGGCCGCGCCCAGGCATCGTCGCTCTACAACCTGGCCTATTACCTGGGCTCGAGCGTCATCGGCTGGGCGGGTGGCCTGGTGTTCCAGTCACTGGGCTGGACTGCGCTTGCCGCGGCAATCATGGCCCTCGCCTGCGTCACGGCGGTGACAGTCGCCGTCGTACATCCCCGCGGGAACGACGAGTCCGCACTGCCCGGCACACAAGACCGGACGATAGCCGCGCGGCCGTAGAACTATCGGCCAACAAATGACGGGTCCGTCTGGCGATTATTCGGAGGGAAGGATACGTTCCGGGGTGATCAGCAGGATTCCGGCGTCTAGGATGAACTGACGGACATTCAAGGAGATTCCATGAGCAGCAACCCAAAAAACATCCGGCCGGCCAGCCACTTTGAGCCGCTGGATGCCATTGATGAACGGCTTCTAGCCGCCTTGGTGGACGATGCACGGATCTCCAACAAGCAGTTGGCAGAACTTGTGGGCATCGCCCCGTCCACCGCGCTCATGCGGACCCGCGCTTTGTCCGAACGTGGCATCGTCCAGGGATTTGAAGCGAAGCTCAGCCTCTCGGCCATCGGCAGGTCCGTCCAGGCACTCGTAGCCGTCCGGTTGCGGGCCCACGACCGGGACCAGATCGACCGCTTCACGGCCCGCGTTCCGCACCTGCCCGCAGTCCTCTCCACGTTCCACACGTCAGGCTCCGTGGACTACCTGCTGCACATCGCCGTCGCCAGCACCGAAGACCTTCGGGACTGGGTCCTCGACAACCTGGCCACCGATCCTGTGGTGGGCCATACCGAGACCACGCTCGTCTTTGAGCACATCCAGGGGAACCACGGTCCGCTGCCGGATTAGGCTCCGAGCTTCAGCGCTTTCCTTAGGGTTACCCCGGAGAGCGCCACTGCGGCGGCGCTGCAGAGCACCACGAAGCCCCCGACCGCCGTCGGCAGCCCGAACACCGCGGTTGCCCACCCCAGCCCAATGACAGGCACTGCGCTGCCCAGGTACGTGATGACATAAACCGTGCTGATGACCTGGGCGTGCTGTGACGATTCCACCTTGGCGGCCACATCATTGAAGACCGTGCGGAAAGCGACCCCCTGGCCCAGGCCAGCCAGGACGCTGGCTGCGGCCAGCAGCAGCGGACTGCTCCACGCGGCTGCTGCCGCGAGGAGCAACACCGAGCCTCCCAGGACCGCCAGCCCGGCGGGCACCACAAACCGGCCCCGCACGGACAGCACCTGGCTCAGCGCCGAGGCGGCCAATGTCATCCCGGCCAGGGCGCCGATCAAGGGACGCGAATCCGTGTGAAGGATCGGAGCGAAATAGGCCGGGGCCAGCGAAAGGCAGAATCCAAAGACCGAGAAGCTGAGGAACCCGACGGCGGCCGCGAGCCAGAACACGCCCCGCGCCTCAGTGGATACCGCGGGCCGGCGGGGAGCCAGGACCATAACGGGTCGCCGGCCAGCCGGCGGCTTGATGGCCGGCCGGGCCTCAAGGAGGTAGAGCGGCACCAGCATTGCCGCCAGGACCAGGGAGTGAACGTAGTACGGGGCGGTGGTGGGCCCCGGCAGCAGCGACAGCAGGCCTCCGATGACCGGACCGGCCGCTACTCCTCCCGCCGTCGCCAGCAGGGTGAAGCGCGTGGCCCACTCCGGCCGGGACGGGAGCAGTTCCCGCAGTGCGGCGGCACTGGCCCCCGTGGCCAGGGCAACGGCCACACCCTGAAGGGCCCGTCCGGCAGAAAGTGCCACCAGGTTTTCAGCCTGCGAGAAGACCCAACTGCCCGCCAGTCCGGCGAGTACAGCCAGGATGAGCGCCGCCCGCCGGCCGATGTGGTCCGACCAGTGGCCGGCCAGCATCAGCGTTGCCACCAGCGCCAGGACATAGCTGGCAAAGGCCGCCGTGACCCCAAGTGCCGAGAGACCGAGGTTTGCCTGGAGCAGCGGATACAGGGGCGTGGCCAGGTTCGCTCCGACCAGCAAGGTGAAGATGACGGCACCGGCCATCACCAGCCGTGCGGTGGTGGATGCATCCCAGCCCTGACGCCCGGCGGTGGCCGGACGCATGCGGAGTTCATTAAAGACTGTCATTGCTGCTGCCTTGGCGTCGACCGGGGGCGGGAGGTCCTTGTGAGAATCCGCCCCGGGTGGAAATTGATACCTAAAGAATGCTTGACTGTTAACTGATTGGTTCCTTGCTAATGAAAAAATTGAGCAAAATACGCAATTCCTGATGTCTCCAGTAACTGAAAGTGACAGTTTGCCTGCCCTTGATCCCACTGATCTGAAGATCCTGCTGGAACTCATCCGCGATCCCCGTGTTCAGATCGGCGAGTTGGCCGATCTGCTGGGGATCGCGCGCAACACCGCGCAGTCGCGCGTGCGACGCCTGCTCCGTGCCGGGGTGCTGCACGACGGCGGCCGTGAGATCGACCTCGAGGCGGTGGGGTACGACGTCGTCGCCTTCGTCACGATCGAAGTGACGCACCGGGAACTGGACGGAGTTGTGGGCGCCCTACGGCTGCTCCCCCAGGTCCTGGAGGTCCATGAGATCTCCGGGCGCGGCGATGTCTGGTGCCGCGTGGTGGCCACGGATACACACAACCTGCAGTCCGCCCTCCGCCAGATCCTCCGTATCAAGGGCGTGATACGGACCGAGACTGTCCTGGCTCTCCACACCCACATTCCGTACCGGACCGAACCGCTGATCAGCCGCCTCGCACAGGCCGTGCCCGGCAGCCCAACACGGCCCAAGCAATCGTCGGGGCGCGGCGGCGGGTCCACCGAAGACAGTTAGGATTCGAGGATGGATTGGCTTTCACATATTTCACAGATCAACTGGCTCGCCGTGCTGCTCGCCTTCATTTCGAGCATGGTTATCGGCTTCGTCTGGTACATGCCGGCCGTGCTGGGCAAGCGGTGGATGGCCGCCGTCGGAAAGACCGAACAGGACCTCAAGAACATCAGCGGCGGCGCGGGAATCTGGGTTCCCATGGTGGTTACGGCCGCCCTGACCGCTGTCCTCCTGGCCGTACTGATCAGCAAGCTGGGCCTGGACAACGCACTGGCGGGCGGCTGGTTCGCCCTGGTGCTCGCGCTGGTGTTCCGTGCCGGCGGCCACGTCATCCATAACGGATTCGCCGGCCGCCCGACAACGGTCACCCTGATCGATTCCGGACACGACCTGCTCGCGATGACGGTGGCGGGCGCGATCATCGGGGCGATGTCCTGACGTGACCATCATCGACAATGCCGTCTACGTGGACGGCGTCCGAAGCGCCGAGCCGGAAAGCCTGGAACAGACTTTCGAGACCCTTGCCCATCACGGGGGCATGGCCTGGATCGGGCTGTACCGGCCCACGGCGGCGGAAATGGCAGCGGTGGCCAGCGAGTTCGGGCTGCACGCCCTGGCGGTGGAGGACGCCATTTCGGCGCACCAGCGGCCCAAGCTTGAACGGTACGAGGACAACCTCTTTACGGTGCTCCGCCCGGCGCGGTACCTCGATGCCACCGAGACCGTGGAGTTCGGTGAGCTGCACATCTTCACCGGCAGGAATTTCGTGGTCACCATCCGCCATGCCGAGATGGCCGGCGTTGCCCGGGTGAGGCGGCGCCTGGAGGGCCGCCCCGACCTGCTCCGGCACGGCCCGGAAGCCGTTCTTTATGCGTTGCTGGACCTAGTGGTGGACGACTATGCACCGGTGGTGGCTGGCCTGGAAAACGACATCGATGAGATCGAGGACCAGCTCTTCAGCGGGGACAACACCGTCTCCCGCCGCATCTATGAACTGGCCCGCGAAGTCATCCAGTTCCAGCGCGCCATCCATCCCCTGCCGGACATGATGCAGCAGCTCAAACGGGGCTTTGCAAAGTACGGCGTGGATTCGGAACTGCAGCACAGCCTGCGGGACGTCGAGGACCACGTGGAGCGGGTCATCTCGCGCGCGGATTCATTCCGCGACCTGTTGCAGAACGCCCTCACGCTGGACGGAACGCTCACTGCCAACCGGCAAAACGAGGCCAGCGCCAAACAGAACGAACAGGTCAAGAAGATCTCGTCCTGGGCGGCGATCTTCTTTGCACCTTCCTTCGTGGCCGGTGTGTACGGCATGAACTTTGACCACATGCCCGAACTTCACTGGGCCCTGGGCTATCCGATGGCCATCGGGCTGATGGCCGGTACCGCAGGCCTGATGTACGCCATTTTCAAAAGGAAGGGCTGGCTGTAGGACGTTCGGCGATGCGGCGCCTCAGCCGGGGCGGCCTCAGGCCACCTGCAGGTCCACACTCCCGTGGCCTGAGTCCGCGGCGCTGAAGACCAGACGCCGGTTGGCGATCTTGTCGGTAAAGAAACGGTCGTGGCTGACCACCACCACTGCCCCCGGGAAATGCAGCAGGGCGCGTTCCATGACCTGCGTGCTGGAGAGGTCCAAGTGGTTGGTGGGCTCATCCAGCAGAAGAACCGAGGCACCCGAAAGCAGGCACTGGGCCATGGCCACACGGGCGCGCTGACCGCCTGAGAGGTTGCCGATCTTTTGCTTGAGGTCAGCCTCGGAGAACTGGAACATGGCCAGGAACCTGTTCACCGACTTCTTCGTCGCGGTCAGGGCCAGGCTGTCTGGCATCGCGTTGACCGCATGGCTGACCGTGTCGTCGTCGTCCAGTTCTTCCAGCACCTGGTTGTAGGAGACCATTCCGGCGCCTTTGGCCCAGGCTACGGTGCCGGAATCGGCCGGCTCTTCGCCGGTGAGTGCCCGGAGCAACGTGGTCTTGCCGCTGCCGTTGGACCCGATGACGGCAATGCGGTTACCGCGCCCGATTTCGAAACTGAGGCCGCTGAACAGCGTCCTTCCGCCGTAGGCCTTGCTCAGGGATTCCACCCGGCACAGGACGTCCTTGACGTATAAACCGCCGTAGATCTCCGTGATGATCTGGTCCACGGGCCGGGGCGCACGGGACTTCTTGATCCTGGCCAGCTGGTTGGCGAGTCCCTTGCCTGCCGCTTTGGCGGCTTCCCGCCGGTCCGAAATGCCTTCGGCTTCGAAGGCGAGCAGCTCGGACTCGTGGACGAACTGGCTCTCCAGGCTCTTGAGCTTGAACTGCTTGGCAACCACGTATTCGGCGAAATTGCCCGGGTATTCGTGGAGGTGGAAGTTCTCGACCTCGATGATCCGGGTGACCACGGAGTCCAGGAATTTCCGGTCGTGCGAGACGATGATCGCAGCGCCCTTGAATGTCCGGAACCAGCCTTCAAGCCATTCGACGCCGGCCACATCAAGGTAGTTGGTGGGTTCATCAAACAGGAGGACGTCCGGGGCTTCCAGCAGGATTTTTGCCAGGGCTGCCCGGTTCCGCCAGCCGCCGGAGAGCTCGTCGATGGCGCACGTGCGGTGGTGGTCGCTGAAGCCGAGCGTGGTGAGTACTTTGTCGATTCCGCGCTGGTAGTCCCAGCCATCCAGCCGGTCCATCGCCTCAAAGAGTGCGGACTGGCGGTGGATCAGTTCATCAAGCCGCGCTGCGTCGGAGGAGTCGGCGGCGATGGCCGCGTCGATGCCGGCCAGCTCGGCCTCGATCTCTTTAACGTGCGCGAACAGGCCGTCCAGGACCTCCGCGATGGTGGCTTCACCATTCAGCTCCGAGAACTGCGAGAAGTAGGCAGCCTTGGTTCCAAGCTCGACGGCCACGGTCCCGGAATCGGGGGCCACCTGGCCCTGGATCAGCTTCAGGATGGTGGACTTGCCCGAACCGTTCTTGCCGATCAGGCCAACCCTGTCACCTGCTTCAAGCTTGAAAAAGGCTTCACGGAGAACCTGGGTTTTGTCAAAGCTGACGTTGACGTCGTTCAGCCGGATCAAACTCATTGATGGTGTCCAATCCAGTACTTAGTAACTTCAGATCCCCGATGGACAAGTTTACGTTAGGCGCGCCCCACCCAAAGCCCATGCAGCAACGGAAGCACCGACCCGATCATCAGCACGTTGCCGAGCACTGTGTCGTCCGCCCGGACCACTGAACCCGCGATCAATAGTGCGCCGAATATCAGCACCGATACTGCTCGCTGTGCCGTGCGGCTAAGCCGTGCCAGCTGCCTTTCGAGGCGCGGGTTGGCCACCTTCAGTGAACCGTCCTCGACTCGGGTGAGTAGCCCATCCAGGCGTTTCGGAAGACGCAAGGCCACCCCCGCGGCATCCAGCGCCTGAGCGGCCACATCCTGAACGATATTGCCGCGCTCGTCTCGCAGCAGCTGCGCTGCATATGGCTCCACCGAATCCCACAGATTGAACTTTGCGTCCAGCGAGCTGCAAACTCCCGAGGTGAGGGACATCGCACGGATGATGAGCAGGAAGTTCTCTGGCAGTTGGAACGGCAGCGAGCGGACGACGTCGCCGAACTCCAGCCCAAATTCACGGAACTCCCGCGGGTCCACCTCGCGAAGCTCGGCAAAACCCATCCCGCCGAACCGGGCGAAGAGGTGCGTCATGGCCTGCTCAAGCCCGGCAGTGTCAGCAGACGGCACCAGCACACCGACGTCGCTGATCGCCGCCACCAAACCCTTCCCGTCACGCGAGGCTGCCGCGATCAGCAGCTTCCGCAGGCCGCTGCGCGTCTTGGGCGGAACCTCGCCCATCATGCCGAAGTCGATGAACGTCAGCTTCCATGGATGCTCTACGGATGAATCTTTCATCGGAGTGACAAAGATATTGCCCGGGTGCGGATCGGCATGGAAGAAGCCATTCGTAAACAACTGGTCGAACATGACCGACGCGAATACCGGGGCAACCTGTGCCGGGTCGATACCCGCCGCAAAAAGCGCCTCCGCGTCCGTGATCTTGATCGCCGTGACATCTTCGAGGGTGAGCACCCGGCGGGTGGTCCGCTCCCAAACGACGCCGGGCACAGTGACCCTCACATCGTCGGCGAAATCAGCGGCAAAGCGTTCTGCGTTCGCCGCCTCGTTCAAATAGTCGATCTCCTCGAGGCTGGTCTTCGCGAACTCCTCGACCAGCGCAGGCACGTTGGCACGGTTGGACACGAAGCGCACATGGCTGAGCCAGCCTCCCACTTTGCGCAGGGCGGCCAGATCGACGTCGACTATCGTGTGGATGCCAGGCCGCTGCACCTTCAACACCACATTTCCGAGCCCGGTGTCTGCGGCATTTCCAGGAAGAAGCTGCGCCCCGTGCGCCTGCCCGAGGGATGCGGCAGCAATGGGCACCTCCTCGACTGAGGTGAACACGGCATTCAGCGGCGCACCCAGTTCTGCCTCGGCAAGGGCACGGATTGCAGGGAACGCAACGGGCGGTACCTCGTCCTGAAGCCCTTCCAGTTCAGCGGTGATTTCCGGAGGGAGCACATCGAGCCTCGACGACAGGAACTGACCCACTTTGATCATTAGACCGCCAAGCTCCATCGCGAGCACATGGAAGCGCTGTGCGAAGCGACGCATCCTTCGTGTTCTGGTGCGTTCAGCAATCCTGACTAGCCCGATTCGAGGTAGGAACAGCTCAAACCACCAGGTCAGCGCAAGATGCCACGCAGCGAAGCCCAAGATGCGACGGTAACGGGCTCGGGTATCCCCAGTGCCGGGTATCGGGTTTTCGCGGTCCCGGCGAACTGAGGTCACTAGGCTCAGCCCTGGGCGAGGATCGAGTACAGCCGGCGGCGAGCCTCCTCGAGCACTGTCACAGCCTCTTGTACCTGCTTCGACGATCCGGTGCGCCCCACTTGGGCCGCGGCCTGGGCAAGCTCCACCCCCGCCTTCGGCAGCGCCGCGAACCCGGGCCCCGACGGCTGACCCAGGGCGTCCCAGGGCGCAGACGTTTCGGTACTCGCGACGTCCTCCCGGCCGGCCTCTGTCAACGAGTAGATTTTGCGGCCGTTGGATTCCTCAGCGCTTACGAACCCTTCATCGGCGAGCAGTTGCAGCGTTGGGTAGACAGATCCGGCACTGGGTATCCAACTGCCGCCGCTGCGTTCCTCGATCTCACGGATGATCTGGTATCCGTGCATGGGACGCTCCGCGAGCAGTGCCAGCACTGCCGACCGCAACTCCCCTCGACCCGCACGGGTGCCGGAGCGCTTCTCGAACCGCGAGCGAAACTCCTCAACGGCCTGCCACATGCCGTCCAGATTGTTGCCCATAAATCCGCCTGCAGGAAATGAATTATGCATCATGCCCTCACTAGTAGATCGCGAACGATACTAAACGATAGCTAACGATATGCCCTGAGGGTAGCTAAGACAATCAACTTGCCGTCATCGAGAAACAACTGGGCGTGGTTCGGCGACGGGCACATCGATGTCATGGACCCTGCGAGCGCAGGTACACAACGTGGCTGGCTGTGTGGGAGACCGCCAGGCGCAGCGACAAGGCCTGCAGGGACTCTCAGCCGCGTGACCAGGGCAGGTGCCGGGCAATGTCCCAGACAGTCCTGGGCCGCTCCGGACGCCGTCCGCAGGCGGCCGGCCATACCCAGATGGTCCGAGTGGAAATGAATCACCACAATGCCCGTCAGATCTGTGAGGCCGAGGCCCGCCTGCCCTAGACCGGCGGCTAGATGGTCCAGACCGGCGTCACTGTCCCAGCCCGGATCGCTCAGGACGGCGTCGCCGTCGCTCAAGAGCAAGTAGCTCAGGGTATAGCGCATAGGGTTGTCGGGGAACGGGATGGGGACGGACCACACGTCACGGCCGAGCTTCTCCACGGGCGGCACCACCTTGTTCAGCCACGCTTCTTTCTGGGCGTGACCGGTGATGGTAATCGACGGCAGGCCCACTGTGTGTGGTTTCCGTGTGCTTGAGTCATCGCAAGGCAAGGGAAAAGCCCTCTAACCCAACGTTTCGGCAGGTCAGAAGGCTTTTGCTGTGGAGCTAAGGAGATTCGAACTCCTGACCTCTTCGATGCGAACGAAGCGCTCTACCAACTGAGCTATAGCCCCGGAACAGTCCGCGTCCTTTGGAAGGAACGGCGGTACCGGTGACCTTAGGCTACAAATTTTCGTCCCGCATTGCGAATTGACACTCCGCACCCGGACTTTCAACCCCAGTGGGCTGCTCTGGCTACCTTAGTGAGGTCTCAGGCGCGGCGGCGCTGCAGGACGTCGTCGAGGTTGCTCAGTGCGCTCTGCGCCTTGGTGAGGGGCTTGGCGGCAGGCGCGGCGGGCGTGGCTGCGGGTACGCCCTGTTTCAGAGATGGCTTTCCGACAGCTTTGGGCGCCTCGGGGAGGTCAAGCGGCTGGGGAGCCGGGCGCTCGGCCTTCGCGGCCTCAACGTACACCGGCTTCGGCACGTCCACCGGTTCCCAGGTGGTGTCGGCCGGCGCCAGAGACGCGGCGGCGCTGGAATCGCCGGCGGCAACGGCAACAGCCAACGCCGCTTCCCGGAGTTCCATCGCTGTCAGCGGCTTGCGCATCGGCTTGGGCTGGTGGGCCTCGGCGTCGAAGAGCCGGCTTTCCGGCCGGGCGGCGGGACGAGCCGCGGTCTCCGCGACAACAGCTCCCTGACGCCGCACGGGGGCACTCCTGGCTGAGCGAAACGCGGCGTCCACCTTCGCTTTGCGGTCCCGAATGGCCAAGGAGCGGAGCAGCGCCACAGCGGCGACGGTGACGGCCAGGCCGGCAACCGGCAGCAGCGCGCTTCCGATTCCGAACGGCAGAAGAACACCAGAAACAAAAGCGGTCAGCAGTGCCAGGACACCGACGACGG
This sequence comes from Pseudarthrobacter xylosi, assembly GCF_055412765.1. Taxonomy (NCBI): domain Bacteria; kingdom Bacillati; phylum Actinomycetota; class Actinomycetes; order Micrococcales; family Micrococcaceae; genus Pseudarthrobacter; species Pseudarthrobacter xylosi. Next base: position 221,064 of record NZ_JBVAYT010000004.1, on the reverse strand, counting down.
CAATCGCTGTCCTGCCATAGCGGATCCGGAACGTGCCGCCCGTCGCCGCACCGCCGGACGTTTCCGTTGCGGGCTCGGGGCTCTTCCTGATCTCCATGGCTGTCTCCTGCTGGGCGGTGATGTTCAGTACTATCCCGGCTCTCGGTTCCGATGATTCAATGGCTGGTAGTTCCACCAGGAGGTCACCCGCGGCCTGGGCCTGGTGCCGGCGGTTCCGCAGAACATAGGGCGCAACCCATACGATCCAGAGCACAACGGCAACCACAAGGATCACTGAGCTGCTAAGGGGGAAGTCCACAATCAAAACCGTATGAGCATTACGGCAGCCGTCCCCGCATTAGCCACGGTGTGTCGCGGGCAAGGTGGCAATTGATTGGATTTATGACCCTGGAGCTGCCCATGGAGGGGACCGGGCGGGGGGTCAGGACCGGGACGCGAGCCACCGCGTGAGCAGCCCTTCCGGGACCTCTTCAGCTGTCATCGCGAAGGTCCGGTGGTCCGCCCACTCGCCGTTGATGTGGAGGAAGCGTGGACGGTAGCCTTCGTCGCGGAATCCCAGTTTCTCAACCACGCGCAGGCTGGGGCCATTCTCGGGCCGGATGTTGATCTCCATCCGGTGCAGGCCGAGGGCCTGGAAGCAATGGTCCGTGGCCATGGCCACGGCTGTGGGCGCGATACCATGACCGGCGCGCGCCTGGTCGACCCAGTACCCTAGCGTGGCCATCATGGCCGAACCCCACACAATCGAGGAAACAGTCAACTGGCCAACGATGACCGGGGCGGCCAACCTGGGTGTGCGCTCAGTGATCAGGAACGGCAGGGCCGTTCCCTGGGCGGCCTGGATTCTCAGGGACCGCACCATCTGCCGGTAGTCAGGCAACGCACCGCCAGGCGCCGGGTTGGATGCCTCCCAAGGCGCCAGCCACTCGCTGTTGCGCCCCCGGACTTGGGTCCATTCCTTCTTGTCCCGGTGCCGGATGGGGCGCAGGACCAGATCACCGCATTCGAGGGTTACGGGCCAGATGGGTCCGGGGCGCACGGCAGCTATTTAGTGAGGCCGGCCGTGAAGCCCGGCAGCCACTCCCGCAGGCCGGGGCCGAGGTCGTCGCTGTCAATGGCGAGCTGGACGCAGGCTTTGAGGTAGCTGAGCTTGTCACCGGTGTCGTAACGGCGGCCGCGGAAGACTACTCCGTAAACTCCGTAGCCCTCGCCCTCGCCGGCTGCCAGTTCCTGCAGGGCGTCCGTCAGCTGGATTTCCCCGCCCCTTCCGGGGCCGGTGCGCTCGAGCACGTCAAAAACTGCCGGGTGGAGGACGTAGCGGCCAATGACGGCAAGGTTGGAGGGTGCCTCCTCCACGCTGGGCTTTTCGACGAGCTTGTTGATCCTGACGTAGGCCTCACCGTCGATCTCTTGCACATCGGCACAACCGTAGGAACTGATCTGGGAGGGTTCCACCTCAATGAGGGCCACCACGGATCCGCCGGTCTTGGACTGGACTTCGATCATGGTGCTCAGAAGTTCGTCCCGGGCATCGATAAGGTCATCGCCCAGGAGGACAGCAAACGGTTCGTTGCCGACGTGCTGCTTTGCACGCAGTACCGCGTGGCCAAGGCCGTTAGGGTCACCCTGGCGAACGTAGTGGATGTCTCCGAGGTTGCTGGCTGCCTGGATGGACTCAAGTTTGGCGAGGTCGCCCTTGGCTTCCAAGGTGTCCTCCAACGAAGGAACCCTGTCGAAGTGGTCTTCCAGGGCACGCTTGTTACGTCCGGTGATCATCAGGATGTCGTTCAGGCCAACATTGACGGCCTCTTCAACCACGTACTGGATGGCCGGCTTATCCACCACCGGGAGCATTTCCTTGGGCATGGCTTTTGTGGCCGGCAGGAACCTGGTACCGAGTCCGGCAGCGGGAATAACGGCCTTGCGTACTGTCTGCTGAGTGGTAGTCACTGGACTAATCTAACGGAGGGGCCGATCATTCAGTAATTATTGGTTGCTCGTCGGTCGGCGCGCCGCAGACGCTGCGCCAGCCACATTAATCGGCACGAAGGAGCAGCATGTCCGAAGGCAGCAGCGTAGCCAAGGCGGAGATCCGCGCACGCCACCGCGCGCGCCGCGCTGCGACGGATCCCACCCAGCGTGACGCGGTCGGTGCCGCACTGGCCGCCCACGGCGCCGCGTGGGCCGAACAGCTGACCGATGGGACACCGTCGACCTTTTGCGCCTACCTAGGCGTAGCACCCGAGCCGCCCACCCTGGCCCTCATCACTGAACTCCACCGGCGCGGCCACGCGGTCCTGCTCCCGGTCTGTGAGCCCGGTCGCCAGCTCAGTTGGACGCACTGGAGCCCCGGCGTCGAGTTTGTCCGCAGCCGCTATGCACCGGTGCTGGAACCGGCCGGACCTCGCCTGGGCCTCGGCATCATGGCGTCCGTTGCCGCACTCTTCATCCCTGCCACGGCCGTGGACAGGGATGGCAACCGCATCGGCCAGGGCGGCGGCTACTACGACGTCCTGCTGGGCTCACTGGCCGGAGACCGCCTTGACATCCCGTTTGCGGCCGTCGTCTTCGATTCCGAAGTGCTCCCGGCCGGCAGCATTCCCGCCGAAGACTTTGACCGGAGGGTTCCGGCTGCCCTGACGCCGTCAGGTTTGATCCGGCTACCGGACCCCGCCTGACGGAGGGCTACTTTCCGGGGGTGATAGAATTGGCACTCAGGCCCTGCGACTGCTAATGGACGGTTTGCGTTCAGCGCAACACACAGGACCTCTCGTTTGCCCCCGAGGAGGATCACCAGTGCCCACTTATGCTTACGCCTGCAAGGATTGCGGCCACGCCTTCGACGTTTTCCAGTCGTTTACCGACAGCACCCTGACGTCATGCCCGGAGTGCGAGGGCGCCTTGCGCAAGAAGTTCAACAGCGTGGGTGTGGTCTTCAAGGGCTCCGGTTTCTACCGGACTGACTCCCGGGATGCCAAGGGAAGCACCGTTTCGGCTGCCCCTGCCGCCCCCGCGGCCGCACCGGCGCCTGCCACGGCCGCTGCCGCCAGCTGACCTCCGGCCTAACAAGACGTACGACGCCGGCGGCTCGGTTGTCCACATAGGCACCTTCGCTTCTGTCGGACTCGGTTGCCGGTACGTAGCGTGGTTCGCATGCCCGCTACCCTCTTTCGTTCCAGCCGCGGATCCGCCCCGCCGGGACGCCAAGTCCGCCGTCCGCTCCGGTCAGCACGCACTCCGGGCGTTCGTGGCCCCAGGCTATTGTCCTGGCTGGGCCGGAACCGGCGCCTTGCGATAGCCCTCCTGCTTTGCCTTGCTGCCGGGATCACGGTCCATCAGCTCACTCCCCCGCCCGCCGATACCGTCTCTGTGTTGGCTGCGGCGCGGGACCTCCCCGCAGGCACGGCCTTGTCGGCCACGGACCTGACGGCAACTAAGATCCCGCCGGGGATGCTGACCGCCGGGGCTATGTCCCGCACCGGTGAAGCCGCGGGAAAGCAACTGGCAGCCCCTTTGCGGAAGGGCCAGCTCGTGACGGACTCCCTGCTGCTGGGCCCCGGCCTCCTGACCGGAACACCTCCAGGCTTCGCAGCCGTGCCCTTGCGGATGGCCGATCCGTCCTCCATCCAGCTGGTATCGCCCGGGCAACTGGTCAACGTGGTACTGACCGGGGCGAACGGCTACGATCAGCAGTCCCCCTCAGAAGTCCTGGCTTCCTCCGTTCCCGTCCTGTGGACGTCAGGACAGGGCGGCAAGACGGGTCAGTGGTTGGGCACCGGCGAAACCGACGGGCTGATCGTCGTGGCGGCAGCCCCGGAGCAGGCTGCCCGGCTGGCCGGGGCGTCCACCCAGGGCAAGCTGTTTTTCGTCCTGGTGGGACCGGACGGCGGGGCCGGGTGAGGCGTTGCAGCCTGGAGGTCAGCCCCAGTGCGGCGGCTTGTTTTCCTTCAGCCAAGCGTCGTGATCGTTGTCGGGGCCATCGCCCCAGCGCTTCGGATCATCCTCCGCAGCCTTGTTGGGCAGGATGCCTGCTGCCTCTGGCAACTGGCGGTCCGGCGCAGCGGCCGTCCCGTTTCCTGCGTCTTCTGCCGGGTCGTTACCGCGTGTATCGGCCTGATCGGCATTCCGTGGCGTCACAACAGCCTCCTCACTGGCCAGGCGTCCGGCCTGGTCTTCGTTCCTGTCGTTTCCTATATTTTCCAGCGCGAGCGGGTCCATGTCTTCGTCAAAAAATCCGCCCGAGGCCGTGCCTCGTCCGGGCGGCAGAACATTCTCCAGGCCCAGGTAACCCGCGATCCGGTCTGCGCAGGCGGACGGGTCCGTGAAGACTTCGATGGTCCATAGCGGCATGTACCGCCAGCCCATCCGTTCCAGCAGCTGGGGGCGGAGCCTGCTCCGCTCACGGACACTCATGGTGCGGTACTGCTCCGTGCCATCCGATTCAATGGCCACCGGCCGCGGAATCTCGGCGTCGTCCTGACCCATGGTGCTGAGTGGGTCTGCTGCAGCCACCACGTCAATCACGCCGTCGTACTGGTGCCAGACGCGGGCGCCGCGGGCACGCAGCCGGTCGCCAAGATCGGCCACCAGCGGATCGGCCCCAAGCGCCTGCTCGCTGGCAGCCGCACGCGAGGCCGGGGTGCCGAGATCGGTCTTCCCGGCAATCTCCCGGTTCAGGAGCTCGTAGAAGTCCACCGCCCCGTGGGACAGCCGCGTGTGATCAAGGTCTTCGGGCTGGAAACACGTCAGGACGTGGAGCGAACGGCGGGCACGGGTCATGGCCAAAGCGAATTTTTCCCGCCCGCCCTCAGCCGACAGAGGTCCGAAGTTGTGCAGCGCCCGGCCATGCGGGGTGCGGCCGAAACCGGGTGAGAAGATGACGTGGTCACGGACCAGGCCCTGCGCACGTTCAAGGTCAACCACCCGGAACGACTCGGATCCTGCGCTGAAAAAGCTGGCCAGTCCCGGGTGGTTCGGGAGCTGAAGCCGAATGGACTCACCGATCCGGGCCGCATGGCGCAAGCTGGCGGTGACCACTGCCAGCGATGTGCGCGGCCGCGTTCGGGCGTGCTCAAAGACCAGCTGGACCACGCGGTTAACCTCGGCCACCACGGATTCGACGCCTTCGTGGTCGGCGCTGGGCAGCCCCGTGCCGTCGGGCAGGTACTCAACCAGGAGCGCCCTGTCCAGCCCTGTGGCCGATTGCCCCTCCGGGAGCCTGCGAAGGCCGCCGTCATAGCAGTTCTTGCTCAGCTGCAGGACCAGGTCCTCGTCAACCGCGCGGTACACAAAATTCAACCGCCAGACAGGCAATACGGCAGACAGCGCCGAATACGCGCTTTCGACGCGTTGGTGAGCAGCTTCACCGGCGGCCAGCCGCTCAACACCCACAGTGAAAGTCCGGGGGCTGGCAATCTTGTCATCACCGAAGGCAATGACCTGCCCGGCCCGGGCGATGGCGGGCAGGACAGCCTGCAGCGACGTCGCTTCGGCGTCCAGGATGACCACGGCGTCGAAGTGCTGTTCGGCCGGCAGGAGCCCGGTCATGAGGTACGGGCTGACCGACCAGACTGGCACCAGCATGGGGACCAGCTCGGCGGCCTGGGCCGTCAGCGCCGCTAGGGTAACCCTGCCGTCCTTTAGCAGGCTCCTGAGCAGCTGCGCCTGGCGCGGGTGTTCCGCAAGCGCGGCCCGCCACCGTTCGGACAGGTCCCAGCGCAGGCGCGCCGCGCCGCTGGCAATATGGGCGTTATCCGCAAGCCGGTATTCGGCTTCAAGCTGCCGGAGCGCGTCCCCGTCAGACATGGCCAGGTAGTCGTCGCCGCTGATCATCGCTTCCAGCGCGGACTGCCACCATGCCAGTTCAAGCTCGGCTGCGACGGACCCTGCGGGAACCTCACGGTCCGCAAGATCGGCGAGGAGCTCCCCGAGGCCGTGCTCGCGCATGTTCTCCACGAGTAGCGTGCGCTCGGGAAGCGTTTTGAGCGTGTGGGTGTCGGCCACGAGCCGCTCCAGCCGTTCCATGAGTTCCTCATAGCGGGCAGTTGCCAGCGAGCCACCGGCCTGGGTGTGCCGGAGGGCCTCCCCCAGCTGGGTCAGCTCCCGGTCCAGCGACCGGTACATCACATTCATTTCGGCAAGGCCCGAGGGAACCGCCGGATGGCGCTGGGAGGTGGCGTACCCGGACCAGAGGGCACGCTGCTCCTGCACCAGCACCAGCGAGCTGTGGAGATCGGTGATGTGGACGCCCGGGCGGACGTACTCTTTCGCGACCCGGCGCAGGCGGGAACGCTGCATGGAGGCCATGTCGACGTTCCGCTCCCGGCGCCAGGCGGAGGACGCCGTAGCGGAGATGAGATCGTTGACCGGCCTGTCGAAGATGTCCGGCGTGAACTTGTCGAGGCTTTCGCGGACAGCCATGAGGAGTTCGAGCTGCTCCCCCCACTCCGAGAAGGACGTGCCTAGCCGGATTTCGGCATGTTCGGCCACGCTGTTCATCCGATCGCGCAGGACAGGGAGGTTCTTCGCCACGGACCGGGCGAGCTCCTGGGCCTCTTCGGTCTCCTTGCGGGTGAGCAGCCGGGCGCCGTGCCACGGGCTTGCGGTGGACGCGCGGCTGAAGCTGCCAAGCTCGGCGGCGCGGCGGAGCCTGCCGGCGAGCTCGTTGCGGTCGCGGATGCTGTCCAGCACACTGCGCTTGAGCCGCACGGTGGTGGCGGGAGCCGGGTGGATTGACGTCAGCTCGGCCAGTGACTGCATGGCCTGATACGGCGAGCAGCCCCAGCGCTGGCGCACGTTATGCAGTGACGCCACGTGGTCCATCAGCGCGTGCCGGTGCTCGGTGAGGGTCCGGTGGAGGTTTCCCAGCTGCGGTTCGAGTGATTTTTCGTTCCGCACGATGGCCCGCACCAGCTGGGCCTTGAGCTGCTGTGGTGTGGCTGTGCCGGACAGCTGGAACAGGATGGATTCAAGTCCAAGCGATTCCAGTTGTGCCGACACTTCGTTCAGGCTGGCCCGGCGGTCACCCACCACCAGGACTGACTTGCCTGCATCCACAAGGGCACCGATGGTGTTGATGGCCGTCTGGGTCTGTCCCGTGCCCGGCGGGCTGCTGACCACCAGGGAGTCTCCTGCGCGCGCGGCGTCAATGACGTACTGCTGGTCCGGATCGGCGTCGAGGAGGAGGAGTTCGTCGTCCGGGTGGCGCGTGTCCACACTCGGGAAGCGGGAGGGGTCCGGCGCAGGCACGTCAATGACCTCACCACCGGCGGCCTTGGCAAGGGCGGCGACCAGTGGGTTGCCCTCATTGATCCAGGGATCGTCCAGGTTGCCGGAGAGGTCCGCAAAAGTGGACACCAGCAGATTGTGCTGGGCTTCGGCGCCGTGGATGGGCCGGATGAGGGTTGCGAGCTTGTCCAGGACAGGCTGGGGATCGAAGCGTGCGGTGCTGTACGCAAGGCGTGTCACGGCGTTAACGTCAAAAACGATGCCGTGGATGGTCTTCAGGTGCCGGACCAGGGCCGGGTTGATGTTGGCCTGCTCGGTGAGCTGCAGTTCGTAGTCGTCCTCACCTGGGCGCACCGTGAGCGAAATCGCGGTGAGCATCACCGGCGCGGAAACCCGTTGGGGTTTGCCGCCGACGGCGGAGGTCCATACAACGGTGCCTGCGGATAGGTAACCGGCATCAATCCCACGGTCATTTCCGAGTTCGAAGATTTTGGAGCGGATGTTCCGTGATGCCCGCGCCGCGACGACATACTGCTGGTGGTCGCGGATGAGTGTGGACAGCCGTGTGCGGCGGCCGGCCATTAGCTGGGCAAGACCGGACGGGTGCGCATGGGTCAGGTCAATGGAACCTTCGGGGGTCTTGGTGAAACGCAGCATGGTGTCTGCCCCGGTGACGGGTTTAAGCCCGGACAGCCATTTTTCGAGCTCCTCAGAACCCTCCGGGTGGCCTTGACCAACTGACACTACTGCCTTCTTTTCTGCGTTTGCACGTGACGCCCTGGACCATACCGGCATACTTTCGAGCGTAGCCGCAAAGAAGCCGGGATGAGAGACCGCAACACTGCAACAGGCCAAATTGCGGCGGATTTCAACGGATGATAGCAATGGCCAGCCTCCGCTGACGGAGGCCGGCCACTCACGCTGCTATTCCCACTCGATGGTTCCCGGCGGCTTGCTGGTCACGTCCAGCACCACCCGGTTGACGCCTTCCACCTCATTGGTGATCCGGTTCGAAATCCGGGCCAGGAGATCGTACGGCAGGCGGGACCAGTCCGCCGTCATGGCGTCCTCGGATGAAACGGGACGGAGCACAATCGGGTGGCCGTAGGTGCGGCCGTCACCCATAACGCCCACACTGCGGACGTCAGCCAGGAGGACCACAGGCATCTGCCACACCTCGTTGTCCAGCCCGGCCGCCGTCAGCTCCGCACGCGCGATGGCGTCCGCTTTGCGGAGCAGGTCCAGGCGCTCCTGGGTGATGTCGCCGACAATGCGGATTCCCAGGCCGGGGCCGGGGAACGGCTGGCGTCCGACGATTTCCTGCGGCAGGCCCAGCTGGGCGCCCACGGCGCGGACCTCGTCCTTGAACAGTGCGCGGAGCGGTTCCACGAGTTCGAACTGCAGGTCCTCGGGAAGGCCGCCGACGTTGTGGTGGCTCTTGATGTTCGCGGCACCTTCGCCGCCGCCGGATTCGACGACGTCCGGGTACAGGGTGCCCTGGACCAGGAACTTGATCTTCTCGCCGTGGGCCGCGGCCTCGGCGATGATGGCCAGCTCGGCTTCTTCGAACGCGCGGATGAACTCGCGGCCGATGATCTTGCGTTTGGTTTCCGGATCGCTGACGCCGGCCAGGGCCGACAGGAAGCGCTCCTGCTCGTTGGCTACATACAGCTTGACGCCGGTGGCAGCAACGAAGTCGCGTTCCACCTGCTCGGCTTCGCCTTCACGCAGCAGGCCGTGGTCAACGAACACACAGGTCAGTTGGTCGCCGACGGCCCGCTGGACGAGCGCCGCCGCAACGGCGGAGTCCACGCCGCCGGAGAGACCGCAGATAACCCGGGCATCGCCGATCTGCTTGCGGATCCGGTCCACCTGCTCCTCGAGGATGTTCCCCGTGGTCCAGTTGGGTTCCAGCTTTGCGCCCTTGAACAGGAAGTTTTCCAGCACCTGCTGGCCATAGGCCGAGTGCTTGACTTCCGGGTGCCACTGCACGCCATAGAGGGCCTTCTCTTCGTTGGCGAAGGCAGCCACTTCAGCGCCGGCCGTCGTCGCCAGCACTTCGAAGCCTTCTGGGGCCTCGTGCACGGAGTCGCCGTGGCTCATCCAGGTGTTCTGGTGCTGCGGCATCCCTTCGAGAACCGAGCGGCCCTCGCCGAGGATGGTGGTTTCGGTGGAGCCGTACTCGCGCAGGCCGGTCTTGTCGACCTTCCCGCCCAGCGCGTTGGCCATGGCCTGAAAGCCGTAGCAGATGCCGAAGACCGGAATTCCGGCCTCAAACAGGTCGGCGCCGACGGCGGGTGCCCCGTCCGCGTAAACGCTGGAGGGGCCACCGGAAAGGATGATGGCGGCGGGGTCCTTGGCCAGGAGCTGCTCGGTGGTGAAGGTATGCGGAACCACTTCCGAATACACATTCGCTTCCCGGACGCGGCGGGCAATCAGCTGCGCGTACTGGGCACCGTAGTCAACAACCAGCACCGGCTTCTGGGAAGTCTGGGATGCAGTGGGAGTAGTCACCGCACTAGCCTACTTTGCGTCGTCACCCTGCCGCACCTTGGCGTGCCCCGCTGTGACGGAGCAGACTCTCCCCGTCCCGGCGGCACTCCCGTTTACGCCGCCTCAGTACCGCTGTGCGGCCTGCGGGTTCGCGGCCAGTTCGGCTTCCACCTCGGCGTGGAACTTCTTCTCCACGATAAAGGACAGGAAAGGCACCACGCCGCCCAGTGCCAGGAGGATCAGCTTCATAAAAGGCCACCGCATCAGCGACCACAAGCGGAAGTTGGAGATCAGGTACACCACATACATCCAGCCGTGGACGATCAGCACCGCGACGGAGATGTTCGCGCCGCCCTCCACGCCCTTGGGCTCGGCATCGGCGAAACCCAGGCCGAACGGCTGGCCCGTGACGGCGTTGGTGCCACCGGCAAACAGGTACTGGCCAAAGGCGTACCGTGCGATGAGTTCGGCGCAGAGCAGCAGCAGCATGGCGCCGGTGAGGTACGCCAGCACTTTGTAGAACTTCAGGGCGGAACGGATCTGACGCTCGGTACCGCCGAAGCGGCGCTTCTTGCCCTTGCCCTGCGCAGGACCCTGCTGGACGGCCGGTTTCGGTTCTATCATGGCGTTACCTTTTGTTGGGGCTGTTCAGAAGTTGCTGCGGTGGGCGGAGCATCATGGTGAGGATCGTCCTCGAGCTCCTCTTCGAGGTCCCGCCGGTAGTCATCCTTGACCAGGCGCCACCAGATAAACAGGGCGAAGCCGGCGAACACTACCCATTCGAGCGAGTAAAAGAGATTGAGCCAGTTGACCTGCTGGGCGGGCGGCTGGGGACCAATCTCCAAGGGTTTCAGGGCGCCGTCAACGGCGGCCGCGGACAGGTCGGACCCGGCCGCCAGTTCCGAAGTCGCGGCCACGAACCCCGGGTACATGCTGATGTCCCAGGAGTTGATGAGTTCTGCCACCGACACGGCGGAGGCACGTCCGGCGTCCGGTGCGGTGGACGGCAGCGGCGATTCTGACGGCAGTAGCCGTCCGGTCAGGTTCACAATGCCCGACGGCGGTGCGCCGGCGTCGTCGGGATCTACCACCCAGCCGCGGGCTACTGGAATCCAGGTCTCGGGGGAAGCAGCCACGCCGGTGACCGCGGGCGCTCCGGTCACGGCGAAGGCGGAAACCACCCAGTAACCGCTCTCGCCATTCTTCAGGCGGCCCGGCACCAGGACCTGTTTGGCGGGATCGTAGGTTCCGTCGGCGGAGACCATCTGGTCTGAAACTGAACCGGGGAAAAAGACCCCGGGCTCTAGCGTCTCCGTCAGCACCCTGACGTCCTCGGTGGCGGGATTCACCGCGACTTCGGGCTGCGTGGAGCGCCCGAACTGCCACTGGCTGAGCAGGACAAACACCCCGGAGACTACGATCGCAAGGACAAGGCCTGCGATCCATCGGGGCTTAAGGGCTGTTTTCCACACGTGTTAACCGTACTTCGTTCCTCTGTAGAACAACTAAACGACCAGGGTTCGGCCCCTAGAGTGGGGCAGCCGGGTCCCTACGTGGCGACGGAGTCGACCGAAAGGGCCTGCCCCAATCTTAGTGGTCAAAGAAAACGAGGCTGGAGTTGATGAGCTCGGCGATGACTTCGGCATCGTAGGCCCGGCGCAGCGACTCCCGGAAGGATTCCTTGGACAGGGAGCGCGCCAGCGTGGCCAGGACTTCGAGGTGATCGGAAAATGAGCTTGCGGGGGTGGCGATCAGCAGGATAACGGTGGCCGGACCGTCGGCGGCACCGAAGTCCAGGGAGTGGCCGTACTTGGTGATGCCCACGGCGATGGACGTCCGCGAGACGAATTCGCTGCGGGCGTGCGGGAGACCGATCCCGCCCGGCAGGCCGGTGGCGAGCTGGTGTTCGCGGGCGTTGACGTGCTCCAGGAACCGCGGTAAGTCGGTGACCCGCCCGGCGGCGAAGAGGCGTTCTGCGAGTTGCGCCGCGGCGTCCGACTTGCCCGTTGCCTCCAACTCCAGAATCACCAGATCGGAGGTGGTGAGATCGGCATCGTACCGGTCAAGTGGTTCCGCCAAGGCGTGTCCCTTCAGTCAGGAGAAATGCTGGTGTGCGGTGCCGCCTCAGCGCAAAGGGACGATGTCCTCCACACCCAGCCGTGCGGCGTCGGCGGATTCGTCGTCCGGCTGCTGTTGGCTCAGCCGTTCAGCTTCAACGCGTGCTACGTAGTGCTTTATTTCGCTTTCGCGTTGTACATCGCTCCAGCCAAGGACTTCGCCCATCAGTTTAGCGACAACCGGCACGGCCGACACGCCACGGTCCCAGGACTCGATGGAGATGCGCGTCCGCCGGGTCAGGACGTCATGGACATGCCGGGCGCCCTCGTGGGTTGCGGCGTAGACGGCTTCGGCCTGCAGGTAGTCGTCAGCGCCGGGCAACGGCTCCGCCAATTCGGGATTCCGGGCGATGATGTCCAGCACCTCCGGAGTCATGGACCCGTAGCGGTTGAGCAGGTGCTCCACCCGGGCCACGTGCACACCGGACTCTTCAGCCGTCCTGCTCCTGCGGTTCCAGGCGGCCTTGAATCCGCTAGCCCCGAGCAGTGGGATGGTTTCAGTGCAGCTCGCCGGGACGCGCTCGTCCATGGTGCGGGTGGCCTCGTCCACGGCGTCCTTGGCCATAACCCGGTAGGTGGTCCATTTGCCTCCGGCCACCACCACCAGGCCTGGTACCGGGTGGGCCACGATGTGTTCGCGGGACAGTTTCGCCGTGGAATCGTTCTCCCCTGCCAGGAGGGGGCGCAGTCCCGCGTAGACACCTTCAACGTCCTCCCTGGTCAGCGGGCGTTTCAGGACCCGGTTGACGTGTTCGAGGATGTAGTCGATGTCCTTGCTGGAAGCTGCAGGGTGAGCCTTGTCGAGGTTCCAGTCGGTGTCCGTGGTGCCGATGATCCAGTGCCGGCCCCACGGAATGACGAAGAGCACGGATTTTTCCGTGCGGAGGATAAGCCCCACTGTGGACTGGAACCGGTCGCGGGGCACTACGAGGTGGATGCCCTTGGAGGCCCGGACCTTTAACTGACCGCGGTCAGTGACCATGGCCTGGGTTTCATCGGTCCACACGCCGGTGGCGTTGATGACCTGCTTGGCTCTGATGTTGAAGTGCGAACCGTCTTCATGGTTGACCACTTTGGCCCCCACCACGCGTTCACCTTCACGCAGGAAGTCCACCACGGCCATCTGGTTCACGGCATTGGCGCCGTAGTGCGCTGCCGTCCGGACGAGGTTGGCCACGTACTTGGCGTCATCCACCTGGCCGTCGTAGTAGCGGATGGAGCCGATAAAGGCGTCTTTTTTCAGGCTGGGGGCGGCCCTGAGGGTGCCCCGCCTGGTGAGGTGTTTGTGGAACGGTACGCCGCGGCTGTGCCCGCCGGTAATGGACATGGCGTCATAGAGTGCAATCCCGGCGCCCACATAGGGCCGCTCCAGGAACGGTTTGGTCAGCGGATACAGGAACGGCACGGGCCGGGCCAGGTGCGGGGCCAGGACCGAAAGAATCAGGCCGCGCTCGTGCAGCGCTTCCTTTACCAGCCCGAAATCCAGCATCTCCAGGTAGCGCAGGCCGCCGTGGATCAGCTTGGATGACCGGGACGACGTGCCGGCCGCCCAGTCGCTGGCCTCGACTATCCCCACGCTGAGGCCTCGGGTCACGGCGTCCAGCGCCACACCCGTGCCCACGATGCCGCCGCCGACGATCAGGATGTCCAGTTCGTTGCCCGGCTCCGAGGTTGCCCTGAACCTGGCGATCGATGCTTCCCTGGCCGCGGGACCAAGGACCCCGCCTTCGTTTGGAACAGTGTTCACTGAACGCCTCCCTTGCCGCTGCTGCCGGTAGTTAATCCACACTACTTCTTTGCCGCACGGTTGGGCAGGGCAGGTCCACCGAGGGAGGCGCTCCGGATGACGTCAGCGGTAGTCAGCCGATTTCACCTTGAGGTTCTCAGTTACCGGAGTATGGAGAAACGACGACGTCGACGCGCTGGAATTCCTTCAGGTCCGAATAGCCGGTGGTCGCCATCGAACGGCGGAGCGCGCCGATCAGGTTGGATGTGCCGTTGGTGTGGTGGCCGGGGCCGAAGAGCACCTCTTTGAGCGGTCCGACAGTGCCGACGTTGGCGCGGTCACCGCGGGGAAGCTCCAGATGGTGGGCCTCCTGGCCCCAGTGCCAGCCCTTGCCGGGGGCTTCTTCTGCGCGGGCGAGGGCGCTGCCCAGCATCACGGCGTCGGCGCCCATGGCAATTGCCTTGACGATGTCACCCGAGGTGCCCATGCCGCCGTCGGCAATGACATGGACGTACCGTCCGCCGGATTCATCCATGTAGTCACGGCGGGCGGCAGCGACGTCGGAGATGGCGGAGGCCATGGGCGAGTGGATCCCCAGGGCGCGCCGTGTGGTGGCGGTGGCACCGCCGCCGAAGCCGACCAGGACGCCGGCGGCACCGGTGCGCATCAGGTGCAGGGCGGGCGTGTAGCCGGCTGCGCCGCCCACAACCACGGGGACATCCAGTTCGTAGATGAACTGTTTGAGGTTCAAGGGTTCGTGGTCCTTCGAGACATGCTCGGCTGACACGGTGGTCCCTCGGATGACAAAGATGTCGACGCCGGCAGCCACTACGGTTTTGTAGTGTTCCTGGGTGCGCTGCGGGGTCAGTGAGCCCGCCACCGTCACGCCTGCGGCGCGGATCTCGGCGAGGCGGGACGTGATCAGTTCCGGCTGGATGGGGGCGCGGTACAGCTCCTGCATCCGGCCGGTCACCGCGGGGCTGTTGACCTCATCTTCGAGTGCGCCGATTTCGTCGAGGATGGGCTGCGGGTCCTCGTAGCGGGTCCAGAGGCCCTCAAGGTCGAGCACGCCGAGCCCGCCCAGCCGGCCCAAGGCGATGGCCGTCTCCGGGGACATGGCCGAATCCATCGGGGCGGCAATCACGGGCATGTCGAACTTGTAGGCATCGATCTGCCAGGAAACGGAAACGTCCTTGGGGTCGCGGGTACGACGGTTGGGGATAATCGCAATGTCATCCAGGGAGTAGGCACGACGCCCACGCTTGCCACGGCCGATCTCGATCTCGTAAGTCACTGCTCTAGGTTATCCCAGCCGGGGCCCGGACCGTGGACGGCCTGCGGTGGTTGCCGGCACAACGGGCGGCGCCGTCATGAAATAGTTTTGAAGACAGCAATGGACCGGCACAGACTGCCGGTGAACAAAACATCGGGGGACAACATGGCGCCAGGCATCTACGGTGCTGACATGCGCGAGGGTCTGGGTCTCTAGGCCGGCATGCCGACGTCTAATCCCTTCCCGGCCGCCCAGCCCACACATCCTCTCGATTACTGGCTCTCCCCGGAACTTGCCTGGATCAGCCCGCCGAATGCCCCCTCCCGTTTGCGGCAGTTGGCTGACGCCCAAGCCACCCTGGCGGCCGCCTGGAGCAGCGCGATCGGCGGCGGACCTGTCCTGGTCCTGGGTGGCGGGTTCGTCTCGGTCATGTCGGGCAGCATCGCCGGGGTCCTAGTCCTCGGTCTGATGGGCGCAGCTCTTGCCATCCTGGGAGTATTTTCTTGGAGGCGGGTGCGCGCCACACTGCCGAATACTGACCGGCTCCTGATCAGCCGTGGCCCAGGCTCAGCCCGCGGCGGCATCGTGATGGTGTCCGTGCTCGCCACCATCCTGGGCGGGATCCTGGCCACGGCGTTGCCCGGGATCGCTTCCCGGGGAACCTCGACGTTCCTCGCGCTGATGGGCGCCTATCTTCTCACAGTGGTTCTCCTGGTTGCCTGCATCCTCGTCCCTTCTGTTGTATTGGGCAGGGCCCGTCAGTCCTTCCGACGAAGGGTTGAGGCGGACCCTGTTCTCCGCACGGCGGTAGAAGACGATCTGGCCAGGTGGCGCGACCCGTACGGCAACGCGAGTTATGGCCCGCTCTAAGCGTCGAGGCTGAGCTGGGACTCGAACATCCGAAAGTAGCGGCCGCGCAGTGCCACCAACTCCGTGTGGGTCCCCTGCTCGGCGATCTTGCCGTCCTCGAGCATGTAGACGATATCCGCCTTCTCAATGGTGGCGAGCCGGTGGCTGATGGCAATGATGGTGCTGCTGCGGTCCGCGAACAGCCGGGTGAAGATCCGGTGCTCGGCCAGCGCGTCAATGGCGGACGTCGGCTCGTCCATCACCATGAAGGCGGCGTTGCGGTAGAAGTTCCGGGCCATCGCGAGCCGCTGCCACTGGCCGCCGGAGAGCCCGCTCCCCTTCCGGCCGCGCGGATCCTCCATCCAGTTGCTGACGTAGTTGTCCAGGCCGTTGGGCAGCTTGTTGATGAACTCCAACGCTTCGGCGTCGCTGGCCGCCCGGCGGATCCGTTCATCATCCCGGGGCGACTCGACGTCGCCAAAGCGGATGTTGTCGGCAGCAGAGGCGAACTCATACTTCAGGAATTCCTGGCTCAGCACCGCCAGGTGGCGGTGCCAGGACTTTACGTCGACGGCGGCGAGATCGACGCCGTCGAGCATTACCTGCCCTGAGTCCGGCCGGTAGAGTCCCGCGAGGATTCGGATCAGGGTGGACTTTCCCGCCCCGTTCTCACCGACTACGGCGACATGTTGGCCCTCGCGGATAGTCATGTTAATGCCGCGGATCACCTCGGTGTCGCTGCCCGTATAGGTGAAGCGGATGTCCCGCAGTTCCACGGTTTTGGGTGCCTGGAGCAGCGGCGGCGAATGGTCCGAATGCATCGGCATTGCCATAAACAGTTCGTAGTCCTTGAGGTTGGCGAGGTCCTCGTCAATCGAGCTGAGGGAGGAGACCAGGCTGTTGGCTGTGGACAGTGCGCGGCTGACGATCTGCTGGACATAGAGGAACTGGCCAACGGGCTGGGCGCGGGCGATGATCTGGCCCACCACCCAGATCAGGGAGATCACCTCGGCGCCGTACTGCAAGGCATCGGCGGCGAGCTGCTTGGGAATGTAGCGCTTCTGGAAGTCCAGGCGGCGCCGCTCATCAGCGTCGCGCAGCCGGGAACGGAGATCCATCAGGTAGCCCACGATCCCGTAGAGCCGCATCTCGGCGATGTGTTGCGGGCGAAGCAGGTTGGTCTCGATCATCCGCCGCTGCCGGCGGGAGTCCACCTGGGTGTTCCAGTGCGCGATCTGTTCGCGCGAGAGTTTGAATTGCAGGTAGACGCTGGGCACGATCGCCACGAGGACAATCACGGCGATCCACCAGCTGACCAGCATCAGGGCCCCCACGGCCAGGATTACCGAGACCAGCTGGGTGAAGATCGCCGCGATCCGGTCCAGCACGCGGGCATACGAATCGGAAAAGCGCTTGGCCCGGTCGTAAAGGTCCACGGTTTGTTTGTCGTCATAACGCCAAAACTCCAGGGCCAGGAAGCGCTCGTACATCTGGTCACCCACGATGGCGCCTACCTTGAAGCTCATGAGCTGCTGGATGTAGCGGTCCACGCTGCTGAAGCCGCCCCACAAGAGCCCCAGCGCAGCCGTGATGACAACGTACACAATGGCCTGTTGGCCTGCCGCGGAATCCCCGGCGTAGGCGGCCGCCAGCGCCGTCGTGGTCAGCGCTGCGAAGTACGTGGTCACCAGCGGCAGCGTCGCCGAAATGAGCGAGCCGACTACCTTCATCACGACGGCGGCCGACGAGGCCCGGAAGCTGACGCGCAGCACCTTCGCTACGGCCCGGGCGTAGGGCCTCACGGCCAACCGCCGCTGAGGGTCCTTTTTTGGGTTCAGTTCGGCCGGATGGCGTGGTTGGGACATGGCTTCAGCCTAGTTCCATGCCTGGCTACAGACTCTTGCGGCTAGTACTTTTTCCCATACTCATACTCGGGGAAATCGAAACAGGCGCTAAAGCTGTCTATCTGGAGACTTTCTGGCCCGTCCCAGATACCAACGATCAAATGAGTGCCGTCATCATGCAGGATGTCCACTGTGCGGGCCCCATCGCTGTCCGAGTCGTCCTTGACTGTCCAACCTTCAATGTCCTTTGTCCTGTCACGCACCTGATCAAGGAACTTGTCCCTGTCCAGGCCAGGCTGAAGCTCCACCTGCCCGGTGCCGGTCCATTTTTTCTTGTCCCCTCGGCAGTTCAGCAGGCCTGAGGAGTCGTTCTCGAAGACGGTTACCACCAGTTCCTCCGGAACCATTTCAATTATTTGATGCTGGAGGGTCAGCAGTTTCGTTTTTGCCTCGTCCAGAGTCATGTTGGACATCTCTTTATTCGCTTCCTCTACTGCGCACGATGCCAGGCTGACGGCCAGGCTGACGGCAGCGGCGGCGCGCACCCACGCTCCCCGGGCTGCCTTACGTTGCTTAATCACTGGTGAATCTCCTTGCGCACGTCCCTTAGAGCTTGCTCATTTTCCTCGTCGGCGGTCGCAATGAGGCTGTGGTTGTCGATGCTGTATAGCTCTGCCCATCCGTTGCCTCCTGGTGGCTCATACACGTGCTTTTCAAAGGCCGGCTCCTTCATAGGGTAGTTCTCCCCCACAAGCCCGTTCGCTTCGGCGGTCAGCAGGATGTCGGGGTAGGTGAAACTGGAATATTCAGTGCCGGGATCGGGCACCCAGCCAGGAGGCATCGCGGCACCAGACAGGGCGAGGAGCTTGTCGAAGTGGGCACCTTCGATCTCCGCTCCGGTGAGGTTCCGGACTCCCCAGCTGTGGCCCATACCCACGGATAGGGCACCAGCCGGCCGCTCAAGATCCACAGCGTCCTGGAAGGCCTGCAGGACGGGCGCCGAGCCGGCTACGAACTCATCGCTTTTGGCCTCCACCAGGAAGGCCTCGACCGGGTCACCGTCCGGAAACTCCGACCCTTTGTACACGAACGCCGCAGTTTCGCCGGATTTGTCCTCCGCGACCAGGAGGGCTGGCAGCTGTTGCGGTCCACCGTCATAGAACGATGCCTCATTGGTGGTGGTGCCGGGAACGTAGGTGATCACAGTCGTCGTATTCTCGTCATAGGTGCCGATGAGTTCCACGATGGACTGCGCGGCGGGATCATACGCTGCGAGCCGGACCTTCCCGTCGACAACCTTCTGAAGGTAGGTCAGACGATCTTTCCACGCTTCGTGTTCTGCGGTGAACCGTTGCGGGTAGCCTGCATCCATAAACAGCGGGTTGAATACCGGCTCTGGATCATTTTTGTTCAGCCAATCGATCCGATCCTGGGCGTTTGCGCGGTTCGCCTCCACCCGCGAATCAAACGGGATGCCATTCGTGTTGCCGGCTTCGGCCGGGTACTCACGGATGAACGCGTGCTGCTGATCAGCCGTCAGGCCGGACCACCAAGCCTGGATCTGTGCTGCGGATTTACCGTTAAGGTCCGCAGGCCGGGCAGCCCCGGCAGAAGTACCGGACAGACTCGAAGCGGAGCCGAGGCTGTCGGCCGAACTCGCCGCATCCTGCTCGTTGGCGTTCCTGCTCAGCTCTGCGGCCGCGCTGTTGAGAAACACCACGGCATCCTGGAGGACACGGCTGTGGCCGGACTTCCAGTCCTGCCGGAAGTGCTCTGCATCCGGGCCTGGCCAGCGGGTGGACGCGACGCCAGCGTTGAAATCGCTGAGCTGCATCTGCAACGTGGTTCCTGCTGACCGCATCGCCGTCGCCAGATGCCTGAGCTGGCCGACGTCTGCGCCATAAAAACCGTTGGACACGTCACGCCCCCACATTCGATCGGGTAATTACTCCATCGAATATACATGGCGAATTGGGCTCTGGCTGTGGGGACAACTCCCCACAGCCGGGTGGGCCCACGCCGGCAGGTTTCCCTGGCCGAGCTTGCGAGGTGAGGGTGCCGGGTGGGCCCACGCCGGCAGGGTTCCCTGGCCGAAGCGAAGCGAGGTTAGGGTGCCGGTGGGGAGGACTAGCGCGAACCGTAGTTCGGGGCCTCCACGGTCATCTGGATGTCGTGCGGGTGCGATTCCTTGAGGCCGGCCGGGGTGATGCGGACGAACTTGCCGCGGGCCTTGAGCTCCGGGATGGTGGGCGCGCCGGTGTAGAACATGGTCTGGCGGAGGCCGCCCACCAGCTGGTACGCCACTGAGGCGAGCGGGCCGCGGTAGGCGACGCGGCCTTCGATGCCCTCGGGGATGAGCTTGTCATCACCGGAGACGTCCGCCTGGAAGTAACGGTCCTTGGAGTAGGACGTGTTCTTGCCGCGGGACTGCATGGCGCCCAGCGAGCCCATGCCGCGGTAGCTCTTGAACTGCTTGCCGTTGACAAAGATCAGCTCGCCCGGGGACTCATCGCAACCGGCCAGGAGCGAACCCAGCATAACGGTGTCGGCGCCGGCAACCAGCGCCTTGCCGATGTCGCCCGAGTACTGCAGGCCGCCGTCGGCGATCAACGGTACGCCGGCAGGGATGGCTGCCTTGGCGGACTCGTAAATGGCGGTGATCTGCGGGACGCCCACGCCGGCCACCACGCGGGTGGTGCAGATGGAGCCGGGGCCCACGCCCACCTTGATGCCGTCGGCACCGGCGTCGATCAGGGCCTGGGCACCTTCGCGGGTGGCAGCCTGGCCGCCGATGATGTCCACGTGTGCTGTTACGGGATCGGACTTCAGGCGGCGGATCATGTCCAGCACACCCTGGGAGTGGCCGTTGGCCGTGTCAACGAAGAGTGCGTCCACGCCGGCGTCGACAAGTGCCATGGCGCGTTCCCAGCCGTCACCGAAGAAGCCGATGGCGGCACCGACGCGGAGCCGGCCCTCGTCGTCCTTGGTAGCCAGCGGGTACTGCTCGGCTTTAGTGAAGTCCTTGGTGGTGATGAGGCCCTTGAGCCGGCCCTGCTCGTCAACGAGCGGAAGCTTTTCAATCTTGTTTGTGGCCAGCTTGTGGGAGGCTTCCTCACGGCTGATGCCAACATGCCCGGTGATCAGCGGCATCTTGGTCATCACATCGCTGACCAGCCGCAACGGGAAGTCGGCTTCCGGCACAAAGCGGGTGTCGCGGTTGGTGACGATACCGAGGAGCCGCATGCCCTCGTCCACAACGGGGAGGCCAGAAACCCGGTACTGCGAACAAATCTCATCCAGCTCTGCCAGCGTAGCCTCGGGGCCGATGGTCAGCGGGTTGGTGATCATCCCGGACTCGCTGCGCTTCACGCGGTCCACCTGGTCCGCCTGGTCCTGGATGGATAGGTTGCGGTGGATAACACCCAGGCCGCCCTGGCGTGCCATGGCAATCGCCATCCGGGATTCGGTGACAGTGTCCATGGCGGCGGACAGCAGCGGTGTGTGAACGGTGATCCGCTTGGAAATCCGCGAGGATGTGTCAGCCTCGGACGGGATAACGTCCGTGTGGCCCGGAAGGAGCAGGACGTCGTCGTAGGTCAGGCCGATGAAGCCGAAAGGATTGTGCTCGGGCTGGGTCATGAGTGCGCCTCTTACCTTGGTTACGGGTTCACGGGTAGGGGTTGCAGCTAATGACCAGCCCGTCATTACGGGACTGGTCCGTGCAGGGCCTTAGTTATTTCGGGTGCCTCAGGCGCGGTCACCGCGCAGAAAGCTTTGAGTAAATATTAGAACCTCGACGCCGATCCCCCTATTCCGGCAGTCCATTGTGAGCAACGGCACGGTCCCCGCCCGAGGACTCAGCTCCAGCCCGTCGCCGCCAGCATCCGCTCCTCAAACATGGGAATCATGCTTTCCACATAGGTCCGGCTGAGGTGGTTGTCGTCCTTGTACACGTAGACGTTGCCCACCACGGCCGGGCAAATGCCGCCGGCGCAGATGAAATCGCTTAGGTCCATCAGGTGCAGTCCGTCGACCTTCCCGCGGTAACCCTCCAGCGGTGACGGCTCCACCAGCGATTCGTTTAGCGGCGGATTGCAGGCCGGGGTGTCCGCGCTGTGGCGCTGGACGCATTCGGGCATGTTGATGGTGAAGCGCGGGTTGTCCCGGACGCCGACGATCTCGATGCCGGCGTCCGCGATGGGCTGGATGCCTTCGAGGTACGCGGGCACCTCGGTCTCGAACGGGGCTTCCTCATGGGTCAGGGTGGCCACGGTGAAGACGGCATCCGGCCGGTGTTCCAGCACGTACGCTGCGCTGGCCCGGTTGTAGGCGTTGCACTCGGAGGTCCGGGCCTCGGATTCGGCCCCGAAGCGGCAGGCCGGCATCAGCAAGGTAACCAGCTCCCAGCCGCGGGTTTCCGCGATGGGAGCCAGGGCGGCCAGATACTGCTGGGCATGGGAGTCGCCCAAGACAACGATCCGTTTGGTGGGTTCGGCGTCAGGGAGCGCCTGCCGGCACCCTTCCAGCACAGGGTCTTCGGTGGCGTTGGGACCGACACAGGGCGCATTGATTCCGGCCCAGTCGTTGTCCAGGGCTGTGGGGCCAGGAATGATCCGCCCCTGCGGTGCGGGCGCTCCGGCGTTGCCCGGGGCCAGCAGGGCAGCGCCCGGCGTCAGCTCGCGGGGCTGGGCGGCAGTGGCAGCCTCCTCCGCGGTGAGGCTCGTCTGCCAGACCGCCACCGGTCCGGCCAGCAGGGCACAGCAGGCAACCACGACGACGGCGGTGCGCCAGGCGCGCACCTGCGGCCAGCGCCACTCCCGGAGCGGTTTTTCCACAAAGCGGGTGGTGAGGACGGCCAGGACCACCGAGGCGGCGATGATCGCCGCGCCCTGGATGAGGGTGGGTGCCTCGACGCCGGTTGCTGCCAGGGCCAACACCAGTACAGGCCAGTGCCACAGGTAGAGGGCGTAGGAGTTATCTCCCAGGGAAACCAGCGGCTTCCAGCTCAGGAGGCGGTCCACGCCAAACCGGCTTCCGCTTTGTCCAGCCACGATGATCGCCGCGGCAGCCAGCGTGGGCCACAGTGCCACGAAACCCGGGAACGCCCGGTCCACGGTGAGCAACAGGCCGCAGGAGACCATGGCCGCCAGGCCGGCCCAGCCGAGCACCACACGCAAGAGTTTCCCTGGTTTCAGGTGCGGCAGGCTAAGCGCCAGCAGTGAGCCCAGCGCGAATTCCCACAGCCGTGTCCGGGTGTCGAAGTAGGCGTACGCCTGGTTCGTGGCCGTCTGGTCAATCGAGAACGCGAGCGAGGCAACGAGGATCCCGGCGAACGCGGCTGCCACCACGGCCCGATAGCTGGCGTTATACCGGTGCTGGAGGAGCCGCCACACTACAGCGGAAGCGGCAAAGACGAGCGGCCACAGAATAAAGACCTGCCCTTGGATGGACAGGGACCAGAAGTGCTGCAGGGGGCTCGCCGCTGCGTGGTCCTGGGCGTAGTAGTCCACGGCGGTGTCCGCGAGCAGCCAGTTCTGCCGGTACAGCAATGCCGCCCAGGCCTGGTCCAGGATGACGGGCCAGCGGCCTTGCGGGAGGATGAGCCAGGTGCCTGCCAGGACCCCGAGGATCACCACGACGGCGGCCGGCAGCAGCCGTTCGAAGAGGTGCAGCCAATGCCGGAGGAGGTTGAGGGAGGTACCCGCTTCCACTTTCCGGACGAAGGACAGCGTCAGCAGGAAGGCCGAGATCAGGAGGAAGATATCCACCCCGCCGGACACCCGGCCCAGCCACACATGGTAGGTCACCACCATCAGTACGGCGAGCGCGCGGAGGCCTTGGACTTCGGGACGGAACGAGGGCTTGCGTCCACCGTTTCCGGTGTACGGTGCACGGTCCGAAACAGCGTTGAATCTCGCTATCGACACAAATGACCTTTCGGGACCGGCACGGAAAAACATCAACCCTACGGGGTGGGCAGGGGCCAGGACCAATCCGAGCCTGCAGGTCAGGGGCGCCGGGGCCGGCCGGAAACTAAGCTGTCCCCAGTCCAGGAAAGGGATCTGACGTGATTGTCCAGATGCGCATATGTGTTCCCCAGGAACTCTCCCACGTGGTGCAGGAATGCTGTGAGGACCAGACCGGAACAGCAGAACTGGCAGTACTGAAGGGAGCGTCCGTGGAGCCTCGTGGCGACCTCATCGAAATCCAGATCGCCCGCGAATCGGTGGAGGAGCTGTTGGAGAAATTGCACGTCCTCAGGGTGCATGAAGCGGGATCCATCTCCATTTCAGCGCCCGAGCTGGTGATCTCCCGGCGTGCGGACGCCGCGGAACAGGCCGCACCGGGCGACGGTGCGGATGCCCTGATCTGGGACGAAGTGACCCGGCAGACCGGTGAGGACTCACGGCTGACCTGGAGCTACCTTGCCTTCCTGGTCCTGGCCACCCAGCTGGCCGCCATTGGCATCGTGACTGACTCGACCATCGCCATTGTGGGTGCCATGGCGGTAGGTCCGGAGTTCGGCCCGCTGGCAGCCCTGGCCGTCGCGCTGGCGCGGGGCAAATGGCGGCTGGGCCGGCACGCCGCCGTCGCCCTGGGGGTTGGTTTCCCGGTTGCCATGCTGCTGGCTGCCTTGGGTGCGTGGCTGTCGGTGCCCCTGGGCCTCTTTCCCGCCGACGTCCTGGACAGCGGTTCGGCTGTGGAGTTCATTTACCATCCGGGGCCGTATTCGCTGATCGTCGCCGTTTTGGCGGGGGCGGCCGGAATGCTGTCAGTCATCAGCCGGCGTTCGGCCGCCCTGATCGGCGTCTTCATCTCGGTGACCACGGTGCCTGCAGCAGGATTCGTGGCCGTGGCGCTGGTCCTCGGCGAATACCAGAAGGCTGCGGGCTCGGCGCTGCAGCTGCTGGTCAACCTCGTAGGAATCGTTGCGGCTGCCGTGGCCGTGCTGGTTTTCTACCGGCTGGTCACCAGGCAGTTGCCCGAGGCCACAGCCCGCCAGCTCAGATGGAGGTTGCGGCGGACTCGCGGCTGACGGGGACCGGGATTTTTCCGGCCAGGTAACGGGCGTCGCGCCTGACACCGGGAAGCGTCGCCGAGGCCGCCGCGTACAGAAATTCCTGGCCCAGGAAGAACAGCCCAGGGGTATCAAGTGCCACGCCGCGTCGCTGCCTGGGCAGCGCGCCGCCGTCGAGCATTGCCTGATCCATCCAGCCGAAGTTATCCCGGAACCCGGTGCACCAGATCACGTTCGAAACCTCCAGCCGGGTCCCGTCCGCCAGTACCGGTATCCCGTCCGCCACTCCGCTGATTCGCGGCACGAGCCTGACGCCTGCGGTGGCCAGGTCCTTGGACTTCGTCCTGATCAGGGGCGCCGCGTGTGCGGTGAAGGAGGGTGCTGCTTTGCGGCCGATCGGGTTGTTGAGCGTAAGGACGTGAAGCCCGGCAAACCGCACCACCGGCAGGAAGTACCGTGCCGCCGTCGGGCCGTGCTTCACGGGAATCTCACCGCCGGGCTTGCCGGCCACGATGGTGGGATGGCTGCGGGACACTTCCAGGCCGATCTCCGCTCCCGAGTTCCCCAGCCCCACAACCAGGACGGGTCCTTCCTGCAGCTGCCCCAGGTTCCGGTACTCGCTGGAATGGAGCTGGACGACCGCGGGGTCCAGGTCCGCGGCGAAATCCGGTATTTTCGGCGCTTGGCTGCAACCCGTGGCGACGACGACGTTATGCGCCTCCCAGCGGCGGCCGTTGGAAGCGGCGACGAAGCGGTTGTCTTCCCGCCACAGGTGGTCGATCCGGACCCCGTTATTCACAGGCAGATCGAACCTTGCGGCGTACCCCTCAAGGTATCCGGCAACGTCGTCCTTCGTTGGAAAGGACAGCGGATCCGCCGGGAACGGAACGCCCGGAAGTCCGTCATACTTTGCGGGCGTAAAGACCCTGAGGGAATCCCAGCGCTGGCGCCAGGCGTCACCTGTCCTTGGATTGGCGTCCAGGATGAGGAACGTCCGGTTCTGCTCTTTCAGGTAGTGGCCAAGGGCAAGGCCTGCTTGCCCGCCGCCGATGATCAGCGTGTCCAGCGTGCCGGTCGAATGGTTGGTGTTCATGACTGCGCTCCTTGGTGATTGAAAGGGATACCTTTGGCTAAACTTTCCGGCAGGCCGGCCGGCGTGCTGTCCGTCCCGTCGTGTCCGCCTTCCCGGTACCGGAGCCACCATGCCAGCATCAGCGCGGATGCCAGGAGGTAGGCAAGGTGCAGGGCCCAGATGGGTCCGGCAGGGAGGTTGAAGACGTAGACGGAGTGGACGGCGTTGGCGACGTTGGTCAGCAGCAGGTTCCCGAGGCTGTAGGACGCCAGGTTCTTCGTCCGGGCTGCCTTGACCAGCATCGGCAGCATTCCGGCGGCGAACAGCACCGTCGAAAGTGTGCCGGCGAGGACTGGAAGGTTCATGCTTTGAGGTTATGGCCGGGCCCCTTGCGGCCGCGTCGGCCGAATTATGCAACTTGCGTCACGGCGCGGCTGGGTATTTCTATGTAGGCCGGGATCGTGTGTCGCCGCAGTTTGGACGTCAGCCTGCGAGCCCGTGTTCGTAGGCGTAGCTGGTGGCGGCCGCCCGAGAGGAGAGGCCCAGTTTCAGGAAGATGTTGCTGATGTGCCGGGCAACCGTCTTCTCGCTCAGGTACAGTTCGCCGGCAATGGCCCGGTTGCCCTTTCCCGTGGCCACCGACTGAAGGATTTCTAGTTCGCGGCGGGTGAGGAAGCCCGCCGTGTGCGCCGTGGGTCCTGCGTCCGTCATGCCTTCGTGCAGCAGTGTCGCGGCCCAGGTTGCCGCCGGCGCTGCGCCCAGGTCCAGGAGCACAGCGTGGGCCGTCTCCAGGTACATGAGCGCCGAGGCCTCATCACCGAGCACGCGGCAGGCACGGCCGGCCAGCGCCTGGCAGCGTGCCGCTTCGAACGGTACACCGAGCTCCTGCCACAGTCTCCACGCCTCCCGGAGCGGTTTCAACGCAGCGGAGGGGTCGCCGTCGGCCAGCCGGACCGCGCCGTCCGCCTGGCCGGCAACGGCCCGGACCATGGGCATAGGGCATTCGCGGGCCAGGGCAACAAGCTCCTGAACGCCTCGCCGCGCGGCTTCCAGGTGGGAGGCGGCCAGCTCGATCTCCACCAGTGCCGGCAACATGTTCCGGCGGGTAGCCTCGTCCGCCGCACCAGCTGCCCGCCGGATCATCGCTTGTGCCTGCTGCGCATTTCCGCGGGCCAGCCAGAGGAGCGCGAGGCCAGGCTGTGGCTCATAGCCAGAGCGGGCAGCCTGCGCATAGGAAGCTTCGGCGTCGTCCAGTTTTCCACTCAGCCGTTCCACTTCGCCCTGCTGGTAGTAGCCGCCGTAAAGCGCCTGGGGGTCCCCATTCATGGAAAGTCCTTGGGCAGCCGCAGCCGCCATCAGCGCCTCGGCCCAGGCCCCGTGGAGAATGAAGAGTTCTGCACGGTGTGACTGGCACTGGCCGCTGAACGACATCATGTCGGGGCGTGCACTGCACCAGCGATCCAGGGCAGCCGTCCATTCCAGGGCCCGCTCCAGGTCGAAGGCAAGGTGGCAATTGCCAATGACAGCGCAATAGATAATTCCTGACGGGATCGGGGAGAGTTCACCTGCCGTAACGGCCACCATGACCTCGTCGAACATCCTGAGTCCCTCGTCAGGGTGACCAAGCATCAGGGTGGCCTGCCCTGTGCC
The DNA here is from genome assembly GCF_055412765.1 of Pseudarthrobacter xylosi. NCBI lineage: Bacteria > Bacillati > Actinomycetota > Actinomycetes > Micrococcales > Micrococcaceae > Pseudarthrobacter > Pseudarthrobacter xylosi. The sequence goes on along the minus strand of NZ_JBVAYT010000004.1, from coordinate 193,795 downwards.
GAGGAGGCCCAGCGCGGACAGGTCTTTGTCCTGGAATCTTTGGCCGAAGTCCGCAACTTGGGAGAAGACCGTCAGGGCGGCTACCGGATCACCGCCATAGAGCTTGCCGAGGCCCCTCGGAACGAGCAGGAGGCCCTGCACCGCGTCCGGCTCGGCCAGTTCATCCACGAGCCGCTGGCCGCGGGCAAACCACCCCCCGGCCCGAGCCGGCTCATCCAGGAACATCAGCTGCATCCCCATCCAACCGGCGCACCGGGCGGCACCAACGACGTCGCCCACAACCAGGTATTCCTCATGGGCCCGGGTGAGGGTCTCGAGCCCAGTTGTGCTTTCCCCGGTCAGGATCTCGGCCGTAGCGAGCCGTTCGAGATCGCCAGCCGGCAGCCCGCCGTGCTTATCGGCTTCACGGAAGGTCTGGTTGGCCTCGGTCCAGCGGTGTTCCTGGAAGGCTGACCTGCCTCGGTCAATGCCTGTTTCAGCTGACATCTGGCCCCTTTTCGGATACCAACCGTCCAAGCAGTTGGCCCGCCGCACGCTGGGCGTGACGGCACTTAAGCGCCACGGTACGCCCGCTCAAGAACCGGCACAACCTACGAACGCAGCAGTGCACGCAACGTCTGAATGGTGTCAGCCTCCGCGGCCATCTTGTCGTCGCGGTAGCGCTTGACGCGTGCGAACCTCAATGCGATTCCGCCCGGATACCGCGAGGATTGCTGCACGCCGTCGATCGCGATCTCAACCACCGTGACGGGCTCAATCCAGACGGTGCCCGCCGTTCGCCGCACCTCAAGCTCCTGGAACCTTTCGGTCTGCCAGCGCAGCTGCGCGTCGGTAAGGCCTTTGAAGGTCTTGCCCACCATCACGTAGGCGCCGGGTTCGCCGAACTCGCCGGTCGGGTCGAGGGCCCCGAGGTGCAGGTTCGACAGCAGCCCGGTGCGGCGTCCTGACCCCCACTCGCAGGCGAGCACCACCAGGTCGTAGGTGAGCACCGGTTTCACCTTGATCCAGTTGGACCCACGCCGACCGGCCGCATAGGCCGATCCGACCGCTTTCACCACCACACCCTCATGGCCCGCGGAGAGCGCATCACGCGACACTCTCTCGGCAACGGCCGCATCCGCTGTGATCTCCCCCGGGATCCGGTACCCGGGAGCGATGTGCTCGAGCACGCCGATGCGCGTCGACAGTGGCTCCTCAAGCAGGTCGCGCCCGTCAAGGTGCAGCACGTCGAAGAACCAGGGATGCAGCACTGTAGCGCGCACCGCATCCGCCCCGAACCGCGACATGGTCTCCTGGAAGGGTCGGGGGCGGCCGTCCTCGTCGAGGGCGAGGGTCTCGCCGTCGAGGATCACATCGCGTACCGGCAGCCCGCGCACCACCTCCACCACCTCGGGCAGCCGGTGGGTCACCTCAGCCAGGGTGCGGGTGTAGATGCGAACATCGTTGCCGGCGCGGTGCACCTGGATGCGCGCGCCGTCGAGCTTGTATTCCACAGATGCTTCCCCCGTCAACTCCAGCGCCGCGCTGGCACTGGCCGCGGTAGAGGCGAGCATGGGCTGCACGGGACGGCCGACGACAAGGCCCACGTCGTCAAGCTCGGCTGCCGTACCCGTGATGGCCAGCAGGGCGGTTTCGCCGAGATTGCCGGAGAGCATCGCGGCGCGGCGTACGGCGTCGACGGGCCGATCGGCGGCGCGGGCCACGGCATCCGTCAGCACGCCCTCAAGCGCACCCGTCCGCAGTTCACCGAGGAGCACGCCGGCGATAAAGGCCTGTTCGCGCTCGGTGGCCGCCGCCGTGAGCAACCGGAGGGTCGCGGCACGCTCCGCGGCTGATCCAGCGCCTGCGGTGGCAAGCAGCCGATCCAGCGCGGCGTCGAGGTCGGCCACCGTCAGGCTCGGCTCGGCGGCCGGCTCGCCCATGGCTGCAGTCATGCCGCGCCAGCCGACTCCTACGCGGCCCTGCCGCGGTTGGGCGATGAGCAAGCCAACGGCCGCCGCGATGTCCACGGGCTCGAGCCGGCGCAGCAGATCGGCCAGTGCGTCGACCTTCGCGAGCCGGGAGCGGGTGGACGCGACGGCATCCGTGGTTTTCACGAGCTCGTCGAGCAGCATGGCACCAGTCTGCCACGGCCGCTGACTCTGTACAGTGCAGGAACGTAGTTCCAGACTGGACGCATGGGAATCATTGTCGCGAACCTGTTCATCACCCTCGATGGCGTCTACCAGGGCCCAGGCGGCCGCGAGGAGGACACCGAAGACGGTTTCGCGTTCGGTGGCTGGCAGGCGCCGGTGTCCGATGACGAGGCCGGGGCGGCCATCAGCGCCGAGATCGACCGCATCGACGCTCTGCTTCTCGGCCGGAAGACCTACGACATCTTCGCGGCCTTCTGGCCACACCAGTCTGATGACATCGGCGCTACGCTCAACCGGGTGCCGAAGTTCGTGGTCTCGAACACGCTGACCGCTCCGACGTGGTCCGGAACTACTGTGCTGCCTGATGCTGAGGCGGCGGGCCGACTCCGCGAGGCGTATGACCAGGTCCACATGTTTGGCAGCGGCGTCCTCATCCGTTCATTGCTCGCGGCAGACGTGATCGACCGCCTCCACCTGTGGCTCTATCCGATCACCCTCGGGCAGGGCAAGCGCCTCTTCGATTCCGGCACTATCCCCGCCTCCTTCCGGCTCGTTGAGCCGGCTCGCAGCTTCCCGAAGGGCGCGGTGTCGCTGGTCTACGAGCGCGCGGGCGACGTCGAGACCCTGGACATGCCGGGCGCATAGGGCGGGGCGCACAAAAAACCGGCCCAGCCGAAGCTGGACCGGTTTTTTGTGCGTCAGGCTCTGGGCCCACGCCGTCAGGGTTCCCTGACCGCGCGAAGCGCGGTGAGGGGGACGGTGGGTGGGGACTAGTGGCTGTGGCCTGCGTGCTCGTCTTCGTTTGCGGGCTTCTCCACTACGAGGGTCTCGGTGGTGAGAACCAGCGCAGCGATGGAGGCCGCGTTGCGCAGTGCTGCACGCGTGACCTTGACCGGGTCGATGACACCGGCCGCGATCAGGTCCTCGTACTCGCCCGTCTTGGCATTGAAGCCGTTGTTGGTTTCGAGCTCGGCAACCTTGGCGGTGACAACGTAGCCGTCGAAGCCGGCGTTCTGGGCGATCCAGCGCAGCGGCTGCACCAGCGCGCGGCGGACGATGCCCACAGCAGCGGCGGCGTCGCCTTCGAGTGCCTTTACTGCAGGATCCTCGTCGAGGGCCTTCAGTGCGTGGATCAGTGCGGAACCGCCACCGGCCACGATGCCCTCTTCGAGGGCGGCGCGGGTGGAGGACACTGCATCTTCGATGCGGTGCTTCTTTTCCTTCAGCTCAACTTCGGTGGCTGCGCCGACCTTGATGACACCGATGCCGCCGGCCAGCTTGGCCAGGCGCTCCTGGAGCTTTTCCTTGTCCCAGTCGGAGTCGGTGCGGGTCAGCTCGGCGCGCAGCTGGGAAACCCGGGCTGCGACGTCTTCTGCGGAACCGGCGCCGTCAACGATGGTGGTGTTGTCCTTGGTGACCGTGATGCGGCGGGCTGTACCCAGCACCTCAAGGCCAACCGAATCCAGGCTGAGGCCCAGTTCCGCGGAGATGACCTGCGCACCGGTGAGGGTGGCAATGTCCTGCAGCATGGCCTTGCGGCGGTCGCCGAAGCCCGGAGCCTTGACGGCAACTACGTTCAGCGTGCCACGGATGCGGTTGACGATCAGGGTGGAAAGGGCCTCGCCTTCAACGTCCTCAGCAATGATGAACAGCGGCTTGGAGCTCTGCAGCGCCTTTTCCAGCAGCGGCAGGAAGTCCTGGACTGAGGAGATCTTGCCCTGGTTGATCAGGATGAGGGCGTCTTCGAGGACGGCTTCCTGGCGTTCGGAGTCGGTCACGAAGTACGGGGACAGGTAGCCCTTGTCGAACTGCATGCCTTCGGTGAGGACCAGCTCGGTCTGCGTGGTGGAGGACTCTTCGATGGTGATCACACCATCCTTGCCGACCTTGCCGAATGCCTCGGCGAGGAGCTCGCCGATTTCATCGCTCTGGGCCGAGATGGCTGCCACGCTGGCAACCTGGGTGCCTTCAACGGGGCGTGCGTTCTCGAGCAGGCGGGCTGCAATGGCTTCTACGGAAACCTCGATGCCGCGCTTGATCTGGCCCGGAGCGGCGCCAGCCGCAACGTTGCGCAGGCCTTCCTTGACCAGGGCCTGGGCGAGCACGGTGGCCGTGGTGGTGCCGTCGCCGGCAACATCGTTGGTCTTGGTGGCTACTTCCTTGGCCAACTGCGCGCCAAGGTTTTCGTACGGGTCATCAAGCTCAATTTCGCGCGCGATGGTGACGCCGTCGTTGGTGATGGTGGGTGCCCCCCACTTTTTGTCGAGGACAACGTTGCGGCCGCGGGGGCCGAGCGTCACCTTGACAGTGTTGGCGAGCTTATCGATGCCGGCTTCAAGCGACCGGCGTGCAGCGTCGTTAAACGCAAGCTGCTTTGCCATGGTTTTGTCCTTTCAAAGACAGAACCCCGCACAGCTGTTCAGTCAGGGACGGAACAGCAGTACGGGGATCCAAAGAGTTACTTTACGACGATCGCCAGAACGTCGCGGGCGGACAGCACGAGGTACTCGTTGCCACCGGTCTTGACTTCGGTTCCACCGTACTTGGAGTAGATAACAACGTCGCCAACGGCTACGTCGACAGGTACGCGGTTGCCGTCTTCAAAGCGGCCGGGGCCTACTGCAACAACCTCACCCTCCTGCGGCTTCTCCTGTGCGGAGTCCGGGATAACCAGGCCGGAAGCCGTGGTCTGCTCGGCTTCGAGCGGGCGGACAACAATACGATCCTCAAGAGGCTTAATAGAGACCGACACTCGGACCTCTCCTTCTACGTCAGCAAAAATTCATGGACATTTGAGCTGCTTCACCGTGGCTGGCAAACCGTCGTCGCGGTGCCGGCAGCAGCCTGGCTGGCAGCTCTTCGTGTATTAGCACCCTCCTAGGGAGAGTGCTAATGATGACTCTATGTACTGGTTAGCACTCGGTCAAGGCGAGTGCCAGAATTATGTCTCCGGCGAACAGACTTTACCGGTCGGTGAGGTCCTCAAAATCGACGTCCTCGTCGCCGTCGTCCCCTTCACTGACGGTGCCCCTCGCCAGATACAGCACCACAGCTCCGCCCACGGCAGCCAGCAGTGAGACCACGAGCAAGATGATGCCGCCTACGCGCGCCCCGGCGTAGAGGCCGCGGATCTCCCCTGCCTCGTCCGTGGCGTCCTGGATGTTCTTGCCGCCCACGGAGTAGACCGTGGCGTTGAACGTGTCCAGAAAGAAGATGATCACGAGCAGCGCGACGCAGACCACGGCCACCGCGGATCCTGCAATCAGCGCGGGGCGGGCGAACTTCACCAGGTCCGGGGTACTGGCTTGGGGTAGTCCGGACGGCTGGGTGCCTGCGCTGTCTTCCATGCCTTCAACCCTAGCCGGATCTGGGCGCCGGGCCACCTCCACTAGGCTTGAACCCATGGCTCAAGCACCGCAGGACCAGATCGCCCCACTGCTCACGAGCGAAGGCTGGGAGCTCCTTGCGTCCCTGGGCCCGTACCGCGAGGACAAGGCCTTCGAGCTCAACGCGGCCCTCCGCAAGGCCGGCCACTCCCCCGCACTGGTCTCCGCCGTCCTCACCCAGTCCCGGCTCCGGACCAAGGCTGAGCTGAAGTTCGGCGAGTTCGCCCGGAGCATGCTGTTCACGCAGGCCGGGCTGGAACAGGCCACGCGTCTCACTGTTGCTGCTCGCCATGCCGAGCGCTTTGCGCAGGCCGGCGTCCGGCACGTGGCGGACCTTGGGTGCGGACTGGCCGCCGACTCCCTGGCTCTGGCCTCGATGGACATCACGGTCACGGCCGTGGAAATGGACGAAACTACCGCCGCCTGCGCCACGGTTAACCTAATCCCCTTCCCCAACGCCACCGTGGTGCATTCGGACGCCACCACTGTTCCCCTGGAAGGGGTCGACGGCGTGTGGCTGGATCCCGCACGACGGGTCACGTCGACCTCGGGTACGAAACGGATCTGGGATCCTGAGGCGTTTTCGCCGCCGCTGTCCTTTGTGGAATCGCTCGCAGCCACCGGGCGCGCCGTGGGCGTCAAAATGGGCCCCGGCATGCCGCACGAATCGGTTCCCGCCGGCTGTGAGGCGCAATGGGTATCGGTAGGCGGCGACGTCACCGAGGTGGCCCTGTGGTTCAACTCCGTGCGCCGGCCTGGAATCCGCCGGGCCGCGCTGCTGCTTGGCCCGCAGGGTGCCGCCGAGCTGACCAGCGCTGACGATTTCGACGGCGGTCCGGTGGCGCCAGTGGGGCCGGCGGCGGGCTACCTGTATGAGCCCGATGGTGCGGTGATCCGCGCCGGCCTGGTGGCCGACGTCGCGCTTCAACTGGGCGGGCACCTGCTGGACGAGCACATCGCCTATATCTGCGCTCCGGAACTGGTGGACACACCCTTCGCCCGGGCGTACAAGGTCCTGGAAGTGATGCCGTACAACGTCAGGGCGCTCAAGGCCTGGGTGAAGGAGAACGGCATCACGGTGCTGGACATCAAGAAGCGCGGCACCTCGGTAACCCCGGAGGAACTGCGCAAGCAGCTGTTCGCCGGAAGCAAGAGCGCCAGCAAGAACACCGGGAAGAAGGCCGGACAAAAAACAGCCACCCTGGTCCTGACCCGCATCGGCGAGGACCGGGTGGCCATCTCGGTGGAACCCGTCTAAAACAGCGAACTGGCCTGAGACCCTGTCCTACTGTGCGCGCATAAAGTCCTCGGCGGCCCGGACCTGCTCGTCGGTGGGCCGCACGCCGGTGTAGAGCACAAACTGTTCGAGCGCCTGGATGGTGGCCACCTCGGCGCCCGTGATCACCTGTTTCCCGGCGATGCGGGCCGCCTTGATCAGGGGCGTCTCGGCCGGCAGCGCCACAACGTCGAACACAACGTTGGCTGCCGCGATCGCATCTTCCGGGAAGGACAGCGAGTCCACGTCCGGGCCGCCTGCCATACTGCCTGCCATACCAATGGGTGTGACGTTGATGATCAGGTCCGCCGTGCCGCCGTCGAGCGTTGCCCGCCATTGGAACCCGTACTGCTCAGCGAGCGCCCGGCCGGTGTCTTCGTTCCGGGCGATGACGGTGACGTCCGTGAAGCCGGCGTCGCGCAGGGCCGCGACGGTGGCCTTGGCCATGCCGCCGGCGCCCTGGACCAGCACCGAGTAGTCCGTGGGTACGGCGTTGCCGGCGAGGAGCTGCTCGATGGCGGTGTAGTCGGTGTTGTAGGCCTTCAGGTGCCCATCCGTGTTCACGATGGTGTTGACCGAATCGATGGCTTTGGCGGACGGATCCAGCTCATCCACGAGGGCCATCACGTCCTCCTTGTACGGCATGGACACCGCACAGCCGCGGATGCCCAGGCCCCTGACGCCGGCGATCGCCTGGGCCAGGTCGGTGGGGGCGAAGGCCTTGTAGATCCAGTTCAGGTCCAGCTGGTCGTAGAGGTGGTTGTGGAACCGCGTCCCGTTGTTGCTGGGCCGGGCCGACAGCGAAATACACAAGGTCATGTCTTTATTCAGAATGGGCACCTGTCCATTAAACGCGTTCCCCCAACTGGGTCGCAGTAGATGTCGTTAAGACCGCTCAAAACGACATCTACTGCGACCCAGTTGGGGAGGGGCCGGTTAGGGGCAGCCCGTCCCGGCCGGATAGCTTCCGACGGCGGCGGGCAGCTTTCCCGGGGCAGCCGCCTTGCCTGCCAGCACGGCAACGACTGCGTCAAAGGCACCCGGAGTCCGGCCGTAGAGCGCAATTTTCACCGGCGCGCTGGAATCCTGCAGCGGCCATGGCGCATCCAAGGCGACTGCGATATCGCCCCCGACCGGACGGCCGGCGTAACCGATGAGGCTGACCAGTGGGCCCGCCCCGGTGCCGAGCCCGGCCTTCGCTGCGGCAGCCTCAAACCGTGCCCGGTCCTGAGGTGATCCTCCAGCGATCCGAATGGTTCCCTGGACGATTGGCGCGCCGCAGTGTCCGGAGAGCACGGTGACTGCGGCCGCGGAGACCCGTGCCGAGATATCGACGTTGCTGCCGGGGGCGGCGCTGGCAGGGGCCGAGCCGGCAGGTGGCGACGTGACGCGGCCGCGCCAGGTCATCATGGTGGCCACCCGGATGGCGGCTTCGTCCAGGCGCGCCGCGGGCAGGGTTCCGGCCGCCACGGCGCTCACGATGGCTGTGTGGGCCTGCCCCACGTCCGTAGGCATCAGGAGCAGGTCTGCACCGGCAGCCAGCGCCGCCGTGGCTGCGGAGCCGCCCGGGTATTGCTTTTGGACTGCCCCCATGTTGAGGGCATCGGTCACGGCCACACCCTTGAAACCCATGCCGCGCAACGCAGCGTACGTGGGGCCGGACAACGACGCCGGGACGCCGGGGTCCAGGGCCGGTACGGCGATGTGCCCGGTCATAACCATGGGCACGCCGGCGGCGATGGCAGCCCGGAACGGCTTCCAGTCCCGGGCCTCAAGCTCCGCGATGCCCTCGGGCTGCACCGGGAGGTCTTGGTGCGAGTCAACCGTGACGGAGCCGTGGCCCGGAAAATGTTTGAGGGCTGGCAGGACGCCGGCTTCCTGCATGCCCTGAGAGAACGCCACGGCCAACGCTCCCGCCGCATCCGGGTTGCCGGACATTGACCGGGCACCGATGGTTGGATCCGCGGGACCGATGGTCACGTCCGCAACGGGCGCGAAGTCCACGGTGAAGCCCAGCGACCCGATCTCCGCAGCCAGGGCCCGGCCGGCGTCCTTGGTGAGCGGCACATTTCCGGTGGCCCCGTAGCTCAGGGCTGTTGGCCATTCGGTCAGGGGTGCGCCGAGCCGCGACACGATGCCGCCCTCCTGGTCCACGCCGATAAGCCCTGGCCAGAGTCTGCCATCGGCCTTCGTGGCCTGCGCCAGCCGGGCGTTGACCGCTGCCAGGGCAGCCGGATCCGCCTGCCCGCGCGCGTCAAGCGGGACGTTGTCGCCCATGATGATGGACCCGGCCAGATGGAGGCGTTCAATGGTTGCGGCCTGGGCTTCGGCATCGGTGCCGGCATATACCGGCATCAGCACCTGGCCGGCCTTCTCCTCGACCGACATCGCCGCCACGGCGGCTACGGCGGCATCCTGGTCCCGCTGTTCGGGGCCCCAGCCCAGCGGACGGAGCCCGGGGTCAGGTGAGGGGGAAGCGGGCGGGGGCGCCGTCGTCGGGCGCTCTGATTCCGGGCTCGAGGCCGGCGCGGGGCTGGAGGTCGCCGGGGTAGGGGTGGGAACCGCCGTGCAGGCCGTCATGGCGGCCACGGCGGCGGCCGCGAAAAAGAGGGTGGATTTGTGAATACACTCACGGCTCCATATGAACAAGGCCATCAAGTCGATGCTACCCCTGCATTAGACTTGAACGCGGCGCGTGCCCAGTGATATCCGAACAGTTAGGGGAACGCATGAAGATTGATTTCGCTTCATCGAAGCAATCAACTCTTGGTGTGGAATGGGAGCTGGCCCTGGTGGACGGCCAGACCGGCGAACTGGCATCGGTCGCCAACGAAGTGCTCAGCGGCGTGGTTGCCAAGCACCCCGAACTCAACGAAGACGACGAGCACCCGCACATCAAGCAGGAACTGCTGCTCAACACCGTGGAGCTGGTCACCGGCATCTGCGAAACTGCCGCCGAAGCCAAGGAAGACCTCAGCAGGTCCCTGGCCGCCGTCCGCGAAATCACCGATCCCATGGGCGTGGAGGTTTTCTGCGCAGGCAGCCACCCGTTCAGCCCGCCGCAGCTGCAGCCCGTGACGGACAAGGCTCGGTACGCCAAGCTGATCGACCGCACCCAATGGTGGGGCCGGCAGATGGTCATCTACGGCGTGCACGTCCACGTGGGCCTGGACCGGCGCGAAAAGGCACTCCCCGTGCTGGACGGCCTGGTCAACTACTTCCCGCATTTCCAGGCGCTCTCGGCGTCGAGCCCGTTCTGGGGCGGGGAGGATACCGGTTACGCGTCGCACCGTGCCCTGATGTTCCAGCAACTGCCGACGGCGGGGCTTCCCTTCCAGTTCCCGTCCTGGGGCGAATACGAGTCCTACGTCCAGGACATGTTCACCACCGGTGTGATTGACACGCTCTCCGAGATCCGCTGGGACATCCGCCCGGTTCCCAACCTCGGCACCATCGAAATGCGCATCTGCGACGGCCTGGCCACGCTGGAGGAAGTGGGCGCCATTGCAGCCCTCACCCAGTGCCTGGTGGACGAATTCTCGACCACCCTGGACAACGGCGGCACCATCCCCACTATGCCGCCCTGGCACATCCAGGAGAACAAGTGGCGTGCCGCCCGCTACGGCATGGAGGCCATCATCATCCTCGACGCCGCCGGCAACGAACAGCTGGTCACCGACCACCTGCTGGAGACCTTGAACCGGCTGGAGCCGGTGGCCGCGAAGCTCGGCTGCCCCGACGAACTGGCGGACGTCGAAAAGATCATCCGCCGCGGCGCCGGGTACCAGCGGCAGCGCCGCATCGCTGCCGAGCACGGCGGCGACCTGCAGGCCGTGGTGCTGGACCTGGTGAAGCAGATGCGGAACGGGCCGACGGGCTAAATCCCACCCCAGAAACGGGGCACTTTGACACGAACACGCCGGCCGCCATCGTAAATTACGACGACGACACGCCCAAAGTGCCCCGCAACGGTTCGGCGGGGGTTTGGGCAGTCGGGGTCAGGCGGGGAGTGAGACCGCGGTGACCGGCATCGACGAGTCCGGGGCGAAGCGGATGCCGCTGGGCCCGATCCCGGCCATCACCAACTGCGCGCCGAGGGCCGCCACCATCGCTCCGTTGTCCGTGCACAGGTCCAGCGGCGGCACATGGAGTTTGATTCCGGCAGACGCACAGCGCTGGCCGGTGAGTTCCCGCAGCCTGGAGTTGGCCGCCACTCCCCCGCCCAAAAGAACGTCTTTGATGCCGTGTTCGCGGCAGGCCAGGACGGCCTTGGACGTGATCACATCCACCACCGCTTCCTGGAAAGCCGCGGCGATGTCGGCCACCGGCACCGCTTCGCCACGGGCCTCGAACTGCTCCACACATCGTGCCACGGCGGTCTTCAGGCCGCTGAAGGACCAGTCGTAGCGGTGCTTCCCCGGCTGCTCGGCGGTGCCCATGTACTTGGGCTGGCTGAGGCCGCGCGGGAACCGGATGGCTTTGGGGTTGCCGGTGCGGGCCAGCTTGTCGATGGCCGGGCCGCCCGGGTAGCCGAGGCCCAGGATGCGGGCCACCTTGTCGTAGGCTTCGCCGGCGGCGTCGTCGATGGTGGAGCCGAGGAGCTGGACGTCGCTGGTGATGCTGTTGATCTTCAGGATCTCGGTGTGCCCGCCGGAGACCAGCAGGGCGCCGAGGTTCTCCGGGAGACGGCCGCCGTGGCCGAGCCCGGCGGCAGGACCGGCCCCACGGCCGGCGGCAGCACCGCCGTCGGGGTTTCCGTCCAGCAGCCCGACGCCGACATGCGCCACCAGGTGGTTGATGGCATACAGCGGCTTTCCGGTGGCCACGGCCAGGGCCTTCGCGGCGCAGACCCCCACCATCAGGGCGCCAGCGAGCCCCGGGCCGGAGGTTACGGCGATGGCGTCCACGTCCTCCAGCGTCACGTCGGCGTCTGCCAGGGCCTGCCGCAGGGTGGGCACGAAGGCGTCAAGGTGTGCGCGGGAGGCGATCTCGGGGATCACACCGCCGAACCGGACGTGCTCGTCCATCGAGGAGGACACCGTGTTGGTCAGCAGCGTGGTGCCGCGGACAATACCGACGCCGGTTTCGTCGCAGGAGGATTCGATGCCCAGCACGAGGGGCTGCGAGCGGTTCATGCCTTGCCTGCTTCTGTTGTGGGATCGGGGACTGGTTCCGGGTCGGCCGGTGTGAGGTCCGGGGCTGCTGCGGAGTGGTGTGCTGTGCCGTCGGGGACCAGCTGCAGCCGCATGATCAGGGCATCGACGCCGTCGCGGTAATACCCGCGGCGGACGTGGATCTGTTCGAAGCCAAACCGCACGTACAGCTGCTGCGCCCGGGGATTGTCCGCGCGGACCTCCAGGAGGACGTCCGCGGCACCGCGGTGCCGGGCTTCGTCGATCAGCCGGGTCAGGAGCGTTGAGCCGATGCCCTTGCCTTCGAATTCAGGCACGACGGCGATGGTCTGGACATCCGCGATGGGCTCGATGCACATCAGGCCGGCGTAGCCCACAATGTCCCCGCCGCTTTCCGCCACCAGGTACCGGCGGGTTTCGTGCTGGGACAGTTCGGACAGGAACATGTGCAGCGGCCACGCGTCGGCCGGGAACAGCCGCTGTTCGAGGGCGTCCACGGCGGGCACGTCGTCCAGGGTCATGTCCCGGAAGACCACTCCGTCGTTGCTGGAACGGTCAGGGCTGGTCGGCATGTTCACAGGGCCCGCTTCCGTGGGCCGGGGACCTGGGCGTCGGATTCGCGGAGGTACAGGGGTGTGGAGTCGAGCAGCTGGCCGCCGGCTGCGAGCCGGGCCAGGGCGAACTGTCCGAGGTAGAGCGCGTCGGGCTGCTCGTTGCAGAAGCCGGGGTCTGCGCGCAGCACGTCGCTGTAGAGTCCGGCGCCGGCGCCGTAGGCAGGGAGGTCCGGCAGGTCAGCGGCGAAGCTGACGTGCGGGCCGTCCTCGAGCTGCGGCAACTGGCCGTCGGCGAGGCTGTACCGCGCCCAGTAGACCTCTTTGCGCCGGGCGTCCGTGACTACCAGGAATTCGGCTGCGGCGTCGGTGGACTCCGCGACTTCCAGCGCCACGGCGTCCAGGCTCATCAGCCCGTACAGCGGTTTGTCCCAGACGAAGGCGAGCGTCCGGGCGGTTGCGATCCCCGAGCGGAGGCCGGTAAACGGGCCAGGGCCCACGCCTACGACGATCGCGTCAATGTCCGGGCCCGTGACCCCGGCCGTGGAAAGCAGGTCCTCGATGCCGGGGGCCAGTACCTCGGCGTGGCTGCGGGTGTCCTCGGTGGAGAAGCTGGCCACCACGCCTTCGAGGGCGTCGTCCGAGACCAGGGCCGCGCTGGCCACGGCGGAGGTGTCGATGGCGAGAATGAGCATCAGGGTGTCCCTTCGATGACGCCGCCCAGGGCAGGCTTGGTGCTCCAGCGGGGACCGAAGCCGCGCAGCACAATGGTGCGGGGTTCGTCGAGGTCCTCGGAGTCAAAGTCCAGGGTTTCGGTGTGGGCGGGGTTGGGTTCCCGTTCCGCCGGATCCGGCGCTCCGCCCAGCCCGACCGGCGCCAGCCCGATGGGTTCCATGCCGATCGCGCGGTGCAGGTCCACTTCCAGCCGGCTCTCGCTCAGGTGCTCCACCCGGCCACGTCCCCACTCCACCACGGTCACGGACGAGTCCAGCGTGTTTTCCAGGTCAATGTCGTCGATTTCCGACGCCGATCCCAGCCGGTACGCGTCCACGTGCACCAGGTCCGGGCCACCGGGCCGCGGACCGTCGGGCAGGTTGGGGTGGATGCGGACCAGGACAAAAGTGGGCGAGATGATGCCCGCGCGCACACCGAGGCCTTCGCCGAGTCCCTGCGTGAAGGTGGTTTTCCCGGCGCCCAGCTCGCCGGTCAGCACCAACAGGTCCCCGGCCTGCAGCTCCGCCCCCAAAGCGGCGGCGAGCGCGTGAGTCTGGTCCGCCGTCGTGACTTTCAGAGTCTCTTCCCAATGGGGCATCTCTGCCGGGGGCACGCTCACGGTGTCGCCTGCCCGGCGTCGGGATTTCCCACGGCAGGACGGCCGACGGCGGGACTTTCGTTAATGACCCGGCGCGGCACCCGCGGGCTGATCCGGGTCACGATCTCGTAGTTGTTGGTCCCGGCGGCGACCGCCCAGTCGTCCGCCGTGGGACCGCCGTCGTCCCCGTTGCCGAACAGCACCGCTTCGGTGCCGAAAAGGTCTGCGCCGCCGGGGCCGATGTTGCCGAGGTCGATGACCATCTGGTCCATGGCGATCCGGCCCACCACGGGGTAGGTCCGGCCGGCCACCCGGACGGGCCCGCCGGTGGCGATCCGGGGCACGCCGTCGGCGTAGCCCAGCGGGATCAGCGCCAGGGTACTGGGGCCACTGGTGCGGTAGCGCAGGCCGTAGGAGACGCCCTGCCCGTCGGGGACCTGCTTGCACTGGGATACCAGGGTGCGCAGCGTCATGGCCGGACGGAGGCCGAGTTCGGCGGACGTCTGGCCTTCAAAGGGTGAGAGGCCGTAGATGCCCAGGCCCACGCGGACCATGTCGAAGTGAGTATCGGGGCGGGACAGCGTGGCCGGGGTGTTGGCCAGGTGGCGGACTTCAGGGTCCACGCCGGCGTCCTCGGCCACGGCCAGCACCTCGCGGAAGGCCGCCAGCTGTTCATCGGTTTCCGGCCGTTCGGGTTCATCCGCCACGGACAGGTGGGAGAAGATGCCCACCACCCGCAGGAGGCCTTGGTCCTGGTACTCGATGGCTTCGCCCACCAGTTGGTCCCAGGCATCGAGCGCCACGCCGTTCCGCCCAAGGCCAGTGTCCACTTTCAGGTGGATCCGTGCGGGTCGCTCCTGGTCACGCGCGGCGGCCACAATGCGGTCCAGTTCCCAGCCGGAGCAGCCGATGTCGACGCCGGCAGCCACGGCTGCTGCGAAGTTGCTTTCCGCCGTGTGCAGCCAGGCCAGCAGGGGGGCTTCGATGCCCGCCGCCCGCAGTGCCAGCGCCTCGGAGATGTGCGCGACGCCGAGCCAGGATGCGCCGGCTTCGAGGGCGGCGCGGGCTACCGGAACCGCCCCGTGTCCGTAAGCATCGGCCTTGACCACGGCCATGACCTTGGCGGGTGAGGCCGCGGCCGCCAGCCGACGCACGTTGTGGCGGATGGCGTCCAGGTCGATGACGGCTGACCGCTCGTACCGAGGGTCAGGTCCTGAGGCCGCACGGAAGTCACCGGTTATTACGGGATAAGTCACCTTAGTGATTCTAGTGCGGGCGGCCTGGCCGCAAATCACAGCGGGATAATCGCGGCGGGTTCCGGCGCCTCAGCGCCACATTCGGTGGCACTGAGGCAACGCCCCGACGTCGGCCGCTACGCGTCGGACAGGTGCGCGATGGTGGCGGTGGCCCGGCGCTGCGCGGCCAGGGGGACGTCGCTGATAATGTCCGCCAGGAAACCGAAGCGGCGGAGCCATTGGCTGCTCTGGCGCTCCGGCCGGGCGTTGGCCCGCTTCCACCAGTCGGCGACGTCGCCCCAGCCGGGGGCCGCCAGCGAACCGCCCACCTCCTGCACCGCCAGGGAGGCGCAGAGATTGGCGAAACGGAGCCGGTTTCCCAGCGGCCAGCCCGCCAGGCTGCCCACGATGAAGGCTGCGTCAAAGCAGTCGCCGGCCCCGGTGGGATCGAAAGCAGTCACGGGCAGCGACGGCACCCACTCCTCCTCCCCTGTTTCCGAGTCCACGGCCATGGCACCCTGCGCACCGAGCGTTACCACGGCCACAGGCACCCGGTCCGCCAGCGCATACAGTGCGGACCACGGATTGTCCTTCCCCGTGAAGGCCATGGCCTCGCGCTGGTTGGGCAGGAAGGCATGGAAATACTGCAGGTTCTCGAGCCGGACCGGTGACCACTTCCCGCTGGGGTCCCAGCCCACGTCCCCGAACAGTTTCACGCCGGCCTGCTGCGCGGCCACGGCCCACGGTTCAATCTCCTCGTCGAGCGCGGCGATGCCGGCGAGCGCAGTGGGCGGCGAACCGATCAGTTCCGACGACGTCACCGGGGCCGGGTGCCCATGCGTCACCAGGGAACGGTCGTTGTGGACGCTGAGCGAGACGGTGACCGGGGAATGCCACCCCGCGACGCGGCGCGACAGGCTCAGGTCAACGTGTTCCTGCCCGGCCAGTATTTTCCAGTTGTAGTCCCCGTAGCCGTCGTCCCCGAAGGCCGCTGCCAGTCCCGTGCGCAGTCCCAACCTCGCCGCGGCAATGGCCTGGTTCGCGACGCCGCCGGGGCAGCTGCCCATGCCCTCGCTCCAGATTTCCGTGCCCGGCTCGGGCGCGTGCGGCAGCCCTGTGAAGATGATGTCCTGGAAAACCGTGCCGGCCAGCAGCAGGTCGAACCCGCCGTCCGACGGTGTGCGGACGGTTGAGAGCGGATCGAAGCGGCGGTCCGGGATGGCGTCCATGTCCGGCAGACTACGCCCTGCCGCGGCGCCACGGTAGGGGCGCGCCCGGCCGCCCCCTAGACTGCTGACTATGCGGCTAATGATTGCCGGCGGCGGCGGATTCCGCGTGCCGCTTGTTTACCGGGCGCTGGCGTCCGGCGCTTTCGCGGGGTTGGTCAGCGAACTGGTGCTGTTCGACGTCGACCCCGCCCGCCTCAGTGCCATCACCGCGGTTCTGCGCGCCATGCCGGAGTCCGCCGACCGGGAAGGCGACCGGCCCCCGGCGATCAAGACAACCACATCACTGCCGGACGCGCTCCGCGGAACGGACATGGTGTTCGCCGCGATCCGCCCCGGCGGCACGGCCGGACGCATCGCGGACGAACGCGTGGCGCAGGAGCTGGGCTTGCTGGGACAGGAAACCACCGGAGCCGGCGGGATCTCCTATGCCCTCCGAACCATTCCCCGGATGCTGGAACTTGCCCTGCAGATGCGGGAGTTCTGCCCGGACGCCTGGCTGATCAACTTCACCAACCCGGCCGGCATGGTCACCGAGGCCCTGCTGCCTGTCCTCGGCAGGAAGGTCATCGGGATCTGCGATTCGGCGGGCGGACTGGTGCACCGTGCGGCCCGCGCGGCCGGCCTGCCGCTGCCGGACGGACGGCTCGACGGCGTGGGCTATTACGGTCTGAACCACCTGGGCTGGCTCTACCGGCTGGAGTCCGGCGGCCAGGATCTGCTGCCCGGCCTGCTGTCGGACCCCGTGGCCCTCCACACGTTCGAGGAAGGCCGGCTGTTCCCGCAGCCGTTCCTCGCGGAGCTTGGCGCACTTCCCAACGAATACCTCTATTACTACTACCAGCGCGACAGCGCCGCCGCGGCCATGCGCGCCATGGCCCAGACCCGAGGCGAGTCCATCCACCACCAGCAGGCTGAGCTGTACCCGCGGCTGGCCTCAGCCGGCCCGGACGCCTACGCTCTGTGGGACGCTGCCCGCCGCTCGCGGGAGGAAGGCTACCTCGCCGAGGCACGGACCCACGGAGAGCAGCGCGACGAGGACGACCTTGCCGGTGGCGGCTACGAACGCGTCGCCCTTGCCGTGATGCGGGCCCTGGCGGGGGCCGGGGAGGCCCGGCTCATCCTCAACACCGCCAACACGCTTCCGACCGGTCCTGGCGGGGCGGCCGCCCCCGGAGGCCGCCCTCCGGAACCAGCCCCTCCGGAACCAGCCATTCCGGGGCTGCCGGCGGACGCCGTCGTCGAGGTCCCCTGCACCGTAACGGCCGACGGCGCGGTGCCGCTTCCACAGTCAGCTCCGGGGCCGGAGCAACTCACCCTGCTCCGGCGCGTCAAGGAGATGGAGCGGCTCACTATCCGGGCAGCGACGCACGGAGACCGGGCGGCCGCCGTCGACGCTTTCAGCGGGCATCCCCTGGTGGACTCCCCCGCCCTGGGCGCCAAGCTGCTGGCCGGCTACGAGCTAGCGTTCCCGGCGCTGCTGGAGCTTTGGCGCGGCTAAAGCTTTCGGTACATCACGTGCAGGCCCACGTATCCGAGCGTCGGATGGTCGAACGCCTCTGGGATGGTGGCGAGGATTTCAAAGCCCATCCCCTGCCACGCGGTCACCGCACGGACATTGCTTTCCACCACGGCGTTGAATTGCATGGCCCGGAAGCCCGCATCCCCTGCCGCGGCCAGGGAGTAGGCGCACAGGGCCCGGGCCACGCCCTTGCCGCCGTGGCCGCTGTGGACCATGTAGCCGGCGTTTGCCACGTGGCTGCCGCCGCCGCCCTGGTTGGGGTGCAGCTCGCCGGTGCCGATCACGCCGCCGTCGGCCGTCACGGCCACAAAGGCCTGGCCGGGCGCGTCCTTGAACCAGCGGGCACGGGCGTCGGCCTCTGTGGTGTCCCGGTCCCAGGTGAACGTCTCGCCGGACCGGATGACGGGCTCCAGAACGGCCCACATGCCGGGCCAGTCGGCGTCCGTGGCGGGGCGGATCGAGTAGTCCGCGGAACTGGGCGGAGTTGTGGCTGCTTTCACACGCGCCACGTTAGCAGCCGCTCACGTGCCGGGAGGGCCGCCCGGGAGCGGCTGGAGTAGTGTTTTACCGAGTGGGCAACAGCGGGCCCACCGCCGCGCCAGCGGTGGGAAGGAGAAGCCATGACATTGATCCGCAGGGTCGCGTTGCTCTCCCTCCACACCTCCCCGATGGAGCAGCCAGGCTCCGGCGACGCCGGGGGGATGAACGTCTACATCCGGGAGCTGGCCTCGGCCCTGGCCGATACCGGCGTGCAAGTGGAGATCTTCACGCGCTCCACCTCAGCCAAGCAGGCCGCCGTCGAACATCCGAACCCCGGCGTGTGCGTCCACAACGTGCTGGCCGGGCCGCCGCGGAAGATCCCCAAGGAAGAACTGCCGGAGCTGCTGCACCACCTGGTGGCCGAGATCGACCAGATCCGCCAGCGCCAGCCGCACGGCCGCTACGACGTCATCCATTCGCACTATTGGGTGTCCGGGATCGCCGGCCTGGAGCTCGCGGAGCTCTGGGGTGTGCCGCTCGTCCACACGATGCACACCATGGCCAAGGTCAAAAACCTCCTGCTGGAGTCCGGCGAACAGCCCGAGCCGCGGCGGCGCGAGGAGGGCGAGCACCGGATTGTCGACGGCGCCGCCCGCCTGGTCGCCAACACCACCGCCGAAGCCGAAGAGCTGGTGTCCCATTACGATGCTGATTACGACCGCATCGATGTGGCGCCGCCCGGCGTGGACCTCAGCACTTTTACACCCGCGTTCCGCGCTCGGTCCCGGACCGAACGCGGTGTTTCGCTGGAGACGTTCCACCTGCTCTTCGCCGGCCGCATCCAGCGGCTGAAGGGCCCGCAGATCCTGCTCAAAGCCGCGGCCCTGCTTCGCGCCCGGCGGCCCGAGATCGATCTCCGGCTCACCATTTTGGGCGCCCTCAGCGGCAACAAGGATTTCAACCTCCGGCACCTGATCGCGGAGTCTGGACTTGACGACGTCGTCACGCACCTTCCCCCGGTCAGCGCCAGTGATCTCGCGTCCTGGTTCCGGGCGGCGGACGTTGTGGTGATGCCCTCCTACAGCGAATCGTTCGGGCTGGTGGCCATCGAGGCACAGGCCTGCGGGACGCCCGTGCTGGGCACCCGCGTGGGCGGACTGTCCCGCGCCATCTGCCATGGCCGGACCGGGCTGCTGGTGGACGGGCACCACGCCAAGGACTGGGCGGACGCGCTTGAAGCGATTTACGACGATCCAGACACCCGCGCCGACATGGGACGGGCCGCGGCCATCCGCGCGGAGAACCTGGGGTGGAACCGCACTGCCGCCATCACGCTTGAGACCTACCACGCCGCCGTCGAACAGCAGCTGGCCGGCCGGCTGATTCCGGCGGTGCCGGCACCGTAGTTCCCAACCCTCTCTCACCTTTGAGCCGATTTTCCCCAACCCTCCCTCACCGCTGATTCGTCGGCTGATAGATTGTCGCGCACAGAGTTCCGCACAGAGCCGAAGGACATCGATGTCTGAAAACGAGGGCCGAACCGATCTTGAGATCGCGCAAAAGGCCGCCATCCTGCCGATCGGGCAGATCGCCGAGCGAGCCGGAATCAATGCTGATGCCGTGGAACTGTACGGGCGTTACAAGGCGAAAATCGATCCGGCCCGGCTGCTGCTTCCGACGGGAATGCCCGCGGGCAAAGTGGTCCTCGTTTCGGCTATGTCCCCCACACCCGCAGGCGAGGGGAAATCCACCACCACCGTGGGACTCGCCGACTCCTTGGCCCGCGCAGGCCACAAGGTCATGATCGCGTTGCGTGAACCGTCCCTGGGCCCCATTCTGGGTATGAAGGGTGGCGCAGCGGGCGGCGGCTATTCCCAGGTCCTGCCCATGGACGAGATCAACCTGCATTTCACTGGGGACTTCCACGCGATCACCTCAGCCAACAACGCCCTCATGGCGCTCGTGGACAACCACATCTACCAGGGCAACGAGCTGAACATCGACCCCCGGCGGATGACTTTCAAGCGAGTCCTGGATATGAATGACAGATCGCTCCGAGAGGTGGTCATCGGCCTTGGCGGGCCGGCGCAGGGCGTGCCGCGCCAGGACAGTTTCGACATTACGGCGGCCTCCGAGATCATGGCCGTCTTCTGCCTGGCCACGGATCTCGACGATCTTCGCGAGCGCCTGGGCCGAATTACCTTCGGCTACAGCTACGACCGCCGGCCGGTCACGGTGGCGGACCTGGGCGTCCAAGGCGCCCTGACCATGCTGCTCAAGGATGCCCTCAAACCAAACCTCGTCCAGACCATCGCGGGGACGCCCGCCCTGGTCCACGGCGGCCCGTTCGCCAACATCGCGCATGGCTGCAACTCCCTCATCGCCACCAGAACCGCGCAGCAGTTGGCAGACATCGTCGTCACGGAAGCCGGTTTCGGGGCGGACCTCGGCGCCGAAAAGTACATGGACATCAAGGCGCGCATCGCGGATGTGGCACCGTCCGCCGTCGTGGTGGTGGCGACGATCCGGGCGCTCAAGATGCACGGCGGCGTCCCGAACCACGAGCTCACGGAGCCCAACGTCGACGCGCTGGCCGCCGGCGTTGGGAACTTGAAGCGGCACGTACACAACGTCGAGAAGTTCGGCATCGCGCCCGTGGTGGCCATCAACAAGTTCGCCACGGACACGCCAGAGGAGCTGGAGTGGCTGCTGTCCTGGTGTGCGCAGCAGGGTGTGCAGGCGGCCGTCGCTGATGTCTGGGGCCGGGGCGGCGGGGGCGACGGGGGCGATGAGCTGGCAGCGAAGGTCGCTGCCGCGGTGGCAGCGCCGTCGGACTTCCGGTATCTGTATCCCCTGAACCTGTCTGTGGAGGACAAGATCCGGACGATCGTCCAGGAGATATACGGCGCCGACGGCGTGGAATTCTCCGTGCCTGCCCTGAAGCGGCTGGCCGACATCGAAAAGAACGGCTGGGCCGGGATGCCCGTGTGCATGGCAAAGACCCAGTACTCCTTCACTGATGAGGCTTCCCGGCTTGGGGCTCCCAAAGGCTTCACCATCCACGTCCGGGACCTCATCCCCAAGACCGGCGCAGGCTTCATCGTGGCCCTGACCGGTGCCGTGATGACCATGCCCGGCCTGCCCAAGGAGCCCGCCGCGATGCGCATGGACGTAGACGGGCAGGGCAACCCGGTCGGCCTCTTTTGACCCAACGCTCTCTCACCTTTGGACCCATTCCTACGAACGCTCTCTCACCTTTGGGCCCATTCCTACGAACGCTCTCTCACCTGTGGATAACTTCTGCGGACGCCGGCTACTCTGAGGAACAATGCCGGTATGCAAACGCAGACTGCGCTTCCCGCCACATTGGCATCCGGCCCGTTTACACTCACCGACGCGAGAACAGTAGGCGTCCCTCGGGATCGTCTCCTCCGGCCCGACGTCGAGCACGTCAGCCGGGGACTGTACCGTCCTGCTGACTGGGATTTCGAACTTGAGGCGGCCGCCCGTGCGCTCTCGGCGGCCACTCCGGGTGCCTGGATCTCGCACGTGACGGCGGCACGCCTTCGCAGCTCATGCCTTCCACCGTGGCTCTCAGACTCCACGGAACTGCATCTCAGCAAGCTGCGCTCCTTGCCGAGCGTCCGCCGTAAAGGCGTGATCGGGCATACGGTGACCGCGGCTGATGACGAGGTCGAATCAGTTGACGGAATCCGCATCAGTACGCGGCCGCGCACGTGGCTGGACATGGCCCGGGTAGTGCCGCTGAAGGACCTCGTCTGCCTGGGCGACGAATTGATCCGGCTGCCACGGCAGGCGTTTGAAGGCCGCGATCTACCGTTCGCCACCCTTGAGGAACTGCACGCCCTGACGAACAGGCACAAGAACCTGCAGGGAATCGTCCGCGCCCGCGAGGCCTTGGAACTCATGCGGGTGGGAGCTGATTCCGGCCCGGAGACCCTGCTCCGGCTGGCACTGCTCGACGCCGGCGTCCCCGAGCCCCAGCTTCAGCTCAGGCTGCGTGAGGCAGACCCGCTGTCGCCGTCGGCGGATCTGGGATACCGTCACCGGCGCGTGGCCATCCAGTACGACGGAGGCCACCACCTCGTGCCCAAACAGCAGCTAAGCGATCGGCGACGGGACAAGGCCTTCGAAGCCGCTGGCTGGGCGGTCCTCACTTTCGATAAGGATGATCTGGCCGACGGATTCGAACGCGCCGTCAGGATGATCAAAAGGGAACTGCGGTCAGCCTGGTTGGATCCCGCCGTCGGGTCCGGCTTTGCGCGCTCGATGTAGTGAGAGAGCGTCCGATAAAAACGGCGTAAAAGTGAGGGAGCATCGCACGGGGCGTTAGACGCCGGACGCTCCCCCACCATCAAGTGAGAGAGCGTCCGTCCAAAACCCACCAAAGGTGAGAGAGCGTTTAGCGCTCGAGGTCGCCGCGGATGAAGGCCTCGACCTTTTCGCGGGCGAGGTCGTCGTTGAACTGTTCCGGCGGGGACTTCATGAAGTAGCTCGAGGCGGAGAGCAGCGGGCCGCCGATGCCGCGGTCCAGGCCGATCTTGGCTGCGCGGATGGCATCGATGATCACGCCGGCGGAGTTGGGTGAGTCCCAGACTTCGAGCTTGTATTCCAGTGACACCGGGGCGTCGCCGAAGTTGCGGCCTTCGAGGCGGACGAACGCCCATTTGCGGTCGTCGAGCCACTGGACGTAGTCGGACGGGCCGATGTGGACGTTGCGCGGTGCAATGTCGGCTTCGACGTTGGACGTGACGGCCTGGGTCTTGGAGATCTTCTTGGACTCGAGGCGGTCGCGCTCCAGCATGTTCTTGAAATCCATGTTGCCGCCGACGTTCAGCTGGTACGTGCGGTCCAGGGTGACGCCGCGGTCTTCGAAGAGCTTGGCCATGACGCGGTGCGTGATGGTGGCACCGATCTGGCTCTTGATGTCGTCGCCCACGATCGGGACGCCGGCGGCGGTGAACTTGTCGGCCCATTCCTTGGTGCCGGCGATAAACACGGGGAGGGCGTTGACGAACGCCACGCCAGCGTCGATGGCAGCCTGCGCGTAGAAGTGGGCAGCATCCTCGGAACCAACCGGGAGGTAGCAGACCATAACGTCGGCCTTGGATTCGCGGAGCGCGGCGACGATGTCAACGGGCTCTTCGGCGGACTGTTCGATGGTCTCGAGGTAGTACTTGCCGAGGCCGTCGAGGGTGTGGCCGCGCTGGACGGTCACGCCGGTAGGGGGCACGTCGGCGATCTTGATGGTGTTGTTCTCGCTGGCCAGGATGGCGTCGGCGAGGTCCACGCCCACCTTCTTGCCATCAACGTCAAAAGCGGCAACAAACTGGACATCGTTGACGTGGTACTTGCCGAACTCTACGTGCATCAGACCCGGGATCGTGGCCTGGGGATCGGCGTCACGGTAATACTGCACGCCCTGGACGAGCGAGGCGGCGCAGTTACCTACACCAACAATGGCAACACGAATCGGATTTGCAGACACGGAACTCCTTTGAAGAAAACTTCAGCCGCCAGGACGGTCAGTACCGGAAGAGTACGACGGCGGCACGCTGGCAGTGCGCCATTCGGCGCCATTTCATCTTACCCAACCAAGAGGGGGCCGGAAATGTTCCCGGCCCCCTTCAGTCGAAGCGTTACGTGGTTACTTTTGCTTCCACAGGTTGATGTCTGATTCCACGGCGAACTCGTCGATGGCATTAACCTCGTCCGCGGTGAAGTCCAGGTTGTTGACGGCGGAGAGGGTGTCTTCGAGCTGCCGGACGCTGGACGCGCCCACGAGTGCGGAGGTCACTGATGAGCCCTGGCCCTGATCGCGGAGGATCCAGCCGATCGCCATCTGCGCCAGGGTCTGGCCCCGGCCCTCGGCGATCCGGTTGAGCCCGCGCACGCGGTCCAGGTTCTCGTCCGTGATCATGGCTTCGTCCAAAGACTTCTGCTGCGCTGCCCGGGAATCCGCGGGCACGCCGTTGAGGTAGCGGCCCGTGAGCATCCCCTGGGCCAGCGGAGAGAAAGCGATGGAACCGGCGCCCACCTCTTCCAAGGCCTGGTAGAGGTTGGGGCTGCCGTTCTCGGTCCAGCGGTTCAGCATGGAATAGCTCGGCTGGTGGATCAGAAGCGGCGTACCGAGTTCCTTCAGGATCCGGGCCGCTTCGAGGGTCTGGGCCGGGGTGTAGGACGAGATGCCGGCATACAGGGCCTTACCCGAACGGACTGCGTGGTCCAGGGCGCCCATGGTCTCTTCCATCGGCGTTTCCGGGTCCGGCCGGTGGCTGTAGAAGATGTCCACGTAGTCCAGGCCCATGCGCTCCAGGGACTGGTCCAGGCTGGCCAGCAGGTACTTGCGGGAGCCAAAGTTGCCGTACGGGCCCGGCCACATGTCGTAGCCGGCCTTGCTGGAGATAATGAGTTCGTCGCGGTACGGCTTGAAGTCGTCCTTGAAGTGGCGGCCGAAATTGGTCTCGGCGGCGCCGTAGGGCGGACCGTAGTTGTTCGCGAGGTCGAAGTGGGTGACGCCCAGATCGAAGGCCCGGCGCAGGATGGCGCGCTGCACTTCAAAGGGCTTGTCGTCGCCGAAGTTGTGCCAAAGTCCGAGGGAAATGGCCGGGAGCTTCAGACCGCTGCGGCCGACGCGGCGGTAGGGCATGGTGTCGTAGCGGTTCTCCGCAGCGGTGTAAGTCATATCTACCATCCTGCCAGCCATGTCTCACATAACAGCACAAAATCGAACTATTAAGCCCGGAGCTGAGGTCCGGCCTGAGGCAATCCACCCACGACGTCGTCAATCGCCTTTTGGTATTGGGGCGCCTGCAGGTAGTCGCTGTGGCTGACCACGAGGAACTGGTACGTGAACGGATCCATCTCCTGGGCATAGGGATCTGCCCCGGCGTTCTCGGCACCTCCCGGACCCTGATAGAGAACCGGGAAACCGAGGTAGTCGGTCTTCCGGTAGAGATTCACCCATCGATTCGGCCCGGGCCCGAGGACGTGGCTGAGATTCACATCGAACTGGACCGTCGGTTGGCCCGTGATGATGCGCTCATGGTCCGGACCTCCGGCCGCGGTGAGTTTTGTCCGGCCCACCGGTGCCGTGGCGAGCACGGCCGGCCCCAGGAGTTCCGGGAAGAACCGGCCAAAATAGGACCTCAGTTGGGTGCCGTAGGTCAGCAGGCCGATCCTGTTAAAGGGCAGGTCAGGCCGTGTGGACTTGAGGTGGAACAGAGCGCTGACGGCGATCACCGCTCCCAGGCTGTGCGCGGAGATCGCCACCATGCCGGTCTTGGCAGGCGGCGCGCCGTCCGTACCGTCCAGCCAGGCGGCGATCCTGGCGGCAAATTCGGGGACCGCCCGCTCGCCATAACTCGGCGGACCGAACGGGTGCGCGGTCTTGGGCATAAAGCACATCAGGTCCCAGAGGAGTGCCAGTGGCCGGGAGTTCGGTTTGGCCGACATCACGGCCAAAACGGCAATCGTTGTGCCGGCAGCGGCAAGTCCAAGGGCCCCCATCCCTTCGAGGAACCCGTACAGACCAGCCGAGCCGGTGACCAACCAGTCCTTTAGGGCCCCCAGACCCAGGGCTAAAAGTAGTCCTAGGAATATGAGGATGGCCAGCAGCGAGACCACAGCTTCTGCACGGTGCGCGAGGGAAGCGGTCCGCCGTGCAGAGACAAGTTTCCGGGCGGCGGATTTCTGGTGCGGCAGGGGCGGCAGGGCGCCATAGGCTCCGAGGAGGTCCGCAACTGCGTTGGCCTCCGTGTTCCATGCCATCGAGCGCACTGCTTTCCACGAGCACAGGATCCAGATGATGGCCGCCCCCAGAATCACGGCCAGGAGCAGCCCGCTGAAGGCCGTGAAGACCGACGGCGGAACCAGGACGTCGTCGGCGATGGGTCCGAATCGCCACATTTCATCGTTAGTGGTGCTTCGCCGTTCGTAGTTGCGCTGCAACAGCGTTGCGGCGGCTCCCACAATCGCGCAGCTGAGGATGGTGGCCGTTCCCAGTGCGAGCGTCGCCAAGACGGCCGAGCCTTTACCCCGCCAGCCCAGCGTGCGCCTGTCGTGTCCCTTCCTCGCGAGAAGGCACATGCTGAAGATCAAGGCCAGCATGACCAACATGAGCCCTGCAGGGGCCAAGCCAAGACCCAGCATGACTTTTGCCCCCGTGCCGGCGGGTACGCCACCGCTGAAAACCGATACTGCCACCGCTGCGAGCGTGGTGGCACCGGCGACCCAGGCAATCGGCCACAGCCACGGCGCGCCGTTCCGGGAGGGCAGATCGGGATTCTCCGAGGACTGCCGGACCGTTTCGATCGCGGCGGCGAGCACCGTTCCGGCGGCAACCAGCCACACCACCAGCATGATGAAACCGAAGGGCCAGATTCGCTCCGGTGCCAGATTCGCGATGCAGGCCGTGAGCGTCTTCAGGCTTCCGCAGTTCTCGGCGTCGATTCGCGTCCAGAAGCCATCCCACCCGATGATGGCGGCAACCGCGGCCAGCGACGCCCACACATGCAGCCAACCGTTGTAGCGGACCATATCGTGTGCAACCCATATGTCCCGGATCATGAGGCTGGGGATGACCTGTGGTTCTTCGCTTGCCGTTTCGGGCGGTACGGGCGAGCCAGGCCGAAGGTTCGGCCTGGGGTGAAACCGGGTCCGTGCCAAGTATGCGATGGCAGCCACGATGCCTACGGTCACAAGGGGTATCAGTGCGAACAAGGCGACACGACGGCCGCGGGTCCAGCCGGCCAGGCCGTCCAGGAACGCAGGCAGCGCGGAGCAGACACGGCGTTCCTGGTCCGGAACGTCGGCCGGAAAACATTGGACGGCGATGAGGTCCATCGAGACCACGGCCGCCGTCACCACAAAGTAGAGGGTCAGAACCAGCGCGAAGAGCCGGATCCGTCCCGCGCCGTCGCCCCCGTGCTCTACTCCGTCGGCGTAGTCGATGTGCGGTTCTTCCTGCCCGGACACCGGGTCCGTAACCGCCTGCTGCTTCACGGCGGGCAGCGGGCGGCTCCAGTACGCGGCATTAGTCAGTCCGAACGGCATCAGCAGGAACCACGCCGTCCGGACCGCAGCGTCGGCCACTTTGCCGGCCACTCCTACCCCGGTGAAGCGTGCCAACCGGCCCCAGGAATACGCCTCCACCACGCGCGGGCTGCCACCGTGGGCAGCGGCGCCATCGCCCGCAGCACCGCCCGCACCGGAGTCCGCAGCGGCTCCTGTCCCGGACTTGGCCCGGTAGAACCCAGCAAGCTCATCACCCCAGGACAGCTCGACGTCGTCGGGCGTGAGTGACCGCTTGCCCGATCGGAGGAGCTCGTGCGGCGGCGTGTTGCGGATGCCGTGGATCCGGAGTTCAAGCGTGGCAGGAACCGTACTATTCGCTGGTTCACCCATGACGGCCTCCATCGCCCGTACACCTCCGAGCCGCCCGTCACGGCTGGTCAGTACGCGAATAGTACGCCCGGGTCACTCCAGTGTCTACGTTATCTCGAGGTTACTTCCGCCCCAGCAGTAAGAACCGCCCCACTGTGCGCCGCCAACACGAACGAATCGCCGTCCAGCAGAGTGGCCTCGTCCGTCGACAGCAGCACCGTGCCCCCCACACCGTCCAGCCGCACCGGCGACGCCGAGAAGTTCAGCAGTACCTCAACGGACCCGCGCCGGAAGCGCAACCAGCGGGCGTCGTCGTCGAACGTCACGTCCGTTTCCTCGAATCCCAGCCCGGCCAGTTCGGGGTAAGCGCGCCGCAGTGCGGTCAGCGCCCGGTAGAGCGCGAGGAGCCGCGCGTGGTCACCCTCAGCGGCCTCCTCCCAGTTGAGCCTGGAGCGCCGGAACGTTTCGCGATCCTGTGGATCCGGGACGACGGCGGGATCCCACCCCATGCGTTCGAACTCGCGGATCCTGCCCTCCGCCGTCGCCTTGCCCAGTTCCGGTTCGGGATGCGAGGTGAAGAACTGCCACGGCGTGGACGCGCCGAATTCCTCGCCCATAAACAGCATGGGCGTGAACGGCGAGGTCAGCGTCAGCACTGCGGTTACGGCCAGCGGGCCGTACGGCAGTGACTGGGACAGTCTGTCGCCGATGGCCCGGTTGCCGATTTGGTCGTGGTTCTGGCTGCACACCACCAGTGCCGCGGGGTGGACCAGCGAGGTATTGATGGGCCGGCCGTGATGGCGTCCGCGGAAGCTGGAGTAGCTGCCGTCGTGCAGGAAGCCGTCCTTGAGGACCTTCGCCAGGACGCCGAGCGACGCGAAATCGCCGTAATACCCTGCGGTCTCGCCGCTGACGTTCACGTGCACGGCGTGGTGGAAGTCGTCGCTCCACTGCCCGGCAAGGCCGTAGCCGTTGGCATCGCGGGGGTAGATCAGCCGCGGATTGTTGAGGTCCGATTCGGCGATGAGTGTTTTGGGAAGCCCTGTCTCCGTGGAGATGGCATCGCCCAGCGCGCCGAACTCTTCCAGGAGGTGCACCGCCCGCTCATCGCGGAGTGCATGGACGGCGTCCAGGCGCAGCCCGTCCACGTGGTAGTCGCGCAGCCACAGGGCCGCGTTGTCCAGGATGTATTCACGCACGACGTCGGATCCCGGGCCGTCGAGGTTGACCGAATCGCCCCATGTGTTGGCATCGCCCTGCTTGAGGTAGGGGCCGAACTTGGGTAGGTAGTTGCCGCTGGGTCCGAGGTGGTTGTAGACCACGTCCTGGATGACGCCCAGCCCGGCGGCGTGGGCGGCGTCCACAAAGCGCTGGTAGGCCGCGGGCCCGCCGTAGCCTTCGTGGACCGCGAACCACTGCACGCCGTCGTATCCCCAGTTGTGGGTGCCGTTAAATCCGTTGACGGGCAGCAGCTCCACGAAGTCGATGCCCAGGTCCGCGAGATAACCGAGCTTGTCCGCGGCGGCGTCCAAAGTTCCTTCGGGGGTGAAGGTTCCCACGTGGAGTTCGTAGATGACCGAGCCACGCAGTTCCTTCCCCTCCCAGCCGGCGTCCTGCCAGGCGTATGAGCCGGGATCGAAGGTGCGGGAGAGAGCATGGACGCCGTCCGGGAGGCGGCGGGACCGGGGGTCCGGCAGCGGGTGCGTTTCGCCGTCGAGCAGGTAGCCGTAGTCCACGTCTGCGTCCGCCGGCGCGTCAGGCGCGGACCACCAGCCATCTGCGCCGGAGTCCCCGGACACCTGCTTCATGGGGTACTGCTGACCGTTGGCGAGCAACGAGACAGCCGAGGCGTCCGGGGCCCAGACATCGAACCGGCCGGGACCGTGGTGCGTCAGGCTCATGCGTTGTCTCCGTTCACGGGCGCCAGCAGCGCCACAGGGTAAGGCTGGAGGATATCGGCCACAGGCACAGGGCCCGGGCCGTGCGTACGTCCGGTCAGTTCGTCCCGCATTTCCGTGGAAAGTTCGACGGCGGTGTCCCGCCACCCGCCGGCGCGTTCCAGTCCGAAGGGAAGCCGAGTTGCCAGGGTCAAGGCGCCGGGTGTGCCGCCTGTGCCCTTGCTGTCCGCCCCACGGTCGAACGCCACCAGGTGGTCAGCGGCGGGGCCGGAAACAAAAACGGGACGGTGGCCCCGGAACAGTTCGGGCCGGTCCCGGCGCAGCCGGAGCGCCCGAGAGGTCACCAGCAGCTTGGTGGACTCCTCCCGGAAGTCTGCCGGGAGTGTGCCCGCATCCTGTGCGGCCAGGGCAGCTAAGCGGCGTTCAAAGTCCACGGGCCGCCGGTTATCCGGGTCTGTCAAGGACCGGTCCCAGAACTCGGTGCCCTGGTACACGTCAGGGACGCCAGGCATCGTCAGCTGGATGATCTTGGCCGCCAGCGAGTTGGTTGCGGCCAAGGCATCCGTCCGGGCGACGAAGTCCTCGATCACCGTGGCGACCCTGGCGTCGTCGAACGCTGCATCCACGGCGGCCTTGACGCGTGATTCAAACTCCGTATCAGGGTTGGTCCACGTGGTGGAATTGCCGGCCTCGCGGGCAGCCTTCTCGGCATACCCCTGAAGCCGTTCCCGGGACGCCGGCCACGCTCCGATGACTGCCTGCCACAGCAGGGTCTCGAACGGACCGTCAGGCACCGGGGCCAACTCCCGAAGGGTGGTCAGCGTAGCAGTCCACTCAGCCGGGATCTCCGAGATCACGGAGATCCGTGCCCGGGTGTCCTCGCTGCGTTTGGTGTCGTGCGTGGACAGCGTGGTCATGGAGAGTGGCAGTTCCTCCTGCCGGCGCCGCATGCGGTGGTGGAATTCCTCAACGGACACCGAGAACTCGGTGGGTTCAGCTCCCACCTCGGTCAGCGTGCCCAGCCGCGTGTAGCGATAGAAAGCCGTGTCCTCAACACCCTTGGCCATGACCATCCCGGAGGTTTGCTGGAAACGCACCGCAATGGGATTGGCAGGATCGAGAAGCAACGGGAGGAGAGATCCCACGGCCTGGGCAAGGTCAGGACGGTGTTCCGCCGCGGACCCGCAGGCTTCCTTCAACACCTCGGAACCTAGCGGAAGGTAGCTGCGGTAGACCGGGAACGAGGCGATGATCTCGGCGATGGCATCCGCAGCCTGCTCCACGGAAAGCCCCTGGGAAGCGGGGACCAGACGTGCCAGCCTCAGCACCTCCGAGCGCAGGATGCCGTCCGCAATCATCCTCTTGGTACCCCGGATCATCGTCGCGTAATCGGCGGGGACATCCGTACCCCGCAGGGCCGCATCCAGTTCGTCGAGCGCCGCCTCGCCGGCCGGGTCCACCAGGACCCGGTCCACGTCGGACAGGGCGTCGTAGCCCGTGGTGCCCTCGCAGGCGAACTCCGTCGGGAGCTCCTCCCCCGGCTCCAGGATCTTTTCGACCAGGACGTAGCCACCCCCGGTGAGGTCCTTGAGCCAGCGAAGGTACCCGGACGGATCCGCCAGACCATCAGGATGGTCGACGCGCAGCCCGTCAACCAGGCCTTCGTCGAACCAGCGCTTTACCTCGGCATGAGCCTGGTCGAAAACCCAAGGGTCCTCCACCCGGATGCCCGCCAGGGTGGTGACCGCGAAGAAGCGCCGATAGTTCAGTTCGGCATCCGCGCGGCGCCAGTCCATCAGCTCATAGTGCTGGCGGCTGTGGACCTCCTGCGGGGAATCCCCCGGCGTGTAGCTACCTGCAGCCAGCGGAAACCGGTGGTCGTAGTATCTGAGCTCGCCATCCTTGACTTCGAGCTTGTCCAGGTCCGCATCCGATCCCAGCATGGGAAGACGGATCTTCCCGCCTGCCAGGTCCCAGTCGACGTCGAACGCTTCCGCGTACGGCGAGCCGCGTCCTTCCTGGAGCAGCGACCACCACCACGGGTTCTGGGCCGGCGTGGCCACGCCCACATGGTTGGGGACGATGTCCACCAGCACGCCCATGCCATGGTCCCGCGCGGCTGCGGAGAGTGCCAGCAGCCCTTCCGGACCGCCACGCTCCGGATCCACCGACGACGGATCCGTCACGTCATAGCCGTGGTCGGAACCGTGTTCCGCCGTCAGGATCGGAGACAGGTAGACCCAATCCACGCCCAGTGACTTCAGGTACGGAACGGTCGCGGCAGCATCAAAGAGCGTGAAGCTGCTGCGGATCTGGAGCCGGTAGGTGGATGCCGGAGCCTTCACTTGGCCTGGTCTTTCGGCTTGCTGACCTTCTTCGTTTTCTTTGGCTCCGGCACGGTGGGCGTGCTGAGTGCTTCGGTCTCGCTGGTGCTCGTCTGGGTCAGTGCCGCCAAGGACGCAGCGACTGAGTGGTCCGGTTCGGCTTCCTCCACCATGTGGGCTCGAAGGACCACCAGGGACTTGGAATCAACAGGAATGGCCTGGCCAGCCTTCACCGGTGCAGTGTCAGCGTTGTGGCCGGCAGTGTCGATGATGATGTCCCACGCGGGTGCGTATTCGTCATTAGGAAGGGTGAACTTCACGATGTCGTCATGCGCGTTGAAGTACAGCAGGAAGTTCACATCGGTGATCCGGCGCCCGCGGACATCCTTGCCTTGGATCCCGTCACCGTTCAAGAACATGCCCACCGAACGGCCGAAGCCGCTGTCCCAGTCCTCGGGTTTCATGGTGTCGCCGTCGACGTCAAGCCATACGATGTCCGGCAGCCGCTCGCCTTCGCCTCGCAGCACGGGGCGCCCGTCGAAGAACCTGCTCCGACGGAAAGTGGGGTGTTTGGCCCGCAGCGCGTTGACGGCGGCCGTGAACTCTACGAGGGGCTGGTCGATGTTCTCCCAGTTGATCCACGTCAGCTCGGAGTCCTGGCAATATCCGTTGTTGTTGCCCTGCTGCGTGCGGCCCATTTCGTCACCGTGCAGCAGCATGGGCACACCTTGGGACAGCAGCAAGGAGGCAATGAAGTTCCGCTGCTGGCGGGCGCGCAGCCCCAGGACAGCAGGATCGTCGGTGGGACCTTCGGCCCCGCAGTTCCAGGACCGGTTGTGGGATTCGCCGTCGTTGTTGCCTTCGCCGTTGGCGTCGTTGTGCTTCTCGTTGTAGGACACGAGGTCCGCCAGGGTGAAGCCGTCGTGGGCGGTCACGAAGTTGATCGAGGCCACGGGGCGGCGGCCCGAGTGCTCGTAGAGGTCGGCGGAGCCGGTGATGCGCGAGGCGAATTCGCCCAGGGTGGCCGGCTCGCCGCGCCAGAAGTCGCGGACCGTGTCGCGGTACTTTCCGTTCCATTCCGTCCACTGCGGCGGGAAGTTGCCCACCTGGTAGCCGCCGGGTCCAACATCCCAGGGTTCTGCGATGAGCTTGACCTGGGACACCACGGGGTCCTGCTGGATGAGTTCGAAGAATGTGGAGAGCTTGTCGACGTCGTAGAACTCACGGGCCAGGGTGGAGGCGAGGTCGAACCGGAAGCCGTCCACGTGCATTTCCGTGACCCAGTACCGCAGCGAGTCCATCAGCAGCTGCAGCGAGTGCGGCTGGCGGACGTTCAGCGAGTTGCCCGTGCCCGTGTAATCCATGTAGTGCTTCTCGTCGCCCTCCATCAGCCGGTAGTACGACGAGTTGTCGATGCCCTTGAAGGACAGGGTGGGGCCGAGGTGGTTGCCTTCGGCGGTGTGGTTGTACACCACGTCAAGGATCACCTCGATGCCGGCCCGGTGCAGGGAACGGACCATGGCCTTGAAGTCCTGGACTTGCTGGCCGGTATCGCCCGTGGAGCTGTAGGTGTTCTGCGGCGCGAAAAAACCGATGGTGTTGTAGCCCCAGTAGTTGTTCAGGCCCTGGTCCTGCAGCGTGCCGTCATTGACAAACTGGTGCACCGGCATCAGTTCAATGGCGGTGACGCCGAGCTTCTGCAGGTGCGAGATGACGGAGGGGTGCGCCACGCCAGCGTAAGTGCCGCGCTGCTCCTCGGGGATCTCGGGGTGAAGCTGGGTGAGGCCCTTCACATGGGCCTCGTAGATCACTGACTTGTGGTACGGGACCCGGAGGTTGTGGTCGCCGTCCCAGTCGAAGAACGGGTTGATCACCACGCCCATCATCATGTGCGGCGCGGAGTCGTCGTTATTGATGGAGTCCGGCTCGCCCAGGTTGTAAGAGAAGAGTGCAGGGTCCCAGTCCACCTGGCCGTGCACGGCCTTGGCGTACGGGTCCAAGAGCAGTTTGTTGGGGTTGAAGCGGCTGCCAGAGTCCGGGTCGTAAGGCCCGTGGACGCGGTAGCCGTACTTCTGGCCTGGCTGGACCTGCGGGACATAGCCGTGCCACACGTAGCCGTCCACTTCATCGAGCCCGAAGCGCGTTTCCACGCCGTCGTCATCGAAGAGGCACAGCTCCACTTTTTCGGCGTGTTCGCTGAACAGCGCAAAGTTGGTGCCGGTTCCATCAAAAGTGGCTCCAAGCGGATAAGCCGATCCGGGCCAGATTTCCATGCATGCTCCTCATTGTTGTGCGCCAACGCGCTCCGGACACTCCGGACCACGCTGCCGTGCAGAACCTATGCCTACCGTAACGGGTGGCTGTGACTATTACGTTTCCCGGCCACCTATTAACTAAGCATGCTGACTTTACCCCAA
Source organism: Pseudarthrobacter xylosi (assembly GCF_055412765.1). Classification (NCBI taxonomy): domain Bacteria; kingdom Bacillati; phylum Actinomycetota; class Actinomycetes; order Micrococcales; family Micrococcaceae; genus Pseudarthrobacter; species Pseudarthrobacter xylosi. The sequence continues at coordinate 159,496 of NZ_JBVAYT010000004.1, read as the reverse complement.
GTCTCCGGTATGGCATCCGCAATCCTGCCGGCCGTCAGCGGGCCGCCGCCAGAGCCGGCCGCTCCCGCGAGGCCGTGGAGGCTGGCGCCGAGTGCAGCAATAGCTGCCCAGCGCTCGTCCGGATCGATGCCCGCGTCACGGAATCGCCCGACGTCGGACCCCAGCTGGGCGAGCAGCGCACCGATGATCCCGGCCAGGACGTCGCCGCTTCCGGCGGTGGCGAGCCACGCCGTGCCGTCCGCCTGGCTGTAGAAATCCTGGAAGGGCGACGCGACCAACGTGGTGGCGCCTTTCAGCAGGACTGTGGCCTCGGTCAGCACCGCGGCATGCCGGGCAGCACCAAGGGTGGAAGCCTCAACGGCGGCACGGTCCGGGGCGGGATCAAAGTCTGGGCTGTCCGGGGACGAGCCGAGGCGCTGGAGGAGGGATGCCAGTTCGCCGGCGTGCGGCGTCAGCACCACCTGCGGCCCCAGGACCGCGGGCAGGGCAGGCAGCGCCCCGGCGTCGGCAATCACGGGCAGGCCGGATTCCACGGCGTCGCGGGCGCGCCGGAGCTGTTCAGTATCGCCGGGGCCCATGCCTGAACCCACCAGCCACGCCTGGACGTGTGTGTCCCCCACGGAGCCAGCGCTGCACACCACTTCCGGGCAGGACTGCCGCACCAGGTTGGCTACCTCGGGCGGGCCCAGGTAGCGGACCATGCCCGCGCCGGCAGCCAGCGCACCCCGGCAGGCCAGCACGGCGGCGCCCGGATAATCGGCGGATCCGGCCACAACGCCCAGGACGCCGCGGGAGTACTTGTGCGAGCGCCTCCCGGGCCGCGGCAGGAGCCGGGCCAGGTCCGCCGGCTCAAACCTGCGCAACGCCGGCCACGGCAGTTCCTCTTCAATGCCGATGGGCACAACATGGACGCGGCCGGCGTGATCGGCGCCCGGGTCGGCCAGAAGCCCCACTTTGGCTGCCCCGAATGTTACGGTCACATCCGCGGACAGCACCGGCGCATGGGCTTCCCCGGTGTCGGCGTCCACGCCGCTGGGGACATCGCAGGCCACCACAAGCCCCGGCTCCCCGGATGACAGGCGCACATCCGAAAGACCCCTCATCAGGTCGGCGGCCGCTCCGCGAAGGCCCCCGCTGGCGCCCGTACCCAGGATTGCGTCAATCACGACGTCGGCACCCGCCACGTGTGCCGCCAGCTGGCTGGAGTTGGATTCGGTGAGGAGGTGCACTCGGCCGCCAGCGCGCTCAAAAGCCGCCAGCGCCTCGGGGTGGGCAGCTCCGGCGGTGAGCACCGCCGTCGTACGCATTCCCCTGGCAGCCAGGAACGAGGCGGCGAAGAGGCCGTCTCCCCCGTTGTTGCCTTTGCCCGCCACCACGGCCACGCTGGCGCCGTAGAGCCGCCTGCCGAGTGCCTTCAGCTCGTGGACCACCGCGTTGGCGAGCCCGTGGGAGGCCCGTTGCATCAGAACAGCGCCCATCCCGGCATTCAGGAAAGGCTGTTCGGCCGCCCTGATCTGGGTACCGGTATAGGCGCTGATCATGGGGTCAGGTCCGCTGGTGGGTTGAGCAGTGCGTGGCTCAGCCTTCGGCCAACACCGTGGCGGTGGCGATCCCGCCGTCGTGGCTCATGGAGACGTGCCAGCGTTTGACGCCCTTGGCCTCGGCCACCGCGAGGACGGTGCCTTTCACCTGGATGGTGGGGCCGTGCTGGTCCAGGCCGATCCAGCAGTCCTGCCAGTTCATGCCTGCCGGCGCGCCGAGGACCTTGGCCACGGCCTCCTTGGCGGCGAACCTCGCGGCCAGCGAGCGGGTGTTCAGTTCGCGTTCCGCGGGCACGAACAGCCGGTCCCGGAGCCCCGGGGTGCGCTCAAGCTGGCGGCCGAACCGCTCGATGTCTACAACGTCTACGCCAATGCCAACAATCATGGCGCTATTCTACGGGGACGCTCGTGACCTGCTGCGCACAGCGCGCTGCGCGTCAGTCAACAAAAGCCCCGAGCCTTAGGCTCGGGGCTTTTGTTTCCCTGGCTGCTAACCGGCGCAGGGCCGGTCAGGCCGCGGTTACTCTACGGTGACGCTCTTGGCGAGGTTGCGGGGCTGGTCCACGTCGTAGCCCTTGGCCGAGGCGAGGGCCAGGGCGAAGATCTGCAGCGGGACCGTGCTGAGCAGCGGGGCCAGCAGCGTGTCGGTCTCGGGGATGTAAAAGACGTGCTCGGCGTAGGCCTTCACGGCCTCGTCGCCTTCTTCGGCGATCACGATGGTCTTGGCGCCGCGGGCCCGGACTTCCTGGATGTTCGAGACGACCTTGGCGTGCAGCGAGTCGCGGCCGCGCGGGGAAGGGACCACCACAAACACGGGCTGGCCTTCCTCGATCAGCGCGATGGGGCCGTGCTTGAGCTCACCGGCGGCGAATCCTTCGGCGTGGATGTAGGCGAGCTCCTTGAGCTTCAGCGCACCTTCCATGGCAACCGGGAAGCCCACGTGCCGGCCCAGGAAGAGCACCGATTTGGCATCCTTCATGGACTTGCCGAGGTCCTTGATCTCGCCCTCGTGGTCCAGGATCGTCTGGATCTTGGCGGGGATCTTGTTCAGGTCCGCCAGGATGTCCTTGATCTCACCCTGGAACTTGTTCCCGCGCAGCTGCGCCAGGTACAAGCCCAACAGGTACGCGGCGGTGATCTGCGCCAGGAACGCCTTCGTGGAAGCAACCGCGATTTCCGGACCGGCGTGCGTGTAGAGCACGGCGTCGGATTCCCGCGGAATCGTGGATCCGTTGGTGTTGCAGATCGAGACCGTCTTGGCGCCCTGTTCCTTGGCGTACCGGACCGCCATCAGCGTGTCCATGGTCTCCCCGGACTGGGAGATCGAAACGATCAGGGTGTTCGCGTCCACGATCGGATCGCGGTAACGGAACTCGTGCGAGAGCTCCACCTCGGTGGCGATCCGGCACCAGCGCTCAATGGCGTACTTGGCCACCTGCCCGGCGTACGCGGACGTGCCGCAGGCCAGGACAATGATCTTGTCCACGTGCTTGAGCAGTTCCGGGTCGATCCGCAGCTCATCGAGGGTCAGTTTCCCGTCGATGTCCGAGCGGCCCAACAGGGTCTGCAGCACGGCGTTGGGCTGGTCATGGATTTCCTTCTCCATGAAGGACGGGAACCCGCCCTTTTCCGCGGATTCCGGATCCCAGTCCACCTTGTATTCCTTGCCCTCGGCCGGGGCGCCGAAGAAGTCGGTGATTTCCACTGTGTCTGCGGTGATGGTGACGATCTGGTCCTGGCCCAGCTCAACGGCACGGCGGGTGTAGTCAATGAACCCGGAAACATCCGAGCCCAGGAAGTTCTCGCCCTCGCCCAGGCCAACCACCAACGGCGAGTTGCGTCGGGCCGCAACCACAACGTCCGGCTGGTCAGCGTGCACGGCGAGGAGGGTAAACGCACCCTCAAGGCGCTGGCAGGCGAGCTGCATCGCGGTGGTCAGCCCGCCGTCGGACGCCCCACCATCGAGCTGCGTGCGGAAGATATCGCCCAGCAGCACGGCCGCGACCTCGGTGTCCGTTTCGGACTCGAACGCGTAGCCCTTGTTCACCAGCTCCAGCTTGAGCTCGGCGAAGTTTTCAATGATGCCGTTGTGGATCACGGCCAGCTTGCCGCCGTCGGCCAGGTGCGGGTGCGCGTTCTGGTCCGTGGGGCCGCCGTGCGTGGCCCAGCGGGTGTGGCCGATACCGGTGAACGTCTCCGGCAACGGGTGTTCCTCCAGCTCGGCGAGGAGGTTGCTCAGCTTGCCGGACTTCTTCCGGGACTCGATGGACCCGTGGGACACCACCGCCACGCCCGCGGAGTCGTAACCCCGGTACTCAAGGCGGCGCAATCCCTCAAGGACTACATCCAACGCACTGTGACCGGCATTCCCACGGTCAGCAGAATGGCCCACATATCCCACGATTCCACACATGCGCCCCAGCTTATCGGCAGCGGGTTGAGATCTAAACTTACGGCGCTCCATTTCGCTCTCAGCCGCGTGAGGGGCAGAATCTCTAAAGTGACTTTGCAACGCAATGAAGCGAACGGTGAGGGTGTCTCCCCGTTCGTTGAGCTGGACCGCCAGACCTGGTCCCGGCTCGGCGCCCAGATGGAGCAGCCCCTTAACGAAGAGGACATTGTCCGCCTGCGTGGACTCGGCGATCCCCTGGACATGAAGGAGATCCGCGAGGTCTACCTGCCCCTGTCCCGGCTTTTGCACCTGTACGTGGAGGCCGCTGGCCAGCTGCATTCGGCCACCACCACCTTCCTGGGCGAGAAGACACAGCGCACTCCGTTTGTCATCGGTGTAGCCGGCTCGGTGGCCGTGGGCAAGTCCACCATTGCCCGCGTGCTCCGGGAAATGCTGCGGCGCTGGCCAGGCACGCCCAACGTTGAGCTGATCACCACGGACGGCTTCCTCTACCCCCTGGCCGAGCTCAAACGCCGCCAGCTGCTGGAACGCAAGGGCTTCCCCGAGTCTTACGACCGGCGCGCGCTGCTGCGTTTTGTGAGCGAGATCAAGGGCGGCGCGGAGGAAGTCCGGGCACCCTGGTACTCGCACGTTACGTATGACATCGTGCCGGAGAAGGAAGTGGTAGTCCGTCGCCCGGACGTGCTGATTGTGGAGGGCCTGAACGTGCTGGCCCCGGCCCGTCCGCGCCACGACGGCAAGCAGGGGCTGGCGCTGAGCGATTTCTTCGATTTTTCCATCTATGTGGACGCCAAGACCTCCTTCATCGAGGAGTGGTACGTGGAGCGGTTCCGGAAGCTCCAGAGCACCGCGTTCGCGCAGCCGGAGTCCTACTTCCACCGCTACGCCTCGCTGTCCCCCACCGAGGCGGAGAGCACTGCACGGGACATCTGGAAACGCATCAACGAGCCCAACCTGGAGGAGAACGTCCTTCCTACCCGAGGCCGGGCACAGCTGGTCCTGTCCAAGGACGCGGACCACTCCATCCGCCGCATGCTCCTGCGGAAGGTTTAACCCACATGTGCCACAACTGCGCTGCAGGCGGCCCCTCGGGGGCCAGCCGCCGCTCCTTCGCCCGCTTCCTCGCCGCCGGAGCCGGACTGACGGTCGTGGCAGCGTGCACGCCGGAGGCACCGGCGGAAGTGGCGCCGTCGTCGTCCTCCGCTGCCCCTGCAGTGTCCTCTGCGTCCCCCTCCGCTGTGGCCGCCCCCTCAGTGGAAAGCACGACGGCGGCAGTTGAGCCGCCGCCGCAGGCCCCCGTACCGCCGTCGGCAGCACTGCCCCGTCAGTTCCCCCTGACGGATCCGGCCAGCCCGTGGCTTGTGGTCAACAAGAACCGTCCGCTGGCGCCGGCGGACTACGTTCCGGCAGATCTGGTCCAACCCAACATCCCGCTGGCCGTTTCCGGCGAGGCGGCCCTGCTGAACAGCACGACGGCGGCGGCCGCGGAAGCGATGTTCGCCGCGGCCGCGCAGGACGGCGTGAGCATGACGCTGGCGAGCGGTTACCGCTCGTACGGCACCCAGGTGGCCACGTACAACGGCTATGTGGCGGCCCGCGGCCAGGCCGATGCCGACACCGCCAGCGCCCGGCCCGGCTACTCGGAGCATCAGACCGGCTGGTCGTTCGACATCGGCGACGGCGGCGGGGCGTGCGGCTTCCAGCCCTGCTTTGCAGATCAGCCGGCGGCGGTATGGGCAAAGGCGAACGGCCACCGCTTCGGATTTGTGGTGCGGTACCCGTGGATGTTCCACCCGATTACCGGCTACTACTACGAGCCCTGGCACCTGCGGTACATCGGTGTTGAGGCCGCCACCGACATGGCGACCCGTGGCATTAGCACCGTGGAGGAGTACTTCGGCGTGGATGCGGCACCAGGATATCCCTAAACGAAAGCTTCGCATGCTTAGTTCCCGACACACCGTCAGGAATTTACAGTTCTGTCATGTCCGGCTCACGTTGGTGCGCTAGCTTGGTCCTTATGTTGACAGGATTCAAGAATTTCATCATGAAGGGCAACGTCGTAGACCTTGCCGTCGCCGTCGTGATGGGTGCCGCTTTCGGCGCCGTCGTGACCTCAATTGTCGAGGGCCTGCTCACACCGCTGATCGGACGACTGTTCAGTGCCAAGGGAATTGAAGAAATGCAGTGGGAGGGATTCATGTATGGATCCGTCATCTCCTCCATCATTTCATTCGTCCTGGTGGCGGCGGCCATCTACTTCGTGGTCATCATGCCGATGAACCACATGATCGAACGCCGCAACCGCCGGCTCGGCATCGACCCGGCTGTCAAGGAAGAGGCTGCAGAGGACCCGCAGATCGCCCTGCTCACCGAAATCCGCGACTCGCTGAAGCAGCGCACCCCGTAACTTCACCACAACCAAGTGTGGCCCGCTTCCGGATGGAGGCGGGCCACGTTTTGTTTGTCTTGGATCAGTTAGTCGGTGACCAGCTCGAGCGCGAGTTCCGTGCGGACCACCTGGACAAGGCGCTCGGCGACATCCTCAGCCGTCGCTTCATCGGCTGCTTCCACCATGACCCGTACTACCGGCTCGGTGCCCGACGGGCGCAGCAGGACACGTCCGGTGTCGCCCAGTTCGGCTTCGGCCTCGGCCACGGCCGCTGCGAGCACGTCCGAGCTGTGAACGCGGCTGCGGTCAACGCCCTTGACGTTGATAAGTACCTGCGGGAGCTTGGTCATCACGGTGGCCAACTCCTTCAGCGTCTTGCCCGTCAGTGCGATCTGCGCCGCCAGCTGCAGACCGGTGAGGACGCCGTCGCCGGTGGTGGCGTAGTCGGCGAAGATTACGTGGCCGGACTGTTCGCCGCCGAGGTTGAACCCGCCGTCGCGCATGCCTTCCAGGACGTAGCGGTCCCCCACTGCTGTTTCGCGGATGCTGATGCCCGCTTCGCGGAGCGCGATCTTGAGGCCGAGGTTGCTCATGACGGTAGCCACGAGGACGTCGTCGGTCAGCTTGCCGGCCGCCTTAAGGGCCACAGCCAGGATCGCCATGATCTGGTCGCCGTCCACTTCCGTGCCTTCGTGGTCCACGGCGAGGCAGCGGTCGGCGTCGCCGTCGTGGGCGATGCCCAGGTCCGCTCCGTGCTTGACCACGGCGGCCTGAAGGGGGCCGAGGTGGGTGGAGCCCACGCCGTCGTTGATGTTGTGGCCGTCCGGGTCGGCGCCGATGACGATGACGTCAGCGCCGGCGTCCTTGAAGACCTGGGGTGAGCAGCCGCTGGCCGCGCCGTGGGCGCAGTCGAGGACAACCTTCAGTCCGTCGAGGCGGTGCGGGAGCGTCTGCAGGAGGTGGACGACGTAGCGGTCTTCGGCGTCGGAGAAGCGCTGGATCCGGCCGACGTCGCTGCCGACGGGCCGCACGGGCTCCTTGTTCATCTGTTCCTCGATGGCGTTCTCCACGTCGTCGGGGAGCTTCTGGCCGCCGCGGGCGAAGAACTTGATCCCGTTGTCCGGTGCGGGATTGTGGGACGCAGAGATCATCACGCCGAAGTCAGCATCGAGGTCCGCGACGAGGTAGGCCGCGGCCGGGGTCGGAAGGACACCGGCGTCGTAGACGTCAATACCGGAGCTGGAGAGGCCGGCCTCGACGGCGGCAGCGATGAATTCACCGCTGGCGCGCGGGTCGCGCGCCACCACGGCGCGAGGCCGGGTGCCGTTCGTATTGCGGTCATGACCAAGCACGACGGCGGCCGCCTGGGCCAGGTTCATCGCCAGCTCGGCAGTCAACAGGCCGTTAGCTAGGCCCCGGACACCATCTGTTCCAAATAATCTAGACATCGTGGACAAGTCTAGAGGATGACGCGAAACGCACCGCCTTACAGGCCACCGACCTTGAACGCCGGCCAGTCTAGGGGCGGGCAATCAGGACCTGGCGCTGCCGGGGGACCCGGTTGGTGACAAGTCTGCCGACCAGCCCGGACAGCCGATGACTCGGCTTTTCCACAATTCGAAAAAACACCTCGGTTGCCAGCATCGACAATGGTAAAGCGATCGCGACGACTTGAAACGGATTTGTCATTTGCCAGGCGAATCCAACAGACACGACGATTGGTTCATGGACCAAGTACAGGCTAAAGGATCTAGCGCCAAGCCATTGGAGGATGTTGTGGTTTCCCGCGCTGATTGTTGGCGGCCACGCGATGAATGCGTAGACCAGGAGCGCTCCTCCGATGGAAGCCATGCAAATGGCCGTGGGTAGGAACGGAAATAGCCAGCGCGAGCATAAGAGCACCATCGAGGAACCAATAAGACCGGCCCATCGAAATCGCCCGAGTTTGCATCCCCATCGTTCTATGGCCTCCCGCTTCGCAGCCATTAGAACGCCAACTCCAAACATGGACAAATACACTGGAAGCGGCATGTACCCAATAGTGCCCACCGCGATCAACAAGAACAGCCCGAAGAGACAGGGAAGCCACGCACGCCGAAGTCTCACGGCAACGACCACATATAAGGGCAACAAGGCGGAGAACAGCATCTCCCATTGAAGCGACCATAAGGGCGAGTTAAGTGAGCTGGCTCCACCAAACAGGAGAGCGTCTGCAAACACATTCGAAGACTCGTCATGGAGTATCAGCCACGAACTCAGTTCGGGGCTTGCCAGCCTTGGCACCGTCCACGCCATAAGTAGCGCAAAAATAAGAGATGCCCAGACTGGTAAGTAAATCCTCACAATCCGCTTCGGATAGTAGGCGGCCCAGCTTGGCTGAACGGCGCCAACAAAGGGAAGAGTAAGGACGAAGCCGGACAATATGAAGAACACAAACACGGCTTCTTGACCTGCCCATATGAGATGCAAGGGTGTGAAGGTGGTCCACCAGACCCACGGGTCGAAGGAACCAATCCCGTAGCTATCTACGGCGTAGGAGAGTTGCGGGGACACCAGAAAGCAATGGTGTATGACCACTACGAGCGCAGCCAGGCCCCTTAGCCCGTCTAGTGCGCTGAAGCGCGAAGACATGCGAGTTTCATTGGTATGCCCCATGGCCAACGACTGTAGCCAATACGCAGATCCCTTGGCTCGAGTAGCGGCTACTTGCATCGAAGCACCGCCGAATTGTGTTTACTACTTGGTTTCTTGAGGTGGTACGTGTCTTTGCAAAAAAGCCTCGCCAGCGGACTAAGTGCGCCCCTACTCTGTGAGACATGACACCTAGCTATGGGGGCTTGGCGCTCGAAATTGTAGTACCGGTTTTCAATGAGGAAGCCGTACTCGAAAACAGCATCTCAAGGCTCGCCGAATATCTGACGCACGAAATGCCTTCGACGTGGAAAATAACCATCGCCGACAACGCGAGCACCGATCGAACTCCGCTGATCGCGGCTCGACTCAGCAAGCACCTGCCGAATGTCGAATATCGCCGCCTTGAGGCCAAGGGGCGAGGGTTAGCTCTTCGAGATGCCTGGGGCGCCTCCGAGGCGAAAGTCCTTGCTTACCTGGACGTGGACCTCTCTACTGATCTCGCGGCCCTACCACCTCTGGTGGCCCCGCTGCTTTCCGGGCATTCAGATATTTCGATCGGCACAAGACTGGGGCTGAGCTCGCGCGTCAGCCGGGGGCCAAAGCGGGAATTCATCTCGCGCTCTTACAATTTCCTACTGCGGCGGACCATGCAGGTGCGCTTTTCCGACGCGCAATGCGGATTTAAGGCAATCCGAGCGGACGTGGCTCAGCGGCTGCTCCCCCATGTTGAGGACAACGGATGGTTCTTTGATACAGAGTTGCTGATCATCGCCGAACGTTCCGGGTTGAGAATCCACGAAATTCCTGTCGATTGGATCGATGACCCAGATAGCAGGGTCAATATCAAACAAACCGCTCTTGATGACCTACGTGGGATGGTTCGCGTGGCTAGCTCTCTCGTCAAGGGTTCTATTCCGGTTGCGGCGATATATGCCGAACTCGGCCGTCGGCCCATCGTGCCCCCGGTCAGGCCAAGCTTTTTCGGCCAAGTCATTCGGTTCGGCCTTGTTGGCGCGGTCTCGACCGTGGCATTCGCTCTGGTCTACTTGCTTCTGCAAGGCCCCCTCGGCGCACAGCAGGCAAATTTCCTGGCCCTTCTCCTGACCGCCATCGGGAACACGGCTGCCAACCGGCGGTTTACATTTGGCATCAGCGGTCCAGCCAAGTTGTTTACCCAACAATTCCAAGGCCTCATCGTCTTTCTTCTGGCATGGGGCATCACGTCGTCGTGTCTGTTTGTACTTCACTGGGTGAATTTGGACGCAGCCCCGAGCTCGGAACTCCTGACCTTGACGGCCGCCAACATTTTCGTCACGCTCATGCGTTTTGTTCTCCTGCGAATCTGGGTATTCCGAGTTCGCTCCGCTAATGAACACTTGTCGGTGCTGGCGTTGCGCCCGGCGGGACAGTCCATCCGTTGAGAATCAAACAGGCGAGCCGCGTCATGGCTCCCGCACAACTTACTGCCCTGCGTCCCTTGTCGTGGGAGCACACTGGCCTGGCAGTCCTCCTGGCGGTCACGGCCAAATCGTTCCTTTGGGGCCTTGACCGCAGCGGCTGGGCCAATCCTTACTACTCTGCAGCGGCGCACACACGACGAGGGCAGGGCTGGTGCAACGTCCACAGCGCAGAGTGCCGCCCAGTCCCAGCTCGCTTCACAACGGTCCGACATTGCGATAGGGGGTGGCTTGGCGATGAGCCGGCACCCACTTTTCAACACTTCAGGTCGCTCGTCGATATTAGGCGAATTGCCTACTTAGCTCGCGGCCGGACGATGTGGACGAAGTCCCGCTGGGAAGGGATGCTGTTGCTATTACAAATTGGGTTCAGCTTTACTTCAGGGGGAAAACGTTGACGGTCTCACAATCTACAAATTACGGCGTTGAGAACAACATCAGACTCCGACGAGTCCTGAGCAGGAGTTGGAAGGGGCGGCCTGAGGACCCCGTCTGGGAACGACCCACCCTGCTACTGGTTCTGGTTCTCAACGCGTCCCTTTACTTCTGGAATCTAGGAATCAATGGGTGGGCTAATGCCTACTACAGTGCGGCGGTGCAAGCTGGCTCAATGGACTGGAAATCCTTCTTTTTCGGGTCACTGGATTGGGGCAATTCAATTTCCGTTGATAAGCCACCTCTGAGCCTCTGGATCATGGGAGCTTCTGTCCGAATTTTTGGTCTCTCGCCCGAAAGCATCATGGCACCTCAGGCCGCGATGGGAGTGCTGACTACACTTTTGGTCTATGGCCTACTTCGACGAAATTTCTCTCCAGCGGCAGCACTTACTGCCGCCGTCGTCTTCTTCACTACGCCGATAATCACACTGCTGTCGCGGTACAACAATCCCGATCCTTTGATGCTTCTGCTCATGGTTGGGGCCGTCTACCTGGTCGTGCTTGGTGTCGAAACTAACAAGGGACGTTACATATATTGGGCAGGCCTGGTTCTTGGGTTAGCCTTCATGACAAAACAGCTGCAGGCACTACTTTGTGTTCCTGCAGTGGCCCTAGCCATTATGGTGGCTTACAAATCACCAGTGGTGCAGAGAATCAAAGTGGGACTTTCAGGACTCGGCGCATTGGCAGTTTCGGGTTTGGCGTGGATGCTAATCGTCGAGTTGATCCCCGCCTCTGCGCGCCCATTTATTGGCGGATCCCCAACCAACAGCATCATTCAACTGACGCTTGGATACAACGGGATCGATCGCATCATTAGCAAAGAAGAGGATCCAACCATCCAGCTCATCCCCGAAAAGTTTCGATCTGAAGAGAGCGATGTTGGATTCTTTCGTCTGTTCAATGGCAACTTTTCACAGGAAGCTTCTTGGCTACTCATCGTCGCGCTTCTTGCTTGTCTAGTGATCGGGTTCAAATGGCGCAAGGTGGCAGCAACACCTGGGCGCTTGGCATCCGCCGTGATAATCGTCGGCTGGTTCCTAACGACCTACCTGTTGCTCAGCTTCATGGGGAACGGAATACATACGTACTACGCCGTCACCCTGGCGCCGCCCATGGCCCTCGCTATTGGCTTGGCCGTAGACCTGCTCACGGACGATCGCGAAAAGATAAGCACGCGCCTTGCCGCAAGCGCCATCGGCCTCGTCGGAACGGTATTCGCCGCGGCCATTCTGAATCTTGGTGCGGGGTGGCCCGGCTTCCTTGTCCCGTCAATATTATTCGCAGGTTGCATTGGTTCGGCCTTGGTTGCCGTAAAACCACCATTTCGAATAATTGACAGGGTTGCGATCAGCCTATTGGCTCTTGCACTTCTTACGCCGCCGGTGGCGGTATCTTGGTACAACGTAGCGTCCCCTCACAACGGCTCAAACCTTTTGTCGGGCCCTCTTACAAAAAGCGACGTCACCATAAGCCACTTCCTGGCTAAGGCTACTCAGGGCGACCCCCTTTGGGCTGAAGAACTCGGGTACGGTTTAGATCCCAGCCCCCGCTTGATCACTCGCCTGCAACAGTCCGAATCCTGCCGGTGGGCAGCCGCCACATACCCGGGTCAAACAGCGGCCAAATATCAGCTTTCGTTGAAAAGGCCTGTCATGTCTTTGTCTGGATTTATGGGCGTCGATCCGAACCCAACTTTTCAGCAATTCCAGGACGAGGTCGCTTCCGGTCAAATTTGTTTCCTGGTGTGGCAGCAAAGCCACTTAGACGTTCCTGGACGTAGCCCTGCACTAATGAAGATATCTCAATGGGTGACGGATAACTTCAAATCCGAAATAGTCGACGGGTCGGTCGTTTTTGATCTGCAAGAAACAGCACACGAAATTGCGCGGTAGACCCAGAAACGCGAAAGCCCGCCCCACCAAGTGGCGGGACGGGCTTTTGCGTAAGCGGATTTAGCGCTTGGAGTACTGCTGAGCCTTACGGGCCTTCTTGAGACCGGCCTTCTTACGCTCGATGACGCGTGCGTCACGGCGCAGGTAACCGGCCTTCTTCAGGGTGGCGCGGTTGTTCTCGGTGTCGATCTCGTTCAGTGAACGGGCGATACCGAGGCGCAGTGCACCGGCCTGGCCGGAGATGCCGCCACCGTGGATGCGGGCGATGACGTCGTAGGCACCATCAAGATCGAGGATCTTGAAAGGCTCGTTGACGTCCTGCTGGTGCAGCTTGTTCGGGAAGTAGTTGTCCAGCGCGCGGCCGTTGATGGTCCACTTGCCGGTGCCGGGGACGATGCGCACGCGGGCAACAGCTTCCTTGCGGCGGCCAACAGCTGCGCCGGCAACGGTCAGTGCCGGGCGTTCCTTCTTCGGCGCTTCTGCTTCTGCAGGACCGCTCTCCGAGGTGTAGCTGGTCGGGTTTTCCTCAGCCACAACGGCCTCGGTGGTCTCTTCGTTCTGAGCCACGATTCTCCTTGTATAGATAAGTTGTTTGGTGGCCAGGACTACTGGGCGACCTGGGAAATTTCGAACGTCTTGGGCTGCTGGGCGGCGTGGGGGTGCTCTGCACCGCGGTACACCTTCAGCTTGCCCAGCTGCTGTGCAGCGAGGGAGTTCTTGGGGAGCATGCCCTTGATGGCCTTCTCAACGGCGCGGACCGGGTTGGATTCCAGGAGTTCCGCGTAGTTGACGGAGGTCAGGCCGCCCGGGTAGCCGGAGTGGCGGTATGCGCGCTTCTGTTCCAGCTTGGCGCCGGTCAGGGCTACCTTCTCAGCGTTGATGATGATGACGAAGTCGCCCATGTCCATGTGGGACGCAAAGGTGGCCTTGTGCTTGCCGCGCAGCAGGATTGCGGTCTGGCTCGCAAGACGACCAAGGACAACGTCTGTGGCGTCAATGACGTGCCACTGGCGGTTGATATCGCCGGGCTTCGGGGTGTACGTACGCACGGTTTTTGCCTCGTTCTTGTTCTGGCGTTCTTGTTTAGGTGTCACTCAAGCGTGTGCACCTACTATCTATGCGCTACCGGAACAGAGGTGAGGGCTCTATGTAACCAGTCATCCTCAGGTCTCGAATGTGCTCGTTGAGTAGTTATCCTGCAACCGGATTCTCAAGCGGGCACGCATCATCGAGAAAGGACACGCACAACGACTACCAATGTTAGCTTGAATCGGGCCTCAGGGTCAAAATGGGGTAGCCGGCCGCTCATCTTTCAATCCGCCGGCCCGACGTAAGCAGGGGATGCAGTGACTTCTTGGGGCGACGCTGGCTCATCCGGACCGCTGTTCATGGCCGCCATCGGCCTCTTGGGACTCATTCTCTCACTGCTGGCCGAGCTGCTGATTGCCATGCTGCTCCCCCGAGTAGGTCCACTGCCTGGCATGCGGGCCAGGATCACGACGGCGGCGCTTACCGGCTTCCTCTGTGCCGCGTTCACATTCCGCTTCGGGATCGAGCCCCAAATGCCGGCGTTCATCCTTCTCGCCGTTCTCGGCGTGCAACTCGCCAGAATTGATGTCTCGCTCCACGTGCTGCCCAACCCATTGGTTCTCTCCCTATTAGCAGGAGGGGCTTTGTGTCTCATAACGGCAGCCCTTGGCAACGAATCATGGGCCAGCCTCGTTCGCGCACTGGCCAGCGCCGGAATCCTCTTCATCGTCTACTTGATTCTGGCGGTAATCTCCCCCCAGGGCATCGGAATGGGAGACGTCAAGCTCGCGGCGCCCGTAGGTCTCTACCTTGGCTACCTAGGCTGGGGCCAACTGTTCTACGGCGGACTGCTGGGCTTCATCGTTGGAGGCATTGCATCTGCTTTCCTGATCAGGAAACCCGCGAGAAAAAAGCCTTCTGAGGTGCCATACGGGCCTTCGATGCTTGCGGCCACGGTTGCCGTTTCCCTCGTCCTTGGATGACGAGCGAAATTTTCAGTAATGCCACCCCCGGTTCAGGCCACGCTCCAAGTAGTTGGCGCTAGGGCAACCGCAGAAAACTGAGTACTCAAATAGCGCCACCGAGTGCCGAGCGGCACTGCCTTCCTGAAATTCGAGTACGACTACGCATTGTTGGCTAACTGGCGCGATGCAATTCTTTAGCTAGCGAAAGTCCAGCAGCTAAGAATTATGGGGGCCGCTGGAAATTCGTTGAAATAATCCACATTAATTTCACCGAATTAAGGAATCCACAATGACTGCACTCATGGTCTCCGTTCTTGCTTTTGTTTCCGGAGTCAAGGACCGTTTCACTTCCGAGAAGGGCGCAACGGCGACGGAATACTCACTCTTGGTCGCTTTCATCGCTCTGCTCATCATCATTGGCGTCACCGCTTTCGGCACTGCGCTGAACACCTGGTTCACAACTCTCGGCACCAAAGTGGGCACCTGGTAGGCCAACCAAATCAAAGTGTGCCGCGCCCTACCAAGGTTTGGCGCGGCACACTGTCTGACCAACGTATAGGCAACTCCCATTAGAACGTGAAGCCGGCACCCATGATCGCCTGGGTAGATTGGCCGGGCCGCCTTCGGGTCACTCTCAAAAAAGGAAATCGAAAAATGACTCCACTCATGGTCTCCATCATTGCCTTCGTATCGGGCATGAGGGAGCGCGCCGCAGCCGAGAAGGGGGCAACCGCAACGGAGTACTCTCTCCTCGTTGCGTTCATTGCTCTGCTCATCATCATTGGCGTCACCGCTTTCGGCACTGCGCTGAATGATTGGTTTTCCACGCTCGGTACCAAAGTTGGCACCTGGTAACCGCAACTATCCAGGGGATGTGCCGCCCTTATCGCGCGGCACATCCCAATCAATTTCAACAACCCTCGGGGGACCCGTTGAAGAAGACCCGCAAGGAAGGCACGGACCATAAGAGCCGTGGCGCCGTCGCCGTGGAGTTCGCTTTGGTCGCGCCGCTGCTGCTGGCCCTAATCACCGGAATCGTCGAATTCGCCCACGCCTACAATGCACAGATCTCGGTGACTCAGGCGGCGCGTGAAGCGGCGCGAACAATGGCCGTCAAGAACAACCAAACGGATGCCAAGGCGGCGGCAGTGGCTGGAGCACCCGGACTAACCGGGACCTTCGGATACACATTCACGCCAACGGCATGCACGCCCAACACGCCCATGAAGGTCACCATTTCCTACAACTCTCCGACCATGACGGGGTTGTTCGGAAGTTCAGTCACTCTCACCGGAGTAGGAGCAATGCAATGCGGCGGATGAACACCCAGCCGGAATCTCACGAGCGAGGGGTCGCCGGCGTCCTCGTGGCCCTGATAATGCTCGTGCTCATTGGAGCCGGGTCGCTGGCGGTAGATGCCGGTCAAATCTATGCCGAGCGGGCTCAGTTGCAGAACGGCGCCGATGCGGCCTCCGTCGCCGTCGCGCAAGCCTGCAGCAAAGCACCGTGCACACAGGCGCAGGCCAATGCCCTTGCGATTTCGTACGCAAATGAAAACTCCCTCGACGGCGGATCCAATGTTGTCCTGCCCGTCGATCTGTCGGTAGCGAACCAAGTAACGGTGGTGACTTCCACGCGGCAGGGCAGCGCCGGGCCAGGCTTCCTGAGCAAGATGTTTGCCAGTGCCTTGAACGCACCGCCCGTGACCGTGGGGGCGAAGGCGACGGCCAGCGCTGCGGCTCCCGGATCCGGCTCAGCATTTCCGCTCGCCATCTCCGATGATTGCTACAACCTCTCGGGAGCCAGCGCCAGCGCTCAGGTCCAGCAGATTGCCTATAAGCCGGGAGGAACCTGTACTGGCCCCTCCGGAACGCAAATACCGGGCGGCTGGGGCTGGTTGGACCAAAGTTCACCCTGCCTGGCGACCACGCACTTGGGTACCAACACCATGGGTTCGGACCCTGGCAACAACAAACCAACGGAATGCGTTCAGGTTCTCACGGGCTGGATAAGCGTGATCAATGGGGGAGGTGAGTTGAAGATTACGTTCCCCGTTTTTGACGTCGCCACCGGGCAGGGGCAAAACGGCACTTTCAACATCATCGGCTTTGCAACCTTCAAAATATGGGGTTGGAAATTCGGCAACAACGGCGTTTATGAATTTCGCAACAAGGCCAGCGATCCCGGCATGACCAGCTCCCTGGCCTGCGCAGGCGGTAACGACCGCTGCATCATTGGCCAATTTGTCAAGTATGTAACCATCGGTTCCGGCGGTGGGACTCCCGGGGTCAACCTGGGCACCGTGGATGTCCATCTCATCAATTAGCACCAATAAGGGGACAAAAATGAAAACACGCCTACTGGGAGGCATCGCCGCGTTACTTGTTGCAATTATCGGCACGGTCCTTCTCATCACATATGTTCAAAGCGCAGACCAAAGGGCAATGGCAGGCACTGAGACCTCCGAGGTCCTCGTCGTCCAGAAAGCCATCCCCGCGGGGACTCCGGCGGGTGAAATCGGCGGCTCTGTCGCCATGAAGCCCATCCAGAAGTCCACCCTCACCGAGGGGAGCGTCAAGGACCTCGCGGAACTCGGAAGCAAAGTCACCGCAGTCTCCCTGGTCCCCGGCGAACAGTTGCTCGCAAGCCGCATGGTTGATCCACAGTCTTTCTTGGGACCTTCAAGGGTGGCCGTGCCCGATGGAATGCAGGAAGTTACGATCAAGCTTCCTATCGAACGGGTAGTAGGCGGAAAGATCACGGCGGGCGACACCGTCGGCATCTTTATCTCGCTGCAAGAAACTTCGACCAATAGCGCCGGCGAGACGGCAACACAGTCCTCAGGCACGCAACTCACGTTCCACAAGGTACTGATTACTGCCGCACAGTTCAGCAACGGCAGCGCTGCTCAGCCTGATGCCGCCAAGGAAGGCGAATCCGACGGCGCGCTGAGTTCCGGAAGCAGCAACCAGAGCGACGGCACCTACCTGATCACAGTGGCCCGAAATTCAGTTGAAGCAGAACGTCTCGTATATGCGGTTGAATTCGGCAAGATCTACTTGTCTAAAGAACCGACCGAGGCAACTGAAGGAAACACCGGTGTAGTGGACAAGACCAAGGTATTCCGATGAGCCGCTTCGTTCTCATCACGCCTAACACCGATTTCGAACGCCGTGTCCGGATGGCCACCGCAAGCATGCCTGGGTCACTCCAATACTTCCAAGCCGACTACCTCCCACAAGGACCGGAGGAGGTGCTCAAGCAGCTCCTCGGTGAGCCGCCGGAAGTCCTGATTCTTGGCCCGGGGCTGCCGGAGGACGACGCTCTAAAATTCGCGTCGGTCATGGATCTGCAGTATCCGGAAATCAGCATGATCCTGGTTGCTGGCGAGTCCTCAGACGTCGCGGTCCAAGCAATGCGGGCGGGTATACGGGATCTCCTCGATCCCGCAGCTGAAGCTGATCACATCCGGATTATCGTGGAACGCGCCAGCCTGGCCGCGGCCGGCCGCCGTCGAGGCCTTGCCCCCAGCAGCTCCGAACATCATGAGCACGCTGAAGGTGGGCGGATTATCGCCGTTATCTCCCCTAAAGGCGGCGTGGGCAAGACTACGGTGGCGACCAACATCGCCGTCGGCCTGGGTCAGTTCGCTCCGATGGGCGTGGTTATTGTTGATTTGGATCTCCAATTTGGCGACGTTGCCAGCGGCCTCATGCTGGAACCCGAGCACACCATCAGCGACGCTGTGGTAGGAGCAGCCAGTCAGGACTCCATGGTCCTCAAGACTTACCTCAGCGTTCATCCTGCCGGAATTTATGCCCTTTGCGCACCGCGGAACCCGGTGGAAATGGACCGCATCAGTGGGGAGAATATCACCCACCTGCTCAACCAGCTGAAGCAGGAGTTTCAGTACATCGTTGTCGACACCGCGCCCGGGCTGGGTGAACATGTCCTCGCTACTCTGGACCTCGCATCGGACGCAGTGTGGATCTGCGGAATGGACATCCCCAGCATCAGAGGCCTACGCACCGGAAGCCAGATCCTCGCGGAACTAAACCTCCTGCCGGAAAGGCGCCATGTGGTCCTAAACATGGCCGACCGGCGGACGGGGCTGACTCTCCAGGACGTGGAAGCCACCATCGGCGCACCCGTCGACGTTGTCCTACCCCGTTCCAGGAGCCTTCCGTTCTCCACCAACAAAGGAGTCCCCGTGCTTCAGGACGGCAGCCGGGACCCCGCAGCTAAAGGACTCCGCCAGTTAGTGGACCGTTTCAAGCCGAATTGGGAAGCCAGACCTCATAAGAAACTGCACAGAAGGGCGGTAGTCCAGTGAATCTCTCACGCAGACTAGAAAAGGCGCGCGGTACAGAATCACAGACGGCGCTGGTCGAGGCTGCCCAGATGAACCCGTTTGCGGTGCAGGCTGGACCCGCAGAGCCCGCAACCTTGGGCAGAATTCACGAGGCAAAAACGGCAGAAACCGCCCACGCTGCGGATGTGGTTGAGCTTACCCAGACGGCGGCAGTTGCCAGCGGCGCCCTTGGCGCCCTTAAGGAGCGTGCCAGCCAGGCGCTTTATGAACGACTAGGCGCCCGCATCACCGATTCGTCCCTTGAAGAAGCCGAGCTCCATCAGTACGTCAAAGACGAACTCAAAATCGTTGTCGATGAGGAACAGGTTCCGCTAACTTCGACCGAGCGCCAGCGACTCACCCGGGAGATCATCGACGACGTACTTGGTCACGGGCCAATCCAGCGGTTCCTGGATGATCCGTCAGTCACAGAAGTCATGGTGAACCGCTTTGACCAGGTCTACGTGGAACGCGCCGGCAAACTCACCTTGACGGACACGAAGTTTGCTTCGGACGACGCCTTAAGGCGGGTCATCGAACGCATCGTTTCAAAGGTCGGTCGCCGGATCGACGAGTCGTCTCCTTTAGTGGATGCCCGACTTGCCGACGGGTCGCGAGTTAATGCAATCATTCCGCCGCTGGCCGTAAACGGACCCGCACTCACCATCCGAAAATTCGGAGGCGATGCGCTGACGGTTCAGAAGCTGATCGGCTATGGCAGCCTTTCGCCGGAGATGGCTGAGCTGCTGCAGGCGTGTGTCCTGGCCCGCATGAACATCATCGTCTCGGGGGGTACCGGCACAGGCAAAACCACGCTGCTGAATGCCCTTTCCTCGTTCATACCTTCTTCTGACCGCATCGTCACCATTGAGGATGCTGTTGAACTGCAACTCCAGCAGGACCACGTGGTCAGGTTGGAAAGCCGTCCGGCGAACATCGAGGGCAAGGGTGAAGTTGCCATCCGGGATCTCGTGCGAAACTCGCTCCGTATGCGACCTGACCGCATCGTCGTCGGTGAGGTCCGTGGTGGCGAATGTCTTGACATGTTGCAGGCCATGAACACAGGCCACGACGGTTCTCTGTCAACTGTCCACGCAAACTCACCGCGGGACGCTATCGCTCGGCTTGAGACCCTTGTCCTGATGGCCGGGATGGACCTCCCGCTCCGGGCGGTCCGTGAGCAAGTGGCTTCCGCTGTCAACCTCATCGTCCATATATCAAGGCTCCGGGACGGAACCCGCCGGGTTACTCACATTACGGAGGTTCAGGGCATGGAAGGTGACATAGTCACGCTTCAGGATGCATTCGTCTTCGACTACTCTGCCGGTGTTGATGCAAGCGGCAGGTTCCTGGGCAAGCCCATTCCAACCGGTGTCAGACCTCGGTTCACCGATAGGTTCATTGAACTCGGCATCCACATCTCGCCCCACGTCTTTGGGGCTCAACCCGCCAGAGGCCGATAGCCATGACAGCCGAGATGCCAGTAGGCATGTTTATCGGAGGACTTTTCCTAATCTACCTATCCGTAGGGCTCGTCTTTGGAGTTGTCCTAAAAGGCCGGGCTGGCGTACCCCTCTCACGTCGACGCCCGGATGCCGTGCAGTATTCCTCTGGTCTCACCAAGCTGACGGACCAGGCTGTGGGCGTTCTTAATCGCGGTCTGAAGAAACGGCCCAGCGGCTTATTCAACCGCGAGAAACTGGAGCAGGCTGGCCTACACAAGGAGCCTGGTGACTACCTACTGATGACTTCAGCAATTACCGTGGTGTCCGGAGTGCTCGGATTCCTCCTCGGAGGCGTGGGCATCAGCATCCTCTCTATTCTGGTCACCCCGTTTCTGCTGCTCGTACTTCTGAACTCCCTCATCGCGCGACGTCGGCGGAAGTTCGATAACCAGGTTCCGGACACGCTTCAAATGTTCGCCGGAGGACTTCGCGCCGGGCACAGCCTTCTGAGAGCCATTGACGCAGCGGCACAGGAGAACGACGGACCGATGGCTGAAGAGCTCAGCCGCATCGTCAACGAAACTCGGATCGGACGTGACCTGGGTGAATCATTGGCTGACGTTTCCCGAAGGACAGCCAGCGAAGACTTCTACTGGATTGCTCAAGCCATTGAGATTCACCGGGAGGTGGGTGGCGACCTCGCCGAGGTCCTGGACCATGTTGGCGAAACAATCCGCGACAGGAACCAAGTAAGAGGACAGGTCCGGGCCCTGAGTGCGGAAGGCCGCATCTCCGCGCTCGTCCTGATGGCGTTGCCGATTCTGATGTTCATCGGCCTGGTCACCTTCAATCCGACATATGCACGAGTGTTTACAACGACATTCATCGGGTTCGTCATGCTTGGTGCCGCGATCGCGCTTCTCTCAGTCGGCGGCCTTTGGCTCAGCCGAATCATTAAGCCGAAATACTAGGAGGGGACGAAATGCAAC
Organism: Pseudarthrobacter xylosi; assembly: GCF_055412765.1. Lineage (NCBI taxonomy): Bacteria > Bacillati > Actinomycetota > Actinomycetes > Micrococcales > Micrococcaceae > Pseudarthrobacter > Pseudarthrobacter xylosi. Next base: position 137,948 of record NZ_JBVAYT010000004.1, on the reverse strand, counting down.
CCATCGCATTGGCAGCAATTCTGGCCATCATTCTTCCGATTTCGGGCATGATCTGGCTGGCTTTCACAGGCGATCGCGCCGGACTCCGCAATATCCAAACTAATCTTGGACGCCGACCCAGCCAGGTTGCCCAGTCCTTGAATGTCAATGAGCAAATCGCTTTCCTTTCCAAGCGGCTCACTCCCCGCAGCTACGAAGCGTGGCTGGACAAGCAGTTGGCAGGAGCGGGCAGGCCCAAGCAATGGCCGCTGGCACGCATCATTATGGTGAAGCCGATGCTGGCTTTCGGCGGAGCAATTCTGGGACTCCTCGTCTTCCTTGGCGCACCGTCCCCCGGACGAGTCGCAATGGGTGTCGTGATCGTGGCGTTGGCGTATTTCGTCCCCGACATCCTGTTGCGAAATCGGGCACAGAAACGACGGGAAGAAATCAGGCTCGAACTTCCAAACGCGCTGGACCAGATGCTGATCTCAGTTCAGGCCGGCCTGGGGTTTGAAACCGCTATGGGACGGGCCGGTGAAAATGGCCGCGGTCCGCTCGCCGACGAACTGATCAGGACCCTCCAGGACATCCAAGTGGGCCGGTCCCGTAAGGAAGCGTACTTGTCGCTCGCCGAGAGGGTGGACGTTCCCGACGTCCGTACATTCATCCGGGCTGTAGTCCAGGCGGACACCTACGGTATTGCCATCGCCGGGGTGCTCAAGACGCAAGCGAAGGACATGAGGATCAAACGGCGACAGCGGGCTGAAGAACATGCGATGAAGATGCCCGTCAAGATGCTCTTTCCTCTGATCTTCTTTATCCTTCCGACGCTGTTCATCGTACTGCTGGGGCCGGCCGTGCTTCAGATTATGGCCGTATTTTCCTAGGGGGACAGATGTTCAATCAATTCCGCAATCTAGTGGCGGGCTTGGCCGAAACTATCAACGCAATGGTTCACGACCAACGAGGAGCCACAGCAACCGAATATGGAATCCTGCTCTCATTCTTGGCGCTAGCCATAGTTCTGGGAGTAACCGCGTTCGGCCAAGCGTTGAACCTCCACTACCTTGGCCTGACCACCACGCTCAAGACGGCACTCGGACTCCCCTAAACGTCCCACCGCGCCATTAGGCGCCCCAAAAGCCGGACCCCCTCGGAACCCAGAACCGAGGGGGTCCGTTTGTGTGCGTGGCTAAACACTTTTTCGCATGGTCAGCACAGGATTCGGGTAGGGAACCCGCAGGAAACGCGCAGCCCAGGAAGTCTTCGCGCAGGATGCTGCAAGTTCCCATCAACATCGCATCAAGCGTTGCTAGTTTCGTGCTTGAGCTGGTGCAGGACCAGCCACCCGAACTCGCTCAGGAGTCCAAATGCTTTCTCTCCACACCAACCTTATGATCCGCCTTCGTAGTGAAGAAAAGGGCGCTACTGCCGTCGAATACGGCATTATGGTCGCACTTATCGCCGTCGCCATCATCATCGCCGTCACGCTTCTTGGAACCACCCTCACCGAAATGTTCAACAGCACTGCTTGCAGCGTCAAGGGCGGGGCGTGGACCGGTACGGTTGCGGCTTCAGGTGGTACGGCAGCTGTGCCGGGTAGTTGCTCCAAGTAGCTTCTGTTTCGGATAAGGGCGGCGGCAGCAGATTTCTTCCGCCGCCCTTTCTCTTGTCGAGCCGACCAGCGAAAGGCACCACCATGTCCAGGGCATCCGAGCGTGGAGCCGTCGCGGTCGAGTTTGCGATCGTGGCGCCCCTCCTGGTCATGCTGCTCCTGGGCATCATGGAGTTCAGCCGGGCCTACAACGCCCAGGCCACACTCTCCGCCGCCGCCCGTGAAGGGGTCCGGGTCATGGCAATCTCCAACATCCAGGCAACTGCCAAAACAGCAGCCAAGAACACGGCACTTTCGCTGAAACCGGGGCTGGCGGACACAGACATCGCTTTCAAGAACCTCGATACAGGCACCGCCGTCTGCGCACCGGGCAACCGGATGACCATCACCATCACCTACAACCTGTCCACCATGACAGGCATAGCCGGCCCGTTTCCCATGACAGGCAAAGGAGCCATGCTATGCGGCGGCTGACCCCATCGACGCCAACGGACGACGGCGAGCGCGGCGCCGTCAGTGTGATCGTGGCCCTGATGCTCGTGGTGCTCCTGGGATTCGGAGCCATGGCTGTGGACGTGGGCATGCTGTACGCCGAAAAAACCCAGGTCCGCAACGGAGCCGACGCCGCCGCGCTGGCCATAGCCCAAAGATGCAGCCGCGACCCGACCAGTGCGGACTGCTCCACTACTTCATCCCTGGCGGCAGGTCTCACCAACGGCAACGCCACCGATGGTCTCAGCCACATCCAGTCCACAGTGCTCAACAAGACCGGACACACCGTAACTGTTACCGCTGGCGCGCAGGAGGCTGGCCACTCCCCCAATGAAGTGTCCCTGTTCTTCGCCCGGGTTCTTGGCATGAATACTGCGGAAGTCACCGCCAGTTCATCGGCGCAATGGGGTACACCCTCCAAAGGACCGGTCATCCTGCCGCTGGCGATTGCCTACTGCAAGCTGGACCTGACAGCCGGTTCCCCCTCGGGCGCCGTACAGGTGCTGCAACAGGCCGTAAATGATTGCGGTGGGATTCCCGGCGGCTTCGGGTGGATCGAGACTCCAGGCGCCACAAAGTGCGGCCTGACCCTCACGGCCGGGGCATCAACGAATACCGGAATATGGTTCTCCAGCAGCACAGGAGCCCCCGCGCCTCCCCTTTGCACGGCGGCAGACTTCAGCCAAATGAACGATCAGACGGTGCTTTTGCCCCTCTACGACCTCGCAACAGGGACCGGATCAAGTGGCAAGTACTACGTCAAGGGTTTCGCTGCCTTTCACATCACGGCCTACCGCTTTCCGAGCATCAGCTGGACCACTGGAGGGACCATACCGAACAAGTCCATTAGGGGCTACTTCGTAAAGTTCGTTTCCCTGGCCCAAGCTTTCGAACTCGGCAACACCCCCGACTACGGCACAGCCGTTGTCCGTCTCACCCCCTAGCAAGAACCGAAACTACAGGAGCACTCAGTGAAGTCACGCTTGTTGGCAGGAGTGGTGGCAGTCCTGCTGGCCATCGTTGGGGCGGTCATCGTTGTGTCCTATGCACAGGGCGCCGACCAGCGGGCAGTCCGTGACCTGAATCCGGTTGGCGTCCTGGTGGTCATTAAGGCCGTGCCGGCCGGCTCTTCGGCAGAGACGTTGAAGGCAGCCGTGGCGCTACAGCAACTACCGGGGACCGCCGTTGCCAAGACCGCTCTGAACACGCTGGACGGCTCAGGCGCGAAGGTCACCGCCACAGATCTTGTCCCCGGCGAGCAACTGCTGGCCGAACGCCTCGTCTCCCCAGACGAACTGAAGTCCTCGGGCTCCGTGCCAGTGCCCGCGGGGCTACAGGAAATCTCCTTCCAACTGGAGCCGCAGCGCGTCGTCGGTGGACGCGTAGCGCCAGGCGACCACGTTGGGATCTTCATCTCCATGCCCACCGGCGGCATAGAAGCAAATTCGGACAAGGAAACCGTCCAGCTGTCCATCCACAAAGCGCTGGTGACCGCCGTCCAGCGGGCGCCCGAAGGCGCAGCCGCAAAACCAGCACCGTCGCCGAGCGCGGAACCTGCACCGGACCCGCGTGACGTGAACCTTCCCACCGGATCGCTGATGGTCACGGTCGCGGTGGACGACATCAACGCCGGCAAAATCGTCTTCGGCGCAGAGTACGCGTCCATCTGGCTCAGCAGGGAGCCCCTCGACGCACAGGACAGCGGACCGCGCATCATGATCCGGCCGGACGTCTACAAATGAGCCGCTTCGTCCTCATCACCCCTGACGTGGACTTCGACGCCCGTCTCCGCCAGGCCGTTGCCGGCGGCCTCCAGGGCGGCGTGCAGACGTTCGCCACCAGCCTGCTGCCATCGGACCCTCATGAACTGTTCGCGCACCTGAACCAGGAGCAGCCCGAGGTGCTGGTCCTCGGACCGGAAGTGCCAGTCGACGATGCCCTCCGGCTCGCCACGGTACTGAACGTCAGTTTCCCGGATCTCAGTGTCATCCTGGCCGCCGACCAGGACCCCGATCCCAATTTCCTGCTTCATGCCATGCGTGCAGGCATCCGGGACATCGTTCCCCCTGACTCCGATGCGGCGCAGATCCGTGTGTTCCTGGAACGCGCCGGCCAGTCGTTCGCCAGCCGGCACCGTACACTGGTGCCCCAGCAGGCAACGGAATCCGGCAAGGGCCTGGTCATCGGCGTTTTCTCGCCCAAAGGGGGCGTGGGCAAGACCACCATTGCCACCAACATCGCCATCGGGCTGGGCAAAGTGGCGCCCATGAGCGTCGTCATCGTGGACCTGGACCTCCAGTTCGGTGACGTCGCGTCGGGCCTCTACCTCGATCCCGAACACACAGTCACGGACGCGGTCTCACACGCGGCCAGCCAGGACTCCCTGGTGCTCAAGGCCTTCCTGACCGTCCACCCGGGCAGCATCTACGCCCTCTGTGCTCCGACCACACCGATCGACGCGGACGAGATCACACCCGACCAGATCAGCCGGCTGCTCGAACAGCTGTCCGAGCAATTCCAATACGTTGTGGTGGACACCGCGCCAGGGCTGCCGGAAATAGGGCTCGCGGCGATGGAAAAATGCACCGATGTGGTCTGGGTCAGCGGCATGGACATCCCCAGCGTGCGTGGCCTGCGGGCCGGGCTGGATATCCTGCGCCGGCTGGACATCCTTCCCGAGACCCGGCACGTGGTGCTGAACATGGCGGACGCCAAGAATGGCCTCACGGTCCAGGACCTGGAATCGACAATGGGCGCGCCCGTTGACGTCAGCATCCCGCGGTCCCGCGCGGTGGCCCTTTCCACGAACCGGGGTATCCCCGTACTCCAGGAGCAAGTCAAAGACCCTGCGACCAAAGGGCTCCACCAGCTCGTGGAACGGTTCAACCCCGCGTGGCGGGCAAAGTCCCAGCGCAAACTGCACCGAAGGGTAGTGGTCTAGATGAAACTTTCAGAGCGCATCAGCGCTGCCGAGGCGAAAACCCAGACCGGACAACACGCGGTTCCCGTCAGGGCCTCGTCTCCCACCCTGGAACTGCCGCGTCCGGACTTTTCCGCCCAGCGGGTGAAGTGGTTTGACGAGAGTTCGGAAAAACGTACGACGACGGCGGCACCGCCTGCCGCCGTCGTCGTCGTCGCCGGTCATCCGGAAGAGGTGAGAGTGAAACCCCAACAACCGGTGGACGCTTTTGCCGCCCTCAAAGAGAGAGCTGCCACCGCCCTTTTTGAGCACCTCGGCGCCCGGTTCAGCGACTCAGCCATCACGGAACAGGAGCTGAAGTCGTCGGCCAAGGACCAACTCACCCGGATCATCGACGCCGAACAGGTGCCGCTCTCCCCCGACGAACGCACGCGCCTGGTCCAGGACGTGGCCGATGATGTCCTGGGCTACGGCCCGCTGCAGCGGTTGCTGGATGATCCTGCGGTCACCGAAATCATGGTCAACCGCATGGACCAGATCTACGTGGAGCGCAAAGGCCACCTCACCTTGGCGGATTCCCGGTTCAGCTCCGAGGAGCACCTGCGCAAGGTCATCGAACGCATCGTGTCTAAAGTGGGCCGCCGCATCGACGAGTCCTCGCCCCTCGTGGATGCCCGGCTGGAAGACGGCTCGCGTGTCAACGCCGTGATCCCGCCCCTGGCCGTTGGCGGATCATCGCTGACCATTCGTAAGTTCAGCAAGGTGCCTCTCACCGTCCGTAACCTCATCGATTTCGGCACACTGACGCCGGAAATGGCGGAACTGCTCAACGCATGCGTCAAAGCCAAACTCAACATCATCGTGTCCGGCGGAACCGGTACCGGGAAAACCACGCTGCTGAACGTCCTGTCTTCTTTCCTGCCGGCCAACGAACGGATCGTGACCATCGAGGATGCTGTGGAACTCCAGATCCAGCAGGACCACGTGGTCCGGCTAGAGAGCCGCCCGCCCAACACCGAGGGCAAAGGTGAGGTGACCATCCGCGAACTGCTCCGGAACTCGCTGCGTATGCGCCCGGACCGCATCGTGGTGGGTGAGGTCCGCGGCGGTGAATCGCTGGACATGCTCCAGGCCATGAACACCGGGCACGACGGCTCGCTCTCGACGGTGCACTCCAACTCACCGCGCGACGCCGTGGCCCGCCTGGAGACCCTGGTGCTCATGGCCGGCATGGACCTACCGTTACGGGCCATCCGGGAACAGATCGCCTCTGCCGTCAACCTCATTGTCCAGATCTCGCGCCTGCGCGACGGGTCCCGGCGCATCACCCATGTGACCGAAGTCCAGGGCATGGAAGGCGACATTGTGACTCTCCAGGATGCCTTTGTTTTCGATTACTCTGCCGGCGTGGACGCCCACGGGCGCTTCCTTGGCAGACCGGTGGCCACAGGAATCCGGCCCCGGTTCATCGACCGTTTCGAGGACCTGGGGATCCACGTTTCACCTGCAGTGTTCGCCACTCCGGCGGGCGCCGCCACCACGGGCGACGGTAAAGGCTAGGCTGCGATGCTGATTTTTCTGGGAGCCGCACTCCTCTTCCTCGCCCCTATCATGGTGGGCATGGCGCTGGTGCTGCCGCGAACCCCCGACATCGCGCTGGACCGGCGCCGGCCGTATGAGGCGGAGCCGGCGTCGGGCCTTACCCGGCTGACAAGCGCCACCGTGGGAGCCCTGGACAGGTTCCTGGCAACCAGGAACGTTCGGCTCTATAACCGCGACGCACTCGAAACTGCAGGGGTCCGGATGAGCCAGGCTGAGTTCATGGTGCTGGTTTTTGCCGGCGCCATTGTGGGCGCTCTCGTGGGGCTGGTGATCGGCGTATTCTTTGTCTCTCTCCTGTTGGTCATCCTCGCCCCCGTCGTAGGGCACGTCCTGCTGGGGTTCCTGGCCGGCAAACGGCGGGCCAAGTTCGATCAGCAGCTGGGCGATACGCTTCAGCTCCTCTCCGGAGGCCTGCGCGCGGGGCACAGTATTCTTCGTGCCGTCGACGCTGCGGCGGCCGAGTCGCAGAGCCCCACCTCCGAGGAGATGCGCCGCGTCATCACCGAGACAAGCCTGGGCCGCGACCTGCTGGATTCCCTGACTGACACGTCCGAGCGGATGCAGAACGAGGACTTCGTCTGGATCGCCCAGGCAATCCAGATCAACCGCGAAGTAGGCGGAAATCTGGCGGAAGTCCTGGACCAGGTGAACGAGACCATCCGCGAGCGCAGCGAGATCAAGGGCCATATCAAGTCCCTTGCCGCGGAGGGCAAATTCTCCGCGTACATCCTCATCGCCATGCCCATCGGCATCGTGCTGATGCTGATGACGGTAAACCCCGGTTACATGAACTCGATGTTCACCCATCCACTGGGGTGGGGCATGATCGGGGCTTCGGTGGTCCTGATGACGATCGGCAGCCTGTGGATGCGCAAAATCATCGATCTGAAGTTCTGAGGCGACGATGAGTCCACTGATAATTTCCTCGCTCCTGCTGGTCTCCGTGCCCATCGGCTACCTGGCCTGGGCTGTCCTCTCCGTGGACCGGAAGGCACGGACTGCCACGGTGGCTATCCTGAACCGGGGCCGACGGTCTGCCGAGGCGCCTGAGAAGAAATCCACAGGTTTGTTGGACGGCATCGGGCACCGCCTGACGCCCCCGGTCTACGTCCGCAAACTGGACAGACTGCTGGCGCTGGCCGGGCGGCCCAATGGCTGGCCGCTGAGCCGAATCCTTATGGCCAAGCCTGCGCTGGGTCTTGTGGGAGCCTCGCTGTTTGTCCTGATCAGCACGAGCAGCCCTCAGCCCATGCTGAAACTCGCGGGCCTGTTCCTGCTCTTCCTCGGCTATTTCATCCCGGACTTGATGCTCTACAGCAAAGGCCTGGAGCGGCAGAAGGCCATGCAGCTGGAACTGGCCAACACCCTGGACCAGATGCTGATCTCGGTGGAGGCGGGCCTCGGCTTCGAAGGGGCGATGGCCCGGGCCGGTGAAAACGGCAAAGGCCCGCTGGCCGACGAGCTGGTCCGCACCCTGCAGGACATGCAGGTGGGCCGCAGCCGGCGTGAGTCGTACCAGGCGCTGGCTGAGCGGACCAGCATCCCCGAGCTGCGAAGCTTTGTCCAGGCGGTGGTCCAGGCCGATGCATACGGCATCGCCATCAGCCGCGTCCTGCGCATCCAGGCCAAAGTCATGCGGGTAAAACGCCGCCAGCGGGCCGAGGAAAAGGCCATGAAACTCCCCGTGATGATTCTCTTTCCCCTACTTTTCTTTATCTTTCCCGTGCTCTTCATTGCCATTCTGGGGCCAGCGGTTATCAACACGGTTGTCACATTCAGCGGTCAATGACGCCGGATACCACCAGTCAAGGATGACTCAAGGTTTCCACAGGATCAGCTGAAAATGGGCTCCCACGTTACTACAGGAAGTAGCCTTGAAAGATGGATAGTCCACCACTCACCTCCAGCAGCGGGGGTGTCCCTGCCGAGCCGTCGGCCGCAGGGGCTGCTGCGGACGTGGGAACTGGCCTGCCAACGACAGGCGATGATCAAACTCGCTGGGTCGAACCGGACATCCTGGCGGAGCTGGAAGAAGAGCTGGACGGCCCCGAACTTGCCCTTGGATTCGCCCGCGATTACGCGTCTTTGTGGGACCAGCGCTTCGGCCGTCTGGCCGCAGCGGTACACACCGAGGACCGCCCCGGAGCTTTGGATGCCGTCATCAGCCTGCGGATCGCCTCAGCCATGGTGGGCGGGATCCGGTTGTCAGTTCTGGCCCAAGCTCTGGAGGACGCCGTCCGCCGCAGCGACTTCGTCCAGGGCCAAGCACTGCTGGCAACCGTGGCCGACCACGGCGTGCGTACAGTCACAGAGCTCCAGGCGAACTACATCCTGAGAAACGGCTAGCCATTTCAATGGATGTCCCCCGGCCAGCCCGGCAGGTCGGTCCTGTTCGGTGCCAGCCGGTAGCCCACTCCCCGCACGGTCTGCAGCCAGCGTGGTGAATGCGGATCCTCCCGCAGCTTGCGGCGCAGGTTACCCACGTGGACTTCCACGGCCCGCTCGTCAGCCTCGCTGATATAGGCATCGGCCTCATAGAGGTCACCCCGCACCGCGCGCACCAGATCGGACCGCGTGCATACTGCCCCCTCGCCGCGGAGCAAAGTGTGCAGGAGGTCGAACTCGCTGCGTGTGAGCCCGAGGTCCACCTCACCAATAACCACCGTGCGGGTCCGGTAGTTGAGAATGAGCCCGTTGTGCTCGATAACACCCGTGTGGGTGAAGGTGACCGGCGCGGCCGGAGTTGAAGCCCATGAAGCAGCCTGGGGTGGACTGGTGACCTCATGGCGCGGCCTGCGCATCATGGCGGCCACCCTGGCCCGGAGTTCGCGCGGCCGGAACGGCTTGGCGATATAGTCATCCGCCCCGGCGTTGAGTGCCGAGAGCAGATCCGGTTCCTCGCTCCGTCCGGTCAGCATGACCACGTAGGCATCGCTGAAATTCCGGATCCGCCGCAGGACCTCGAAGCCGTCGATGTCCGGAAGGCCGATGTCCAGCGTGACCACCTGGGCCCTGTTATGTCGTACTACCTCTACGCCCGCGCGCCCCTCGGCGGCAGTATGGACCTCAAAGCCCGCCTGACTCAGGATCCCCTCGAGGAGGTTCCGTACGTCGGCGTCGTCTTCAATGACTACTGCTACTCCAAGATCTTCCATGTCTATCCCTGTTGCCAGGTGGACGAGGCCCCCATCAGCCCAGCGCTAATCCCCTCGTCCACTCCAACTCTCTACACGGTACAAGTATGAACGGCAGATAACACGCCTTCTAGAGATTAGTTTTGGAAAGTCAATTACCATGACATCGCAGCACAATAGGATTCGAAGGGTTGACTACCTCAGCCCTAGATATTCTGCTGCATCAATTCATTAAGGACGGAATGGGGGCCGTCAGGAAAGGTTGGAGACACCGGATGGTTCGACGTCCCTCGCCCCGGGGTGTTGGCCTCTACTTCAGGAAGCTCGGTCCCCATACGCAGGTGGCCTTGTGCCAGCTTGGGTCGAAACTCAACCACCGGACCTAGTGCTTGCGGACTGCCCTCGTGAGCTCGGCGCGGGCCAGCATCTCGTCGTCGGACGGGTAGGCCACTTCTTCAAGGACCAGCGGGTGAGGCGCGGCCAGGACGGACTTGGCGTCCCGTTTCTTGGCCAGCAACCTCTCATGCAGCCAACCCGGCTCCTCGATGCCCTCGCCCACGAACAGGGCCGAGCCAACCAGGGACCGCACCATGTTGTGGCAGAACGCGTCGGCCTGGACGGTGGCAACAATGACGCCGTCCTCACCGCGGTGAAACTCGAAGCGCTGCAGCTCACGGACGGTGGTGGCACCCTCCCGCGGCTTGCAGTAGGACAGGAAGTTTTGCAGCCCCAGCAGCTGCGAGGCACCGGCGTTCAGCAGGTCCACATCCAGGGGGCTCTGGTGCCAGAGCGTGAAGTACCGTTCGAGCGGATCCCACAGGGCAGGTCCATCCGCGATGCGATAGCTGTACCGCCGCCACAGAGCGGAAAACCGTGCATCGAATCCCACTGGCGCCAAGGACACCAGGTGGACCTCGATAGACCCGGACAGGTCCCCCAGCCCCCTGCTGAGGGCGCCACGAATCCGCCGTAAGAATGCGACGGCGGGATCCAGTTCGTGCCCGCGCGGCAGCTTCAGCCACTCGGCCTCGGTCAGGTCCAGGTGGACCACCTGGCCGCGGGCGTGCACGCCGGCGTCGGTACGTCCCGCCACGGTGACCCGGATAGGCCGGCGGATCAGCAACGCCAGCGCCTCTTCCAGGATGCCCTGGACGGTGCGCAATCCCGGCTGCACTGCCCATCCGTTGAAGGGGCCGCCGTCGTACGATAAATCAAACCGGACACGCAAAAACCCGCCGCCCCCCAAAACGGGGGCAGCAGGTTTTTGGTCGTTCATAGACATAAGTCTACTGGAGCGTCAGAGCCTGATTACTCAGCTTCGACGGCCTGTGCAGCTTCGCCACCGGCAGGCGCGAAGCCTGCGGCTGCGGCGGACTCTGCAGAGTCGAACCAGACTTCAGCAGTCGTGGCGTCGTACCAGCGTGAGCCGGGAACGTGGTACTTCATGGAGTCCTCGTTGCCTTTGACCTCGAAGCCCTCAGGGGCAACGTTGTCAGCCGTAGCAGGCTTGGAGCCGGCGTACTTGGCTTCAGCAGCTTCGGTCTCGGCAGCTTCGGTCTTAACAACCGGAGCTTCTTCAGCAACCGGAGCAGCCTTGGCGGCAGCCTGGGTAGCCTCAGCCACAACGGCCTGCTTGGCGGAAACCGGCTCGAGAACCAGTTCGATGACAGCCATGGGAGCGTTGTCGCCCTTACGGTTGCCGATCTTGGTGATGCGGGTGTAGCCGCCGTTGCGGTTCTCCACTGCCTGTGCAATGTCGGTGAACAGCTCGTGGACGATGCCCTTGTTGCTGATCAGGCCGAGTACACGGCGGCGGGAAGCCAGGTCGCCACGCTTGGCGAAAGTCACCAGGCGCTCGGCGTACGGCTTCAGTCGCTTGGCCTTGGTCACCGTGGTGGTGATCCGCTTGTGCTCGAACAGTGCGGCGGACAGGTTCGCGAGCATAAGACGCTCGTGAGCCGCTCCGCCTCCGAGGCGCGGACCCTTAGCGGGGGTAGGCATAATAGTTTCTCCTCATATGGAAGCCAGTGGGCTGCGCACACCGTGGTGCATCCAGCCAGCCGGCCAAGATCTGTTTGTTAGAGTTCGTCGTCGCCGAAAGCGGCGTCGTCCTCTTCAATTGCTGCGGCGCGTGCTGCGAGGTCAAAACCGGGAGGCGAGTCCTTGAGGGACAGGCCCAGTTCAACCAGCTTTGCCTTGACCTCGTCAATGGACTTCGCACCGAAGTTACGGATGTCCATGAGGTCAGCCTCGGAGCGTGCAACGAGTTCACCCACGGTGTGGATGCCCTCACGCTTGAGGCAGTTGTAGGAACGGACGGTGAGGTCCAGATCCTCGATCGGCAGTGCCATGTCTGCTGCCAGGGCAGCATCCGTCGGCGACGGGCCAATCTCGATACCTTCAGCTGCGGTGTTCAGCTCGCGGGCCAGACCGAAGAGTTCCACCAAGGTGGTACCTGCGGAAGCAACAGCATCGCGCGGGGCGATGGCCTGCTTGGTCTCGACGTCGACAATGAGCTTGTCGAAGTCGGTGCGCTGCTCAACACGGGTTGCTTCCACGCGGAAAGTAACCTTCAGGACCGGCGAGTAGATCGAGTCGACCGGGATACGGCCGATCTCGGAGTCGCCGGACTTGTTCTGAGCTGCCGAAACGTAGCCGCGGCCGCGCTCGATGGTCAGTTCGAGTTCGAACTTGCCCTTCGAGTTCAGCGTGGCAATGTGCAGATCCGGGTTGTGGAATTCGACGCCAGCCGGCGGAGCGATGTCCGCGGCGGTGACGACTCCGGGGCCCTGCTTGCGCAGGTAAGCCACAACCGGCTCGTCGTGCTCGGAGGAAACCGACAGGCTCTTGATGTTCAGGATGATCTCAGTGACATCTTCCTTGACACCCGGAACCGTGGTGAACTCGTGCAGCACGCCATCGATCCGGATGCTGGTTACAGCAGCACCGGGGATGGAGGAGAGCAGGGTACGGCGGAGGGAGTTTCCGAGGGTGTAGCCGAAGCCCGGTTCCAGCGGTTCAATGATGAAACGCGAGCGGTTATCGGAGACTACCTCTTCGGAGAGGGTGGGGCGCTGTGCAATGAGCACTTAGGTTTCCTTTCGGCGAGCATCCGCTATATGACGCAACACAGGTGGTGGAAATTCGGTCTGAAGACTTAACGCGGCTGGGCTTGCCCGGACCGTTGACGGTCCGGGCAAGCTCAAGCTGCTGGAAAAGCCTTAGACGCGGCGGCGCTTCGGCGGACGGCAGCCGTTGTGCGCTGCGGGGGTGACGTCCTGGATGGAGCCAACCTCCAGGCCAGCGGCCTGCAGCGAGCGGATTGCGGTTTCGCGTCCTGAACCCGGTCCCTTGACGAAAACGTCAACCTTGCGCATGCCGTGCTCCTGCGCACGCTTGGCAGCAGCTTCGGCAGCCATCTGGGCTGCGAACGGGGTGGACTTGCGTGAGCCCTTGAAGCCAACCTCACCTGAGGAAGCCCAAGAGATAACAGCGCCGTTCGGGTCCGTGATGGACACGATGGTGTTGTTAAAAGTGCTCTTGATGTGCGCCTGGCCCAGCGCGATATTCTTTTTGTCCTTCTTACGCGGCTTGCGAACCGCGCCACGAGTCTTCGGGGGCATTTTTTCTCCTACAGAAAGTTATTGGGGGAAGACGAGTCAATCCCGAGGGATTTAACGAGCCTTCTTCTTGCCTGCAACGGTGCGCTTCGGACCCTTACGGGTACGTGCGTTCGTCTTCGTACGCTGTCCGCGCACTGGCAGGCCCTTGCGGTGGCGAATACCTTCGTAGCTGCCGATTTCAACCTTGCGGCGGATATCAGCTGCTACTTCGCGGCGAAGGTCACCCTCAACCTTGTAGTTGCCTTCAATGTAGTCACGAAGTTCTACCAGCTGAGCATCGGTGAGGTCCTTAACGCGGACGTCAGCGCTGATGCCAGTGGCAGCCAGGGTTTCGTGTGCACGGGTCTTGCCCACGCCGTAGATGTAAGTAAGCGCAATTTCCAACCGCTTTTCGCGGGGAATGTCTACGCCAGCGAGACGAGCCATAGAGGCAGTGCTCCTTGAATAAACCGGAGGTCGTAGGCAGTACACCCGCACGTTCTGTGCGGCCCCAGCCTCCGACCGGGGGTTAGCTGTCCGGGCTCATACGTCCCAGTTCAGCTTGTGCTGCCTTTTATTTACTTGCGTGGGTTAGCAACCCAGGATTTCCCTCGGGAGGGAAATTAGCCCTGGCGCTGCTTGTGGCGCGGGTTCTCGCAGATCACCATGACCCGGCCATTACGGCGGATCACTTTGCACTTTTCGCAGATCTGCTTGACGCTCGGCTTGACCTTCATGGCGTTCCTTTGCGTGTGGCAGTTGGTCAACTGGAGCAGCCGTCAGCTCACGCTGAGGCGCCCAGAATTTACTTGTAGCGGTAGACGATACGACCCCGAGTGAGGTCATAAGGGCTCAGTTCCACCACTACCCGGTCCTCAGGGAGAATCCTGATGTAGTGCTGGCGCATCTTGCCTGAGATATGCGCGAGTACGATGTGCTTGTTGGTCAGCTCAACGCGAAACATCGCGTTAGGCAGCGCCTCAGTCACAACGCCTTCGATCTCAATGACCCCGTCCTTCTTGGCCATACCCTCCGCTAACTGTTGTTGCCGCAGCCCTGCCGGATTGCACCGGACATGACCACGAACATTTTTGTTGGATCGGTTATCACCTCCGGCCCCAAACAGGGCACAGCTGGGCAGACAACCAACAAACCACTTTACTGTAAGTGGGTAGAAAGTCCAAACCAAAAATGAAAGCACACACCCTATCGCGAAATTGAGCTCGCCGAAATCCCGTCCAGGATCGCCAGGCGTACGACGTCGGCTGCCGCACTCTGCAGGGTAATGAGACTCACCTGCCGGACAGTTTCAGTACTCCGGTCCAGCGCCACGCCGCCAGTGGCGAGGCAGAAGACGGTATCCCCGTCGGCAAGGGTGTGCGAAGGGTTCAGCGCCCGAGCCAGACCAGCATGCGCAGCCGAGGCAGTCCTCTTGCATTCAGCAGGGTCCAAGACAGCGTTCGTAGCAACAACTACAAGTGTCGTGTTCAACGCAGGTGGCGCGTCTAAGGTGGGCCCACGCGAGCCGGGTTCCCTGGCCGAGCTTGCGAGGTTAGGGAGCTCGTGGGGAGGCACGACCGAGCGCGCGGAGGGCTGCGGCTCCTGCCGCCCGTCGACAATCGGAAACCCCAGCGCGTTCACCACGGCCAGCGCCCCCACAACCACGCCGTTCTCGAGCGTGACCGAAGCCGTACCCACTCCCCCTTTGAACTGTCCGCGTCCGATCATCGCTCCGGTGCCTGCACCCACACTGCCGCGTCCGACGTCGTGCCCGTCCTTTTCGGCAGCGGCCGTAACGGTCGCCGCGTAGCCCATGTCCGCCGTCGGGCGCGCTGAGAAGTCGCCTCCCCGGCCCAGGTCGAAAATGGCGGCGGCGGGAACGATCGGCACCACTCCCCCGATGACGGCGAAGCCCCGGCCGTTCTCCTCGCACCAGCGCTGGGCCCCGTGAGCGGAAACCAGCCCGTACGCGCTGCCGCCGGTGAGGACAACTGCGTCCACGGTGGACACCAGCGTGGTGGGATCCAGGGCGTCAGTCTCGTGCGTACCCGGGCCCCCGCCCCGGACGTCCACCGACCCGACGGTGCCCGGCGGCGGCAGCACCACCGTGACACCGGTCAGCCACCCGTCGTCAGCCTTATGCTCATGGCCAACCCTGATCCCCGGCACATCCGTGATTGCTCCCATGGCACCATTCTGCCTTGCGTTCACCGCCAGGCGGAGGGCCCAGATCACCGGGGAAACCAAACGTTCCATGAACGGGCCCCGAAGCCTGGGACAACAATCCGCTGGGAGGCCGCATCTGGTCCGGGCCGGCATGTGCGATGTGATGGAGTGATCTCAAATCCGTTCCAGCCCCTGCCATCGCAGGCCTTCCGATTGAGATCCATGACTCCACAGCTCACTGCCAAGCCGGGCATTCCCCCCACGCAGGCGGCCACCGGCAGGGCAAAGGACCAGGGCGGCGCTCTGCCACGGAACCGCAACCGCTGGTCGCGCCGGAAACGCGCGGACTTCTTTGTGTTCCTGGCGCTGGCACTGCCGAACCTGCTGCTCATCGCGGTGTTTACATACGTTCCGCTGTTCAACAACCTCTACTACTCCACGCTGAACTGGACGCTAGGCTCCGCTTCGGCCGTTGTTGTCGGGCTGGACAACTACGTCACGTTCTTCACCAGCGCGGATGCCGGCCGGGTCCTTGGCACCACCGCCGTGTTTACGGCCGCAACCGTGGGCGGCTCCATGGTGCTGGGCCTGCTGGTGGCGCTGGCCCTGAACTCGAAGGTCCGCGGCACCACCTTTGCCCGTTCGGCCGTCTTCGCGCCGTATGTGCTGTCCGGGGTTGGCGTGGGGTTGGTATGGCTGTTCATCTTTGATCCCGGCTACGGTGTGCTGGCCTGGATCCTGCGGGGCTTCGGACAGCAGAGTCCGCAGTGGATCAACGATCCGGACCTCTCGCTGGTGATGGTCATCATTGTGTACGTCTGGAAAAACCTGGGCTACTGCGCGGTGGTGTTCCTGGCCGGGCTGCAGTCCCTGCCGCAGGACGTGATGGAGGCTGCGTCCCTGGATGGCGCCAGCAGTTTCCGCCGCTTCGTCAGCATGTCCCTGCCGCTGCTCTCGCCCACCACGTTCTTCCTGCTGATCACCACCATGCTCAGCTCGCTCCAGGCGTTCGACCTCATCCGGATCATGACGCCCCTGGGCAGCGGCACCAGCACCCTCATCTACGAGGCGTACCTCCAAGCGTTCGGCGCCTACAACCGCGCTGGCTATTCCGCCGCCATCTCGGTGGTCCTCTTTGTCATCCTCCTGGTCATCACAGTGCTGCAGCTGCGGTTCATCGAAAAGAAGGTGCACTACTCGTGAGCGCTCCCGCCGCCGTCATTCCGGACCCTTTAACGTCCGACGCCGCCCCTCCCCACGAGCGGCCGTTCTCCCGCGCCAACCTGGTCAGGACAGTCGCTGCCGGGTATGCGCCGCTGGCCGTCGCCGTCCTGGTGGTCTTCCTCCCGCTGCTCTGGATGGTGCTGAGCTCCTTCAAACAGCCCGGCGAAATCGTCACCCTGGACCTGAAGGTACTTCCGGCAGCTCTGGACCCGGAGAACTATCGGGTTGCCATGACCACGGTCCCGTTCGGGCAGTTCTTCCTCAACAGCACCATCGTCACTGTGGTGGGCGGCGGTATCAAAGTGATCCTTGCACTGCTGACCGCCTACGCCCTGGTGTTTGTGCGCTTTCCCTTCAAGAACCTCATCTTCGTCCTGATCCTGGTGGCCCTGATGGTTCCCGCACAAGTGTCCATCCTGCCGAACTACATCCTGATCGCCGGAATGGGCGGGAAGAACACCCTGTGGGGCATCATCCTGCCCGGCCTGGGCACTGCGTTCGGCACGTTCCTGCTGCGCCAGCATTTTCTCACCCTGCCCGGTTCCATCCTGGAATCCGCAGAGATCGACGGCGCCGGCCACTGGCGGCGGCTGTGGCAGATCGTGGTTCCGGTATCCGTTCCGTCCATTGCAACGGTTGCCCTGGTCACCGTGGTCAGCGAATGGAACGAGTACATCTGGCCGCTGATCATCACGGACAAGCCCGAGAGCATGACCCTGCCTGTTGGCCTGACCCTGCTGCAGAACTCCGAGAGCAACGGCGCAGGCTGGGGAATCATGATGGCCGGCGCCGTCCTTGTGATTGTCCCCATCCTGGTCATCTTCGCCATGCTCCAGCGCTATATCGTCGCCGGCCTGACCCAGGGCAGCGTGACGGGCTAACCTCCGGCGTGCACCGCCGTCGGGCATTCCCTCCGGGCATTTCCGGCAGCTATCTAATCCATCTATCTAGCGCATCCAGCACTACCGAGGCACACAACGAAAGGCAACATCATGTCCTTTACCCTTGATCGCCGGTTCTTCCTCACCCTGGCGGGCGCCGGGGCAGGCGCCGCAGCGTTGTCCGCCTGCGGCGGCCCGTCAACAACACCCGGAGCCGCGGCCACAACCGTTGCCGACATCGACTTCAGCGGCGTCAAGCCGGCGGCATCCATCGACTTCTGGTCCAACCACCCGGGCAAGTCCCAGGACGTGGAAAAGAGCATCATCGAGAAGTTCCACGCCAAGTACCCGGACATCAAGGTCAACCTGGTGACGGCCGGCGCGAACTACGAGGAAATCGCCCAGAAGTTCCAGACAGCCCAGGCCGCCAAGTCCGGCCTGCCGTCCCTGGTGGTCCTCTCTGACGTGTGGTGGTTCCGCTACTACTTGAACGAGAGCATCATCCCGCTCGATTCCCTGGTCAAGCAGTTGGACGTCAAGCTGGACGACTTCCGCACCTCGCTGGTGGACGACTACAAGTACGACGGAAAGCAGTGGGCACTCCCCTACGGCCGGTCCACGCCCCTGTTCTACTACAACAAGGACCACTTCGCTGCCGCAGGCCTGCCGGACCGGGCACCCACCACGTGGCAGGAATTCGCCGGCTGGGCCCCCAAACTCAAGGCCGCAACAGGAGTCCAGTACGCCTTTATGCACCCCGCACTGGCCGGCTACGCGGGCTGGACCCTGCAGAACAACCTGTGGGGCGAAGGCGGCGGCTGGTCCAAGGACTGGGACATCACCTGTGATTCGGCCGAGTCCGTGGCGGCACTGCAGGCGGCCCAGGATTCCGTATACAAGGATGCCTGGGCTGGCGTTTCTTCCAAGGAATCAGCAGACGACTTTGCCGCGGGCCTCGCCTCGGCCACGTTGTCTTCCACGGGGTCACTGATCGGCATCCTGAAGTCCGCCAAGTTCAACGTGGGCGTCGGCTTCCTGCCCGGCGGCTCCAAAGTCACCTCAGGCGTGTGCCCCACAGGCGGCGCCGGCCTGGGCATCCCCAGCGGTGTCAGCAAGGAAGAGCAGCTTGCGGCCGCCATGTTCCTGCAGTTCATGACCGAACCCGAGAACACCGCGGCGTTCTCGGCCGCGACCGGCTACATGCCCACGCGGACCTCCGCCGATATGACAGCAGTGCTGGCCAAGACGCCGCAGATCAAGATCGCCATGGACCAGCTGGCCGTGACCAAGGTCCAGGACAACGCCCGTGCGTTCCTGCCCGGCGCCGACCAGGAGATGGCCAAAGCTGCAGCCAAGATCCTCACCCAGGAAGGCGACGTGAAGGCCACTCTGACCGAGCTGAAGGCGACGCTCGAAGGCATATACACCAAGGACGTCAAGCCGAAACTGAAGGCTTAACGCTCCATCCCGGATTTCGACAGGCTAATCACCGGTCCGTCCGGTGGTTGAGCCTGTCGAAACCTGCGTCGGCAGGGCATCTGCGTGGCGAACCCTACGGGATCGGGACAGGCACGACGCCGAGGGGCACCAGGTGCTCCGCTCCGCCGTCGGGGGCCGAAAGTACCCAGATCCCCTTCTCGTGGACGGCAACCGAGTGCTCCCATTGGCACGAGCGCTTGCCGTCGGTGGTCACCACGGTCCAGTCGTCCGCCAGCACGGCGGTGTCGATGCTGCCGCGGACCAGCATGGGCTCGATGGCCAGGCACAGTCCGGGCTTGATCTTGGGGCCGCGGTGGCTAGTGCGGTAGTTCAGGACATCCGGGGCCATGTGCATCTCGGACCCGATCCCGTGGCCCACATAGTCCTCCAGGATGCCCAGCGGCTTGCCCGGTACGGACGAGACGTAGTCGTCGATGGCTGCGCCGATGTCGCCCACGTGGCTGCCGCTGGCCAGCGCAGCGATGCCACGCCACATAGCGGCCTGGGTGACGTCGGAGAGCCGCTGGTCCTCAGGGTCAACCTTGCCCACAATGACGGTGCGAGCAGAGTCGGAGTGCCAGCCGTCAACAATTGCGCCGCCGTCGATCGAGATGATGTCGCCGTCGTTGAGGACTTTGCCACCGGGGATGCCGTGCACCACTTCCTCGTTCACGGAGGTGCAGATGGTGGCGGGGAAACCGTGGTAGCCAAGGAAGTTCGACTTGGCGCCGGCCTCGTTCAGCACCGCGGCGAAGACGTCGTCCAGTTGCTTGGTGGTGACGCCGGGAGCGGCGGCCGCCACGGCGGCGTCGAGCGCGCGGCTCAGCACCAGCCCGGCGTCGTGCATGATGCGCATCTGGGCGTTGGTCTTGTATTCGATACGGGGCTGGCCGAAGGCCATGGTGTGTCCTCTCAATGGCTGAGGCCCCTCCCGGATGCCGGGAGGAGCCTCGAAAAGCTGGTATGCCTGGCTTAGGCGGCCTGCGCTGCCTTGATCGCCTGCATGACGCGGTCGGTGACCTCGTCGATGCCGCCGATGCCGTCAACCTGGGTCAGGATGCCGCGTTCGGCATACTTGGCCACAACGGCTTCGGTCTGCTCGTGGTACAGGTCCAGGCGGTGGCGGATAACGGCTTCGTTGTCGTCGCTCCGGCCGGTTTCCTTGGCCCGGCCCAGCAGGCGGGAGACGAGTTCCTCGTCATCGGCTGTGAGCTGCAGGACGACGTCGAGCTTTTCTTCGCTGTTCGCGAGGATACCGTCCAGGTAGTCCACCTGCGCCGTGGTGCGCGGGTAGCCGTCCAGGAGGAAGCCGTTTTCGACGTCGGACTCGCTGAGGCGGTCACGGACCATTTTGTTGGTGACGCTGTCCGGAACGAAGTCCCCGGCGTCCATGTACTTCTTGGCTTCGATGCCAAGAGGAGTTTCGCCTTTCACGTTGGCGCGGAAGATATCACCGGTGGAGATCGCCACGACGCCGAGGCGCTCGGAAATGCGTTCCGCTTGTGTTCCTTTTCCGGAACCGGGGGGTCCAATAATCAACATTTTCGTCATCGCAAAAGCCCTTCGTAGTGACGTTGCTGTAGCTGCGCATCTATTTGCTTGACGGTTTCAAGGCCAACGCCCACCATGATCAGGATCGAGGTGCCACCGAACGGGAAGTTCTGGTTTGCGTTGATCAGTACCAATGCCACCAGCGGAATCAGCGCCACGAAGCCCAAGTACATGGCGCCGGGCAGCGTGATCCGGGAGAGCACGTACTGCAGGTAATCCGCGGTCGGTTTTCCGGCACGGATACCCGGGATGAAACCGCCGTACTTCTTCATGTTGTCGGAGACCTCTTCAGGGTTGAAGGTGATCGCGACGTAGAAGTAGGTGAAGAACACGATCATGGCGAAGTACAGCGCCATATAGATCGGGTGGTCGCCTCGGGTCAGGTTGTTGTTGATCCACTCAACCCATGGCGCGAGAGCCTCGCCCGCTTTGGGCTGGTTGAACTGTGAGATCAGTCCCGGCAGGTAGAGCATGGACGATGCGAAGATCACGGGGATCACGCCTGCCATGTTCACCTTGATGGGGATGTAGGTGCTGGTGCCGCCGACGGTCCGGCGTCCGATCATCCGCTTGGCGTACTGCACCGGGACACGGCGCTGGGATTGCTCGACGAAGACCACCAGGGCAACGGTCACCAGACCGATGATAAGGACCATAAAGAACGTACCGGGGCCCTGTGAGCTCCAGATGGCGCCCAAGGACGTGGGGAACGTTGCCGCGATGGAGGTGAAGATGAGCAGCGACATGCCGTTGCCCACACCCTTTTCGGTGACGAGTTCGCCCATCCACATGATGAGCCCGGTACCGGCGGTCAGCGTGATGATCAGCAGGATCGTGGTGATGATGCTGTCATCAGGAATGATCGGCAGGGCACAGCCCGGAAGCAACTGGCCTGAACGTGCCAGCGACACCAGCGTCGTGGCGTTCAGCAGGCCCAGGGCAATGGTGAGGTACCGCGTGTACTGGGTGAGTTTGGACTGCCCGGAGGCGCCCTCCTCGTACAGCTCCTGGAACCGGGGAATGACCACCCGGAGCAGCTGCACAATGATGCTGGCCGTGATGTACGGCATGATGCCCAGCGCGAAGATGGACACCTGAAGCAAGGCACCGCCGCTGAACAGGTTGACGAGCTGATAAAGCCCGCCAGCGGTCTGACCGTTCTGCAAGCATTGCTGGACATTCTGGTAGTTCACACCAGGCGAGGGGATGAATGCACCCAAGCGGAAGATTGTGATGATTGCCAGCGTGAACAACAACTTGCGTCGCAGATCAGGCGTGCGAAAGGCCCGGCCAAATGCGCTAAGCAAGCGTCCTCCTGTGTTGTTTATAAGCGTGGTGTGATGGGGGACAATAATCCCAACAACCGAGTCTAACGGGTGGATCGGCCATGCGAATAATCCGCGAACCCGCGATTGCGGCGAACGGGCCGAAATAGTCGGCAGGCGGATGCGAAAAAACTCCCGGTGTGCCAGGCCCTGGGGGCCTGGCACACCGGGAGTTCACAACGGGCGTTCGCCCACCGTCTACTAGAGAGCGGTGGTGCTTCCGCCTGCTGCTGCAATCTTTTCTGCGGCGCTGGCCGAGAATGCGTGGACGGTGACGTCAACCTTGACGGTGATGTCACCGGTGCCAAGCACCTTGACGGGCTGGTTCTTGCGAACGGCACCCTTTTCGACCAGGTTCTCCACGGTGACAGTGCCACCTTCCGGGAACAGCTCATTGAGCTTGTCCAGGTTTACAACCTGGAACTCAACCCGGAACGGGTTCTTGAAGCCGCGCAGCTTCGGCAGGCGCATGTGCAGCGGCAACTGGCCGCCGGCAAAGCCAGCCTTGATCTGGTAGCGGGCCTTTGTACCCTTGGTACCGCGACCAGCGGTCTTACCCTTGGAACCTTCACCACGACCAACTCGGGTCTTGGCGGTCTTGGCACCCGGGGCGGGACGCAGGTGGTGAACCTTCAGCGTGTTCTGCTTCTCAGCAGTCGCGCTCTGTGCCGATTCGGCGGTCTTCTTCTCGGCCATTACTTCGCCTCCTCTACAATCACGAGGTGCGGAACCGTGTTGAGCATGCCCACGGTCACGGCGTCGGCGGTGCGGACAACGGTGTGTCCGATCCGCTTCAGGCCGAGGGACCGAAGGGTCGCAATCTGGTTCTGCTTGGCGCCAATGACGCCCTTGATCTGGGTGATCTCCAACTGAGCGTCGGAGGGAATCAGGTTCTTAGCCATGGCTTAGACACCCGCCTTCTGGTTCAGGATTGCCTTCACCATTGCCGGCGGAGCAACCTCGTCCAGCGGCAGGCCGCGGCGTGCTGCCACTGCTGCCGGCTCTTCGAGCTGCTTCAGCGCAGCAACAGTCGCGTGAACGATGTTGATGGCGTTGGAGGAACCCAGCGACTTGGAGAGGATGTCGTGGATGCCCACGCACTCCAAGATGGCGCGGACCGGACCACCGGCGATAACACCGGTACCGGCGGAAGCCGGACGCAGCATTACGACGCCTGCAGCGGCCTCACCCTGAACGCGGTGCGGGATGGTGTTCCCAATGCGGGGAACGCGGAAGAAGGACTTCTTGGCCTCTTCAACGCCCTTCGCGATTGCTGCGGGAACTTCCTTAGCCTTGCCGTAGCCCACGCCGACCATGCCGTTACCGTCACCAACGACGACCAGAGCGGTGAAGCTGAAGCGACGACCACCCTTGACCACCTTGGAAACGCGGTTGATGGTAACAACGCGTTCAATGAACTGGCTCTTCTCGGCTTCGCGGCCGCCATCGCGGCCACCACGGCCACCACGGCCGCCGTCGCGACCGCCCTGAGCACGGTCGCCACGCTCGCCGCCACGACGAGCGCCACCACGGCGGTCATCGGCAGCAGCTGCGGGCGCAGTGGTCTCAGTGGCCGGAGCAGCTACGGCTTCAGTAGCCTTCTGATCTGCAGACACAGTGTCCTTTTCCTTGTTTGCTTCCGTCACAGTGACAGCCCACCTTCACGTGCACCGTCAGCGACGGCGGCGATCCGGCCGTGGTACTTGTTACCACCGCGGTCGAAGACAACTGCTTCGATACCGGCAGCCTTGGCACGAGCGGCAACGAGCTCGCCAACGCGCTTGGCCTTGGCAGTCTTGTCGCCTTCGAATGCACGAAGGTCGGCTTCCAGTGTGGAGGCGCTTGCTACGGTCAGGCCCTTGGTGTCATCGACAACCTGGACGAATACGTGGCGTGCGGAGCGGTTGACGACCAGACGAGGACGTACAGCCGTGCCGGAGATGCGCTTGCGGATACGAAGCTGGCGGCGGCTGCGCGAAGCAGACTTGCTCTTGTTCGTACGCTTCTTGTTAATTGAGATGGCCATGGTTACTTACCAGCCTTTCCGACCTTGCGGCGGATGACTTCGCCTGCGTAGCGGATGCCCTTGCCCTTGTAGGGGTCCGGCTTCCGCAGCTTGCGAATGTTGGCAGCAACCTCGCCGACCTGCTGCTTGTTGATACCTGAAACAGAGAGCTTGGTCGGGGTCTCAACTGCAAAGGTGATGCCGTCCGGTGCGGTGACATTTACCGGGTGGCTGTAGCCGAGAGCGAACTCAAGGTCAGATCCCTTGGCCTGAACGCGGTAACCAGTACCAACGATTTCAAGCTTCTTCTCGTAGCCCTTGGTAACGCCCTCGATCATGTTGGAGATCAGGGTGCGGGTCAGGCCGTGGAGTGAACGGGAGGCGCGCTCGTCGTTCGGGCGGGCGACAGTCAGGGTCTCTGCTTCCAGGGAAACCTCGATCGGGCTGGCCACAGTGTGGTTCAGCTCGCCTTTGGTGCCCTTGACGCTGACGACAGAGCCGTCAACCTTGACCTCAACGCCGGCAGGAACGGTGATGGGGAGACGTCCAATACGTGACATTATTCTCTTCCTTTCCCGTTACCAGACGTAGGCGAGGACTTCGCCGCCCACGCCCTTCTTGCCGGCTTGCTTATCAGTCAAGAGGCCGGAAGAGGTGGACAGGATTGCGACACCCAGGCCACCGAGCACGTGCGGGAGGTTGGTGGACTTTGCGTAAACACGCAGGCCCGGCTTGGAAATACGGCGAACGCCAGCGATTGAACGCTCGCGGTTCGGTCCGAACTTAAGGTCGAGGGTCAGCTTCTTGCCAACCTCTGCGTCTTCTTCTTTCCAGGAGGCGATGTAACCTTCAGCCTTCAGGATGTCGGCAACGCGTGCCTTGAGCTTGCTGTACGGCATGGACACGGAATCGTGGTAGGCCGAGTTTGCATTGCGCAGACGCGTAAGCATGTCTGCGACCGGATCAGTCATTGTCATTTGGGCTCTTGCCCTTCCTCATAACGGTTTCCTCGCTTCGGCCTCTGCACATACGGCAGTGCTTCAGCGAAGGACCTGTTACGTAGTTAGATTAGTCTTCGGCCTTGAACGGGAAACCAAGCGCCTTGAGCAGCGCGCGGCCTTCGTCGTTGGTCTTGGCGGTGGTTACAACCGTGATGTCCATGCCGCGTACGCGGTCGATGGAATCCTGGTCGATTTCGTGGAACATAACCTGCTCGGTCAGACCGAAGGTGTAGTTGCCGTTGCCGTCGAACTGCTTGCCACTGAGGCCGCGGAAGTCGCGGATACGGGGCAGAGCCAGCGTGACCAGACGATCCAGGAATTCCCACATGCGGTCTCCACGCAGAGTTGCGTGTGCGCCGATGGGCATGCCTTCGCGCAGCTTGAACTGTGCGATCGACTTGCGGGCCTTGGTTACCTGCGGCTTCTGGCCGGTGATCAGGGTCAGATCGCGGACAGCGCCGTCGATCAGCTTGGAGTCCTTAGCGGCATCTCCAACACCCATGTTCACAACGACCTTCACCAGGCGGGGAACCTGGTTGACGTTGGTGTACTTGAATTCCTCAACGAGCGTGCTCTTGATGGAATCGGCGTACTTTGTCTTCAGACGAGGAACGATCTTCGTTGCCGGAGTCTCGAGAGTCTCAGTCATTAGATGTCCTTCCCGGAGCTCTTGGCCACGCGGACACGCACTTCGCGCTTCACGCCATCGCGCTCAACGGTCTCGGTGCGGAAACCGACGCGGGTGGGCTTCTTGGTGGACGGGTCAACCAGAGCCACGTTGGAGATGTGGATCGAAGCTTCTACGACCTCGATGCCACCGGTCTTGGTGCCGCGCTGCGACTGACCGGCCTTGGTGTGCTTGGTTACGCGGTTAATGCCCTCAACCAGCAAGCGGTTGGTTTCGGGGAATACGCGCAGAACCTTGCCCTGCTTACCCTTGTCGCCGCCGCGCTCAGCCTTGGCGCCAGTGATGACCTGAACGAGGTCACCCTTTTTGATCTTAGCCATGGACTAGAGCACCTCCGGAGCCAGAGAAACGATCTTCATGAACTTCTTGTCACGAAGTTCACGACCAACCGGTCCGAAGATACGGGTACCGCGGGGGTCACCGTCAGCCTTCAGGATCACAGCTGCGTTCTCGTCAAACTTGATGTAGGAACCATCCGCACGGCGGCGTTCCTTCTTGGTACGGACGATGACTGCCTTAACAACATCGCCCTTCTTTACGTTGCCGCCCGGAATTGCATCCTTGACGGTAGCGACGATGACGTCGCCAATGCCTGCGTAGCGACGGCCTGATCCACCGAGAACGCGAATGGTAAGGATTTCCTTAGCACCCGTGTTGTCGGCGACCTTGAGTCGCGACTCCTGCTGAATCACTATTTACTCCTTGCGTCGCGCCGGTTCTCAGACCGAAAATCTTCCTACGGAATGAGCCTTGCGGAACGGTTGATCGGGGTGTCTCTTGACCTGCCTGGATTTTGCCAGACCAGGCCTAAACTCCCGTGCCAAAAACATTTGCTTCCCAGGCGGATTCGGACAGGTCCGAGGCACTAGGGGGCACTATGCCGTGGCACGATTGTTTACGAGGTTGATGACGGCGCACAGAGGGCGCCATACAAACTCAATATCCTAGCACAGTTGGGGCCATCTCCCATATCACACGGCGGCTTACAGAGCACAACCATTGGCCACCGGTAAGCGCCGCAGAGCCGGTAACGCTCGACGGCGTCACGCACGGGACGCTTTCGGCCCACCACCGGTGCCCCTCCCCCCGGAAACCCGGCGTCCCGCCGTCGGGCGCTCACTCACTTGGCGCGGGTTTTAACCGACGCTCTCTCACTTAATGTGGGTTCTTGACCGACGCTCTCTCACTCTCTTCAGGAAAGTGAGAGAGCGTCGGTGCTTTTCCTGTCTTAAGTGAGAGAGCGTCCTGGGAACGCGGACGACGGCGTCACGCACGGCACGCTTTCGGCCCACCACCGGTGCCACTCCCCCCGGAAACCCGGCGTCCCGCCGTCGGCCGTCCCCCAAAAAGCCTGGTCCGCGTGGCACTCCCAGCCAGCCCACCGGCCGCAAAATGCGGGAAACCCCCGCTCCCAAAAGGGAACGGGGGTTTCCGGTGCAGTACCTGCAGGCAGGCTGCGGGGTGTTACTTGGCCTTTTCGAGGATCTCGACCAGACGCCACCGCTTGGTAGCGGACAGCGGACGGGTCTCGGCGAGGAGAACGAGGTCGCCGATGCCGGCGCTGTTCTCTTCGTCGTGAGCCTTGATCTTGGTGTTGCGGCGGATGACTTTGCCGTACAAAGCGTGCTTTACGCGGTCCTCTACCTGGACAACGATGGTCTTTTCCATCTTGTCCGAGACTACGTAGCCACGCTTCGTCTTACGGTCACCGCGCTCGGCAGCGGTAGCTGCCGCGGAAACAGTTTCCGTCACGTTCTCGTCCTTTTCACTCACTTGGCATCCTCCTCGGCCTCAACCGTGTCAGCCTTTTCGGCTTTCTTGGTTGTAGCCTTCTTGGACTTCTTCTCTTCCTTGGCTTCCACAACCGGTGCGGCAACCTCGGCACGAATGCCCAGCTCGCGCTCACGGAGAACGGTGTAGATGCGTGCGATGTCCTTCTTTACCGCGCGCAGACGACCGTGGTTCTCCAGCTGACCGGTGGCGGACTGGAAACGCAGGTTGAACAGCTCTTCCTTAGCCTTACGGAGTTCTTCAACGAGGCGCTCGTTGTCGAACGTGTCCAGCTGTGCGGAGACAAGTTCCTTGGATCCTACTGCCATTTCTATTCACCACCTTCGCGACGCAAAATGCGTGCCTTCAACGGGAGCTTGTGGATTGCCAGGCGCAGGGCCTCGCGAGCTACCGATTCCTCGACGCCGGAGATCTCAAAGAGAACCCGACCCGGCTTGACGTTTGAGACCCACCATTCCGGCGAACCCTTACCGGAACCCATGCGGGTTTCGGCAGGCTTCTTGGTGATCGGACGGTCCGGATAGATGTTGATCCAGACCTTGCCGCCACGCTTGATGTGGCGGGTCATCGCGATACGGGCAGACTCGATCTGACGGTTGGTGACGTATGCCGGGCTCAGAGCCTGGATACCCCACTCACCGAAGGAGACCTTGGTGCCGCCCGTAGCAGCGCCGGAACGACCCGGGTGGTGCTGCTTACGGTGCTTGACTCGACGTGGGATAAGCATTTAAGCCTGTCCTCCTTCTACTGCAGCAGGTGCAGCCTCAACTGCCGGAGCAACGGCAGCCGGAGCTGCCTCTGCTGCCGGACGGTCGGTACGACGACGGCGGTCACCACGGTCAGCGCCGCCGGCGCCACCCGGGCGGCCCGGACGGTCGCTGGCACCGCGGCCACGGGACGGAGCAGCAGCTGCCTGCTGAGCCAGTTCCTTGGCGGTGACGTCACCCTTGTAGATCCAGACCTTCACGCCGATGCGGCCGAAGGTGGTCTTGGCCTCGTAGAAGCCGTAGTCGATGTTCGCACGGAGGGTGTGCAGGGGCACACGGCCTTCGCGGTAGAACTCCGAGCGGGACATTTCTGCGCCACCCAGTCGAC
Source organism: Pseudarthrobacter xylosi (assembly GCF_055412765.1). NCBI lineage: Bacteria > Bacillati > Actinomycetota > Actinomycetes > Micrococcales > Micrococcaceae > Pseudarthrobacter > Pseudarthrobacter xylosi. The sequence goes on along the minus strand of NZ_JBVAYT010000004.1, from coordinate 109,395 downwards.
CGGAGCAAGCGATACGGATGCCCTTGGCACCTGCACGCTGAGCGGACTGCATTGCCTTCTTCATCGCACGGCGGAAAGCCACGCGGGAAGTCAGCTGCTCAGCAACGCCCTGGGCAACAAGCTGTGCTTCCATCTCGGGGTTCTTGACCTCGAGGATGTTCAGCTGGACCTGCTTGCCCGTCAGCTTCTCAAGCTCGCCGCGGATGCGGTCTGCTTCAGCGCCGCGGCGGCCGATAACGATGCCGGGACGTGCCGTGTGGATATCCACGCGGACACGGTCACGGGTGCGCTCGATCTCAACCTTGGCGATACCGGCGCGCTCCATGCCAACTGACATGAGCTGGCGGATACGGATGTCTTCGCGAACGAAGTCCTTGTACCGCTGTCCGGGCTTGGTGCTGTCAGCGAACCAGTGCGATACGTGATCGGTGGTGATGCCGAGTCGGAACCCGTGCGGGTTAACTTTCTGTCCCACTTAGCGAGCCTCCTCTTTCTCAGGTGTAGCGACTACCACAGTGATGTGGCTGGTCCGCTTCTTGATCTGAAATGCACGACCCTGAGCACGCGGCTGGAACCGCTTCATAGTCGGGCCTTCATCAACGAACATTTCGCTGATGATGAGGTCGCTTTCGTCAAACGAAACACCGTCGCGGTCCGCGAGGGACCGGGCGTTTGCGATTGCCGACTGTACTACCTTGAATACCGGCTCCGAAGCTGCCTGGGGGGCAAACTTCAGAATTGCCAGAGCCTCATTCGCTTGCTTACCACGAACAAGGTTGACGACGCGCCGGGCCTTCATAGGCGTTACGCGGATGTGACGCGCAATTGCCTTGGCTTCCATTGCTTTCCTTCTCTCGTCTTTGACGTAAGTGCAGGCGCCTAGCGGCGCTTGCCCTTACGGTCGTCCTTGACATGGCCGCGGAATGTCCGCGTGGGAGCGAATTCGCCGAGCTTGTGCCCGACCATCGACTCGGTGACAAACACCGGAATGTGCTTGCGTCCGTCGTGTACGGCGATCGTGTGCCCGAGCATGTCGGGGATGATCATCGAACGGCGGGACCAGGTCTTGATGACGTTCTTGGTGCCCTTATCGTTTTCCCTGGCTACCTTTACAAAGAGGTGCTGGTCAACGAAAGGACCTTTTTTCAGGCTGCGTGGCATGTGTCCAGGCTCCTATCGCTTGTTCTTGCCAGTACGACGGCGACGAACAATAAGCTTGTCGCTCTCTTTGTTGGGACGCCGGGTGCGGCCTTCCCGCTTACCGTTCGGGTTGACGGGGTGACGTCCACCGGACGTCTTACCCTCGCCACCACCGTGCGGGTGGTCAACCGGGTTCATCGCGACACCACGGACGGTCGGGCGAACGCCCTTCCACCGCATGCGGCCGGCCTTACCCCAGTTGATGTTCGACTGCTCGGCGTTGCCGACCTCGCCGACGGTTGCGCGGCAGCGCACGTCAACGTTGCGGATTTCGCCGGAAGGCAGACGCAGCTGGGCGAAGCGGCCTTCCTTGGCAACAAGCTGGATCGATGCGCCGGCGGAGCGGCCCATCTTGGCGCCGCCACCCGGACGCAGTTCAACTGCGTGGATTACGGTACCAACCGGGATGTTGAGCAGCGGCAGGTTGTTACCGGGCTTGATGTCAGCACCGGAACCTGCCTCAACGACGTCACCCTGGGAAAGCTTGTTCGGGGCGATGATGTAACGCTTGGTGCCATCAACGTAGTGCAGGAGGGCGATGCGAGCCGTGCGGTTCGGATCGTACTCGATTTCGGCAACGCGGGCGTTGACGCCGTCTTTGTCGTGGCGACGGAAGTCGATCAGACGGTACTGGCGCTTGTGGCCACCACCCTTGTGACGGGTCGTGATCTTACCGGAGTTGTTACGGCCGCCCTTTTTGGGCAGCGGACGTACCAACGACTTTTCCGGCGTCGACCGCGTGATTTCGGTGAAGTCCGCTACGCTCGAGCCACGACGGCCCGGGGTAGTCGGCTTGTACTTACGGATTCCCATAATTTATTTCCTCGTTAAAGTGGTCTCCGCTACGAGAGCGGACCGCCGAAGATGTCGATGGTGCCTTCTTTGAGGCTCACAATTGCACGCTTGGTGTTCTTGCGGGTACCCCATCCGAATTTGGTTCGCTTGCGCTTACCGGCACGGTTGATGGTGTTGATCGATTCGACCTTGACGGAGAAAATCTTCTCCACGGCCAGCTTGATCTCGGTCTTGTTCGAGCGGGGGTCCACCAGGAAGGTGTACTTGCCCTCATCGATCAGGCCGTAGCTTTTTTCCGATACGACGGGTGCAAGCACGACGTCGCGCGGGTCTTTGATGGTGGCTGCACTCACTTGGCATCCTCCTCGTTCTTTGCTACTGCCCGGTCAGCAACGAATGCTTCGTAGGCAGCCTTGGTGAAGACAACGTCGTCAGAGACGAGTACGTCGTAGGTGTTCAGCTGGTCTGCGTACAGAACGTGAACACCGGCGAGGTTGCGCACGGAAAGTGCTGCAACATCGTTGGCGCGCTCGATGACAACCAGCAGGTTCTTGCGCTCGGAAACTCCGCGCAGCGTTGCCTGTGCGTTCTTGACGGACGGCTTGGTGCCCTCCACCAGTTCGGCAACAACGTGGATGCGTCCGTTGCGTGCCCGGTCAGACAGTGCGCCGCGCAGTGCAGCAGCAATCATCTTCTTGGGGGTGCGCTGGCTGTAGTCACGCGGTGTGGGACCGTGGACTACGCCACCACCGGTCATATGAGGAGCACGGATTGAACCCTGACGGGCGCGGCCGGTGCCCTTCTGCTTGAACGGCTTGCGACCTGCACCGGAAACCTCGGCGCGGGTCTTGGTTTTGTGGGTACCCTGGCGAGCAGCAGCGAGCTGGGCTACGACGACCTGGTGCAGCAGCGGCACGTTGGTCTGAACGTCGAAGATCTCTGCAGGCAGGTCAACCTTGACAGTGCTAGTCATTGAACTAGGCTCCCTTCACGGCGGTGCGTACGAGTACGACCTGGCCGCGGGCGCCGGGGACGGCACCCTTGATGAGGAGCAGCGACTTCTCGACGTCAACTGCGTGAACCGTGAGGTTCAGCGTGGTGTGACGAACGGCGCCCATGCGGCCGGCCATTTTCATGCCCTTGAAGACGCGGCTCGGGGTGGATGCGCCACCGATTGAACCGGGCTTACGGTGGTTCTTGTGAGCACCGTGTGAGGCGGGAGCACCGTGGAAGCCGTGACGCTTCATAACACCGGCGAAGCCCTTACCCTTGGTGGTGCCAATAACGTCGATCTTCTGGCCGGCTTCGAAGAGCTCAACAGAAAGCTCCTGGCCCAGCTCGTAAGTGTCAGCATCTGCAGTGCGCAGTTCGACGACGTGGCGGCGAGGCGTGACGCCTGCCTTTTCAAAGTGACCAGCCAGCGGCTTGGTGACCTTGCGGGGATCGATCTGGCCGTAGCCGATCTGAACAGCTACGTAGCCATCAGTGGCTGCGTTGCGCAGCTGGGTGATGACGTTCGAATCTGCCTGGACCACAGTGACGGGGATGAGCTTGTTGTTCTCATCCCAGACCTGGGTCATGCCGAGCTTCGTGCCCAGCAGGCCCTTTACGTTACGGGTTGCGGTCATAGTCTCTCAGCACCTCCCTACAGCTTGATTTCGATGTTCACGTCGGCCGGCAGGTCGAGACGCATAAGCGAATCAACAGCCTTCGGCGTGGGATCGATGATGTCGATAAGACGCTTGTGCGTGCGCATTTCAAAGTGCTCGCGGCTGTCCTTGTACTTGTGCGGAGAGCGGATAACACAGTAAATGTTCTTCTCCGTCGGCAGCGGCACGGGGCCAACTACCGTTGCGCCTGCGCGCGTGACCGTCTCAACGATCTTCCGTGCTGAAACGTCAATGACCTCGTGGTCATATGACTTCAGCCGGATGCGGATTTTTTGTCCCGCCATGTCGCCTGACTCTCTTTCAGTTAGTGCTGCTCCCAGTGAGGGCTGCTCTGTTCACTTTCTTGTTGCATGTGGCTGCCGAAGCATTTGAAGTCTGAACTACCACCCGCCGCACAAGCTGAATCCGGATGAATCCGGGTTCCTCAACCTGCCGACGTAACCGACCCCCGCGGTCGGGCGTGTCGCGCTTAGCACGCATACAAATCCGCAGTTCCATGGGGAGTGGGTTATGTTTGGGCTTCCACTTGGACCCTGACACCCGGCATTATCCGGATCGGGACACGAAGAAGCGCTTGAACAACTCATCTAGTATGCCGGATATTATGCCCAGAAGCGAATCTGCAGGCTGGCACCTCCCAGTACAGCGGACATGCCAGCACACTGCGCATTCGGACACTGCGCATCCGGACCTTGCGCCGTCAGGGGTCATTGCCTTCGGCAACATCCGAATGGATGATGGGGGAATGACCGTCGAACATGACGTTTCCGTCCAGGATCTGGCCGGACGTCTGCCCCGCTCGTTCACCCTGGGAGTTGCCGCTGCCGCCTTCCAGATCGAAGGCGCCCTCTCCGCTGACGGACGGGGTCCATCCGGCTGGGACGCCTTCGCCGAAAAGCCCGGCGCCATCATCGATGGCCACTCCCCCGCCGTGGCCTGCGACCACTACAACCGCTCGCCCGAAGATGTGGCTCTGATGCGGGACCTCGGCGTCGATTCCTACCGCTTTTCCATCTCATGGCCGCGGATCCAGCCGGACGGCCGCGGCGCGTTCAATAAGCAGGGCCTGGACTTCTACGACCGCCTGATCGACCAACTGCTCGAGGCCGGCATCTCCCCCATGGCCACCCTCTACCACTGGGATACTCCCCTGCCTTTGGAGCACGGCGGCGGCTGGATGAAAAGGGCCACCGCCGAACGCTTCGCTGAGTATGCGGGCGAGGCCGGCCGGCGTTTTGGTGACCGCGTGGACCAGTGGGTCACACTCAATGAACCAGCCTCGGTGGTGCTCAACGGCTACGCGCTGGGTGTCCATGCCCCCGGACGGGATCTTCTCTTCGACGCGTTTCCTGCTGTCCACAACCAGCTGCTTGCCCACGGCATGGCCGTCCAGGCGCTGCGTGCAGCAGGGGTCCGCGGCGGAATCGGTGTGACCAACCTCCACTCCCCGGTCCGGCCGGCAACCCGGAAAATCACGGACAAGTACATCGCCCTGGTGTTCGACCTGATGCTCAACCGTATCTATGCCGATCCGGTCCTGCTGGGCCGGTACCCGCGCCCGCCGCTCATCGCCAAGCCGTGGTTCCGGTCCTTCGGCAGAATCTCCGACGCCGACCTCCGCACCATCCATCAGCCCTTGGACTTCTACGGCGTGAACTATTACTACCCGACAAAGGTGGCTGCCGGCCGAGGTCCGGCCGAAAGCCCCACGGGTCCGGCCGAGGCCATGGTGCGGGTGCCGTTCCACCAGGAGACGTTTCCCGAATACGGCACCACGGGTTTCGGGTGGCCGGTGGCACCCGAGCACCTAGGCATCCTGTTGCGCGAGCTGAAGGATCGCTACCGGGATGCCTTGCCGCCGATCTACATCACGGAAAGTGGTGCCAGCTTCCCTGAACCCGACCATGTAAGCGGCCCTATCCGGGACCAGCAGCGGATCAATTACATCGCGGACCACCTGCGGCACGCGCTGGAAGCGACGGCGCCGGGCGGAATCGCCCACGACGTGGACCTCCGCGGCTACTACGTCTGGACCTTTATGGACAACTTCGAATGGGCTGCAGGGTATTCGCAGCGCTTCGGCCTGGTGCACGTGGATTTCGACACACTGGAGCGCACACCCAAGGAATCGTTCTACTGGTACCGGGCGCTCAGCCAGGCCCGGAAATCCCTGGCCAACGAAGGCCCTCCGGCGTGAAGCCGCTCGGCTGAACTGGCTGGCAGCCGACTGAACGCCGGCGAACGCCCCACTGACGCCCGCCGGCCGGCCTTGCTACTTGTCCTTGTTTGCCCGGTTGATGCGCTTGGCGCGGTCAATCTCGGTGCGGAAATGCTTCTTGGCCCAGAAAACTCCGGCGACCACGGCTACCGCGATGATCAGAAAAATCAGCCATCCCATGATGTACTCCTCTCGCTGTCAGCAACAGTATCAGTGCCGGCGTGACGGTTCCCTACCCTCGCGGGACGGCCGGTTGGACTCAGGACCAGGGGTTATCTCCTGCTCCTCGTCCGGCGCTTGACCGGCCGTTCCACGGTTCAACCGCCAGACGGCAAAGACGATCAGCCCGACGGCGATGAACGCCAGCAGCAGGAACGTGTACTGCCGCATTGCCCACAAAATGCAGGCGGCCACCCCGGCCGCGCCCCACCAGACAAACAGCCGTTCCCCCAAGCCAAGTCCTGCCGTGAGCAGGAGCGCAAGAAGCACCAGAACCCACAGCTGCTGCCCACCGTTGCCGCCGAACACTACGCCGAGGCCGCTCAGGGTGAGCAACACCGACGCCGCGCCCACCAACAACCGGCCGGCAGCTTGGTTGCCGGTGAAATAGCGCAGGCCACCTAGGACAGCGGCCAGGAGCACGTACCACTGAACAACCCAGAACGGACTGGGAAGGCCGGTCAATAGCCGGCCTGCGCTGCCACCCGGCGCGTCCAGTCCGAAGATGGCAGCACGCTGGACCGCCATGGTCATTAGCAACGCACCCACCTCCAGGGCGATCCGTCGCGCCCTGGCTGGTGCCTCTCGGTAGGAGATTCCGACGGCGGCAGCCAGTACGGCCGCGGCCGCCCAGGACGTTGCATCGTGCCCGATTCCGACGAAGACCGCCAGGACGAGGCCGAGGAAGGCCGTGCCGGCCAGCGACCAACGACGCACCGGCTCAGTCTGCAACTGGCCGCTGCGCACGAGCCGCACCGCATAGAGGGCAGCCGAGGCCACGCCCGCTCCCGTCAGCCACGGCAGGAATCCGCCCCAGGCGCCCGGGACATCCTGATATGCCTCCGCCGCCAAGGCGACGGACCCGCCGAGCGCGGCCAAGGCTGCCGGCGGATACAGGACCGGCAGGTCCTCGACGTGCGATGCGGTAAAGCACACCGCTGACAGGACCAGTACAGCCGCCCCCGTCACCCAGCCAGCCGCCACCGGCGAAATGAACAGCCCGGCACCGGCAAACGAGCCGGCGGTAACCAGCCAGAGCCAGTGCTCGACATCCGCGGCGCCAGCGTTCTGCCGCCGACGCAGGATGCCAGCAGCGGTCGCGAGCAGCGCAATACCCATCAGAGCAACGGCAGTTCCGGTGTGGCTCAGGACCGAGGTCACAAGGAATGTCCCGCCGAACGTGAACAGCGGGCCCAGGGCAAGCACGCCGAACAGCCCCGCATACACAGCGAAGTAGCGGGCCCCCAGGGCAGTGAAGAGTCTCCTGGCCACCAGAGCAGACACCAGCAGCATCAGGAGTTCCAGCAGCACTACCCAGCGTCCGCCGTCGTCCTCCTGCTCCAGCAGCCCGACACCACCCAGCCTGGTCACGTACGCGAGCGGCAGCAACGCCTGCCCCGCCAGGGTGATCCAGACTGCGGCCTGCTGGAAGGGGATGTCCGTCAGCCGTGAGCGCATCACCCATCGGACGGCATGCTGGGCCGCGAGCACGAGGGCAAACGTCACCGACACCACGGTGGGCGAGGCGGTGATGTCGTAGCTGAGGACCAAGGCGAGGCCTGCGGTCAGCACCCGGGCCGCCACAAAGTACCAGCCCTTCCTGGCCCGCCGCTGCTCGGCCACCACCATCAGCGTGGAGTAAACCGCGAAGACACCCAGGATCAGTTCCACCCGAAGCGGATCGCCAACGCCGAGGACCAGCAGCACAACAAATGCAACCGGGGCAAGCCAGGCGGCAGCCCTCTCGCGGCGGAGCAAGTACCCCGCGGCGGCGGCGCCGAGGGCCACGAGTCCTGCAGCTGAGGTCCCCTGCCAGTCGGCGGAACCTGCCTGCGCAAGGCTGGCACTGCCCGCCAGTTGGAGAAGGATCAGGGCGCCCGCGTCCGCAAGAATCCCGCGGGGAGCACGACGGCGGATGGAGGCCACCAGCGGAAGGCACAGCTGAAGTGCCAGCACGGTCAGCAGGACCGTTGCCGGATGGACCACTTCGGCCGCGATAACCACCGGGCCGCCGTCCTGCTCCAGCTGGTGAAAAGCAGTCAGGGCAAGGACGGTGGCTGCCGCCCGGGCGAACCACCAGTACGCCCAGCGGTGTTGGCGCAGGCGCAGTCGCGTCGCCGTGACGAGAAGATACGCCACCACCAGAAGCAGCGCCACGTTTCCGGCGGCTTGGGAAACGGCCTGGAACGCGAGAGTCGCGGCCACCACGGACATACCCAGCGGCAAGGCCTCCCACACCGTTGCAACCCAGTCCGCTTCGGTGGCCGGCCGTGGAACCATCAGAGCTCCTATGGCAAACACCGCAGCAAGCTGGATGAGCAGGCCGACAGCCGTCAGGCCGTGGTCCGGCGAGGTCTCAAAGACCTGCAGCCCGGCCAGGACCACCGCACCCCCGGCAGCGAAGACGCCCAAGGTTGCCCCCGGCGCCAACGTCCGCACCCCCGCGCGTTCCAGCAGCGCCGTAAGAAGTTGCTGGCACACCAGGGTCAGCAACAGCGCGAACACTGACGCCTCGGCCCGACTTGGACTGTCACCCACCACGGCCGCGACCGATACCGGAACAGCAACCGTGAGGGCCAACCGGGCCCCCAGAACCAACCTGCCCCGGAAATCACCTGCGGCGAAGGCCCCGCGGATCGCCCAGAAGCCGGCCGCCGCGAACAGCATGCCGGCCAATGGCCACGCACCCATCGAAGGAGAAGCGATGCCGGCCAATGCCAGCGCTGCAACGGGCGCCCATTCTGCCCGGCCCGACCACGTCGCGGCGATTACCATGCCCGTGGCCAGCGATACGGCCACCGGAACCCAAAGCGGCACGGATGCGTCGGCTTCGACTGAACCGTAGCCGTGAACAGCATCGAAGAAGCCAGCAGCCATCCTCTGAACGCTGAACGCAGTCGTGGCACAAAGTTGGAGAGCGAATGTAGCCAGCGCATCAATCTGCCAGCGCGCTCCGGTGGCAGCGGTGCCGTTACGGGCGGCGGACGACTCAGCCTGCCGTGGCTCGGGAAACCACAGTGTCAGCCTTGCCGACAGAAGCGCCAGACCCGATGCCTGCGCGCCGAACAGTACGACGACAACGAGGAGGGCATCGCTCCCCCGGCTGGTCAAATGCCAAATTTCGACGGCAGCAGCCACGGTGACGGCACCCCGTGCTGCGTAGAAGTTGATCAGCCGGAACCGCCCCGGAACAGCAGCCATCAGGGCGAAATAGATACTGCACATCCCGATGACCAGGGCGTACTCTGCTTTGTCCAAGAGTAAGGGTACGCAGGTCGCGGCGACGGCAACGGCGGGAACCACCAACGGGTGCAGGACCATCAGCGGCCTGACATACACCGGCGGCAGCCACCGCGGTCGCGCGAGGGCAAGGCCCGTCAGCAGAACGGCCACGGCTATGATCACAGCGAAATACCAGACTAGCGCGCCGCCCAGGACTGAAACGCCGGAGAACGCGGTGGACGCCACGAACGTGAGGGAAAGGTATACGAGGACCCTGCTCTCCAGCCGTACCGCCGCTGCAACATATGCCGCCGTGCCGATCAGCGACGTGATCAGCCAAACCGACGGGCCGTGAGGCAATGCGAAGTTGTACAGTGCCAGGCCGGTCACAGGAACCAGGGCGAGTCCGGTGCCGGTGAATGCGACGGCGGCTGGCTTCAGCCGCGGGACCTGGGCATGCAGCACAAATCCGGCTCCATAGAACAGCGCCGTGACTGCGCAGACACCGGCAAAGCGCAACATGGGCGGAAGGCTGGTACCGATGAAGAGTGCTGCTGCAGCCACCAGCAGCAGGCTGGCCACGTACAGCGTGATGTTGATGTTCTGCCGGTCCCGCTTTTCACGTCGGGCCTGGCTCTCAGCCGCTGTCTCTGGATATGTCTTGAACGACGCCGCCGGAGACTGCGGCGGAGTCCGCGGCGGGACTGGCGCGCGGTTTGATGGAGGCGAAGCAGGCGCCGAAGGCAACGCTGGCGCCAGCGGGATGCTGACATCGGCGGGCACTGATGTAGCCGCCGTAGGCACGTTGCTGGCTGCCGGCGTCGTACCTCCCCGCGCAGCCGGGCCCGCCCTCAGCGGCGAGTCTGCGCCTGCGGACCCTGGCGCTGGCGTCGCGCCCGGACCTGGCTGGCTTGACGCCTGGAGCTTGGCCACGGCGTCAAGCCACCCCTGAAGGTGACCGGCACGGTAGCCCGCTTCATAAGATTCGTCCCTCACGGCATTCCCTCCAAAGGGCAGGCCTGCCTGCACAGTTCATCCATTGATTGGATTAATCTTAGCAAGGAACAGCCCCGCTGCACTAGCAACGGGGCTGTTCCACACTTTGCCTCAAGCCGTCAGACGGCCATCGGCTCAGTAATCAACAAGTAATTACTTGATGATCTTGGTAACGCGTCCTGAACCAACGGTGCGGCCGCCTTCGCGGATAGCGAAGCCGAGGCCCTCTTCCATGGCGATGGGCTGGATGAGCGCAACGGTCATCTCAGTGTTGTCGCCAGGCATAACCATTTCCGTGCCTTCCGGCAGGGTGATAACGCCGGTTACGTCCGTGGTGCGGAAGTAGAACTGCGGGCGGTAGTTCGAGTAGAACGGGTTGTGGCGTCCGCCTTCATCCTTGGAGAGGATGTAGACGTTGGCCTCGAAGTCGGTGTGCGGGGTGATGGAACCCGGCTTGACGACAACCTGGCCACGCTCTACGTCATCACGCTTCAGACCGCGGAGCAGGAGGCCACAGTTCTCGCCGGCCCATGCTTCGTCGAGCTGCTTGTGGAACATCTCGATACCGGTAACCGTGGTCTTCTGGACCGGGCGGATGCCGACGATCTCGACCTCAGAGTTGATGGCGAGGGTTCCACGCTCGGCGCGGCCCGTTACAACGGTGCCACGGCCGGTGATCGTGAAGACATCTTCGATCGGCATCAGGAACGGCTTGTCACGGTCACGTACGGGGTCCGGAACGGACTCGTCCACAGCTGCCATGAGGTCCTCGACGGACTTGACCCAAACCGGGTCGCCTTCGAGAGCCTTCAGACCGGAAACGCGAACAACCGGTGCTTCATCGCCATCGAAGCCCTGAGCCGAAAGCAGCTCACGAACTTCCATTTCAACGAGGTCCAGCAGTTCTTCGTCATCAACCATGTCGGACTTGTTCAGCGCGACCAGCAGGTAGGGAACGCCAACCTGGCGGGCAAGCAGAACGTGCTCGCGGGTCTGAGCCATCGGGCCGTCAGTGGCGGCAACCACGAGGATTGCACCGTCCATCTGTGCAGCACCGGTGATCATGTTCTTGATGTAGTCAGCGTGACCCGGAGCGTCTACGTGTGCGTAGTGGCGCTTCTCGGTCTGGTACTCAACGTGGGAAATGTTGATCGTGATACCACGCTGGCGCTCTTCCGGAGCAGAGTCAATCGACGCGAAGTCGCGCTGCTCGTTGAGAGTCGGGTACTTGTCGTACAGCACCTTGGAAATGGCGGCAGTCAGCGTCGTCTTACCGTGGTCAACGTGACCAATGGTGCCGATGTTGACGTGCGGCTTAGTCCGCTCGAACTTTGCCTTTGCCACAGGTTCCTCCTAGAACGTTTTCAAATGACTTACCCTTCAACCGCGCTGATCGCGGCAGAAACTCAAGCAAGTCTACTTGGGGGGCTTTGGATTGGTGAAATTGCAGATTCAGGAACTAATACTAGTCCCTCGAGCCTGTTCGTGCAGATGGCCGGGGCCCGGCATGACCGGACCCGGCCACCTGCACCAGGTGAGCTTCCTTCAACCGGAAACGCACCCGAGTTTTTGCTGCGAAAGTCCGAAGACTACTCGCCGCGGTTCTTCTGGATGATCTCGTCGGCAAATGCCTTGGGGACCTCCGCGTAGCTGTGGAACGTCATGGAGTACACAGCGCGGCCCTGGGTCTTCGAGCGCAGGTCACCGATGTAGCCGAACATGCCGGACAGCGGGACGTGCGCACGGATGACCTTGACGCCCTGTGCATCTTCCATGGACTGCATCTGGCCACGGCGGGAGTTGAGGTCACCGATTACTTCACCCATGTATTCCTCAGGGGTGCGGACCTCTACATCCATCAGCGGTTCGAGCAGGATGGGGTTTGCCTTGCGTGCGGCTTCCTTGAAAGCCATACGGCCGGCGATCTTGAACGCCATTTCCGAGGAGTCAACATCGTGGTAAGCGCCGTCAATCAGCGTCGCCTTGATGCCAACAACCGGGTAACCGGCCAGGACGCCATCGTTCAGTGCATCCTGGATACCGGCGTCAACCGACGGGATGTATTCGCGCGGAATACGGCCACCAGTGACCTTGTTCTCGAACTCGTACAGCTCGCCCTCGGAAGTGTCCAGCGGCCCAATGGCAATCTGGATCTTCGCGAACTGACCCGAACCACCGGTCTGCTTCTTGTGCGTGTAGTCGTGACGCGCAACAACATTCTTGATGGTTTCGCGGTAAGCGACCTGCGGCTTGCCGACGTTGGCCTCGACCTTGAACTCGCGGCGCATGCGGTCCACCAGGATGTCCAGGTGGAGCTCGCCCATGCCGGCGATGATGGTCTGACCGGTGTCTTCGTTGAGGGAGACCTGGAAGGTCGGGTCCTCAGCGGAGAGCTTCTGGATAGCCAGCGAGAGCTTCTCCTGGTCACCCTTCGTGTTCGGTTCGATGGCAACAGAGATCACGGGCTCCGGGAAGCTCATGGACTCGAGGACGATCTGGGCGGCGGAGTCACACAGCGTGTCGCCCGTGGTGGTGTCCTTCAGCCCGATCGCTGCGTAGATGTGGCCGGCGGTAGCGCCCTCAACGGGCATTTCCTTGTTGGCGTGCATCTGGAACAGCTTGCCGATGCGCTCCTTCTTGCCCTTGGTGGAGTTGACCACCTGGGCACCCGCTTCGACGTGACCGGAGTACACGCGGATGAAGGTGAGCTGGCCGAAGAACGGGTGCGCAGCAATCTTGAACGCCAGAGCCGAGAACGGCTCCTCGGAGGAAGGCGCGCGCGTGAGTTCCTTCTCTTCGTCGCGAGGATCGTGACCGATCATCGGCGGAACGTCGAGCGGGTTGGGCAGGTAGTCAACCACGGCGTCAAGCATCGGCTGAACGCCGCGGTTCTTGAACGCGGAGCCACAGAAGACCGGGTAGAGCTCAGAGTTGATCGTCATCTTGCGGATGCCGGCCTTGAGCTCCTCGACGGTGAGTTCTTCACCTTCGAGGTACTTCTCCATGAGCTCTTCGGTAGCGTCAGCCACCGTCTCAACGAGGGCAGCCCGGTATTCCTTGGCCTTCTCCAGCAGATCCGCGGGGATCTCCTGGACCTCGTACTTGGCACCCATGGTGACGTCACCCTTGGAGTCGCCCGGCCAGACCAACGCGCGCATTTCCAGGATATCGACAACGCCGATGAAGTCGTTCTCGGCACCGATCGGCAGCTGCATAACGAGCGGCTTGGCACCGAGGCGGCTGATGATGGTATCTACCGTGTAGTAGAAATCAGCACCGAGCTTGTCCATCTTGTTGACGAAGCAGATACGCGGAACGTTGTACTTGTCAGCCTGGCGCCAAACGGTCTCAGACTGAGGCTCGACGCCCTCTTTACCATCGAACACGGCAACGGCGCCGTCGAGGACGCGCAGTGAGCGCTCAACCTCGACGGTGAAGTCAACGTGGCCGGGGGTGTCAATGATGTTGATCTGGTTGTTGTCCCAGAAGCAGGTCACGGCGGCAGACGTGATGGTGATGCCGCGTTCCTTTTCCTGTTCCATCCAGTCAGTCGTCGAAGCGCCGTCGTGCGTTTCGCCGATCTTGTGGTTCACACCTGTGTAGAACAGAATGCGCTCGGTGGTGGTGGTCTTGCCGGCATCGATGTGGGCCATGATGCCGATGTTGCGGACCTTACTAAGGTCTGTAAGCACGTCCTGTGCCACGGTGTCTCCCTTTCGGATGGACTACGCGTTCGCCGCCGGCTCAGTCGAGCCGGCGGCGTCCGGGAAGTATTACCAGCGGTAGTGTGCGAAGGCCTTGTTGGACTCGGCCATCTTGTGGGTGTCTTCGCGACGCTTCACAGCGGCACCGAGACCGTTGGAGGCATCCAGGATTTCGTTCTGGAGGCGCTCGGTCATGGTCTTTTCACGGCGGGCCTTGGAGTAGCCAACCAGCCAACGCAGGGCGAGGGCGGTGGAGCGGCCCGGCTTGACCTCAACCGGAACCTGGTAGGTGGCGCCACCAACGCGGCGTGAGCGGACCTCGAGGGAAGGCTTGACGTTCTCCATGGCCTTCTTGAGGGCTGCTACGGGGTCGCCGCCGGACTTTGCGCGGGCGCCTTCGAGGGCACCGTAAACAATGCGCTCTGCGGTGGACTTCTTACCGTCAACCAGCACCTTGTTGATCAGCTGGGTGACCAGCGGGGAGCCGTAAACGGGATCTAGTACGAGCGGCCGCTTGGGGGCCGGACCCTTGCGAGGCATATTACTTCTTCTCCATCTTTGCGCCGTAGCGGCTGCGTGCCTGCTTACGGTTCTTCACACCCTGGGTATCGAGGGCGCCACGGACGATCTTGTAACGGACACCGGGGAGGTCCTTCACGCGACCGCCGCGAACGAGCACAATGGAGTGCTCCTGCAGGTTGTGGCCTACACCGGGGATGTAAGCGGTAACTTCAACGCCACCGTTGAGGCGCACACGTGCAACCTTACGAAGAGCCGAGTTCGGCTTCTTGGGGGTGGTGGTGTAAACGCGGGTGCAAACACCGCGGCGCATCGGGCTGCCGTTAAGCGCGGGAGCCTTGGTCTTTTTGACCTTAGGCGTGCGGCCCTTGCGGACCAGCTGGTTAATCGTAGGCACTCTCGTGTTCTCCGTTGGTTTGATCTCTACCTTCACGCTCAGGCGCCAGCCTGAGCACAATGGTTTTGGCGTTGTTCCTTGCAGCTGCGGCTCTGGAAGCTTGCGTAGGCGTGCAAAAGCGTGGCATTCGTTGCGCACCTTACCCGCAACCCGGAAACAAGCTCCACCCAGCATCATGAGAACAAAACCAAAATGATGCTGCGGCGGCCTTCATCCACTGCCACACAGAACAATTACACAAAGTTTAGCACGGCTGGACCCGGGCCCTTAACCGGGTGTAGACGAAAGGCCCCGCCTCCACGGAGTGGAAGCGGGGCCTTTCAACGCAATCGACTAGCGGAAATCGTTGCCGAGATCGTAGTCATCCAGCGGGATGGCGTGGAACTCGGGAGCTCCGTCGCCGCCCAGCGAGTCGTACGAGAAGTCACTGAATGCGCTGGGGCCGGTGAACAGGTTGGCCTTTGCTTCTTCAGTGGGCTCCACGGTGACCTCGGTGTAGCGCGGGAGACCCGTGCCGGCCGGGATCAGCTTACCGATGATGACGTTCTCCTTCAGGCCGAGCAGCGGGTCGCTCTTGCCTTCCATGGCCGCCTGCGTCAGGACGCGGGTGGTCTCCTGGAAGGAAGCTGCCGACAGCCAGGACTCGGTGGCCAGGGACGCCTTGGTGATGCCCATGAGCTCAGGACGTCCGGAAGCCGGCGTCTTGCCCTCGGACACAACGCGGCGGTTGGCCTCCTCGAAGCGGCTGCGCTCGGCGAGCTCGCCGGGAAGCAGATCCGATTCGCCGGACTCGATGACCGTGACGCGGCGCAGCATCTGGCGGACGATAACCTCGACGTGCTTGTCGTGGATACCGATGCCCTGGCTGCGGTACACGCCCTGGACCTCGTCCACCAGGAACTTCTGCGCGGCACGGGGACCCATGATGCGCAGAACCTGCTTGGGATCCACCGGACCGTTGATGAGCTTCTGGCCTACTGTGACGTGCTCGCCATCCTCGATGAGGAGGCGTGAACGGCGCAGTACCGGGTAGGCGATCTCTTCAGAGCCGTCATCCGGGGTGATGACCAGACGCATCTGACGCTCGGACTCTTCGATGGCGATGCGGCCGGCTGCTTCAGCAATCGGTGCGACACCCTTCGGAGTACGGGCTTCGAAGAGCTCCTGGATACGGGGCAGACCCTGGGTGATGTCGTCGCCACCGCTGGCGGAAACAGCACCACCGGTGTGGAACGTACGCATGGTCAGCTGGGTACCGGGCTCACCGATGGACTGTGCGGCGATGATGCCGACAGCCTCGCCGATGTCCACGGTCTTGCCCGTGGCCAGTGAACGGCCGTAGCACAGGGCGCAGGTGCCGACGCTGGACTCACAGGTGAGTACGGAGCGGACCTTGACCTCGGTGATGCCGGCTGCGAACAGTTCAGCGATCACGACGTCGCCGCAGTCGGTGCCGCCGGCCGCAAGGACATTGCCCTTGGAGTCCACAACATCAACAGCGAGCGTGCGGGCGTAGGCGCTGTTCTCGACGTTCTCGTCCAGGACCAGCTCGCCGTTGGCGTCCGGCACGGCGATTGCCGTGACCAGGCCGCGCTCGGTGCCGCAGTCCTCTTCGCGGACGATGACGTCCTGCGACACGTCCACCAGACGACGGGTCAGGTAACCCGAGTTGGCGGTACGCAGCGCGGTGTCAGCCAGACCCTTACGGGCACCGTGCGTGGCGATGAAGTATTCCAGCACCGACAGGCCCTCGCGGTACGAGGACTTGATGGGACGCGGGATGATCTCACCCTTAGGGTTGGCCACCAGGCCACGGATACCCGCGATCTGACGGACCTGCATCCAGTTACCACGTGCACCGGAGGACACCATGCGGTTGATGGTGTTCATCGGCGACAGGTTGTCACGCATCACCTGCGCGATTTCGTTGGTTGCCTTGTTCCAGATCTCGATCAGTTCCTGGCGACGCTCGTCGTCGTCGATCAGGCCCTTGTCGTACTGGCCCTGGATCTTGGCAGCCATGGTCTCGTAACCGGCGAGGATCCGCGGCTTGTCCTTGGGTACCTCGATGTCCGAGATGGCGACGGTAACGCCCGAGCGGGTGGCCCAGTAGAAACCGGCGTCCTTCAGGTTGTCCAGCGTTGCCGCCGTAACCACCTTCGGGTAGCGCTCGGCGAGATCGTTGACGATCGTGGACAGTTCGCCCTTGTCCGCAACGTTCTCAACCCACGGGTAATCCGCCGGCAGCGTCTGGTTGAAGATGACCTGTCCCAGGGACGTCTGGACGATTACCGGCTGGCCGGCTTCCCAGCCTTCCGGAGCTTCCCAGCCCGCGTACGGAACGAAGCCTTCGAGACGGATCCGGACCTGCGAGTTCAAGTGCAGCTCGCGGAGGTCGTAGGCCATGATGGCTTCCGAAACCGAGGAGAAGACGCGGCCTTCGCCAGCTGAACCGACACGCTTGGTGGTCAGGTGGTAGAGACCGATGATCATATCCTGCGAAGGCAGGGTGACCGGGCGGCCGTCAGACGGCTTCAGGATGTTGTTCGAGGACAGCATCAGGATGCGTGCCTCAGCCTGGGCCTCGGGGCTCAGCGGCAGGTGGACTGCCATCTGGTCACCGTCGAAGTCAGCGTTGAAGGCGCCACAAACCAGCGGGTGGAGCTGGATTGCCTTACCTTCAACAAGCTGCGGTTCGAAGGCCTGGATGCCGAGGCGGTGCAGGGTGGGTGCACGGTTGAGCAGCACCGGGTGTTCGGTGATGATCTCTTCCAGCACGTCCCAGACCTGCGGACGGTAACGCTCGACCATGCGCTTTGCCGACTTGATGTTCTGTGCGTGGTTGAGGTCAACCAGGCGCTTCATCACGAACGGCTTGAAGAGCTCCAGTGCCATCTGCTTGGGCAGGCCACACTGGTGCAGCTTCAGCTGCGGGCCGACGACGATGACCGAACGGCCGGAGTAGTCAACGCGCTTGCCGAGGAGGTTCTGGCGGAAACGACCCTGCTTGCCCTTGAGCATGTCGCTCAGGGACTTCAGTGGACGGTTGCCAGGACCGGTGACCGGACGGCCGCGACGGCCGTTGTCGAAGAGGCTGTCAACAGCTTCCTGAAGCATGCGCTTCTCGTTGTTGACGATGATCTCCGGGGCACCGAGATCAAGCAGGCGCTTGAGGCGGTTGTTGCGGTTGATCACACGACGGTAGAGGTCGTTGAGGTCGGAGGTCGCGAAGCGGCCACCGTCCAGCTGGACCATCGGGCGCAGTTCCGGCGGGATCACCGGGACGGCGTCCAGGACCATGCCGAGCGGGCTGTTGTTGGTGGTCAGGAACGCGTTGACCACCTTCAGGCGCTTCAGGGCACGGGTCTTGCGCTGGCCCTTGCCGTTGGCAATGATGTCGCGCAGCAGGTCAGACTCGGCCTGCATGTCGAAGTTCTCAAGACGCTTCTTGATGGCTTCGGCACCCATGGAGCCTTCGAAGTACATGCCGTAGCGGTCGCGCAGCTCGCGGTAGAGGCCTTCGTCGCCTTCGAGGTCTGCGACCTTGAGGTTCTTGAAACGGTCCCAGACCTGCTCGAGGCGTTCGATCTCGGCATCGGCACGCTTACGCACGTTCGCCATCTGACGGTCCGCGGAGTCGCGGGCCTTCTTCTTGTCGGCAGCCTTGGCACCTTCACCTTCGAGGCGCGCGATCTCGTTTTCGAGGTCACGGGCGATCGTGGCGATGTCGGAGTCGCGGTTGTCGATCAGCTGCTTCTTCTCGATGTCGTGCTCAACCTGCAGGTTGGGCAGTTCCTCGTGGCGGCTGTCGGCGTCGACGCTGGTGATCATGTAAGCAGCGAAGTAAATGACCTTTTCGAGGTCCTTCGGTGCCAGGTCAAGGAGGTAGCCCAGACGGGACGGAACACCCTTGAAGTACCAGATGTGCGTGACCGGGGCGGCCAGCTCGATGTGGCCCATGCGCTCACGGCGGACCTTTGCACGGGTGACTTCAACGCCACACCGCTCGCAGATGATGCCCTTGAAGCGCACGCGCTTGTACTTACCGCAGTAGCATTCCCAGTCGCGGGAAGGGCCGAAGATCTTCTCGCAGAAGAGGCCGTCCTTCTCGGGCTTGAGTGTGCGGTAGTTGATGGTTTCCGGCTTCTTAACCTCGCCGTAAGACCAGCCACGGATGTCATCCGCGGTGGCGAGGCCGATCTGCATGAGGCCGAAGGAGGATTCGCTGGACATATGGTCCCTGTTCTCTCTTGTTCTCTAAATTCTGAAGTCTTGGTTACGGGAAGAGGGAGGTGACTTACCGGGAAAGACAGCGCGGCGGGGCCGCTTGCCTTTCCCGGTAAGTCCCCTGCTAAACCTCTTCTACGGAACTGGGCTCTGCACGAGACAGATCGATGCCCAGTTCTTCCGCAGCCGTGAAGACTGCGTCATCAGAGTCACGCATTTCAATTGTGGTTCCGTCCGTGGAGAGTACTTCCACGTTCAGGCACAGCGACTGCATTTCCTTGATCAAGACCTTGAAGGACTCAGGAACGCCCGGCTCGGGGATGTTCTCGCCCTTGACGATTGCTTCGTAGACCTTGACACGACCGTGGATATCATCCGACTTGATGGTGAGGAGTTCCTGGAGGGTGTACGCGGCGCCATAAGCTTCCAGCGCCCACACTTCCATCTCACCGAAGCGCTGGCCACCGAACTGTGCCTTACCACCCAGCGGCTGCTGCGTGATCATGGAGTACGGGCCAGTGGAACGGGCGTGGATCTTGTCGTCCACCAGGTGGTGGAGCTTCAGGATGTACATGTAGCCGACCGAGATCGGATCCGGGAACGGCTCGCCGGAGCGGCCGTCAAAGAGTCGGGTCTTGCCTGAGGAGTTGATCAGGCGGTCGCCGTCGCGGGTGACGTTGGTGGAGTCCAGCAGACCCGTGATTTCTTCCTCACGGGCACCATCGAACACCGGCGTTGCAACAGTGGTTGAGCCACTCTCGCGCGGCAGGTTCGGCAGCTGCTTCATCCACTCGGGCTCGCCTTCGATCTTCCAACCGGTCTTGGCAACCCAGCCGAGGTGCGTTTCCAGAACCTGGCCGACGTTCATACGGCCCGGAACACCCAGCGGGTTCAGGACAATATCAACGGGGGTACCGTCGGCAAGGAAGGGCATGTCCTCGATCGGGAGGATCTTGGAGATAACACCCTTGTTGCCGTGACGGCCGGCGAGCTTGTCGCCGTCGGTGATCTTGCGCTTGGCAGCCACGTAGACGCGCACCAGCTGGTTCACGCCCGGGGGCAGTTCGTCGTCGTTGTCGCGGTCGAAGACGCGGACGCCGATGACGGTGCCGGACTCGCCGTGCGGAACCTTCAGGGAGGTGTCGCGCACTTCGCGGGACTTTTCACCGAAGATGGCGCGCAGCAGGCGCTCTTCCGGGGTCAGTTCGGTTTCGCCCTTCGGGGTGACCTTTCCGACCAGGATGTCGCCGGCTTCAACCTCGGCACCGATGTGGATGATGCCGCGCTCGTCCAGGCCTGCCAGGACTTCCTCGGACACGTTGGGGATGTCACGGGTGATTTCCTCGGCACCAAGCTTGGTGTCGCGGGCATCGATCTCGTGCTCCTCGATGTGGATGGAGGAAAGAACGTCCTCGGCAACAATGCGCTGCGAGAGGATGATGGCGTCCTCGAAGTTGTGGCCTTCCCATGACATGAATGCCACGAGCAGGTTCTTACCGAGGGCGAGTTCGCCCTGGTCCGTTGCCGGACCGTCAGCGATGATGCCGCCGACCTCGAGGCGCTGGCCTTCGTTCACCAGGACACGGTTATTGTAGCAGTTGCCCTGGTTGGAGCGTGCGAACTTGTTGATGCGGTAGTTGGTTTCCGTACCGTCGTCGTTGAGCATGATGACGAGCTCAGCGGAGACCTCGGTAACCACACCGGCCTTTTTCGCGATGGTGACATCACCGGCGTCGACGGCGGCGGCGCGCTCCATGCCGGTGCCCACGAACGGGGCCTCGGAACGGACCAGCGGCACGGCCTGGCGCTGCATGTTGGCACCCATGAGTGCGCGGTTAGCATCGTCATGCTCGAGGAACGGAATCAGGGCCGTAGCCACGGACACCATCTGGCGCGGGGAAACGTCCATGAACTCGACCTCGCCGGCGGGAACGAGCACAGGCTCGCCTCCACCACCACGGGCGCGGACCAGGACGGTCTCTTCGGCGAACTTCTTGTTCTCATCCAGCGGAGCGTTGGCCTGAGCGATCAGGACCTCTGCCTCGTCGTCGGCCGTGAGGTACTGGACCTCATCGGAGACAACGCCTTCAGCGACGAGACGGTAAGGAGTCTCGATGAAGCCGAACGGGTTGATGCGGCCGTAGGATGCCAACGAACCGATCAGACCAATGTTCGGGCCTTCAGGGGTTTCGATGGGGCACATACGTCCGTAGTGGGACGGGTGAACGTCTCGAACTTCCATGCCTGCGCGGTCACGGGACAGACCACCCGGGCCAAGCGCGGACAGACGGCGCTTGTGGGTCAGACCCGAGAGCGGGTTGTTCTGGTCCATGAACTGTGACAGCTGGGACGTTCCGAAGAACTCCTTGATGGCTGCAACCACGGGGCGGATGTTGATCAGTGTCTGCGGCGTGATGGCCTCGACGTCCTGGGTGGTCATCCGCTCGCGGACAACGCGCTCCATACGGGACAGGCCGGTGCGGACCTGGTTCTCGATGAGCTCGCCGACGGCGCGGATACGACGGTTGCCGAAGTGGTCGATGTCATCGATATCGACGCGCAGTTCGTGGTCCTGGCCGTCGCGCTTGCCGGTGAGGGTCTTCTCACCGGCATGCAGGGCAACCAGGAACTTGATCATGGCCACGATGTCTTCAACGTGCAGGACCGAAGCTTCCTTGTCGCCAAGGGAGCGGTCGATGCCAAGCTTGCGGTTGATCTTGTAACGGCCGACCTTGGCCAGATCGTAGCGCTTGGAGTTGAAGTACAGGTTGTCCAGGAGGGACTGGGCAGCCTCGACTGTGGGCGGCTCGCCCGGTCGCAGCTTCCGGTAGATGTCCAGCAACGCGTCTTCGCGGGTCTCGGTGGCGTCCTTCTCCAGCGTTGCGCGCATGGAGTCGTACTGGCCGAACTCTTCGAGGATCTGGCCTTCGGTCCAGCCGAGGGCCTTCAGCAGAACGGTGACGGACTGCTTGCGCTTGCGGTCGAGGCGAACGCCGACCTGGTCGCGCTTGTCGATCTCGAGTTCAAACCATGCACCGCGGGACGGGATGATCTTGGCAGTGAAGATGTCCTTGTCACTGGTCTTGTCGGCGGTGCGCTCAAAGTAGGCGCCCGGTGAACGGACCAGCTGGGAGACGACCACACGCTCGGTGCCGTTGACGACGAAGGTGCCCTTCTCCGTCATGAGGGGGAAGTCGCCCATGAACACGGTCTGCTGCTTGATTTCGCCCGTGTTGTTGTTCATGAACTCGGCCTTGACGTACAGAGGTGCCGAGTACGTAGCGTCCCGGTCCTTGCACTCGGCCATGGTGTACTTCGGGTCAGCGAACTCCGGATCGGAGAAACTCAGGGACATGGTGCCCTGGAAGTCCTCGATCGGGGAGATCTCTTCAAAGATGTCCGACAGTCCGGACGAGGTGGCGACGCTGAGATCGTTTTCTTCGACGGCCTTCGCTACGCGCGCCTGCCAGCGTTCGTTTCCGACCAGCCAGTCGAAGCTGTCCGTCTGCAGGGCAAGAAGATTCGGAACGTCCAGCGGTTCGTGAATCTTTGCGAATGAGAGCCGGCGAGTGGCACCATCAGTGCTGTCGGCGGTGTTAGCGGTTTCGTTATTAGAGGTGCTCGAGGCGACCAAGAGGGATCCTTCCACAGACCTTCAGGCGTTTTCAGATCTCCCCCGCTGTGCACCCTGCGGAATGACTCCGCAGTGCTACCATCCGGTTCCGCTATATGACCCGGGCCGGGGCTTTCCATACAATGACGTTGTTGACGGCACGTTGATGGTCAGCTGCCAGGCAAAGCCCACCGCTATATGAAGGCTGAAGGTAAACAGGGAAGACGCAAATATCTACGATACGGCAAAACCAATTACGTGTCTACCCCACAACCGAACTTATTGCAAGCACTGATTTTTTGTGCCGCACGAGGCGTCAGAGCCGCAGCGTAACGCCCGCTGCTGTGCATTCGCCGGCGTTGGCGAACACGGCGTCACGCACAGCGTCCTTCGATTCCTGCTCGGGCGCGGCGCCCTTAATAACTGCAGACGAGTGATCGATGGCGAGGACTTTCAGCGACGCGAACAGACCCACCAGGTTCCCTGTCACCGTGTCTTGGGCGTCGTCCGCGGCTAAATAGATGTCCTCGTAGGCGTTCGAATCGCCCTGGATCGCTTTGTAGTCGGCGTAGAGGGAGTTAAAGGTCTCGCACGCCCCTTTTACGCCGCCGGCCTGAGGCGCGGCTGACGGGCTGGAAGAGCGCGACGGCGACGCGGTGGAGGGCGCGGAAGTGGACGCCGTGGGTGCTGCTGTTGATGAAGAGCTCTCCGGCGCAGGAGTGGCAACGCTGCAGGCGGTGAGTCCGGCGAGGCTGGCCATGACTGCCGCGGCGAGGATTTTCTTCAAGATGCTGCTCCCTGTTTTTGGTGTTGCTCTGATGCTTTCGTCTTCGCCGTCCACCCTACGCACCGCCGCGACCACGCGCACATCCGGCGGATGGGTAGTTCTCCCCTATGGGAGGCGGCCGGCACGACTGGAATCACCGGTGCCCATTTGGCGTTTGGATTCATGGGTGACATGCCTCACGGTAGCCTTGGAAGTACATCTATTCAGAGCGGAAGAGATCACAATGGGCAACTCCAACGACACCACTGACGTTGTTATTCTGGCCGGTGCGCGCACACCGCAGGGCCGGCTCAACGGGCAACTGGCGAGCTTCACCGCCGTCGAACTCGGAGCGCACGCGATCAGGTCCGCTATTGCCGCGAGCGGCGTGCAGGCCGGCCAGGTGGATGCCGTCATCATGGGACAGGTACTGCAGGCCGGTGCCGGGCAGAACCCTGCGCGCCAGAGCGCCATTGGTGCAGGGATCGGCTGGAACGTTCCCACTCTTACCATCAACAAGGTGTGTCTCTCCGGGCTGACCGCCGTGATCGACGCCGCACGGATGATCCGCAGCGGCGATGCCACCGTGGTGGTGGCCGGTGGCCAGGAATCCATGTCCCGTGCGCCGCACCTCCTGCCCGGTTCGCGCCAGGGTTGGACCTACGGCGCCATCCAGGCGCTGGATGTCGCGGCGCACGACGGACTCACGGATGCGTTCGACGGCCAGTCCATGGGGCTGTCCACCGAAACCAAGAACCTGACGCTGGGCATCGACCGGAGCTCGCAGGACAACGTGGCCGCCCTATCGCACCAGCGCGCGGCGCTGGCGGCGAAGAACGGCATTTTCGACGACGAGATCGCACCCATCAGTGTCAAACAGCGCAAGGGAGATCCCATCGTTGTGGACACCGATGAAGGCGTTCGCCCGAATACCTCCGTCGAGTCCTTGGCCGTGCTGCGGGCAGCCTTCGTCAGCGACGGAACCATCACGGCCGGCAACTCCTCTCCCCTGTCCGACGGCGCCTCCGCACTGGTCCTGGCATCGCGCGAGTTTGCCGAGCAGCACGGCCTGGAATACCTGGCTGTGGTGGGAAAGCCCGGCCAGGTTGCCGGCCCGGACAACTCCCTGCATTCGCAGCCGTCCCACGCCATCATGAACGCACTGCAGCGGGCGGAATGGAGCACCGCCGACCTGGACTTCATCGAAATTAACGAAGCCTTCGGCTCGGTCGCGGTGCAGTCGCTGAAGGACCTGGACTACCCGCTGGAAAAGTGCAACATCCACGGCGGCGCCATTGCGCTGGGCCACCCGATCGGGGCGTCCGGTGCGCGGCTGGCGCTGCACGCGGCCCACGAACTCAAACGGCGTGGCAGCGGCAAGGCCGCGGTCTCCCTGTGCGGCGGCGGCGGTCAGGGCGAAGCCCTCCTGCTGTACCGCGACTGATGTTAGGCAGGAACTGATGTCGGGGCAGGCCGGCAACGGAAGCGCCGCCGTCGGACGTCAACGCTTCCTTGCTGACGCCGCCGCGCGCGGACTGGCCGTGCAGGTTGTGGAGCGCCTCGCCGCCCGGAGCCTCGAGGAGGCTGCCGGGATCCTGGGCATCACGCCTGCGGAGATCGTGAAGTCCCTGGTGGTCAAACACAAGGACGGAACGTTCCTGTTCGCGCTGATTCCGGGTGACCGGCAAATCTCCTGGCCAAAACTGCGGACCTTGGTGGGCGTCAACAAACTCTCATTGCCGCCGGCAGACGTGGCGCTTGGTGCGACCGGCTACGAACGGGGCACCATCACTCCGCTCGGCAGCACCACCGCCTGGCCGGTGTACGCGGACGCCACCATTGCCGGGCGGCGCATCTCCATGGGCGCCGGCGAACACGGTTACAGTGCGTTCGTGGACGCCGACGCCCTCACCGCAGCACTCGGCGCCGTCGTCGCAGATATCTCCGAGCCGAACTAGCAACGCGGGGTCACCTACGGCCCATCAGTGGGTATGTCATGGGCCGTATGTGACCCCGCGTTGGGGTTAAATGCAGGAAACCCCGCCCACCGAAGTGGACAGGGTTTCCGTGAAGCGGCGTGAGTTACTTGAGGGTAACGGTTGCGCCGGCAGCCTGGAGCTGCTCCACAGCCTTCTCAGCAGCTTCCTTCGTGACGCCTTCGAGAACAGCCTTCGGAGCGCTGTCAACAACGTCCTTAGCTTCCTTCAGACCCAGGGAAGTGATTGCGCGAACTTCCTTGATCACTGCGATCTTCTTTTCGCCAGCTGATTCGAGGATAACGTCGAATTCAGTCTGCTCTTCAGCTTCTTCAGCTGCGCCGCCACCGGCGGGGCCAGCAACAGCAACTGCAGCTGCAGTAACTTCGAAGGTCTCTTCGAAGAGCTTGACGAACTCGGAGAGCTCGATGATGGTCAGTTCCTTGAAAGCTTCAATGAGCTCTTCGTTGGTGAGCTTCGCCATGGTGTGGCGTCCTTCCTATAGGTGGTGCTTGGCGGCCTGGGCCATTGCCTTCACACCGGAATCTGGTGGGTGAAGAGAAACTAGTTCTCTTCGGCAGCGGGTGCTTCGGCGGGAGCCTCTGCAGCTGCTTCGGGGGCTTCGTCTGCGGCCGGAGCTTCTTCCGCGGCGGGAGCCTCGGCTGCTGCCGGTGCACCGTTCGCTTCTTCGAGCTTGAGGCGCAGTGCGTCAATGGTGCGTGCAGCGGCGGCGGCAGGAGCCTTGAGGATGCCTGCAACCTTTGCGAGCTGCAGCTCGCGGGACTCGAGTGCTGCCAGGGCAGCGACTTCGCTCGCGTTCAGTGCCTTGCCCTCGAAGTAACCGGTCTTGATAACCAGCTGCTTGTTGGCCTTGGCAAAATCCGTCAGGCTCTTGGCAGCGGCAACTGCGTCACCCTTGATGAACGCGATTGCAGTAGGTCCGGAGAGCTGGTCGTTGAATGCTTCGACACCAGCTTCCTTGGCTGCAATTGCGGTCAGGGTGTTCTTGACGACCGAGAACTTGGTGTCCTGGCCGAGAGAAACACGCAGCTGCTTGAGCTGTGCAACGGTGAGCCCACGGTATTCGGTCAGGACAGCGGCGTTCGATTCCTTGAAATCGTTAGTGATCTCAGCTACTGCTGAAACCTTTGTAGGCGTTGCCATAACCCTCCTTCCGGGGATAGTGCCGGTATGCGACGGTCCCCGCTCAGATGAGCTAAAACTAAAAAACGCCCCGCGCAGATGCACGGGGCTTGGCTCGACACGGCTTTCGCTGTGGAGCGTTGCTTCGTTCACCTGCGCCGGCCGCCCTATGTTCAGGGTCCTTCGTCCAGAAATACATTTGGCCTCCCGCACACAACTCAGAGTTGAGCTGCGTTCAGGAGAATGGATTTCCAACAACCGACGGTCTTTGGTAGTTCAAGCTTACGGGACGGGCTGCCCCTCTACCAAATCGTGGAAATCGGCCTCAGCTCTTACTGGTACCCAGATAGGGAAGCTCTTTCTGCCATATGCCCGTCACGCCGGCCGTGGTGAAGCCAAGCTGCTGGTTGACCGTCAGCAGGTACCTGTTCTCCGGCGCATTCCAGGTGTAGATCACCCGAGCGTCGGGGAACTGCTCGGTGAGCCGCTCCATGTTGGCCACCTTGATCAGCAGCCCCAGCTTGTTCCCGCGGTGCTCCTGCAGGACCAAGGTGTCGTCCTGGAACACCACATCGGGCCGGTGCGCCAGGACGCTGATGGTGGTCAGGCCCACCAGGGCCCCGGTGGCCAGGTGCTCGACGGCGGTGACCACCGTCCGCCTTCCCTGCGCGATGGTGACCTGTTCCGCCTCGCGAAGGATGCTGCCGTCGAACACCATGTCCTGCTCAACGGGGGTCTCCAAGGAAGGGTCGACGTCGGCGCCCGCCTGGTTTTCGAGCACGGCCACGGCTTCCAGCCACTCATCCGGGCAGCGGTCAGTCCAGTGATGGAGCCGGTACCGCCCGTTGTTGGCTTCATCGGCCTCGGCCTGGAGATCGGCCACGAGTTTGGTGTCCAGGGGCAGTGCACAGGCGCTGAACTGTTCGATGTGCTGCAGCGTGTAGCCCGTCCGGCGCGCGAATTCGACTTCCCGGCTGTCCAGCGGCACAAAGCCCTGGCCCGAACCCGGCACCAGCTGGGCAGCCTCGAATTCGTGCAGGGACGCGCCGGGATGGTTGGTGTCAACGAGGATCAGCGTGCGGCCCTCGCTGCGCGCCAGCTGTTCAGCGGCGAGGAGCAGCTTGCGGCCCACACCCTGGCGCTGGAATTCAGGCAGTATGTCAAGGGTGAACTCCGCCATGTCCAGGTTGTCCGTCAGCGGCAGGGCGATGTCCACCGCTCCGATGATCTGGTCTCCGGCTTTGGCCACCAGGATGACCTGGCGCTCATAGGGATCGGCCAGTTCCAGGAGCTTCTCGAGCGCTGTGTACGCGAGGTCATCGCTGCCCCAGGTCTGCATCCGTACCTTGCGGCCCACCTCCACAGCAGCCAGAAAATCCGTTGCGTCAGGCGTGTCCAAGGTGTCCGGGATCCACAGCTGCTCGATCCGTACGTCTTCTGCCATCAGGTGCGTCATCCCAGCCGTTTCTGCCATTCGCCCTCATAACCAGCGGGTTTGAATCCAAGCAAATTATTTATCGACAGCATATGCCGGTTTTCCACGGCGTTCCATGTCAGCACCGATCGCGCCGCGGGCCATCGATGCTGGGCGGCCCGAAGGTTCGCCGCCTTGATCAGCAATCCCAGCCTCTTACCGCGGTGCTCGGACGAGACCAGGGTGTCCTGCTGGGCAATGGTGGCAGGAATGCCCGCCCGCCAGTTCAGGACCGTGTAGGCCACAAGCTTGCCGGTAGGCCTGTGCAGCGCTGCCGCCACCTGGCTTTGCAGGCCGCCGCGGCTGTTCGACTGCTCCTCCTGCCGGACCCTGGCCGGATCCCAGTCCTCGGCTTCCCAGTCCAGACCGGCAATGGGGACATCCGTACTCATCCGGTTCTTGAGGACTGCGTATTCCGCTACCAGTTCGCCAGGACACCTGTCAGACCAGCCCACCAAGGCGTAGCCGGTTGCCCGTGAAGACGCTTCCATCTCCAGGGCGTCGAGTTGGTTCGCCGGGACCGGCAGCGTGAGCCGGCTGGCCCTCTCCACCTGCTCTAGCTCGTAACCCGCCCGGGCCGCAAAGGCCACGGCAGGGTCATCTGCGGGGAGCCCGCCCGCGCCCGATTTGGCGGGGATCAGCCGGGCCGCGTTCTCCACCGCCCCGGCGGGCAGCTCACAGTAGGCATCCAGGGAAGTCCGGCCGGCGTCCGCGGCCACCGCCTCGACGTGTGCCAGCAGACGGCGGCCCAAACCCAGCCGCCGCAAGCGTGCAGACACGTCCACCTGGATCCCTGCCGTGGACGTGTTTTCACGAAGAGGGAGGGTTACGGAGCAGGTTCCCACGGTTTGCTGGCCCAGCCGCGCGATGAAGAGCCGGCGATCTTCGTACTCATTGCCGCGCCAGTATTCCAGGCTCTCCATGGCCGTGGGGCAGCGATCCAGATCGCCCCACTTCTCCAGCTCGTGTTTCTCGCGCAGGGCGTGGCACTCATGGAAGTCCATGACGCCTGCGGTGCCGGCGGCACCGTGGTTGGTCCCGGCGTCGAGCGCTGACGGAATGGCGACTGCGGTGATCTTCAGCTGCTGGCCGGTCATGTCCCATCCTAACCACGCGCGGTTTGGTCGAGGGCGGGACGGACGCCATTTGGTCCGTGGCTGTCGGAGTTAAAACCAAAGGACCGCCCGGCGCAGTGCCGGGCGGTCCTTTGGCGTGCCGGAATAGTCCGGCGGAAGTGCTGCTGAGGCCTAGACCTCGGTCAGAACCTTCGTGACGTTGGGGTCGACGGCGATGCCGGGACCGAACGTGGTGGCCACGGTGGCCTTCTGGATGTAGCGACCCTTGGAAGCGGACGGCTTCAAACGAAGCACCTCTTCCAGCGCTGCTGCGTAGTTCTCGGCCAGCTTGAGGGCGTCGAAGGAAACCTTGCCGATGATGAAGTGCAGGTTCGAGTGCTTGTCAACGCGGAAGTCGATCTTGCCACCCTTGATGTCATTGACAGCCTTGGCGACATCTGCGGTCACGGTGCCGGTCTTCGGGTTCGGCATCAGGTTACGGGGACCCAGGACCTTACCAAGACGGCCAACCTTGCCCATGAGGTCAGGGGTGGCAACGGCTGCATCGAAGTCGGTCCAGCCGGCCGCGATCTTTTCGATCAGGTCATCGGAACCAACGAAGTCGGCGCCGGCAGCGATTGCCGCTTCAGCCTTGTCGCCCGTTGCGAAGACCAGGACGCGGGAGACCTTACCGGTGCCGTGGGGCAGGATAACGGTGCCGCGGACCATCTGGTCAGCCTTGCGAGGGTCAACGCCCAGGCGGAAGGCAACCTCAACGGTGGCGTCGAACTTGGACGGGTTGGTGTCCTTGGCGAGCGTTACTGCCTCGAACGGCGCGTAGAAGTTCTCCGCGTCGATCTTGGCGGCTGCTGCCTCATATGCTTTGCTGCGCTTTGCCATGCTGCTTATTTCTCCTTGTGCAGTTGTGGTCTGCGGACCGCGCTGGGCCCTGCCACAGCCGAGGATCCTGCATGGATCCTGCGGCGTTACGGTTTGTGCCGGTTGTCCGGCGGTGGTGCCGGTTTCCCGACGGTGAAGGCTATTAGCCTTCTACGGTGATACCCATGGAGCGGGCGGTACCGGCGATGATCTTCGCTGCGCCTTCGAGGCTGGTGGCGTTGAGATCTTCCATCTTGGTGGTGGCGATCTCGTTGACCTGGGCCTTGGTCAGCTTGGCAACCTTGACGGTGTGCGGGGTGGGTGAACCCTTGGCAACGCCTGCAGCCTTCTTGATGAGCTCTGCAGCCGGCGGGGTCTTGGTGATGAACGTGAAGGAACGGTCTTCGTAGACCGTGATTTCCACGGGGATAACGTTTCCGCGCTGGGCTTCTGTGGCAGCGTTGTACGCCTTGCAGAATTCCATGATGTTGACACCGTGCTGGCCAAGTGCAGGACCGATCGGCGGGGCCGGGTTAGCGGCGCCTGCCTGGATCTGCAGCTTGATGAGGCCGGTGACCTTCTTCTTGGGAGCCAATGTAAGGTCCTTCTCTCAATATCTTCCTGGGACACAGGAGCGTGCCTCAGGTTGTTGGCCGCCATGGCGAGGCGACCGGCCGTTCCGGGGCTGCTAAGCGGGCAGTCCGGAACGAATTATGTGCGGTTTATTAGATCTTGCTGACCTGGTTGAATGCCAGCGTGACCGGGGTTTCGCGTTCGAAGATCGACACGAGCACCACGAGGGTCTGGGATTCCACCTTGATCTCGGAGATCGTGGCGGGGAGGGTCTCGAACGGACCTTCCTTGACGATGACCGATTCGCCCACCTCGAAGTCGACGTCGATCTGGGCGGCAGCGTGCTTGACGGGCTTACCCTTTTCGGCCTGCTCTTCTTCGAAGACCGGCGCGAGCATGGAGAAGACCTCGTCGAGGCGCAGCGGCACCGGGTTGTGGGCGTTGCCCACGAAGCCGGTAACACCGGGAGTGTGGCGGACGGCGCCCCAGGAGGCATCCGTCAGGTCCATGCGGACCAGGACGTAGCCGGGGATCCGGACGCGGTTGATGACCTTGCGCTGAGCGTTCTTGATCTCAACGACTTCTTCCATGGGCACCTGGATTTCGAAGATGTAATCTTCCATGTCCAAGGTCTGGATGCGGGTCTCAAGGTTGGCCTTGACGCGGTTTTCGTAGCCGGCGTAGGAGTGGATGACGTACCAGTCACCCTCCTGGCGGCGCAGCTTGGCTTTGAATTCGTCGGCGGGGTCAACCTCGGCCTTGGCGGCCGCGGCTGCCAGTGCGTCTGCATCAGCGTCGTCGCCCTCTGAGTCGCCCTCAGCAGGTTCGCCTTCTACGGCGTCACCCTCTGAATCGGCATCCTCTGAATCGTCTGAATCGTCGGCGGCATCGGCGTCGGCGGAATCGGGCGCAGCGGACTCAACCTCGGACTCTTCACCGGCTTCAACCGTGGGGGCCGCCGTGTTGTCCGTGGACTCTTCCAGCTCAGTCTCGGTTACCTCGAGCTCCTGCTCAGACACTTGGTCTCCTGCTTCCTCATTGCCTAACATGCCTATTTAAATGGCTCAATTCCGCACACCGCGTGGATTCTTCCGGTTTTACCCGGACAAGGCCACGCGGCCTGCGGACGATATGCCTTAGCGGTCCCCGGGAGCTATCCCGCCGAAGACCCAGCTGACCACGGTTCCAAAACCGATGTCCAGCAGGCTGACGATCACCATCATGATGGCCACGAACACCAGCACCACGAGCGTGTAGTTGATCAGTTCCTTGCGGGTTGGTGCAACAACCTTCTTCAGTTCGCCGATGACCTGGCGCATGAAGAGTGCAATACGAGCGAAGAAGTTAGCCTTGGCGTCCTTCTTAGCTGGGCGGCCCTTGGAGCTGCTGGCAGCTGTTTCGGTCACCTGGTCCTCGCTCATCTTTGCAATGTTGGATTACCCGGTCCTGATCAGAACCATGGTTGCTGCGCGTGCTCCGGCATTCCGCCGGAACAGCTTGCGCAGGGCAGACAGGACTCGAACCTGCAACCTGCGGTTTTGGAGACCGCTGCGCTACCAATTGCGCCACTACCCTATGGATCGAAAACAGCATCCTGACAAACTCCCGCAGTTTGCACTGGGGCGCACGTCATCATCCGTGTTTTCAACACCGGAGAACCAGTCTACGCAACAACTTCGTCTACGTCGAACCAGCCTCATTCCGGACCGTCCAATCCGCCCTGGTGGGTGAGCTGACCTGCAGTCACATCCACGCCGGCAGCCCGAACGATCCGCTGAACAGCATAGAGTAGATCACGTCGAATTCCACCATTCAGCCTTCCGGGCTGCAAGCGAAGAACGGACCCTGCCATGTCTGCCGCCCGCGTTTCCAAGCGCATTTCCGCAATTGCCGAATCCGCAACCCTGGCTGTTGATGCCAAGGCCAAGGCGCTGAAGGCAGCCGGCCGGCCGGTTATTGGCTTCGGGGCAGGCGAACCGGACTTCCCCACTCCGGACTACATCGTCAAGGCGTGCATCGAGGCCGCCAGCCAGCCCAAGTACCACCGCTACTCCCCCGCCGCCGGCCTGCCGGAGCTCAAAAAGGCCATCGCTGAGAAGACGCTCCGCGACTCAGGCTACGCCGTGGATCCGTCCCAGGTCCTGGTGACGAACGGCGGCAAGCAGGCCGTGTACAACACCTTCGCCACGCTGGTGGATCCGGGCGACGAAGTGATTGTCCCCACGCCGTTCTGGACCACCTACCCGGAGGCCATCAGGCTTGCCGGTGGTGTCCCTGTTGAGGTGTTCGCCGGACCTGAGCAGGACTACCTGGTCACCGTTGAGCAGCTTGATGCCGCTTTGACGGACAAGAGCAAGATCCTGCTGTTTGTCTCGCCGTCCAACCCCACAGGATCCGTCTACAGCCCGGAGCAGGTGGCTGAGATCGGCAAATGGGCCGCCGCCAAGGGCCTCTGGGTGGTCACCGACGAGATCTACGAGCACCTGACCTACGACGGCGTCCCGTTCACCTCGATCGCCACCGCAGCCCCGGAACTCGGCGACAAAGTGGTCATCCTCAACGGCGTGGCCAAGACCTATGCAATGACCGGCTGGCGCGTCGGCTGGATGATCGGCCCGGCCGATGTCATCAAGGCGGCCACCAACCTGCAGTCGCACGCCACCTCCAATGTTTCGAACATCATGCAGATTGCAGCCCTCGCCGCCGTTTCCGGACCGCTGACCGCCGTCGACGAGATGAAGGTGGCGTTTGACCGCCGCCGCAAGGCGATCGTGGCGGGCCTGAACGCGATCGACGGTGTTGAATGCCCGACGCCGAAGGGTGCGTTCTACGTCTACGCCGATGTCCGTGCGCTGCTGGGGAAGGAATTCCCGACGGCGGCAGGCACCGCGACGCCGTCCACCTCCGCAGAACTGGCTGCTTTGATCCTGGATGAGGTTGAGGTGGCCGTGGTGCCGGGTGAGGCGTTCGGCCCGTCCGGCTACCTGCGGCTCTCCTACGCCCTGGGCGACGAGGACCTGGCCACCGGCGTCGCCCGGCTCCAGGACTTCCTGGGCCAGGCCAAGTAGGACGCCCTCACTTAACGCAAGAAAAAACCGAACGCTCTATCACTTTCTCTAGGAGAGTGATAGAGCGTTCCGGCTTAAGCCGAGTCAAGTGCGAGAGCGTTGGGGAAAAAGCCACATCAAGTGAGAGAGCGTTTGGGCGGGGCTGGTTGGTTAGAGGAGGCGGCGTTCGGCGGCCCACTTGGTGAGCTCGTGCCGGCTGGAAAGCTGGAGTTTGCGCAGCACGGCTGACACATGGGTTTCCACGGTCTTGATGCTGATGAACAGCTCCTTGGCCACCTCCTTGTAGCTGTAGCCGCGGGCGATCAGGCGCATCACTTCGAGCTCACGGGCCGAAAGCCTGTCCAGCTCGTCGTCGGCAATGTCTGCGGGAGCGGTGCCGAAGGCGTCCAGCACGAAGCCGGCCAGCCGGGGTGAGAACACAGCGTCGCCGCCGGCCACGCGGAACACGGCATCGGTGATTTCGGCACCGGAGATGGTCTTGGTGACATACCCCCGGGCGCCGGCGCGGATGACCGACACCACGTCCTCGGCGGCGTCTGAGACGCTCAGGGCCAGGAACTTGGTGGTGCCCAGGAGCGCCGCGGAACCAGCGATGACTTCCCGTCCGCCACCGCCGAGGCCACCGGGCAGGTGCACGTCCAGGAGTACCACTTCCGGGCGCTCCTGCGCGATCACGGCGATGGCCTGCTCAACGGTGGCCGCCTCACCGACGACGTGGATGCTCTGATCGAGATCGGCCTTAAGCCCCGAGCGGAAGATGCCGTGGTCATCCACGATCACCACCCGGACCGGCTGTGCGGGGCGGATGGGCCCGGTCCCCTGTACGTTGTTCATGATTTCCCTTCCGCGTTGTCCGTTTGGAGCGCCGGCATTCCCAGCCGTACCTCCGTGCCGTCCGGCGTGCTGGTGATGGCGGCGGTCCCGCCGTGGCGTTTCATGCGTCCGATGATGGATTCGCGGACGCCCAGCCGGTCTTCGGGTACATCCTGCAGGTCAAAGCCCGGCCCTCTGTCCTTGATGAAGATTTCTGTGCGCCCGTCGGAAACTTCCAGGTAGACGGAGACGGTCCCACCGCCGTGACGGGACGCATTGAGCATGGCCTCACGGCTGGCCTGGAGCAGCGCCTCGTGGGATTCCGTCATGGCTGTGTCCCCGACGCTCACCACCTCCACGGCGTTGCCGAGGGAGTCTTCCACCTCGGCAGCCACCGCCTTGATGCGGTCCGAAAGCTGGCCTGCCTCCTTACCGGGGTCCTGGAACAGCCAGCTCCTGAGTTCGCGTTCCTGGGCCCGGGCGAGCCGGACGACGTCGTGCTCGTTTCCCGCCCGCCGCTGGATCAGGGCGAGGGTCTGCAGGACGGAGTCGTGCAAGTGGGCAGCAATCTCGGCCCGCTCCGTTTCGCGGATACGCCCCGCACGCTCCGTTTCCAAGTCCCGCCAGAATTTGAGGGCCCACGGAAGGAGCACCAGAACCACGCCGCCCAGCACCGCCACCGATGCCAGCAGGGCCAGCCAGGTCTGCTCCCAGGATCCGGAGCCGGACACCATGACCAGCACGCCGGCGACCACCAGCGCCAAACCCGCGGCCAGGCGCGCCCAGCCGCCTGCCTGATCGGCCTTGGTCTTGTCCACGAGCCCCGCGCGGCGGGTTTCGTCGAGCTGCATCCACGCGATGGCTGCACCGCCCAGCACGGCAGCAGCGGGGATGAGAGTCCCCAGGGGCACGTCCACGCCCAGGAGCCGGGCGATCATGATGCCCGCCACCAGGAGGAGCCCGGCGCCCAACAGTATTTCCTTTCCGTAGCGCATGCTACGGACCCGGAACCACGGCGGCCGCACGACGGCCGGGTAACCGGCGGGGTAGCCGGCAGCGGGCCCGCCGCCGGAGACAGCGCCGGGGGCGAAACTGGGGGCGAAAGCACCGGCGTCGGGATTTCCCCACCAGGGGGCAGCCGCGGGCAGACCCGGCGACTGCGACGCGGACAGAGGCTCGGCACCGAAGGCCGTGTCCAGGCTGACGGCGGGGGCAATGGGCGACGCCGGACGCCGGGCGTTGCGCCGCGCGCTTTCGTCGGCGGTGGGGACCATGATCCACAGCCACGCGTAGAAGGCCAACCCGGCGCCGCCGGCGAGGGTTGCGAGCGCCATGCCGATCCGCACGCTTTTCACCGGCAAGCTCAGATGCGCCGCGAGGCCGGCGCATACGCCCGCGATGACACGGTCGCTGCTGCGGACAAGCGGGGGGCGGGTGAGGGCGGTGGTCATGTGTCAATCCAAGCACGGATCAGGGTTCCCCGGACCCGATTCCGGCCTGAACCGGGGGTAACTCAGGGGCGAGTCAGGGTGTTCCCCAGTAGAGCTGCGCCGCCCGGGACGGCAGGATCGAAGTATGAACTCCCAGACCCCTACCCCCGATGATGGCCAGCCCACGGAACCGATTCCCCCACGCGACCCGGACCAGCCAACCGAACCCCTGCTGCAGCCCCCGGCTTCCCCGCAGGACACCCCCCCGGCCGCCGGTCCCTACGGCGACACGAATGCCGGACCCGATGCCGGCCCCTATTCAGGCTCCTATTCAGGCCCCTATTCCAGCCAGTCTGCAGGCCAGTACCCCGGTCCGTATGCCGGCCCAAAAGCACCGGGCCAGTCAAATGACTTCTTCAACTGGGTCCGGAGCCACGGCATCCAGCGCGGACGCGACCGGTGGATCGGCGGCGTCTCCAGCGGCATTGCACACCGGATGGGCATCGACCCGCTGATTGTGCGCGGCATCTTCATTGTCCTTACCCTCTTCGCCGGAATCGGCGTCCTGCTCTACGGCCTGGCGTGGGCATTCCTTCCCGAACCCGACGGGCGCATCCACGTCCAGGAAGCCGGCGCCGGCCGCTGGTCCAGCGGCATGACAGGCTCGCTGGTCACCACCGTGGTGGGGCTCACCGGGCTCGGCGGCGGATTCTGGGGCTGGAGCCGCAACGGCTTCGGCGGATTCCTCTGGACCGTCTTCTGGGTGGGCGGCGCCATCTACTTCATCTACTACCTGACCCAACGCAGCAAGGCCCGGAATGGAGCACCCATGAACGCCACACCGCAGCCGGCCGGCGGAAGCTCCGGTTATTCGGCCGCCTACCCCACAACCCCCTACGCCTCGCCGTTTGCGGCCACGGATTCCACTTCGACCCGCACGTCCGGCACGCCCGGCAGCGCGCCTCACCTTCCGGTCCCGCCGTCGGGCGTCAACCCGCCTTACGGCGGCGGAAGCTACGGCAGCGGCAGCTATGGTGGCGGCGGTAGCGACGGCGGTGCCTACGGCGGCTACCAGCCACCGCAAGGCCCGGCCCGCACACCCAAGCTCCGCCCCTCCGGCCCCGGCGCCCCGGCAGTAGCCATTGCTGCCGGAACCGCGCTCCTGGTGGGTGGCGGACTCAAAGCCCTGGACGCCGGCAACGTGATCAACCTCGGCGACGCCACCAACGCGATCGTCTGGGCCAGCGGCGCAGCCGTCCTGGGCCTGGGCATCCTCATCGCCGGCTTGCGCGGCAGGACGTCCGGAATCCTCGGCTTCTTCGCCGTGGTTGCCCTGGTGATCGGCGGCATCTTCAATGCTGTGGGCAACGGCGACAGGGTCCGCTTCACCCAGGTCGACTGGGCCCCCGTCAGCATCGAACAGGCAAGGGACGGCTTCGACGTCACCGCAGGCCGCGGGACTGTTGACCTCACGGAGCTCAACGTCACCGCACCGCTGGCGTCCGACATCGTCGTTCCCTTGGACATCACCGCCAGCAACGTCACGGTGGTCATCCCGGACAACGTCCCCGTGGACGTCAAGGCCGACATGACCATGGGCAACCTCACCGAAGGCAGCGACCACCGCAGCGGAATGTCCACACGCGAGAGCAGCTACAACACCGGCAAGCCCGGCGCCAAGCTGATCGTGGAGATCGACGGCACCTTCAGCAACGTCACCATCCAGGAAGGGAACTGACATGAGCAACGTCAATCCGTCACCAGATCCATACACTCCGGAAAGCACGACGGCGGTGGGCCACACAGGAGCCGACGCACCTCAGCAGCCATCCGCCCGCGTGGGCACCATAGTCTGGGGCCTCATCGTGATGGCGCTGGCCGCCCTGATCATCATCGCCCAGTTGGGCGTGGTGACCCTGAACGGCACCTACGTCCTGATCGGCCTGATGATCGGCGCCGGCGC
Organism: Pseudarthrobacter xylosi; assembly: GCF_055412765.1. Taxonomy (NCBI): domain Bacteria; kingdom Bacillati; phylum Actinomycetota; class Actinomycetes; order Micrococcales; family Micrococcaceae; genus Pseudarthrobacter; species Pseudarthrobacter xylosi. The sequence continues at coordinate 71,475 of NZ_JBVAYT010000004.1, read as the reverse complement.
CGCCCTGGTGATCGGCGGGCTGCTTTCGGCCCGGAAACGTGACAACGAACCCACAACAGGGAAGTCTTGAGCCATGGACAAGTTCTTCAGCATCGTCAGGGGCTTCGGCCTGAAACGTGGACCCCAACGCTGGATAGGCGGCGTGTGCGGCGGAATCGCTGCAAAGCTCAACGTGGATGTGGCCTTTGTGCGGATCGCTTTCCTGGTCTTCTGCCTCCTCCCAGGTCCCGCAGTGGTCCTGTACCTCGCGGCGTGGCTGGTCCTTCCGGACCAGCAGAACTCCATTCCGCTGCAGAACTTCCTGGACCGCCGCTCCATCAGCTGACACCCAGGCCAGAACCGTCAGGCCCCCGCACCCCGGGAATCGTTCCGGGAGCGGGGGCCTTTCTGCTGCCCTTGTCCACCGGCCGGTGGACAACAGGTTCAACCGGCCGGGCCTGTTGGCTGGCACCCCGGGACTGCCACGCTGGAAGCATGAACACTTCCCTCAGCCCCGGGCAGCGGCAAGCCGCTGACGCCATCACCGTCCGTGGCCTCACCAAAACGTACGGGCTGCCCAAAGGCGGGACCCTCACCGCCGTGGACCAGCTGGATCTGACCATCCGCGCCGGCGAAACCTACGCCCTACTTGGCCCCAACGGCGCCGGCAAATCCACCACCATCGAAATCCTGGAAGGTCACCGGAAACCGGACAGCGGCCAGGTCATGGTTCTGGGAACCCGCCCCTGGAAGGCGGCACCGTCCTTCCGTGCCCGGATCGGCATTGTGCTCCAGGAGGCCACAGATTCCGGAGAACTCAGGGTTTCCGAGGCGCTGCGGTCACTTGCTTCCTGCTTCCCGTCGCCCCGGCCGGTGGACGAGGTCATTGAGGCCGTAGGGCTGGGCGGCAAGGGCGGCGTCCGGATCTCGACCCTTTCGGGTGGCCAGCGGCGCCGGCTGGACGTGGCGCTGGGGATCATCGGCAACCCCGAAGTCCTGTTCCTGGACGAACCCACTACAGGCTTCGATCCCGAAGCCCGGCGGCAGTTCTGGGACCTCATCCGCCAGCTGAGCAGCGGCGGCACCACCATTGTCCTCACCACGCACTACCTAGACGAGGCCGAGCAATTGGCAGACCGGATCGGCATCATCAACAGCGGGCGGCTGATCGCCGAGGGCGGCCCGCAGGACATCGGCGGCCCGGGCCTCCGCGTGCCACGTGTCAGGTGGCGGGATGCTTCCGGCCTGCGGGAAGTGGTGACCGAGCAGCCGGCTGCCCTGGTCGCGTCGCTGTCCGACGGCGGCGCAATCGAGCCGGCGGAGCTCGCCGTCGTCCGTCCCGGCCTGGAAGACATTTACCTCCAGCTGATCGGCGCCGCCGACTCCGCCGATCTCGGCGCCGAACCGTCCAAGGAACCTTCCCACGCAACACCGTCCGTTTCAGGGGCCCTCCGATGAGCGCAGCAGTCCCCGCCACCGCCTCTCCCGCCACCGACCGTCCCGCCTGGCGTCCATCAGTCCTGGGCCTGGGAGTTGGCCGGGTCCTGTTGGAGATCAAACTATTTAACCGTGACGTGCTATCTCTGGTCCTGGTCCTCTTCTTCCCAATCCTGATGATGTCCCTGTTCGGGACGGTTTTCGGTGACGAGCCGGACTTCGGGGCCGGTCCGGACGGGCAGGGCGGCATCACCCCGGCGCACTACTACCTGCCCGGCATGCTTGCGCTCAGTACCATTCTCAGCGGGTTCCAGAACCTCAGCAGCTACGTGGCCACTGAGCGTTTCAACGGCACGGTGAAGCGGCTGGCCGGAACGCCATTGCCCGCGGCCTCGTACTTCATCGGGAAAACAGGCCAGACGCTCTACCTGATCGTGGCGCAGACTGTTCTCCTGCTGCTCGCGGCAGCCGTGATGTTCGACGTCCCGCTCCCCCGGGATGCCGGGCAGTGGGGCCTGGTGGCGCTGCTGATGCTCCTGGCAACGGCAGCCTGGGCCACCGTGGCCATCGCCTTCACCGCCTTGCCCAAATCGGCACAAAGCGCGTCCACGCTGGCGGTCCTGCCGGTACTGCTCCTGTCCTTCACGTCGGGCGTGTACTTCCCGTTCTCCCAGCTTCCGGACTGGCTGCAGTCCGTGACCAATTTCTTCCCGTTGCGCTGGACGGCGAGCGCCTTCAGGTCTGTTTTCCTGCCTGCCGGCTTTGAAGCCGTTGAGCCCGGCGGCACGTACAACCTGCCGCTGACATTCGTGGTGCTGGGCCTCTGGGTGGTCGCGGGTGCGGTGCTGGCCCGGGTGGCGTTCAAGTGGCCGCCGCAGAAGTAGCCGGTTCCGTGCCGCACCGATCGTGGATCTTGGTGGCCCAGCGGCACACGGATAGGGTGCACCCATGAGCTATATGAGCGGACGGACCGAGCGGCTGCTGCCGGCACGGTCCGTATGGACAACCTCCATGGTCTGGTGGCACGTCTGCTTCTACGCTGCGCTGGCCAGCGTGTCCTATTTCGCCCTCTTCGGCAACGAGCGCGGGCCCGGGACATCCCTGGTCGTCGGTTCTCTGGCGCTTCTGGGGGCCGCTTACCCGTTCCTCACCCGGGCCAGGGATCTGAGGACACTGAAGCCCAGCATCTACGTTGCACTGCTGGTGGCGGTGGTGGTGTTCCTGTCGTTTGTGTACGACGGCGCCGGGGTCCTGCTTTTTGTGGCCTTCCCGCAGGTCTGGATGTTCACGTCCTCGCAGAGGCAGGGCGTGGTGGCCACCGCCGTGTTGTGCATCGGCGTGGCCGCGGGCCAGATCAGCCGCTGGGGACTCACCGGCACGGAGGTCTACGGCATCACGGCCCAGCTGGTGACCTCGTTTGTTGCCAGCTGCATGATCGGGCTCTGGATCTCGAAAGTCATTGAGCAAAGCGAACAGCGTGCCGAGCTGCTGGCCGAACTCGAGGCCACGCGCCACGAACTGAACAACGCCGAGCAGGCACGCGGTGCCTTGGCTGAGCGGGAGCGGATGGCCCGGGAAATCCACGACACCCTGGCCCAAGGGTTCACATCCATCGCCATGCTTTCCGAAGCTGCGCAGGCCCAATTCAGGGCGCAACCGGAAGCCCCCGCAGGTCTCGTGCGCAGCCTCACCGCCATTTCGCGGACGGCCCGGGAGAATCTGGCGGAAGCCCGTGCCCTGGTGGCCTCAGGCGTCCCGTCCGATGTCCAGGGCGGCGACCTCCTGGCGGCGCTGACGCGGCTGCCTGACACCCTGCACCTGGACAGCATCCGGCTGACAGTCACAATGCCCGGCAGCCTGCCCCCGCTGCCGTCCACGCAGCAGGTGGCCCTGCTCCGGACGGCCCAGGAGGCCCTGAACAATGTCCGCAGGCATTCCGGAGCCACAGCGGCGGAGGTACTGATGGGTATCCCCGCCGGCGACCCGCCGCTGCTCCGGCTGACAGTCACGGACAACGGCCAGGGTTTCGACGTCGCGGCGGACCACCAGGGGTTCGGCCTGAAATCGATGGCTGCCCGGCTGGACGAAATCGGCGGCCGGCTCCAGGTCACGTCCGCGCCCGGCGCCACCCGGCTGGTGGCGGAGGTCCCCACCGCTGCTACAGGGCCCGGCGGCACGGGGGCAATCATGCCCGGAGACACGGAATGAGCGCCCCCGAAACTGTGACGGTGGTCCTCGCCGATGACCACCCCGTGGTGCGGAGCGGCCTCGCTGCCCTGCTGGAAACGGCGGACGGCATCGACGTGGTGGCCGCCGCGGCCAACGGCGAGGAGGCGGTGGACGCCGTCAGCCGGCTGCGCCCCGCCGTCGTGCTCATGGACTTGCGGATGCCCGTCCTGGACGGCGCCAGCGCCACCGCGCAGATCCGCGACAGGTTTCCTGACACTAAGGTGCTGGTGCTGACCACGTACGACGACGACTCCGACATCATGCGCGCAGTGGAGTCCGGGGCGGTGGGCTATCTCCTGAAGGACACCGCCGGTGACCGCATCATCGAGGCCGTGCGTGCTGCAGCGCGGGGTGAGACGGTTCTCGCCCCGCCGGTGGCGGCACGCCTGGTCTCGCGGATGCGTGCGCCCGAACTGCCGCGGCTGACGGCCCGGGAGGTGGAGGTCCTCCGCTGCGTGGCACAGGGATTGAGCAATCCCGAGGTGGCCACGGCGCTCCACATTGCCGAAGCGACGGTCAAGACCCACCTGCTGCGGGTCTTCAACAAACTGGATGTGGACGACAGGACCCGTGCCGTGGTCCTTGCCATGGAACGGGGCCTTTTGTAACCGGTTTGTGTCGTAACGCACACCGCCGACTACAATCTAGGTGAGCTCAGCGTGGCGCTCTGCCTGTATACCTTCACACCAGGATTTGAGCGAGACATGAAAATTGGAATTCTTACCAGCGGTGGCGACTGCCCCGGACTGAACGCTGTCATCCGCGGAGCCGTCCTCAAGGGCATCGCCATCCACGGCCACGAATTTGTGGGGTTCCTGGATGGCTGGCGGGGCGTCGTCGAAGGCGACGTCATCGACATCCCCCGCACCATGGTCCGCGGCATCGCCAAGCAGGGCGGCACCATCCTGGGCACTTCCCGCACCAACCCCTTTGAAAACGGTGGCGGGCCGGAGGTCATCAAGGCCCATATGGACCGCCTCGGCATCGACGCCATCATCGCGATCGGCGGTGAAGGAACCCTCGCCGCCGCGAAGCGCCTCACGGATGCCGGCCTGAAGATCGTGGGCGTCCCCAAGACCGTGGACAACGACCTGGACGCCACGGATTACACCTTCGGTTTCGATACCGCCGTGCAGATCGCCACCGAGGCCATCGACCGGCTCCGGACCACGGGCGAGTCCCACCACCGCTGCATGATCGCCGAGGTCATGGGCCGCCATGTGGGCTGGATTGCCCTGCATGCCGGCATGGCCGCCGGCGCGCACGCCATCCTGATCCCCGAGCAGAAGGTCAGCATCGAGCAGATCACTGAGTGGGTCCAGGAAGCCCACGACCGTGGCCGCGCACCGCTGATTGTGGTGGCCGAGGGCTTTGTGCCGGACCACATGGAAACCCCGCACTCCGAGCGCGGCCTGGACACATTCGGCCGGCCCCGGCTGGGCGGCATCGCGGACCAGCTCGCCCCCGAGATTGAACGCCGCACCGGCATCGAAACCCGCGCCACCATCCTGGGCCACATCCAGCGCGGCGGCGTGCCGTCCGCGTTCGACCGTGTGCTCGCCACCCGCCTGGGCATGGCCGCGATCGACTCCGTCGTGGAGGGCTACTGGGGCACCATGGTGGCGCTCAAAGGCACCGACATTGAACACGTGAGCTTCGACAAGGCCCTGGGCCAGCTCAAGACCGTTCCGCAGAAGCGCTACGACGAGGCAGCGGTCCTCTTCGGCTAAGCCGTCTCAGCGCGAACGGACATTTGGGGCCCTCCGCTGTGGGGCCCCAAGTGTCCGTTCGCGCTTCCCCGTGCTGGGTAGGCTGGAGACATGACTCTTGACCCCGGTTCCGCCGCCATCATCCAGCTCGCTTGGGCCCGGCATTTGGGGCTCGACGACGGCGCTTTCGCTGCGTCGCTGAGTTCCGGCGAGCGGATGGTCAGGGCGGACGACGCTGCAGAGACTGTGGAGTTCGTCAGGCTGTTCGGAAGTTCTGCGCTGGTGGGACCGCAATGGGTCATTGACGCGGCCGCGGAAATTCCGGACGAGGAGATGGCCCAGCATGTGACGCTCCTGACCCTGACCCGGTCCCACGGAGGCCACGGCCTCGGCGCGGCAGCGTTGTTCTTCGCCGACGACCTGCCCCTGCGCCAGCCCTCCGAAGAGCTCACTGTGTCCCACGGAAATCCGGAGGCGATCGAGCTCGAAGGCCTCTGCCCGCCGGATGACGTCAACGAAGTGCACCTGTCGGACCTTGAGAACCGGTACACGATCCTCCACGAGGTGGACGGGCGGCGCCTACCGGTGGCGTGCGGCGCCTACGGCGAATGGGAAGGACTTCTCGCACAGATGGGAGTCCTGGTGGACCCCGAGTGGCGGCGCCGCGGCCTGGGCTCCGTCGCCGCATCCATCGCCGCCCACGAGGCCCTCGCGGCGGGCCTCACCGTCCAGTGGCGCGCCGAAGTCAGCAACACCGGGGCGGTGGCCCTGGCACGGCAGCTGGGCCTGTCCGCCGGCGGCATCCAGACCAGCGTGCACCTGGCGCACCGCTAGGGTCGCCAGGGTCGCCAGGGACAAGTAGCTGAAAAGAAGACCTGCCTGTCAGCCGGCCGCGGGGACCTCCGCCTCAGCATCGTTCCCGGGCTGGGGCATGGGCTGAGGCTTCGCGAAAAACGCTACTGTCAGCGCGCCGACAAGAAGCACTGCCGCCGGCAACAGGACGGACTGGCCCATCGCCGTCGCGAACGGTGCGTGCAGCGCCTGCGGCAGGGCCGCGCCAAAGCCGTCAGTGGTCGCCGCCTGTCCGGGCGGCAGAGGCGGGAATTCGGCCACAATACGGGCCTGAATCAATGCAGCCATGGCGGCCGCCCCCAGCACCGAACCGATCTGCCGGCTGGTGTTGAAAACACCCGAGCCGGCACCCGCCTGGCGTGGCGCGAGATTTCGCGTGGTGGCGTTGGCGATCGGCCCGAAGATACAGCCCATGCCCAGGCCTTGCACCGCACTCGGCAGAAGGAACATCCAGACAGGGGTATCGGGCGTCATGAGCACCGAAGTCCAGTAGATGGCCAGGGTGAAAAGCAGCATCCCGACAACTGCAAACCAGCGTGGATTGACGCGGTCAATCAGCTTGCCCACTATGGGCGACAGCGCACCGGTGAGGACGGCCATCGGAATCAGCAGGAGGGCAGACTGCGTGGGAGTCAGCCCCAATGCGACCTGGTAAAAAATCATGGAAGCCAACGGGTAGGCCGTGATGGAAAATCCCACAACGGTTATTCCCGCGTTTCCCAGCGCGAAGTTCCGGTCCTGGAACAGGCCAAGCGGCAGCAGGGGTTCGCCGCCTCTCCGTTCAAGCCACCACTGCCAGCCGATGAAAACCGCCATCACAACAACGCCGACCATGATCAGGCCCCATACCGTGAACGGGCCGCCATCAATGGTCCCCCACTTGTACGTCTGGCCTTCCTGTATCCCGAAGACGATCAGGAACATGGCAACGGCGCTCAGGAGCACCCCCACCACATCGAAGGAGTGACTGTGCGTTTTCAGTTCCGGAACGTTACGCATCACCAGCAGGAACGCCATGATGCCGATGGGCACATTGATGAAGAAAATCCACTCCCAGCCTAGGGAGTCAACCAGGACACCGCCGAGGATGGGCCCCACCAGGATGGCCATGCCCGCTGTGGCGCCCCACAGCCCCATGGCCGCGCCACGGCGGTCCGGGGGGAAGATGCGGGTAATCACCGCCATGGTCTGAGGCGTCATCAGGGCACCGCCCACTCCCTGAACGGTCCGGGCCAGGATGAGGATCGCTATGTCGCCGGACAGCCCACACCACAGGGACGCGAGTGTAAATACCGCCAGACCCGCAATGTAGACCCTTTTCGGCCCGAACCGGTCCCCCAGACGCCCGGCAATCAACAGGAGCACGGCGTAGGACAGCAGGTACGCGCTGGTAACCCAGACAACGGCCGTGATGTCGGCGTCGAGCGCCTTTCCGATACTGGGGTTAGCCACGAACACGATGGTGGTGTCGATCAGGATCATAAAGAATCCCACCACCAACGACCATAAGGCCAGCCAAGGCTTGGCTACAGTTTCCATGCAATTCCTCTGATTATGGTGGAGCGCCAATGGTGACTCAGTGTGGAAACGCTACCCCAGCAGATCGAGGATGTCCGCGCGGGCGAACATCTGCGCGGCAGCCCGGGCGGAGGGGCTGCCAGCGTCGGGATCCGCACCGGCGTCCAGCAGCACGCGGGACACGTCCACGTACCCCTTGAATGCGGCACCGGCCAAGGGGGTCTGGCCGCGGTCGTTGGCCGTATTGGCTTCGCCGCCGTGCTCCAGGATCAGCTGCACCGTCTCGGCGTGCCCGTGGTAGGCGGCCAGCATCAGCAGGGAATCACCCGCCGCGTTGGTCATCGTGGCCGGAGCCCCGGCGTCCAGATAGGTACGAAGCAGCCCGGTGTCCCCCTCCCGGGCCGCCTCGAAGAGACGGTGCGCCAACGCCACGGCCTCGTCGTCAGGCGTTGAGGCGTCGGCTTTGGCGTCGTCGGGTGAAGCGGCGCCGGTTGCGGTGTTCTCGGTCATCAGCGGGTCCCCCTCAGGAATCCAGTCTGGCGCCCCACTACCTGGCCGGCATCGGGGGCAACAATTACTTCCTGGGCAGCGATGTAAGGCTCCTCGCCGTCCAGCACTGTCAGCATTTCATCCGGCGCGACGGACCGCTTGATGACGGCCAGCGCCACCGGGCCCATTTCGTAGTGCTGGGCAACGGACGTCACTGTCCCCACCCTCCGCTCGCCGAGCATGACCTGGCTGCCGGGAGCTGGCATGGTGTGCTGCGAGCCGTCCAGCTGCAGGAACACCAGGCGCCGCGGCGGATGGCCCAGGTTGTGCACGCGGGCGATGGTCTCCTGTCCCTTGTAGCAGCCCTTGGAGAGGTGCACGGCGGTGCGGAGCAGGTCCAGTTCGTGCGGAATGGTTTTGTCATCGGTTTCGGCCCCCAGCCTGGGGCGCCACGCAGCGATGCGGAGAGCTTCGGCCGCCATTACACCGGCGAGTGGGCGGTCGGCCAGGGTTTCCTCAAGTTCGGCGACCGGCACCAGATACTCGATCCAGGGCCGCTCCAGCCCGGGGTGCCCTTCTTCCGGAACAACCGCATAGGAGTAACCGCCGGCGCCGACATGCGGCCACGGATCCCGCCAGGCCAGCAGTCCGGACCATTCCTCCACAGTCGTTGTGGACCCGAGTACAGACCAGTCTGCGGAGACGTCAGTGATCTCGACGCGCAGCATGAACTTCATTTTGTTCAGCCACGCAGCCAGCGGTGCAGCCTCGGCGGCCTCAACAACCAGCCAGGTGGTCCCGCCGTCGTCCACTACGCGGGCGTCAAACTCGATCCGGCCCTGGATACTCAGCAACAGCAGCTCGCTCGACTCCCCCGGCTGCAAGCCGGTGACCTGCTGGGAAGACAGGGTGTTCAGCCAGGTCAAGCGGTCCGGACCGCTGACCGTCACCACGCCGCGGTGGGAGAGGTCGACGACGGCGGTACCGGCGGCGAGGGCGCGCTGCTCACGCAGGGGCTCGCCGTAGTGGGATGCGACGCCGGCGTCCGCGCCGGTAGCCTCGACGGCGCCGGGGCGCGACAGTAGGGGGCTGGGTGTAGTCATACTTGGGGGAACGTCCTTAGGTGGGTAGGTATTCCGGTCTCGGGCAGCCGGTCAGCGGTATTCGGGGTTCTCGAAGTCGAAGCGCGTCCCGGCTTTCCATTCTTCAGGAAGATTGCCGTAGGCGGGGATCCCGCCGGCGTCCTTCAGCATCCGGGCGAAATGCAACAGGTTCCAGGTCATAAACGTGGTGTTGCGGTTGGTGAAGTCGGATTCGGGGCCGCCGGAGCCTTCGTCGAGATAGCTCGGGCCGGGGCCCACCGGGCCGATCCACCCGGCGTCGGCCTGGGGAGGGATGGTGAAGCCGACGTGCTGCAGGCTGTAGAGGACGTTCATGGAACAGTGCTTGATGCCATCTTCGTTGCCGGTGATCAGGCAGCCGCCAACCTTGGGGTAGAACGCCCATTGGCCCTTGCTGTTGAGCTGCCCGGAGTGGGCGTAGAGCCGTTCGATCAGTTTCTTGGTCTGGGAGGAGTTGTCGCCCAGCCAGATGGGACCGGCAACCACCACAATGTCGGCTTCTTCAACAGCCGGGTACAGTTCCGGCCACGCATCGGACGGCCAGCCGTGCTCGGTCATATCGGGGTAGACACCGCTGGCGATGTCGTGATCCACAGTCCTGATCACACGGGTGCTGACACCCTGCTTCTCCATGATGAGGCGGCTGACGTTGATCAGGCCCTCGGTGTTGCTGGTCTCCGGCGACCGTTTTAGGGTCCCATTGAAGAACACAGCCTTCAGGTCGCTGTAATCCGTGGAGTCCTGCGGTGCTGCCATGACGCTCCCTTGATTCACTCGCCGGTGTTGCCCAGGATGCCAAGTCTACTGAGAATCGGTGGCGCAGCAGGGCGTCAGGAAACCTTTTTCAGGAAGGCCGAGGCGTGCGCTTCGAGACCCTTGCCAGGCTGTGATGTTCCGCCGGTGGCCACGTCCCAGCGCCAGAGCAGGTTGCCGTCCACCAGGCCGAAGATCCGGGTGGCGGCGCTGTAGTCCTTGGAATGGCTGCCGCGCATCACCATGTCGGTGGTGAGGTGGACCTGCGGGCCCTTGATCTGCCCGTAGTAGAGCTCAGAGATCCCGCCCGGATGTGAGATAGACACCGAGATGTCGAACCCGCCGTCTTTATTGCGCTGCGCTTCGACTTCATCGGCGCTCTTGAGGGCGGGAACAATATCGGCCGGAATCAGGCCTGGTCCGCCGTCGGCATCAAGCTGTTTGCGCTCCAGCGCCCAAAAACCGGTCTCCACTGTCAGCGGCCGCAGGCGCGTGCCGTCGTCGTCAGTTAACCAGCTCTCCGCGCGGTACTGAAGATACGGCAGGCCGTTGTGCGAGAAAGACACATGCTGGAAGAAGTGTTCCGAGTCCTCGTCCCCGCTGCCGAGCCGGCCGCTGCCTTCCCACTCACCAATGAGCCAGGAAAGCGGAACAAGTTCCGGTGTCAGGTCTGTAGGAATTTCGATAGGCACGACAATTACCTCAGGAAAATGCTAGCTCGTTGAACGGGGTTTACTTCTGGCCTTTGAAGAGGCGGTAAACCACAAAGCCGGCGAACCAGGCCATGGACAGGCTGGCGATGCCGAGCAGGACAAGGAAGAAGATTTCAAATGCAAGTACGGACATGATGCCATCCTAACCGGTTAGTAGATGAGAAGTTTGTCTATGAAGTAAGCCAGGGAGCCCACGGCCGAAACCGGTGCAAGCCCCATGCTAACCGCAGCCAAAAGATTCAGCGGCCCGCCGCGGAGTGTTACGAGGCGGCGGAAGCTGACCAGTACGGCGCCCACCACAACGCCGAAGATCGCCGCCGGCAGAACAGCAATGTCGGAGAAGACCAGGCCGGCGAGCGGCCCGGCAAGTCCTGCCATCACGATGCCGAGGGGGGCCACGATGCTGTCCGGCCAGCGGATCAGGCCGGCCACCAGTGCCACGGCGGCGCTGATGGCTGCCACCAGGAGCATCTCCCGCACGCCGTTAAAGCGCGCGCCGGCGATCCAGCCTGCACCCAAGCAAGAGAGGAGCACCCCCGCGCAGCAGCCCAGGGTGGATTCAAGCCGCTGAGCCTGGCCGGTGCCTCGGATGAGCTGCACCACAAACACGGACATCATGCCCAGCGCCATGAACGCAGGCGTCCAGTCCAGGAAACCCGGGGCAGGGACGAAGCCGGCGGCGAGCGCAGCTCCGACGCCGGGCAGCGCGATGACGGCAGCCAGGGTCTTCTTTGCGGGGATCCGGAGGAAGTGGGGCCAGCCGATGCCGACGGCCACAGCTATCACCGCGGCGACGCCGACCAGTGCCTCGCGTGAGGCGTAGACGCCGGCGATGATCGCCACAAGACCCGCCACGCCGACAACACCGATGACCCATGAGCCCAGGGACTTTGCCGGGGCCTGTACGTCGGCGGTCATCGGGGACCCGGCCGGCCGGGTCGCGGCGGCTTCGACTCTGCACTCAATTCGTGGCATCCAATTCTGGCTGTGGACCCGGCGGCTCTGCCTACCGCGTCAGGGCGTTCTGCCCCACGGCTCAATCCTGCCTTATATGACCCGGATATGTCGCAAAGCGAAGGTTTGCACGGGCGAAATCCATGCCGTGCGGCAGGCCGGTGGGTATACTCAAAGTTCAGCTACGCTTCCTGCTGCGGATGCCCGTCGGATAGATTCCTTGCCGGCCAAGTCAGCTGCAGTGAGATAGTACCGGCCGGTGAAAACCCGGTTCAGTCGCCCGAAGATGCGCGGACGCCCCTTGGAGGAACAATGTCGCACATCCTGTTATTGACGAACAGCACCGGTTCTTCGGTAGACATTCTGCCTGCCCTGGAATTGCTGAACCACCGCGTGCACATCCTCGCCGCGGAACCCACAGCACTTCTGGAGACAGATCCCTGTGACATTGTGCTTCTCGACGCCCGCAAGGACCTGGTGGGCGCCCGTTCCCTCACGCAGTTGCTGAAAGCCACCGGCCTGAGCGCACCCCTGGTCCTGATCCTGACCGAGGGCGGCATGGCTGCTGTTTCCTCAGCCTGGGCCGTGGATGACATCGTGCTCGATTCAGCCGGTCCCGCCGAAGTGGAAGCCCGCATCAGGCTCTCCGTGGCGCGGGCCGTTCCGGACAAGGATGACGCCCCCACGGAGATCCGCGCGGCAGGCGTGGTCATCGATGAAGCGAGCTACACGGCCCGCGTCAACGGAGCGCCCCTGAACCTGACGTTCAAGGAATTCGAACTCCTCAAATATTTGGCCCAGCACCCCGGCCGCGTCTTCACCCGCCAGCAGCTGCTCACCGAGGTTTGGGGCTATGACTACTACGGCGGCACGCGCACCGTGGATGTCCACGTCCGGCGGCTGCGTGCCAAGCTCGGCGCCGACCACGAAAACCTGATCAGCACGGTCCGGAACGTGGGCTACCGCCTGACTCTGGTGCGGCAGCAGGAAGACGAGCTGACGGAAGCCTGACACCGTTCAAACCTGGAATCCGTTAATACAGGAATAGCCCCGGACCAGTGGTCCGGGGCTATTCCTGTATTAGTGAAGCTTTTTTGGTGGAGGACATACGGGTCGAACGTATCGAGGCCACCCCACTGGTGGATCCCCCTCGTTCCCGCCGTGACCGGCGGGTGAGATAACGACTATACGTGCCTGTCCGTGGGCCATCAAATCGGAGCGCCTCCCGGCCGGGGCGTATAGCCTAGCTTCATGAGTCCTGCGCACCCGGAAAAATGGCCCGTCCTTGTTGTCCACGGCGGCGTGGAGGAACAACTGCTGAAGGACTGCGTGGCGCTCCTGGCCGCTGCCGAGGAATCTGACGGCAACCCCTCGCTGTCCGAACAGACGGTGGTGTCGCTCCGCGCAGGGGACGCTGCAGAGCATTCCCTCCTGACCCTGGCGCTCTACGCGCCGGACGAAGATTCCGACCCCTCCTCTGGCCAGGACCTGGCCGGGTTTGCGGTTGTTGTGGAGGAAGCGGACGGCAGCGGCGTGCTGGAGATTGCCGTGCATCCGAGCTATCGCAACCAGGGCGTGGCGGACCGCCTTGTGAGCGCGCTCAAGTCCGGGCGCGGCCTGGACGGCCTGAAGGCCTGGTCCCACGGCAACCACGAGGCCGCCGCGGACCTCGCCGCCCGTTACGGCTACGGTCCGGTGCGCGAACTCTGGAAAATGAGGATGACTACCGCCACTGCGGAACTGCCCGACGCCGGCCTCCCGGAGGGCGTCACGCTCCGCGCCTTTGTGCCGGGCAGAGACGAGGACGCCTGGTTGGCTGCGAACCGCGCCGCCTTTGCCCACCACCCCGAGCAGGGCTCCATGTCCCGCGCAGACCTGGAGGCCCGGATGGCCGAGGACTGGTTTGATCCGGCCGGCTTCCTGCTGGCGGTGGACACCGAGGACCGGCTGCTGGGATTCCACTGGACGAAGGTGCATCCGCGCCACGGCGCCCACCCGGCGATCGGCGAGGTCTACGCGGTGGGCGTCACACCGGCGGCTCAGGGCATGGGCCTGGGCAAAGCGCTCACAGTGGCCGGCATCAGGCATCTGCAGGGCCTGGGGCTTCACGCCGTCATGCTCTACACAGATGCCGACAACACCGCGGCTGTTTCCCTGTACCGGGGCCTGGGCTTCACACGCTGGGATATGGACGTGATGTACGGCCCGCTGACTTCCGCTTGAGGTAGCCCGGGTGAGATAGCCCACTCGCGTGACTAAGGGCTTCGGATGGGCCGAAATCTAGGGCTCGCGGACGCTGAATGATTGTAAGGTTGGTAGAGAACCGCGCCGGCCGAGGGCCAGCATCAAGCGCCAGGTAAGAGGAGAGACCATGAAACCGGAACCCGCCGGAACAGTCACGTCCGAGGGCGCTTCAGTGCCGGTGCGCGCGCGCTTCGGCTCGTCTGAGGTCCCTGCCTCGCGTGCAACACAGGACCGGATCGACATCCCCGAGTTTGCGCCCAACCTGGTGCCCGAAGGGGACATCCGGCCGGACCGTTTCCTGGACCGCGAGCTCAGCTGGCTGGCGTTCAACTCCCGCGTCCTGGAACTCGCCGAAGATCCCTCCCTCCACCTGCTGGAACGCGTGGCATTCCTGTCCATCTTCGCGTCCAACCTGGACGAGTTCTTTATGGTCCGGGTGGCAGGCCTGAAGCGTCGCATCGCCACGAACCTCGCTGTGCCCTCCCCTGCCGGCCTTAGCCCGGTGGAGGTCCTGGAGAAGATCGGTGACGAAGCCCACCGCCTCCAGCAGCGCCATGCGCAGGTCTACGCCGAGCAAATCCGCCCTGCCTTGGCCTATGAGCACATCCACTTGATGCACTGGGACGAACTGGACGACGCCGCCAAGCAGCAGCTCAGCGCCATGTTCGCCGAAAAGGTCTTCCCGATCCTGACGCCCCTGGCCGTGGACCCGGCGCACCCGTTCCCCTACATTTCGGGGCTGTCCCTGAACCTGGCCGTGGTGGTGCGCAACCCGGTGAGCGACAAGGAACTCTTCGCCCGCCTCAAGGTTCCGGACCAGCTTCCCCGCCTGATCTCCATCGACGGGCCGCGGGCCGGGGCTGTCGCGGGACGCGTGGCGCGTTTTATCGCGCTTGAGGAAGTCATCGCCGTCCACCTGGACAAGCTCTTCGCCGGCATGGAAGTCCTGGAACACCACATCTTCCGCGTCACCCGTAACGAGGACCTCGAGGTGGAAGAGGACGACGCCGAGAACCTCCTGCAGGCGTTGGAGAAGGAACTGCTGCGCCGCCGGTTTGGCCCTCCCGTCCGGCTTGAGGTCACCCACGACATCAACCCGAATATCCGGGCCCTGCTCATCCGTGAGCTCGGCGTGGAAGAGTCCGAGGTGTACTCGCTGCCGGCTCCGTTGGACCTCCGCGGGTTGTCCGTCATTGCCGGAATTGACCGTGCCGACCTTCATTACCCCAAGCACTTGCCGCACACGTCCCGGTTCCTCAACGAGTCCGAGACGTCCAAGGCCGCCAATGTTTTCTCGGCGATGCGTCGCCGCGACATTCTGCTCCACCACCCGTACGACTCCTTCTCCACCTCGGTGCAGGCGTTCCTGGAACAGGCGGCCGCGGACCCCAAGGTCCAGGCCATCAAGCAGACCCTGTACCGGACCTCGGGCGACTCCCCCATCGTTGACGCCCTGATCGACGCCGCCGAGGCCGGCAAACAGGTGCTGGCCCTCGTGGAGATCAAAGCCAGGTTCGATGAGCAGGCCAACATCTCCTGGGCGCGCAAGCTGGAACAGGCGGGCGTCCATGTGGTCTACGGCATCGTTGGCCTGAAAACGCATTGCAAGCTGTCGCTGGTGGTCCGCCAGGAAGTGGACGGGCTGCGCCGCTACTGCCACATCGGCACCGGCAACTACCACCCCCGCACGGCCCGCTACTACGAGGACCTTGGCCTGCTGACCGCCAACGACCAGGTGGGCGAGGACCTTTCCAAGCTGTTCAACCAGCTCTCCGGCTATGCGCCCAAGTCCACATTCAAGCGGCTCCTGGTTGCTCCCCGCTCTGTCCGCTCCGGACTGATCGACCGCATCGAGACTGAGATCCGCAACGCCCGTGCCGGGCTGGCCGCCAGGGTGCAGATCAAGGTCAACTCCATGGTGGACGAAGCCATCATCGACTCCCTCTACCGCGCCTCCCAGGCCGGCGTAATGGTGGACGTCATTGTGCGCGGCATCTGCTCGCTGCGTCCCGGCGTCCCGGGCCTCAGCGACAACATCACCGTGCGCTCGGTGTTGGGCCGCTTCCTGGAACACTCCCGGGTATTCGCCTTTGCCAACGGCGGCGATCCCGTGGTTTACATCGGCTCGGCCGACATGATGCACCGGAACCTGGACCGCAGGGTGGAGGCCCTGGTACAGCTGTCCAATCCTGACGACATCCGCTACGTCCTTGACCTGCTGCGGCGCTACATGGATCCGGAGACGGCCAGCTGGCACCTGGATAACCAGGGCATGTGGAACCGGCACCACATTGCCGACGACGGCAGCCACCTCGACGACATCCAGTCCTGGCTGCTGGCATCGCGTACCCGCCAGCGCACCCTGAGCCGGCGGTAGGGCTACGGCGTTGGCGAGCGACATCCTCGTAGCAGACCAAACAGACCATCCCGGCGAGGCAGTTGCCGTCGTCGCGGCCGGAGCGCTGCCCTGGCGGATCAACTCGGATGGTCTTGAAGTCCTGCTGATCCACCGTCCGCGGTATGACGACTGGTCCTGGCCCAAGGGCAAGCTCGACCCCGGCGAGACCATTCCCGAATGCGCGGCGCGTGAGGTGCAGGAGGAGATCGGACTTGCCGCGCCCCTGGGCATCCCGCTGCCGCCCATCCACTACCACGTGGCGTCCGGGCTGAAGGTGGTCCACTACTGGGCGGTCCATGTCATCGGTGCCCGCCTCGTTCCTGACGGCAAGGAAGTGGACCGTGTGGTCTGGTGCGCCCCTGAAACGGCCGCCGGTCTGCTGACAAACCCGACCGACGTCGTTCCCTTGGAGTATCTGCGGGCCGCGCATGACCGAGGTGACCTCAACACGTGGCCGCTGATTGTGGTGCGGCACGCAAAGGCCAAGCCTCGCTCGTCCTGGTCCAAAGCCGAGGGTGAACGGCCACTGGCCGCGACGGGAATCAGGCAGGCGCAGGCCGTGGGCCGGCTGCTGCAGGCCTGGAAGCCGCCGCGCGTGGTGACGAGTCCCTGGCAGCGCTGCGTGTCAACGGTGGCGCCGTACTTGAGGGCGACCGGGGCCAAGGTCAAACTGGTGGAGGCGCTGACAGAACATAAGCACGCCCGGACGCCCAAAAAAACCGCTGCCATCATCGAGTCGCTCCTGGAGAAGGCACAGCCCGTCGCCATCTGCACGCACCGACCTGCACTGCCCACAGTTTTGGGCCAGCTGGGCAAGCACATGCCGGGCCGTATGCGCGCGCTCCTGCCGGACTCCGACCCTTACCTTTCCCCTGGCGAGATGGTGGTGTGCCACGTGGCCGTCGGCAACAAGCAGCGCATCGTGGCCGTGGAGCAGTTCAAGCCCTTCGACGACTGAGGTTTCAGCGCCCCGCCGCCAGGCCCTCTCCCTGTTGACCCGAAGATCTTTGTATCAAATACTTAGTACATTGATGCGCAAAATCTGGGGGATGATGTGCCTGGCGTCGACGGTTTCGAAATCGCAGTCCACACTGTGCCGCCCATGGCCCTGCTGTGGCCATTCCTGTTGGCCGCTGGCCTGTACCTGCTGCTGCGGTGGGTGATCAGGGCCCCGGGCGGCGGGACCAACGCTGTGACGGTTTCCCAGCATTCGTTGTGGATCGGTGTGATCGGGTGGTTGGCGAGCTCCCTGCAGGCCGCCGGTACTGCCGGCATCCTTCCCGCCGGGAGCACCTCTCCCCCTCTGGCCACGCCAACAAGCATCCTCGGAGCCCTGGCGTGGCCGGTCCTGGGCTGCCTCGCTGTCCATGCCGTGGGGCAGCTGAGCTATCCCGGACCCCGGCTCCCCCGCAGGCTGGCCTCGTTGGAGGTCCGCCGTGTCCGGGACTTCTTGCCGCGCGCCCTCACCTGGACGGTGGTGGCGGTCTTCGCGGGCGCAGCTGTCCATCTTGGCTGGGTGGCCACCCTGCCCGGCTATGAAGCCGTTCCATTTACCGGCCAGGAGGACGGGAACCAAGGCTTCAGCCGGGCCGGCGGGGACGGCCGTATCCAAGGTTCGGTCCTGGCTGCCTGTCTCGGCGCCGGCTGGCTGGTGCTGGCCCTGGGCACCGTCCTGGTGCTGACACTCATCAGCCGCCGGCGGCAGCTTGAGGCCCTGGATTCGGTGGAGAACGATCTGCTGCGGACCATCGCCATGAACAGGCTCCTGCGAACTGTCGCAACCATAGCCGCGGGGCTCGCCGCGGTGGCGGGAAACTTCGCTGCACGGCCCGATCCTTCCGCCGGCGTCAGCGGCTGGACCAACCCGGCCGGATTCGCGGCGTTCGTGGTACTCCTGGCCATGTGGGCGTGGGCGCCGCCCAAGCTGCCCAGCACGGACGAGGGAGGCGCCGGCACAGGGGTGGCGAAATCTGCGGCCGCCGCACATCCGGCAACCCGTCTCGTTGCGTCCCTTGGGCCAGCCATGGGGCTGGCCCCGCTGATCGCCGCCGCGCTGGGATTCTTTCTTCTGGGTGCCAATCTTCCGGGGCAGCCGGTGATACTGGTTGCGCTGATGGCGGCAACCGTGCTGGTGGTGGCAGCGGCAGGAGAGCTCCTGCTGCAACGCAACTATGGCTCCACCGGAGCGCCCAGGACTTGGCCGCGGCAGGCGGTGAGCCCGACCTTACTCACCACGGCGATCGTCGCCGTCGTACTCTTCGCCGCGATCACCGCGCTGACTGCTGCCGGTGAGTCGAAACTTCACGACGCCGGGCTCGGAGCATCCCGGGGCTGGGTGATCGCAGGGATCGCGACAGCGGCGGTCGCGGCCATCGCAAGCCTGCCGGTTGTTGCGGCCCGGCGGCGTCGCAGCATTTCCAGCCGCATCACCGGCTTGGACGCCGCCCTGCGGGCCATCACGGTGCATCGAGTGGTGCGCACGATCGCCGCCTGCTGCACAGCCCAGAGCGGCCTTCTGTTGATGACGGCAAGCCAGGCCTGGCCGCCGCTGCTGGGTCTGCCGGCCGCAACCTGGTCCGCCGCCTGGCAGCCGGGAGTCAATGCAGGGGCGCTGCTCGCGGCCGCCGGAGTGGTGATCGCCGTTATCCCGGTCAAGGGGTTTGCCCGCACTCCAGCTGCCCCGGCCAGGTCCCTGCCGGAACGGGTACCGTGAACGCCGGCATCTCCGTGGACCTGCGCTCGGCCACGCCGCCGTATGAGCAAATCCGCTCGCAGATCAGCTCCCTGATTGCCACCGGATCACTCACCGCCGGAAGCCGGCTGCCCACCGTCCGCAACCTGGCGGCCGATCTGGGCATCGCCGCCGGAACGGTGGGCCGCGCCTACAAAGAACTTGAGGCTGCCGGACTCATTGAATCCCGACGGCGGAACGGCACCGTCGTAGCGCAGCCGGCACCGGGCGGCGCCAGCCAGGCAGGCAGGCCGGTGCCCGAAGCGGTGACTGCCGCCGTCGACCTTTTGGTCAATGCCGGGCGCGACGCGCGGCTCACCGATGAGCTCCTGCTGGATCTGGTCCGCGGCAAGCTGAGGAAGGGCTGATCCGATGCGCGGCTGGCGGTCAACGCTGAGGCCAGCCGCGGGACCATTGCGGGGTCGGCAGGGCTTGGCCCGGTAGACTTTAGCCGTGAGCATCCCGACGCCTTATGAAGACCTCCTCCGCGATGTCCTGGCCCATGGCACGCACAAATCCGACCGCACGGGCACCGGAACCACCAGTGTTTTCGGCCGTCAACTGCGCTTTGACCTTGGCCGGAGCTTCCCGCTGATCACCACCAAACGCGTGCATTTCAAGTCCGTGGCGGTGGAGCTGTTGTGGTTCCTGCGCGGCGAATCGAACGTGAAATGGATGCAGGACCAGGGCGTGAGCATCTGGAATGAGTGGGCTGACGCGGAAGGCGAACTGGGTCCCGTGTACGGCGTCCAGTGGCGCAGCTGGCCCACCCCCGACGGCGGCCATATTGACCAGATCGCCGAGCTCGTGCAGAACCTCAAAACCAACCCGGATTCACGCCGGCACATCGTGTCCGCGTGGAACGTCTCTGAGCTCAAGGACATGGCGCTGCCTCCGTGCCACGCGTTCTTCCAGTTCTATGTGGCTGACGGCAAATTGTCCTGCCAGCTCTACCAGCGCTCGGCGGACATGTTCCTGGGCGTGCCGTTCAACATCGCCTCCTACGCCTTGCTAACCTGCATGATTGCGCAGCAGGTGGGGCTGGAGCCCGGCGAGTTTGTATGGACAGGTGGCGACGTCCACATCTACGAGAACCACATGGACCAAGTCCTGAAGCAGCTGGACCGGGAACCGTATGAATACCCGCAGCTGTTGATCACGCGGAAGCCGGCCTCGATCTTCGACTACACGCTCGAGGACTTCGAGGTGGTGGGTTACCGGCACCACCCCACGATCAAGGCCCCGATCGCCGTATGAGCACCGGGAACGCAGCTGACCCCCAGTCCTTCGCGCAGGAGCTTGCCGGTTCCGTGACCGGCGTCGGCCTGGTGTGGGCGCAAACGTCCGGCGGCGTGATCGGCAAAAACGGCGACATGCCCTGGCACCTGCCCGAAGACCTGAAGCACTTCAACCGCCTCACCATGGGGCACCCTGTGATCATGGGGCGCAAGACGTGGCTCTCCTTCCCGGACAAGTACCGCCCCCTGCCGGGCCGGACGAACCTTGTGATCACGCGGCAGAAAAACTGGGGCGATTCGCCTGAGGCGGAGGGCGCTGTCGTGGTCCCTTCCCTGGATGATGCCCTCCTCGAGTCTCAGTTCGTCGACGGCGGCGAGACAGTGTGGATCCTGGGCGGCGGCGAAGTCTTCCGGCAGTCCACCGAACTGGCCAACGTTGCCGTGGTCACCACCATCGATATGGAGGCCGACGGCGATACTTTCGCTCCCGAGCTCGATGAGACCTGGGAGGCGGCCGCGTCCGTCCCGCCGGATGGGTGGCTGACGGCAGCCAACGGAACGCGCTACAGGTTTACCAAATGGATTAGGACGCAGGGCTGAGATGCTGAAGAAACCGGAAACACTGTTCGTACTGGGATACATGCTCCTGCCGCTGCTCGCGCTGCTGTCTGCGATCGTTGGCCTGACCATGATCCTGGGCGGGAACAAGATCGCCGGGGCCATCATCCTGGTGGTGGTCACGCAGGTGTTCGCCTTCGGCGCCTTCTACGCGTTGCGGCTCCGCAAAGCTGCGGTGCTGGAGGAAACCAAACGCGGCTGACTTTCCGGCGGCCGTCCGGCGGCGTGCGTTTGTCCCTCACGGCAGTGACGTAACCGACTGCGCCCTGCCCGTTCCGGCGTCTAAACTGTTCGAATGACTACAGCAGCTACCCCCTCCGTCGGCCTGGTCGGATGGCGCGGCATGGTCGGCTCCGTCCTGATGCAGCGAATGCAGGACGAGGGCGACTTCGCCAACATCAACCCGGTGTTCTTCTCCACGTCCAACGCGGGAGGTGCCGCCCCGGCTTTTGCCGGAGCTGCCGCCGGCACGGCCGGCAAGCTAGAGGACGCGTTCGACGTCGACACGCTGGCTAAGCTGCCCATTATTGTCACCGCCCAAGGCGGGGACTACACCAAGCGCGTGCACACCGAGCTGCGCAGCCGTGGCTGGGACGGCCTCTGGATCGACGCCGCCTCCACGCTGCGCATGAACGACGACTCGATCATCGTGCTGGACCCGATCAACCGCGACGTCATCGACAAAGGCCTGGTCAACGGGACCAAGGACTTCATCGGCGGCAACTGTACTGTTTCCTGCATGCTCATGGGCCTCGGCGGGCTGTTCAAGAAGGGCCTCGTCGAATGGGGCACGTCCATGACCTACCAGGCTGCCTCCGGCGGCGGCGCCCGGCACATGCGCGAACTGCTCAGCCAGTTCGGCACACTCAACGCCGAGGTCAGCTCCGAACTGGACGACCCGGCGTCGGCCATCCTGGAGATTGACCGCAAGGTCCTGGCCCACCAGCGCACCGACATCGACGCCACCCAGTTCGGCGTGCCGCTGGCAGGTTCCCTCATCCCGTGGATCGACGCGGACCTGGGCAACGGCCAGTCCAAGGAAGAGTGGAAGGCCGGGGTTGAGACCAACAAGATCCTGGGCACGTCGGACGAAAACCGGATCATCATGGACGGCCTGTGCATCCGGATCGGCGCGATGCGTTCGCACTCGCAGGCGCTGACGCTCAAGCTCCGCGAGGACCTCTCCGTGGCCGAGATCGAGAAGCTCCTCGCCGAGGACAACGAGTGGGCCAAGGTCATCCCGAACACCAAGGAAGACTCCATGGCAGGCCTGACCCCCGTGGCCGCATCCGGCACGCTGGACATCCCCGTGGGCCGCATCCGCAAGATGGAAATGGGCCCGGAATACATCAGCGCCTTCACCGTGGGTGACCAGCTGCTCTGGGGCGCCGCCGAGCCGCTGCGCCGTATGCTCAACATCGCCACCGGGTACCTGTAACTCCCCTCCGCCAAGACAGCAACGCGGGGTCACTTACGGCCCATTCCGCACCCGCGGAAGGGCCGTAAGTGACCCCGCGTTGCTGTGTGATGTCACGTGTTGAGGAACTCGAGGTACTGTTCGGCGGCCTTGCTGAACGCCACCTGCGCAGCGGGCCCGAGTTGCTTGGCGTCGTCAAAGAGTTCAGGCACGACGGCGGCGCTGCGGCTGGTGCCGGCCCGCGCCCATGTGCCGATCACTTCTCCCCCGGCCACAACAGTCTTCTTGAACACTCCGTTGCCGCCAGGGACGATCTTGTTGGCGTGCTCCGGCTCCAATACGAGACTGCGGTCCTGGTAGCCCAGCAGAATCTCGTCGAAGCCCGGCAGCAAAAGGACTGACCGCGGTCCGGGCACACCGTCGTCGAGCATTGACGCAGTCTCCGGTGACATCCAATAGCTGGCACCCCCGAATTCCAGCTCCACCAGTTGCCCGCTGACCAGCTCAAACGCCGCCCGCACGTCGGTCAGCGGAATCTGCGTCCACCACGCGAAGTCGCGGACGGTAGCAGGGCCGTGGCTGCGGAAGTAACGCAGCATGAACTCGGCGATCGCTTCCTGCTGTTCAAGGTCCCGCGACACCGGGATCCAGTCAGCGAACGCCACCAGCAGCTGCTGATTCCCGGCCAATGGTCCTTGAACCAGCCAGGCGTGCCGGCACAACGTCCCCAGGATGTGGATCCCGCGCTGGCCGGTGGTGGGCTGCCCGGCCGCTTCAAACACCTTGAAGACTTCGACCCGGCTCAGGGGACCTCCGGCCGCGATCCGTTCCAGGGCCACGTCGCGGCATTTCTCGATGTCCGCCCACGTGATGTCCAGTTCCCGGTGCCGGCCGGCGACGCTGCGGCTCAGCCGTTCAGTGGTGAGACCCAGCATCCAGCGCAGATCCTCCGGAGCCACGAAGTGCAGCGTGCCGCGCATCGGCCAGGACCGGACCACAGTGCCGCTGTGCAGTGCAGCGCGCACGTCAGTCAACCCTGCGCCCGGAACTCGGAGTCCGATGGCCCAGAGCGCTGCCTGCAGGTCCTGAGCCTGGGTGGCCGTCATCCAGCGAACCGCGTCCTCTGCTGTGCCAAGTCCGGGGCCAAGCAATCCTTGAGAGGCCAGCCGGAGCCTGCCCAGCTCCTTGCGGTTTACGCGGTTCGCTGCCATGTCCTCATCGTAGAACCTGGACCGTTAGGGTAGGAGCATGACTTTGGGGAGTTTGTGGCACTTGTTCGCGCGCGGAACACAGATATGGCTGGTGGCAGGGAGCTTTTCGGTCCTGGCCGGCGTGGCCATCGGCCTGGCCCCGGCCATGGGTTTCCTGCCCGCAGGAAGCGGCGCCGAGGCACCCCTGGAACTCTTATTGCCCTCCCTGTTCCTGTCGCTGGGCGGAGGGTACGCCGTACTGTTTCCCGGCATCCGGGTGGGCCGCGGCCGGGTCCGCATCCTGCGCGATTGGAAGCTCTATCCCGTCAGCGGCCGGCTGCTCTGGATCTTCGCCCAGGCCACCGCCGTGATCGGTTTGGTAGCCTGCGTCCTCGCTGCCGCTACGAACCCGGCGCTTCCGGGACTCATGGTCTGGCTGTTTATGGGTCCATATTTGGCGCTCACTGGCTGGGCCGCCGCCCTGCTGGGCATGGCCGCGAACGTCCGGCTGATGGGCGCCGTTGACGGGCGCCTGCCACTCAAGCTGGCTGACGCTAGAGAGCCAGCCCAATGAGCAGCGGTTCCGGATGCAGTTCAATGCCAAAGCGTTCGACGACGCCGGCGCGCACCTCGCGCGCGATGGCCAGCATGTCCTTTGCGCTGGCGGAGCCGCGGTTGGTGATGGCCAGCGTGTGCTTCGTTGACAGTGCGGCCCGCCCACCGGAGGCGCTGTCCTCCTCCAGGCCATAGCCCTTGCCGAACCCTGCCTGGTCGATCAGCCACGCGGCGGACAGCTTCACCAGCCCGTCCGCTCCGGCGGGGTACTGCGGTGCGGACTCGGGCAGCGTTGCCGCCACGTCCACGGGGACTATCGGGTTGGTGAAGAAGGAACCGGTGGAATAGGTGTCCCTGTCGGCCGGGTCCAGCACCATACCCTTGGAGGCACGCAACCGCAGGACTTCCCGGCGGACATCGTTGGAGTACGCCCGCTTACCGGCCTGGACGCCCAGTGAGCGGGCCAGTTCGGCGTAGCGGATGGGCGCGCTCATCCGGCCCAGGGGCAGCTGGAATTCCACGGTCAGCACCACGTAGCGGGGTGAGCCCTCGTCAGTGGTCTGTTTGAGGATGGAGTCGCGGTAGCCGAACTTCAACTCGGAGTTGGTGAAGGTCTGGACCGAGTTCCGGCTCCGGTCCCAGGTCCGCACCGCCGCGATGGTCTGGGAGACGTCAGATCCATAGGCTCCGACGTTCTGCACGGGCGTGGCGCCGGTGGCTCCCGGGATGCCGGAGAGTGCTTCAAGGCCTGACCAGGCATGCAGTACAGAGTGTTCCACCAGCGCGTCCCAGTTGTGGCCGGCCTGGACCACCACCGCCACGCCGCCGCAGGAATCCTCGGCGTTGACGGTGAACCCTTGCGAGGCGATCCTGACCACGGTACCGGGGAATCCGTCGTCGGAAATCAGGAGGTTGGAGCCGCCGCCGATGATGAGGACCTGTTCGCCGGCAGCGTCAGCTATGCGGACGGCCTCGATGATCTCAGCCTCGGTTCTGGCCTCAATATACTTGCCGGCGGGGCCTCCGACGGCGGCCGTGGTCAGGGCAGAAAGCAAGGTGGAAGTCACCTATCCACCCTAACTTAGGGGAAGGCCAGGCAACCTTTCCGGCCACCGGCAAGGGCAGGAAAGGTGGCCACCAGCATCACCATCACGGCCGGCAGCAACGGTCAAAGGATCATGAAAGCCTGACGACGGCCTGGGCCTTCACCAGAACTTTCTGACCCGCGGCAACCACGGTGAGGTCAATGCGGGCGGTGCCGGCATCGGCGTCGAGCTTTCCAATGGTGCCGCTGACCTCGATAGTGGCCCCGGGCTCCGTGGTTCCGGTGGTGTCCGTGACCAGGACCGGCTTGGTGAAGCGGGTCTGGAAATCGACGACGGCGGCGGGGTCGCCTGCCCAGTCGGTCACCAGCTGCACGGCGGCACCCATGGTGAACATGCCGTGCGCGATGACGCCGGGCAGTTCCACGCCGGTGGCGAAGGCTTCGTTCCAGTGGATGGGGTTGAAGTCGCCGGACGCGCCGGCGTACTTGACCAGGTCAGTGCGGGTGACCTCGATGGTGCGGCTGCCGATGTCCTGCCCGGCGCTGAGTTCGTGGAAGCTGGGGCTCATGGTTACTGTCCCTCTCCGCGGACCAGAATGGATGACGTGGTGGTGGCGACTGCCTCGCGCGACCCGTTGCCGTCGGTCAGGGCGAAAATTTCCTGGCGGGTGGTGATCATGGCCCCGCCGCCCATGGCACGGACACCGTCAACGTGCAGTTCGGCAACCAGGCGGTCGCCGGCAAAGATGGGGCGGTGGTGGATGAAGCGCTGGTCGGCATGGACCACCCGGGAGAAGTCGATGCCGGCATCCGGATCCTCGATCAGCTGGGCATCGGCACGCTGGGCGATGATGATGGCGAACGTGGGTGGGGCCACCAGGTCCTGGTGCCCCAGGGCCTTGGCGGACTCGACGTCGAAATGGGCTGGGTGCGTGGCCTTGACCGCGCGGGCGAACTCGCGGATCTTCTCGCGGCCAACGTCGTAAACCTCTGCGGCGGGGTAGCTGCGGCCCTGCAGGTCCGGATTGATAGTCATGGGTTCAAGCCTATCGTTTGCCAGGCGTCGGGGAGGGTCTTGCATCACCTTGATATGATGAATTCATCATTCCATCAAGTGGTTCATCCAGGAGCGCCGCCCATGTTGTCCCCCGCCCAGGCTCCGCTCTACGAGATCAAAGCCAACCTGTTCAAGGCCCTTGCCCACCCGGCACGGATCCGGATCCTGGAACTGTTGGCTGCGGCTCCGGAGAACACAGCGGCTGTGAGCTACCTGCTTGCAGAAACCGGGCTTGAGGCCTCCCACCTCTCCCAGCACCTGGCCACCCTGCGCAAGCACAAAGTGGTCACGTCGGTGCGGACCGCCAACTCCGTGACCTACCGGCTGGCACATCCGAAGATCGCCGAATTACTCACCATCTCCCGGGTCTTCCTCCTCGACAGCCTGGCCGACTCCAACGAACAGCTCAGACTCGCGCAGGGGCTGCCCAACGAGCATCTGAATAGTTCAAATTCATGAGTGCCGCCTTGGCGCACCTCAGCCGGCTCCTACCGTCCCGCCGTGACTACGACGGCCTGCGCTCGTCCTGGAAAACGGATCTGCTGGCCGGCATCACCGTGGGGATTGTGGCCCTGCCGCTGGCCCTGGCATTCGGAGTAAGTTCGGGCGTCGGCGCCGAAGCCGGACTCATCACCGCCGTCGTGGCCGGCCTGGTGGCTGCGGTCATGGGCGGCTCGCATGTCCAAGTCTCCGGCCCCACCGGCGCGATGGTCGTGGTGCTGGCACCGGTGGTCGCTACGCACGGCGTCGGCAGCATCGCTTTGGTCTCCCTGATCGCAGGGCTGCTCGTGGCCATCCTCGGCATCAGCGGGCTGGGCCGGGCGGTTGCCTTCATCCCGTGGCCGGTGGTGGAGGGCTTCACGCTCGGGATCGCCGCGATCATCTTCCTGCAGCAGGTCCCCATGGCCACCGGCACCGCGGGGATACCGGGCCACAACACCCTGCTGGCCGCCTTCGAGAGCGCCTCCCAGGCCACCTTGCCCGCGGTTCTTCAAACGCTCGGCGTCGTGGTGGGCGTAGCCGCCGTGATGCTCCTGCTCCCAAAGCTGAACAAAGCCCTGCCCGCGAGCCTGATCGCAGTACTGCTGGCCACCGTGGCGGCCGAGCTGCTGCAGCTGGACATTCCACGGATCGGCGCCCTGCCCCATTCCCTGTCCGCACCGTCGATGCCGTCCATTGATCCGGCAGCGCTGGGCGGGCTGCTCATGCCCGCGGTGTCTATCGCGACACTTGCCGCAATCGAGTCCCTGCTCTCGGCACGCGTGGCAGCCGGCATGGTTGGCCCTGACGGGAGGCCCTCGGGGGCTTACAGTCCGGACCGGGAACTTATGGGCCAGGGACTCGCCTCCGTGGCAGCGGGGTTCTTCGGGGGCATGCCGGCCACGGGCGCCATCGCCCGGACCGCGGTCAACGTACGCTCCGGCGCGAAGACCCGGCTCTCCGCGATTGTTCACGCGCTGGTGCTGCTGGCCATCATCTACCTGGCGGCCGGCCTCGTAGGGAAGATCCCGCTGGCGGTCCTGGCCGGGATCCTGATGGTCACGGCGACCCGCATGGTTTCGCGGCACACAGTTACCGCCATCATTCGCTCCACCCGAGCCGACGCCTTCGTGTTCGTCCTCACCGCACTTATTACCGTGGCCTTCGACCTGATCGTGGCCATCGAGATCGGGCTTGTCGCCGCGGCCCTCTTCACGCTGCGGAAGTTCGCCACGCTCAGCAGCGTCAAGCGTGAAGAGATTCCGGGACCGCGTAAGGAGGGGGACGGACACATCGCGGTCTTCACGCTGGACGGGGCCATGTTCTTCGGCGCCGCGGAACGCGTCCTGCAGGAAATCAGCCAGGTCCGGGACATCCAGGTGGCAATAATCCGGCTGTCCCAGGTGCGGATGCTGGATGCCACCGGAGCCCACATGCTGGTGGAGGTGATCTCAGCGCTGGAACTGCGCGGCGTGACAGTCCTGCTGAAGGGCCTTCAGCCGCAACACCTCGAGCTTGTGACCAATGTCGGCGTCATCCGCTCGCTACGGCATCATAAGCACCTGTTCACGTCCCTGCCCGAGGCTGTGGAGCATGCCCGCAGCCACGTAGTCCGGAACGCGGCCGCTAACGCTTGAGGTTCTTCCGGATGCTCTGGCCCCGCACCACAATCCCGGCGATGTGCAGGAGGAGGCCGAGACCGATGACGGCAAGGGACGCCATGGCGAGGCCCTGGTTTCCGGAGGTGTTGCCGATCAGGTTCAGGATGATCCCGACGCCGATGAGGCCCATGGCGCCGAACACCAGGACTTTGTACGAGGTGGGCGCTGACTCCCAGAATTCTTTGAGCACCGTGACAGTCTACCGAGCAGGTTCAGAACAGCGATTCCTGCACGGCCGGCACCTCCGAGTCGAAGTCCCCCAGAACGATGGTCCGAGCGGTCAGACGGCCAAGGTTCACCACAAACGCCGCCTCCGTTCCGGCCAGGCTGGCGAGGGCGTTGGTCCCGCTCAGCGCGGTGATCCCGAAGCCGTGCTTTCCCTGCTCCAATGGATGGGGGTAGGCGTGGCGCGCCGTTGGGGAACAGAGCCCTGCCGCCTGCGCCGGCCGCACCCACAGTTCGTCCACAATGCTGAAACCTTCGACGGCGGCCTGGCCCAGCAGCGCGCGGACCGCGGCCGCATGCCGCTCATTCATGGAGTCCACCGCAGCCGCGGGCAACGGGCCCGCGAGGGCTTCGGCCTTCGCGGCGGAGCGCACCTGCTGCGCCAGCCCGGCCTCGCGAGTCACCATGTCCTCAAGGAGCCGCACCACCCGGCCGTCCTCCGCCCTGGCAACGTACCGCGCCACCACCGCTCCCTGTTCCGCGAGCCGGTTCCATTTCCTCAGGTGGGACGCTGTGCCCACCTTGCTCGCCCCGCCGGCGAACGTGGCCACGTAAAGCCAGTGATCCTGCAGAAGGTACGTGCGCAGCCCGTCCGGAACGCGGCCGCCCCGGTGGAAATCATGGATGAGGCGGGAATCGTCCAGCACAAAACAGCGTTCGCACTGCTTGCCCTTCACAGCCGGGGCGCTGGCCGGGCACAGGATGTGGTCGCGGCTCCTGGCTGAGTGGACCTTATAGTGCCCCAGGCAGAACCTGCCGTGATCGGCCACCGCAAAACCGAGCCTGGCGCCGGGCACGAGGCTGACCTCGTGGAGATCCCCTGAAGATAACTGGAGGCGCAGAACCGGGGTGCCGCCGTCGTGCCCTGCCGTCTGCGCCGGGGCGCCATCCCAAAAGACCCCGTGAACCAGATAGCGGGTATCGGGCACGGGGTCTCCTGTGTTTTGCGTAAACGGGTGGCGCTACAGCGCCGGCTGCACGCCGAACGCTACGGCGAGCTTCATGATCTTTTCGGCGCGGCCCAGGCGGGGCAGGTCCGAGCCGTCGCGGATGACGCGGCCGTTGGCCTCGAAGTCGGACATAAAGTCCGTGGCCCAGGCGACGTCCGACGGCCTGGGGCTAATGACCTCGTTGATGACGTTGGTCTGGTCGATGGCCAGGCACAGCTTGCCGGTCATGCCCATCATCACGGTGATACCGGTCTGCTCGCGCAGGATGGGGTGGTTGGTGCCGACCGTGGGGCCGTCGATGGGGCCCGGGAGGTTGCCGACGCGGCTGGCAACCACCAGCTTCGCGCGCGGGTAGGCCATGGCCTCCGCGGTGGCGGCCATGCCGGTGTCGCGGCGGAAGTCGCCGGAACCGAAGGCCAGGCGGAACGCACCCTGGGCTTTGGCAATGTTGTTGGCTTCTTCGATGCCGAGCGCCGATTCCACCAGCGGGATGACGGGCGTCTTGCCGTCCATCCGGTGGAAGCTTTCGGTCACCTGGTCTGCTGATTCGGTCTTCGCGAGCATCACGCCGAGCAGCCCCGGAGTACCGCGAAGCCCTGCAAGGTCATCGGCCCAGAACGGGCTGGTGGCATCGTTGATGCGGACCCAGGCCTGGCCGCCGCCGCTGAGCCAGTCAATCACGTGTCCGCGTGCCTCGTCCTTTTGCGACGGGTCCACGGCGTCCTCAATGTCCAGGATGATCGAGTCCGCGCGCGAAACAGCCGACTGGTCAAAAAGGTCGGTTTTCATCGCGTTGACCAGAAGCCACGAACGGGCGATTTCTGCTGGGATGTTGCGCTTGGGGCGTAGGGTCTCGGTGGCGGTGGGTGACGTCATGCTACTACCGTATCTGCCCGGGCACCGCCAGCGCTAAGCAAAAGTGCCGGACGTGCCGAACAATACAGATGCGACAGGCCAGCGGCGGTGGTCGAGCCTGTCGAGACCCAGGTTTCGCTCCCCACGAGGTCGGGCCGGCTCAGTTCCCTGTGAGTTCCCCATAGAGCTTCCGGACGCGGGTGTTGATGTCGTCGCGGACGAGGCGCATACGTTCCTTGCCTTCGATGCCCCGGGTGGAAGGTTCGTCGGTTTCCCAGATTTCGAAGCGGGTGCCATCGCGGGGTTCAAGTTTGGCTTCGGTGCCCAGCACGATGACCACGTCGGCGGCATCAAGCACCTCGTCAGTGACGGGCTTGGGGTGCTCCCCCGAAATGTCGATGCCTAGTTCGTTCAGGGAGTCCACGGCCTCTTTGTTCAGGCAGCTGCCCGGCTTGGTGCCCGCCGAGTGAACGGTGACGCCGTCCCCGGCGAGGTCCCGCATGAGACCGGCCGCCAGTTGGGACTTGCCGCCGTTCTTGCTGCACACGAACAGGACGCGGGGAGTCTTGGTGGTTTCGGTCATGAGTTGCTGGCTTCTTTCTGTTCTGCGGAACGGCCGTGGACCAGCCCCGTGGGAAATCCAACGAGGACCGGTTCCGGTGCGGCGCAACAGCCGCCCTCGGCCGAGCCCTCGCGGTCCGCTGTTGAGGCCGCGGGGACGTCGCAGCTGGTGCCGCCGTCGGTGGAGCATACCCCGGTTTCGGGCAGTTCCAGGTGGACAGTGTCCGCCGCGGCTTGGTCGCCGGCGAGGGCCGCGGCGACGGACCTGACCTGTTCGTAGCCAGTGGCCAGCAGGAAGGTCGGGGCACGGCCATAGGACTTCATGCCGACGATGTAGAAGTCTTTCTCCGGGTGGGCGAGCAGCTTGGCGCCGTGCGGCTGGACGGTGCCGCAGGAGTGGAATTCGGGGTCAATCAGCGGGCCCAGCTCGACGGGTGCTTCGACGGCGGGGTCAAGATTGAGCCGGAGTTCACGCAGGATGTCCAGATCCGGCCGGAAGCCCGTGCAGGGGATGATGATGTCCGCCTCCAGGGTGCGTCCGTCGACAGCCTCGACGCTCAGGTGCGTGTCCAGGGTCTTCAGCGAGGAGATGCCGAAGCCGGTGTGCAGTTCGATGGTTCCGGCTTCAACGAGTCGGCGGAGCCGGGATCCGAGCTGGCCGCGGGCGGGCAGTCCGTCGGCATCACCCCCGCCGTAGACCTTCTCCGCCGAAGCTCCGCGCACGGCCCACAGGATGATGGTTCCGGGTTCGTCCTTGGCGAGGTCTGCCAGATTGATCAGGGTGTTCGCGGCCGAGTGGCCGGCGCCGACCACAAGCACCCGGTGGTCCGCGAAGGAGGCGCGGTCCCGTCCCGTGACGTCCGGCAGCGGAGAGGAGATCCGCGCCGCGGCTGTGTCCTCGCCGATGGCGGGCAGGCCGGAAGTTCCCAGCGGGTTGCGGGTGGACCAGGTGCCGGATGCGTCGATGACGGCTGCCACGGTGTGGTCGCGGATTTCGCCGCCGCCGTGTTCGACCCGGACGATGAAGGGCGCGGCGTCGCGGTCCCGGACGTGGGTTTTGTCCATGCCCTGGCGTGTCACTGCGAGGACCCGTGCACTGGTCTGGAGCCGGGAGGATATCTCCGGTGTCGCGGCCAGCGGGGCGAGGTAGTGATCGATCAGCTCCCCGCCGTAAGGGAGCGCCGTCAGGCGAGGGGTCTCCCAGCCGGTGCGTTCCAGCAAACGCACGGCCGCGGCGTCGAGGTTGAACCGCCAGGGTGAGAACAGCCGGATGTGGCGCCACTGCTCAATGGCGGATCCCGCCGTCGGGCCGGCCTCGAAGATCAGCGGCTCGAGGCCTCGTTCGAGCAGGTGGGCCGCCGTGGCCAGTCCGATGGGGCCGGCGCCGATGACTGCGACGGGGAGGTTCTTCAATGAGCCCTTGCCGCCGTCAGGTTCTGTCGTTTCCATCAGATGTTCGCCGGCGTCAGGGACTCGATGAGTCCTTCGATGCGGGTCTTGATCTCGTCTCGAATGGGGCGGACAGATTCGACACCCTGGCCGGCCGGATCCTCCAGGACCCAGTCTTCGTAGCGCTTCCCGGGGAAGTACGGGCATTCATCACCGCAGCCCATGGTGATCACGACGTCGGACTCCTTGACGGCCTCCGTGGTGAGGACCTTGGGGATCTCGGCAGACATGTCGATGCCAAGCTCCGCCATGGCCTCGACGGCGGCCGGGTTGACCTTGTCGGCAGGCTGGGAACCGGCGGAGCGGACCTCGATCCCGCCCTTGGAGAGCGTGGTGAGGAAGGCTGCGGCCATCTGCGAACGCCCGGCGTTGTGGACGCAGACGAACAGGACGGAGGGCTTCTTGGCGGTTTCGGTGCTCACGTGATTCTCCCTGAAACATTGATATGCGTCGATGTATGCAGTATCAGACAATAGATTGATGATTGTCAATATTTGGCGTGGTGTGCTTAGGCTGCGTGCAGGCGGGGTGCGAGGTCGCCGACGCGCCGGGCGATGTCAGCGAAGGCGTCCTCGAAGGCGTCCTCCGTGTTCAGCCTCAGGGGATCCGGAACGGACCAGTGGATCCCTCCCAGATTGGAGAGTTCCTCATGGGCGTTGTCGCACACGGTGACAATGAAGTCTTCACCGCTCGCCACCGAGTCCAGCCGGCGCGGGGCAAGGTCTGCCAGAGCAACGCCGTGGCGGCTGGCGACATGAATGGCCCCTGGGGCTATGTGGTCCGCAGGATGGGTGCCCGCCGACGTGGAGGGAATCTCACTGAGCTGACTCCAGAGTGCGGCAGCCAGCTGGGACCTGGCGCTGTTCCGGGTGCAGATAAAAAGGATGCGGCGGGCTCCGTGTTCGCGCCCGGGAGCCAGACCTTCCAGCGCCCCGGCGGCGAGCTGGATATAGCTGCGGCGCCTGTCCGCCTCTGAACGGTGGCGGGTCGCCAGACCCGCTCCTTCCAGTGTGCGCAGATGATGGGACAGCAGGTTCGACGGCATCCCGAGCTCGGCCTGCAGTTCCGTGGGGGAAAGATCCCCCAGGGTCAACAGGTCCACGATGCGCAGCCGCGCGGGATCCGCCAGGGCCGCATGCTTGGCGACCCGCGCCCGAAAGACTTCAACTGGGTCAGTATTCATTGGTTCAATTTTGACTGAGTTAATTTCTTGCGTCAAGCTGTTGGCATGACTTCTCAACAGCCGCCGTTGTGGCGCCGCGCCGTCGCCGAACTGCTCGGTTCCAGTTTGCTCGTGATGATCGTTGTCGGCTCCGGGATCGCCGCCCAGCAACTCTCCCCCAATGACGTCGGCCTGCAACTGCTCCAGAACAGCACCGCCACGGTCCTGGGCCTGACGGTGCTGATCCTTGTCTTCGGTCCCGTCAGCGGCGCACACTTCAACCCGGTGGTCTCGCTGGTGGACTGGGTCCTGGGCCGGCGCGGCGGAACCGGGTTGACCCTGCCGGAGCTAGGCACCTATGTGGTTGCCCAGACCGTCGGTGCCATCGGCGGCAGTGTGGTGGCGAACGCCATGTTTGAGGTGGGGACCTCCATCTCGGTCAAGGACCGCGCCACCACCGGGCACCTGCTGGGCGAAGTGGTCGCGACCGCAGGCCTCGTCCTGCTGATCTTCGCCCTGGCCGCCACCAAGCGGGGAGTCCTCGCAGCACCGGCGGTGGGTGCCTACATCGGCGCCGCGTACTGGTTCACGTCCTCGACGTCGTTCGCGAACCCGGCCGTGACAGTCGGCCGGATCTTTAGCGATACTTTTGCCGGCATCGCACCGGGATCCGTTCCCGGCTTCGTCCTGGCGCAGCTGATCGGAGCGGCCGTCGGCCTGGGGCTGCTGCTCATCCTGTTCCCCTCCGCCGCGAACAATACGGACGACGTCGTTCTGCCGCACTCCTCGGAAAAGGCCAGGTCCTAAAACTTCGCCCTCCTGCCGGGCCCGTCTGGCAGTCCTGGCAGCGCGGCGGCGGTGCGGCGGCGGCGCGGCGGCAGCGCGGCGGCGACGGAACCGCGCAGCTCATATATTGATGATGGTCAATATTCGGGCATAATGGGTACATGAACTTGATGCCCGTACTCGACCAGGCCACGGACGACGCCTGCTGCACCCCCGCAGGGCCACCTGCGCTGGGGGCCGAGGAGGCGAAGCAGAAAGCCCTGGTCTTCAAGGCGCTGGCCGATCCGAACCGGCTGCGGCTGCTCTCCATCGTCAAGGCCGAGGCCTCCGGTGAAACCTGCGTATGCGATCTGACGGCACCGCTGGACCTGGGCCAGCCCACGGTCTCCCACCACCTGAAAATCCTGGTCGAGGCCGGTCTGCTGCACCGCGAAAAGCGCGGCACATGGGCCTACTACTCCCTGGTACCCGGAGCCCTGGAGGAGACGGCCAGACTCGTGGCAACCCTATGACAGCGCCGGAACGGTCCGCCGTCACGCTACGTCCCATGCGCGACGGCGATTGGCCGGACGTCCAAAGGATCTACGGTGAAGGAATCGCCACCGGCCACGCCACCTTCGAATCGGAGGCACCCGATTGGGAACAGTTCAACGACTCGAGACTTCCCGGCCACCGGCTCGTCGCCGAAACCGTCGAAGGCAGGATCCTCGGCTGGGCTGCAGTGTCCCCTGTCTCTGCCCGGCCCGTCTACTCCGGCGTAGTGGAACACTCCGTCTATATCGCAGCCGAAGCCCGCGGGCTCGGCCTGGGAGCCGCGCTGCTGCGTGCCTTGGCAGAATCCACAGAAGCTGACGGAATCTGGACCATCCAGGCCAGCGTTTTCCCCGAAAACGAGGCCAGCCTCAAACTCCACCTCGCGAACGGCTATGTCGTCGTGGGGCGCAGAAACCGCATCGCCAGGATGACCCACGGACCGCTGAGCGGGCAGTGGCGGGACACCATTTTGATCGAACGCCGCTCCTCCGCCATGTGAACGGCGAGACTGAATGGCGGGACTGAACGGCGAGACTGAATGGCGAGACTGAATGGCGGCGGGAGACGCTGGTCCAACCAGACATGACATGGCCAGGCCCTGCGATGATGAATCCGTGACTATCGCTAAAACCGTTCTGCTCTTCATCCTCGCCGCAGCGGCTGAAATTGGTGGAGCCTGGCTCGTCTGGCAGTCCGTCCGCGAGGGCAAGGACTGGTGGTGGGCCGGGCTGGGAGTGCTGGCCCTGGGAATCTACGGCTTCGCCGCGACGCTCCAACCGGACGCCCACTTTGGCCGGATCCTCGCTGCCTACGGCGGCGTGTTCGTGGCCGGGTCGCTGGTCTGGGGCATGATCTTCGACGGGTTCCGGCCCGACCGGTGGGATATCACCGGCTCGGTGATCTGCCTGCTTGGCGTGGCCGTGATCATGTTCGCACCGCGCACCGCAGCCTGAATCCCCGCCGGCACCCCCCACCCGTCGGTCCGTCGGGTGGGGATGCCGGGTTTCGACAAGCTCAACCATCGGGCTCAGGGGAGGTTGCTGCCCCGCGCCGCGATCCACAGCCCGTACCAGTCGGCCCGGGTCAGTGCCTCCGCCGCCCGGCCCGCGTCCGCGCAGGCCGCGATCCTCGCCGGATTCACGGTGCCGATCACGGGCGAAATGCCGGCCGGATGCTTCATCAGCCACCCCAGAAGGACAGCCTCCCCCGTGGTGCCGTACTGCCCGGCAAGCTCCGCAACCAACGCGGCCGCGGCAGTCTCCGCCGCCGTCGGGCTTTCCGGAACTGATCCGGTGTACAGCCCCCGCGCCAGCGCACCGTAAGCCTGCACGGTGACGCCGTTGTTGCCGCAGTATGCAAGGGTCCCGTGCGGGAAGCTGTAATCCGCCGACTCCGGATGGTTCACCAGGACCTGGCTCTCCAGCCAGGCCCGCTTCAGCAGGCTCATCTCCAGCTGGTTGGCCACCACCGGCACCTCCAGCCGTTCCTGCAACGCCTCGATCTGCGCGCCGGACATGTTGGACACCCCAAGCGCCCGCACCTTGCCGTCGGCCAGCAGTTGCCCGACGGCGGCCGCCACCTCCGCCAGGTCCGTCAGGGGATCCGGGCGGTGCAGCAGGAGGACGTCCACGTAGTCCGTCTGCAGCCGCTTCAGGCTGCCGTCCACCCGTTCCAGGATGGATTGCCGGCTGAGGTCATAGTGGGTGGCCAGCCCGCGTTCGTTGAGCCGGATCCCGCACTTGGTCTGAAGCCGGATCCGGTCACGCAAGCCCGGCGTTGCCGCGAGGACCTCGCCGAACACCGCCTCGGACTTGCCGCTGCGGTAGATGTCCGCGTGGTCGAACAGCGTGATGCCGGCGGCCAGGGCGGCCTCGACGGCGGCAGCGGCTTCATCCACGTGTTGCACGTTATGCGGCTCATCGGTCCAGCTGCCGCCCAGGCCCATGCAGCCGTAGATGAGTTCCTGCATCAGCGCAGCCAGACGGTGCTGTTGGCGCCCAGCTTGCCGTCCACCAACGGGGAACTGCTCACCAGGACGGTACCTGCCGGCAGCTCGACGGCGGTGTCCCCGAAGTTGGTAACGGACTGCCAACCGCCGGGGCGGCGGAAGTGCAGGACGTCACGGGTACCGGTCTCCACCCATTCCAGCTCCTCCCCGGCCTGGAGTTCCCGGCGCAGCTTGAGGGCTGTGCGGTACAGCTCCAGGGTGGAGTTTTCGGTACCGTCCTGTGCCTCCACCGCGTACTGGCTGAACCAGTCCGGCTGCGGCAGGTGCGCGCCGCCGTCGCCGAAACCGAACGACGTTCCCTCGACCTTCCACGGCAGCGGCACGCGGCAGCCGTCGCGGCCAATCTGTACACCGCGGTCGCGGAAGAACGCCGGATCCTGGCGCTCGGCGTCGGGGATTTCCGTGACCTCCTGCAGACCCAGTTCCTCGCCCTGGTAGAGGTAGGCCGAACCCGGGAGTGCGAGCATCAGCAAGGTGGCCGCGCGCGCACGCTTCAGCCCCAGCTCCACGTCCAGTTCCTCGGCGGGGGCACCGGCCAGCAGCCAGGCCTTGCCGTCCTGGCTTCCGGCGTGCTTGCCGGTGCCCTGCG
Source organism: Pseudarthrobacter xylosi (assembly GCF_055412765.1). Classification (NCBI taxonomy): domain Bacteria; kingdom Bacillati; phylum Actinomycetota; class Actinomycetes; order Micrococcales; family Micrococcaceae; genus Pseudarthrobacter; species Pseudarthrobacter xylosi. The sequence goes on along the minus strand of NZ_JBVAYT010000004.1, from coordinate 33,968 downwards.
GGAGGCCATAACGGGTGGCGTGCCGGACGACGTCATGGTTGGAGAATACCCACGTGGACGAGGCTCCGGTCTCCTTGGCTTCGGCCAGGTTACGTGTGATGATTTCGCGGTATTCCCCGGCATCAAAGGCGGCCTGGAGCAGATCGAAATTGAAGGCCTGGCCAAGGCCTTCGGGGCTGGCGTAGCGGCCACGGCGGGTGGCGTGGACCCATGCTTCGGCCACGGCCGTGCGCGGCGGGTTGTACTCGTTGAAGACCTCGCGCCATTCGACGTAGATGTCGTGGACGTCGTCGCGGTCCCAGAACGGGTGCGTCCCGTCGTCGAACCCGTCCGTGCCGGTGTTGGCCACACTGAGCTCCAGCTGGGACAGCAACGGTTCGGTCAGGTCCTTGGTCAGCGCGTGGGCCACGTCCACGCGGAAGCCGTCCACACCGCGGTCGGACCAGAAGCGGAGCGTCTTGAGGAAGTCATCGCGGACCTCTCTGCTGGACCAGTTAAGGTCCGGCTGCTCCTTGGCGAAGATGTGCATGTACCACTGGCCGGGCGTGCCGTCAGGTTCGGTGATGCGCTCCCAGGCCGGTCCGCCGAAAACAGAGTCCCAGTCCGACGGCGGCTCCTCGCCGTTGGGGCCCTTGCCGTCACGGAAGATGTAGCGCTCACGCGCGGCGGAGCCCTTCGGCGATGCGAGTGCCTCCTTGAACCATGCGTGCCGGTTCGAGGAGTGGTTGGGGACGATGTCGGCGATCAGCTTGATCCCGGCGCCGTGCAGCACCTTGGCCATTTCGTCGAAGTCCGCCAGCGTGCCGAGCTTGGGGTCGACGTCGCGGTAGTCGTCCACGTCGTAGCCGCCATCAGCTAGGGCCGATGGGTAGAACGGACTGAGCCACACGGCGTCGATGCCCAGCGCCTTGAGGTACGGGACCTTGGAGGTGATGCCCCTGATGTCACCCAGTCCGTCGGCGTTGGAATCGGAGAAGCTGCGCGGATAGATCTGATAAACAGCGGCCTGGCGCCACCAGTTCGGATCGCTCATGTGGTCGGGATCGGACAGGGTTGCCAGCGTGGCGGTGGAATGCAAGGGATGATCCTTCTCTGTGTGGATAGGTCCTGCTGGGTGGACTGATCTCTATGTAATGGCCATGCGCATGACTCCGGACAGTACTCAACGTTGGGCCAAGATGTAAACCACCAAGGCGCGTGTCCGGCAGGCCTATTCCGGCATGATCATGGTCCGCAGGTCCAGCTGGCGCAACACCCTGTCCGCCACTTCGGGGTCCATGTCAGGTTCATTGCGGGCGAGCACCACTTCCTGCCGCGCGGCATCCAGGGCGATGGTCTGGACCGCGATGGCCAGGCCGCGGCCCCGGACGCGGAGATCGGCCACGCTTTCGTTCCGGAGACTGCCGTCCAGGAGTTCGGCGTGCAGGCGGCCCATCTTCTCCTTCACCAGTGCCACCTTTTCGGGCGGCAGGTCCTTCATGAGGTCGTGCTCCTTCAGGGCAGCCACCGCTGCAGCCTGAGCCCGCTGGGCCAGGACACGGGCGGCGTCACGCTCCTCAGCCCCGTCGTTGGAGGGTCCCCCAGCCCGACAGCCACCACGGTGGCCAGCAGAAGTCCGATGATGAGTGCCAACTGATCCATGTGCCTGCTTCCCCAACGGAGGCGACCTGTCCCGCCGTCCGGCCGGAGGCGCCCGCCGCCTGTTTCAGCTTATCGGGGCCAGCACCCTGATCCGGTCCCTTCGGCTATGGCTGCGGCTCAAGCGCCGCGGCGATAGGCAGGGTGCCGTCGCGGAATTCGATGGTCTTCCCCGCCGTTTCGGGCAGGTCCAGCACGGCTGCTGCCACACTGGCCGTGTTGCTGCGGGAGGTTGCCCCGCTGCCTTCCCGGCCGGGGTCCACTTCGATGAGCCCGGTCCCCGGCTGGTCCGTCAGCGTTCCCGGGCCCAGGATGGTCCAGGCCAGTGTGGTGCCACGCAGGTATTCGTCCGCCGCTGCTTTGGCGTCTGCGTAGGCAAAGAAGCTGTTATCTACCGGGACTCCATGGTCCGGTCCCGCGCCGAGGTAGGACACCATGACGTACCGCCCGACGCCGGCCGCCGCCGCCGCGTCCATCGACCGGATGGCTGCGTCACGGTCCACCGCATAAGTGCGTTCCGGGCTTCCTCCCCCGGCCCCGGCGGACCAGACCACGGCGTCATGGTCCCTGAGGGCGTCGGCGATTTCCGCCGTCGTCGAATTTTCAACGTCCAGGACCGACGGCGTGGCTCCGGTTGCAGCAACGTCTGCCGCATGGTCCGGGTTGCGGATGATCGACGTGACGGTGTGACCTTCGGTGGTAAGAAGCGCGGACAGACGGAGGGCCACTTTGCCGTGGCCGCCGATGATAACGATGCTGGTCATGTCCCCATTCTGCCCCTCGCGGCGGCGGGCCCGCGCATTTGCCGGCCGTATGTGGACAGCGGTCCCGGCTGGCGTCAGGAGAGCGTGCGGTAGCGGAGGTAAACCACGCCGTTTCCGAACGTGTGCTGTTCAAGGAGTTCCAGCCGCAGGCCCAGCCCGTCCGGCAGGAAGCGCAGGCCTCCCCCCACGGCCACCGGGTTGAGGAACAAGCGGCATTCGTCCACCAGCCCGGCCCGGAGTGCGGCCTCGGCCAAGGTGGGGCCGCTGATGCTGATGTTTCCTTCGGTGGCGTCCTTCAATTCCCTGACTGCGTCGGGAACAAAAGTCCGCTCGATCCTGGTGTTGGCCGTGGAGGCAGCGGTGAGCGTGGTGGAGTAGATAACCTTCTCTGCCCCTTGCCAGATCCGCGCAAAGTCCCGGATGTAGTCCGGCAGATCAGGGGTATCGAAGGTCTCCCACGCCGACATGACCTGGTACATGCGGCGGCCGTAGAGATAGGTCCCTACGTCGCGTTCGAGATCGTTGACAAACGTGTGGACCTCCTCGTCCGGCGCGCTCCAGCTGAAGTTGCCGTCCCGGTCCGCCACGTAGCCGTCCAGGGACGCGATGCCTGAGTAGATGAGCTGGCCCATGCCGCCCATTGTGCCGCCGTCGGAGGGTATTGGGTAGGCGAAGCCCTTATTTGATGGCGAACTGTTGCGCCATGGTCCAGAGGTTGGTGGTGGTCAAGTAGATAACCCACACGGTCTCACGGAAACAGAAAAACCCCCGGAATCTCGGGGATTCCGGGGGCTTAGCCTGTAGCGGTGGGGAGGCTCGATCTCCCGACCTCACGATTATGAGTCGTGCGCTCTAACCAACTGAGCTACACCGCCACGAATGAGAAAAACCTGCGCCAAGCCGGTCAAAAACCGCCTTGACACAGGCCCTCATCCAGAGCCCCCCACCGGAATCGATCCGGTGACCTCGTTCTTACCAAGAACGCGCTCTACCACTGAGCTAGGGGGGCAACGAGTAAATACTCTACCGGAAGATTTGGCCACCAACAAATCGGCTCCAGAACGGTGTCAAAGGCGCCAAAAGTGCCGGAAATACGGGCTCTCTGAGGCCTTCGGGCGGACCGTGCACCGGCCCGGAGACGGAACCCTGAGGAGATGTGACCAAGCGAACTTAAGCGGCAAAGTTAAAGCAGAACGGGCCGGCAGAAAGCCGGCCCGTTCTCAGTTCACTTTAGGAAGCAGTGGTTACCACTTGTTGCGGGGCTTGAAGCCGCCTTCGGTGCGCGGCTTGCGTGCCGCGTCCGTGCCCACGCCGCGCTCGTTGCGGTCGCTGAAGGAGCGGCCGCCACGGTCAGCGGAGCTACGCTCGCCGTCGGTCTTGCGGAATTCCTTCTTGAACCCGCCGTTGCCCTTGAAGTTGCCGCCTCGGTCTCCGCCGCCGGCGCCACCGCCGGAGTAACCGCCGCGATCGCCGCCACCACGGTTGCCCTGGTAACCGCCGCGATCGCCGCCGCCACGGTTGCCCTGGTAGCCGCCACGCTCGCCGTCGCCGGAGGGCTTGCGGCCGTTATCCAGCTCGAGGTGGATCAGCTCGCCGCCAATCCGGGTGCGGGACAGCGCCTTCAGCTGGTCGGCGCTGAGGTCTGCCGGGAGCTCCACGAGGGAGTGGTCGGCCCGAATATCAATGCCGCCGATGTTGGCCGAGGAGATGCCGCCTTCGTTGGCAATGGCGCCCACGATGGAGCCCGGCATAACGCGCTGGCGGCGTCCGACGGCGATCCGGTAGGTGGCATTGCCTTCCGTGAGCGTACGGGTCGGGCCGCGTGAGCCGAAGCCGTCCTTGGAACGCTCGCGCTTCTGGAAATCAGGAGCTGCAGCCAGTTCCTTGACGAGCAGAGGCTGACCGCCCTGGGCCATCACGGCCAGCGCAGCAGCAATCTCCGAGGCCGGCACGTTGTGCTCTTCCTCGTAGGAGGAGATGAGGTCGCGGAATGCGGCAACGTCCTCGGACTCGAGGGTCTCCGTGATGCGCTCAGCGAACTTGCCCAGGCGCAGCGTGTTCACGGTCTCGGCCGTGGGCAGGTGCATCTGCTCCACCGGCTGGCGGGTGGCCTTCTCGATGGAACGCAGCAGGTACTTCTCGCGCGGCGTCATGAACAGGATGGCGTCGCCGGAACGGCCTGCACGGCCGGTACGGCCGATGCGGTGGACGTAGGACTCGGTGTCGTGCGGGATGTCGTAGTTGACCACGTGGCTGATGCGCTCAACGTCAAGGCCACGGGCCGCGACGTCGGTGGCCACCAGGATATCGATGCGGCCTTCCTTCAGCGCCTCGACAGTGCGTTCGCGCTGCTGCTGCGGGATGTCGCCGTTGATGGCGGCAGCCTGGAAACCGCGGGCCTTCAGCTTGTCAGCCAGGTCCTCGGTAGCCATCTTGGTGCGCACGAAGGCGATGACGCCGTCGAACTCTTCAACCTCGAGGATGCGGGTCAGGGCGTCCAGCTTGTGCGGGCCCATAACCTGCAGGTACCGCTGGCGGGTGTTGGCGCCGGTGGTGGTCTTGGACTTGACCGAGATCTCGGCAGGGTTGTTCAGGTACTGCTTGGACATGCGGCGGATCTGGCTCGGCATGGTGGCCGAGAACAGCGCAACCTGGCGGTCCGACGGGGTCTGCTGGAAGATCTGCTCCACGTCTTCGGCGAAGCCCATGCGCAGCATTTCGTCAGCCTCGTCCAGCACCAGGTACTGGAGCTCGGACAGGTCCAGGGAACCCTTGGAGATGTGGTCGATCACACGGCCGGGAGTACCGACAACAACCTGGGCACCGCGGCGCAGGCCGGCGAGCTGGGGGCCGTAAGCGGAGCCGCCGTAGACGGGGAGGACGGTGAAGTCATCGATGTGCTTGGCGTACGAGGTGAAGGCCTCGGCAACCTGGAGTGCGAGCTCGCGGGTCGGAGCCAGGACCAGGGCCTGGGTCTTGCGTGACGGGCCGTTGAGGTCGTGGAGCTCGGCCAGACGGGACAGTGCCGGTACTGCGAATGCTGCAGTCTTACCGGTGCCGGTCTGGGCGAGGCCCACAACGTCGCGGCCTTCAAGCAGCAGCGGGATGGTTGCTGCCTGGATCGGGGAAGGCTTTTCGTAGCCGACATCCTGCAGTGCGGCGAGGACGCGGGCATCGATGCCGAGATCGGCGAACTTGACGCCCTCTTCTTCGGCTTCCTCAGCCTTGGCGGGCGCTTCTTCCGTCTTCTTAGCTTCCTCAGCCTTGGCTACGGGAGCTTCTTCAAACTTGGCAGCAGGCGCTTCGGTCTGAGCAGCAGGCGCTTCTTCAACCTTGGCGGGGGCTTCTTCAGCGGGAGCGGCGGGGGCTTCGGCTTCAGTGACGGCGGGCTCTGCTGCGGGGGCAACGGCCTCGGTGAATTCGACGGCGACGGTTTCGACAGTTACTGCTTCAACGGTGGCGTCATTTTGATTTTCGGGCATAGGGAAATTTCCTCATCCATAGGGGGCCAGGCGGCACAACCCGAGGTGAGCGGAGCCGCAGTACAATGTGCCGTGGGTGCCGGGCATACATTGACCGGCCGGTCACTTAGAAGTCCGGCGCTTTCGCAATCCCGTGGCAGGACTTCCCGCTGCATCTCTTGGCTGCTATCTCAGCAGTCTGTACAGCGTTTTCTTTAGCCGGCTCTCCCTATGAAAATGCCCGCATCACATTAGCGGGCCCCAACACTTGCCAGTCCTGCCTCAAAAATTGGGCAGGAATAAGGGATTTCCGGAGTGGGGGATGTTTCTAGTGTAGGGTACGGATCCGCTTTGCGGCTAATTGAGCGTACGACGGCGGCGGTGAGCTTGCGCACATGGCTCCCCTGCCGGCCACTCCAGCTGGGCCGTTACCCTCGTGACCTCCGGATCAGGGCTTCGAATTTCTGGCTGAATTCGGGCTGCTGCAGCCGGATCTCGCCGTCGGCGTCGGCGTCCCGGAGGACTTCCATGGACTCCAGGTCTGGCTCACTGAACCACTTGCCCACTGTGATGCCGTGGTTGGGCACAAAGACGCGGTGGATGTGGTCGCCAGCCTGGATGCTGCCGGTGCGGATCACCCTGAGGTAGGCGCCCACGCGCCCGGCCTCGGTGAAGCGTCTGACGAAGTGGGGTTCGTCCAGGCGCCGTTGGAACGTGGCGCAGGGCGTGCGCGGGGAAGTGACTTCCAGCTCCACGTCCAGCCCGATCTTCCAGCGCTCTCCGATGATGGCGCCGGTGGTTTCGATGCCGGCCACGCGAAGATTCTCCCCGAACATGCCGGGTGGGAGATCCCGCTGGAGCTCGCCGGCCCAATAGTCCGCGTCGTCCTGGGAGTAGGCATAGATGGCCTGGTCCTCCCCGCCATGGCTGATCCGGTCCGCCTGCACGTCGCCGTGCAGGCCCAGCCGGTGGACACGGACCGGGCCCTCCACCGGGCGCTTGTCGATGGCCGTGACCCCCACACTGCCCTCAGTGGCGAGGAGCTGGTGGACGCGGCAGATGGCAAGCACAGATGCGGTTTCCATGGCTCAAGTTTAGGTTCCCGGGCCCGTGTTGGGACTGGGCGGCAGGATGGGGACTTCTCCCCCGGTTTCCGGTCGCAGCCGGCCGGGGCAGCGGCTAGGCTGAACCTAGGATTGAGCTTCCGGCGCACCGCTGCGCCCACATTCAGCATGGACTACCAAGGGGGGACGTCATGGATCCGGAAAAGGACCAAGGCAACGGTCCGGACAAAGACCAGGCCAACGGCCAAGGCAAGGACCCCGGCACCGGTCAAGGCAAGGACCAGGGGGCGCCGAAGCCGCCGCCGTGGCAGGTTCCCAAGCCGGAACTGCGCCCTGAACTCCTGAACGAACCCCTTCCCACGGTTGATCCCTTCGCCCGTGACCGCGAGCGCCAGACCCATGATGCGGCCGCGCGCAAGAAGCGTTCCCAGCGGCGGACAGTTGTGGTGGGGTTGGGAGTCACTGCCCTCCTTGCTGGCACCATCACCGCTGTTGTGGCCAGCAACCAGGACGAGGCCGACTACGCCCAGGTCTGTTTCAACGACGAAACCGGCGAGCGCGTAGAGGATACGCAGTGCAACAGTTCGGCCGGACGAAGCGGTGCACTCTACGCGTGGTACTTCTACTCCCGCGGCGCCAGCGTTCCCGGGGTGGGCCAGAACCGGTCCTCGTACCCGAGCTACACCAACACCGTCCCCAGCGGCGCCAAGGCATCCACCGGGTACAGCACCAAGGGCGGAACGGTCAGCAGGGGCGGCTTTGGCAGCAGCTCCAAAGGCGGAAGCACGGGGGGCTAGGCGTGAAGCGGTTGTTATCGGAGCCCAGGCCTGACTGGAAGCAGAAGATCGAACAGCAGGGCCTGGTCTTCTCCACCACCACCATGCCCGACGGCAAGAAGATCGAATACTGGAACGAGGCCGCCTACTACGAATTCACCATGGATGAAGTGGAGACGCTTGAGGTTACGGCCGAGGACATGCACAAGATGTGCCTGGAAGCGGCCAAGTTCCTGGCCACGGGCGCCATGGGGAACATCGGCATTGGCCCGCAGGCGCTGGAGCTCGCCGCTGAGTCGTTGCAGGCCGCGGACATGGATATCTACGGGCGCTTCGACTTCATCTATGACGGCCAGGGCGGACCCGCCAAGATGCTGGAGTACAACGCCGACACTCCCACGGGCCTGATCGAGGCCGCAGTCGCGCAGTGGTTCTGGCTGCAGGACGTGTTCCCCGAAAAAGACCAGTGGAACGGCATCCACGAGGCCCTGATCCGGCAGTGGAAGAAAATGCAGTACCGCACCGGCATGAGCACGCTGCACATTGCCCATTCGGAGGCTGAGGAGTCCGGCGAGGACTGGATGACGGCCGGTTACATGCGGGACGTCGCCAGCCAGGCCGGCTGGACCACCATTGGTATCAACATGTCCGATATTGGCTGGGATCCCAACCTGAACCGCTTTGTGGACATGGATAACTTCATGATCAGCACCATGTTCAAGCTGTATCCGTGGGAGCTGATGATGAAGGAGCCTTTCGGGCACCGGCTGCTGCAGCGCGCACACAATCCCCGCTGGGTGGAGCCTGCGTGGAAGATGCTGCTCTCCAACAAAGCCTTGCTGGCCGCGCTGTGGCACCTGTACCCGGACCACCCCAACCTGTTGCCCGCATACCTCAACGAGCCCGGGCCCCTGAAGGAATGGGTGGCCAAGCCGCTGCACGGGCGCGAAGGCGACAACATCAAGATCCACGCCCCGGGCATTAGCCTGGAGCAGCCCGGCGGGTACGGCCGTGAGGGCTGGTGCTACCAGCAGTTCCACGCGCTGCCCGACTTCGACGGCAACCACCCCGTCCTTGGCCTCTGGGTGGTTGATGGCGAGTCCGTGGGTTGCGGGATCCGGGAATCGGACGGCCCCATCACCGACTACTTCTGCCGTTTTGTGCCCAACACCATCGACGCCCCGGCGCCGCTTTCGGCGGCGGCCCTGTCCAGCACATCCAGCAAATCAAACAAGGCAGGTATCGCCCTATGAGCCCCCTGACATCTCCGAGCCCGGTGACCGTATGAGTGCGGAGACGACGACGGCGGGCGGCGCTTCCGGCGGCGATTCAGGCGGCGGTGCCGGTGGTGCCGTCCCCGCCAAGGGGCTCCGGGCGGGGATCCTGGACCTCGGCGACTCGGTCATGCTGGGCCTAGCCTCCACGGCGCCCGTGTATTCGCTGGCTGCCACGTTGGGCCTGATCGTGGCCGTTAACGGAAACTACACTCCCCTGATCCTGGTCCTCGGGTTCATCCCCGTCCTGTTCATCGCCTATGCCTTCCGGGAGCTCAACAGTGCCATGCCGGACTGCGGCACCACATTCACCTGGTCCCGCCGGGCGTTCGGCCCCTGGGCGGGCTGGCTGGGCGGCTGGGGTGTTGCCCTGGCCGGCATCGTGGTCCTGGCCAACCTGGCGCAGGTGGCAGGCCAGTACCTGTGGCTGCTGATCGGCGACGGTTCACTGGCAGAAAACAGCCTGGTGGTCACCGCAACGGGTGTGCTGTTCATCGTGTTTATGACCCTGGTGAACTACCGGGGCATCCGGCTGGGTGAGCACGTCCAGCGGGTCCTCACCTACGTGCAGTACGTATCGCTGGGAATCTTCGCCTTGGCCATCATTGTGCGGATCGCGGGCGGGGCCCCAGAGGGCCAAGCCTTCGATGTCGAGTGGTTCAACCCGGCTGGCGCCTTTGCTGATCCGGGTGCCGTGGTGCACGGTTCACTTCTTGCGCTGTTCATCTACTGGGGCTGGGACACCTGCCTGGCAGTAAACGAGGAAACCGAAAACCCGACCACCACGCCGGGGCGCGGCGCCGTCATTTCAGCCTTTGTCCTGGTGGCCATCTACGTCTCGGTAGCCCTCCTGGTGATGATGTACGCCACCGTGGGGACCGAGGGAATCGGCCTGGGCAACGAAGCGAACCAGAGCGACGTCTTCCTGGCCATGAAGGACGTGGTCCTGGGTCCATGGGGCTGGCTGATTGTGGTGGCCGTGCTGGCTTCAGTCCTGTCGTCCACGCAGACCACTATCCTGCCAACGGCCCGCGGCACCCTGTCGATGGGTGTGCACGGCGCGCTGCCGCCGAAGTTCGGCGAAGTCCATACCCGCAACGAGACCCCCGGATTCTCGACCCAGGTCATGGGCGCAGCGGCCGTGGTGTACTACGTGGCCATGAGCTTCCTCAGCGAGAACCTGCTCTCCGATTCCATTAGCGCCATCAGCCTGTTCATCGCGTTCTACTACGCGCTCACGGGCTTCGCGTGCTTCTGGTATTTCCGGGACACGTTCAGGGAATCGGCCCGCAACCTCTGGTTCCGCGGCATCCTTCCGCTGCTCGGGGCCCTGATCCTCACTGCTGCGTTCTTCATTTCCGCCGTCCAGATGTGGGATCCGGCCTACGGTGACACTCAGATCTTCGGCGTTGGCGGGGCGTTTGTCAGCGGCGTGGTGCTCCTGGCGCTGGGCGTGGTTCTTGCCGTTGTCTGCCGGTTCCTGCCGTCAACGCGGGAGTACTTCACCGGGAAGCCGGCGGCGGCGTCCGCCAGATCGACGTCGGCCTAAGATACTCAGATGAGCGACGCTGATGTCACTGCCGACGTACCTGCCGCACCGGACCCCTCGGACATCCTGGCCCTTGATGCGCTGTTGAGCGCTGGCGAGCGTGCACTCAGGCAGCGGATCCGCGACTTCACCGACCAGCGGATCAAGCCAAACATCGCCCGCTGGTATGACGATGCGGTCTTTCCGCTGGAGCTCGCTCCCGAGCTCGGCGAGCTGGGCGTCCTGGGGATGCACCTTGAGGGGTATGGCTGCCCCGGCCGTTCCGCCGTCGAATACGGCCTGGCCGCGATGGAACTTGAGGCCGGCGATTCCGGGATCCGGACCTTCGTCTCGGTGCAGGGGTCCCTGGCCATGACGGCGATCCACACATGGGGTTCGGAGGACCAGAAGCAGGAGTGGCTCCCCCGGATGGCTGCCGGCGAAGTGATCGGCTGCTTCGCCCTGACCGAACCCACGGCGGGTTCCGATCCGTCCTCGATGACCACTTTTGCCCGCCGGGACGGTACCGGGGACGACGCCGGCTGGGTCCTGGACGGCGCTAAGCGCTGGATCGGGCTGGCGTCCGTGGCCGGGGTGATGGTGGTGTGGGCCAAAACCGACGACGGCGTCCGCGGCTTCCTGGTTCCGGCCGGTACGCCCGGCGTGACCGCGACGCCCATCTCGCAGAAGCTCTCCATGCGCGCTTCCATCCAGTGCGACATAACGTTCGACGGCGTCCGGCTGGGTCCGGAGGCCATGCTGCCGGGGGCGATGGGCCTGCGCGGGCCGTTTACGTGCCTGAACGAGGCACGCTACGGGATCGTCTGGGGTGCCATGGGCGCCGCTCGTGATTCCTACGAGGCCGCCCTGGCGTATTCGCAGGACCGGCTGCAGTTCGGCAAGCCGCTGGCCGGGTACCAGCTGACGCAGGAGAAGCTGGTGAACATGCTGCTGGAGATCCAGAAGGGCACCATGCTGGCCTACTACATGGGGCGCCTCAAAGACGAAAGAAAACTGCGGCCCGAGCAGATCTCGCTGGGCAAGCTGAACAATGTGCGCGAGGCCATCAAGATCGCCCGGGAAGCCCGCTCCATCCTCGGCGGCAACGGCATCACGCTGGACTATTCACCGCTCCGGCACGCTGCCAACCTGGAGTCCGTCCGCACCTACGAGGGCACCGACGAGGTCCACATGCTGGTGCTGGGCCAGCACATCACGGGCCTCGGCGCGTTCCGGTAGCCCGCCCCTCCCCAGCTAGGTAGCAGCAGGTGTCGTTTTGAAGGCTCTAAAGGACATCTGCTGCTACCTACTTGGGGATTCGTTTGGTCATTCGGGCAGGATAACCAGCTCGAGGTAGCCGCGCAGGCACCCTGCCATGTCGACGCTGCCGGGCGCCAGCAGCCACTGTGTCTGGATCCCGTCCCACAGGGCAATCAATGATGCCGCGGCGGCTTCCGGGTCAACGCCGGGGCGAAGCCGCCCTTCCTGGGCCAGCTGAGTGAACCGCTGGGCGTAGCTACGCCGCAGACGTTCAAATCGTTCGGTGAAGAATTCGCGCCCCGGATGGCCGTCCGTGACGGATTCCGCGCACAGCACCGTGTACAACTCGATGACGCCCGGGATCTCTTCGTTGAAGCGTGCCTGGCGGATCACGGCGTCCACGAGCGTTTCCTCGGGATCGGGAGGCGTTGTGCCATCCCCGGATATCGAGTCGCGCCAATCGAGCACGGCAAGCAGCAGATCACTTTTCGTCGGAAAGTAATGCAAGAGGCTCGTCTGGCTCATTCCGACGTGGTCGGCAACGTCCTGCAAGGAGCCTCCGCGGTACCCGTGGGCCGCAAACACGGCGTGCGCGGCAACCAGGATCGCGTGCCGGCGTTCCGTCGACTTCGCATATGGTCCCCGCCGGGACGGCCTACTCACCTCGTTTGTGGTCATGGCAAGCCAGTGTACAGGCGGATTTGGCGGACAGGATCAAAACTCGAGTGATTACTCGAATTTTGTGTTAGCCTTTCTCGTACCGGTCCCGGATGTGCTGGACCTCACACACTTGCCATGGTGGTCCTGCAGCGTTTCCGGCGCTCGGGCTTACAGAAGGAGCAGTCAAGTAATGTCCCAGCCCACAGCATCCGCGCGCACCGCCGATGTTTCCTACATCATCGACCGCGGACCAGGCTCGGGCATGCGGACAGCCGCCCGTTCCTGGCTGCACAGCGATGCTCCCACCCAGTCACTCAACGGCAACTGGCGCTTCCGGCTCCTCCCCGGCGCACCCGGAACCCCCGGGGGCCGCGGCGTCCTGCCCGCCGGCGAAGCTGTGGAGGCCATCGCCGCGGAGGCGTTCGACGACTCACCCTGGGACGAGATCGCCGTCCCGGCCCACTGGGTGTTGGAAGGAGACGGGCGCTATGGGCGGCCCATCTATACGAATGTCCGTTTTCCCTTCCCCACCGATGCACCCAACGTGCCCGACGAGAATCCCACCGGCGACTACCGGCGCACCTTCGAACTGCCGAAATCATGGACCGAAGCCGAACGGATCCTGCTGCGGTTCGACGGCGTCGAATCGCGCTACAAGGTGTGGCTCAACGGCGTTCCGATCGGTGTCGGCGTCGGGAGCCGGCTGGCCCAGGAGTTCGACGTCACGGACGCGGTGCGTCCGGGATCGAACGTGCTGGCCGTGCGGGTGCACCAGTGGTCGGCGTCGAGCTATCTCGAAGACCAGGACCAGTGGTGGCTGCCTGGCATCTTCCGCGACGTGACGCTTCAGGCACGGCCGGCGGGCGGCATCGACGACGTCTGGCTGCGCACCTCGTTCAGCGGCTCCGGTGATTCCGGCGCCGGCACGATTGACCCTGAAATCACGGCTACCAGCGAAGCCTTCCCGGTGACGCTGTCCGTGCCGGAGCTGGGCGTGGACGTCACGTGGAACTCGGCGGCGGACGTTGCCCCGATCGTGATCGACGCCGTGGAGCCGTGGTCTGCCGAGATCCCGCGGCTGTACGACGCGACGGTGGCGAGCGCTGCCGAGACAGTCTCGCTCCGCCTCGGGTTCCGCACGGTGGAAATCGTGGGCGACCGCTTCCTGGTGAACGGCCGGCGGGTGGTGTTCCACGGCATGAACCGGCATGAGACCCATCCCGACCGGGGCCGCGTCTTCGACGAAGAATCTGCCCGCGCCGATCTGGCCCTTATGAAGCAGTTCAACGTCAATGCGATCCGCACCAGCCACTATCCCCCGCATCCGCGGCTTCTGGACCTGGCCGATGAAATGGGTTTCTGGGTGGTACTTGAGTGCGACCTCGAAACCCACGGCTTCTCCGCTCAGCAGTGGGCCGGCAATCCCAGCGACGATGCCGCCTGGCGGGAGGCCTTTGTGGACCGCATCGAGCGCACCGTTGAGCGCGACAAGAACCACCCCTCCATCGTTATGTGGTCGCTGGGCAACGAGGCCGGCACGGGCGCCAACCTCGCAGCCATGGCCGCGTGGGCCCATGCCCGTGACACCGGACGCCCCGTGCACTATGAGGGCGATTACAGCGGCGCCTACACGGACGTCTATTCGCGGATGTACTCCTCCGTGCCCGAGACCGAGGCGATCGGACGCGACGATTCCGGCTCGCTGCTGTTGGGCTGTTCCGCCGCCGAGTCGGCACGCCAAAGGACCAAGCCCTTCATCCTGTGCGAGTACGTTCATGCGATGGGCAACGGCCCCGGCGCCATCGACCAGTATGAGGACCTCGTTGACCGCTACCCGCGGCTGCACGGTGGTTTCGTCTGGGAATGGCGCGACCACGGCGTCCGCACCCGCACGGAAGACGGCACCGAATTCTTCGCCTATGGCGGCGATTTCAACGAGGTCATCCACGACGGCAACTTCGTGATGGACGGAATGGTCCTCTCCGATTCGACGCCGAGTCCGGGGCTGTTCGAATACAAGCAGATTGTCGCGCCGATCCGTTTGAGCTTTGGCACCGAGGTGCCCGTCGGAACGGCGTCCGACGGCGATGCGCGGCGATTCTTCACGGTCGCCAACCTGCGGCACTCGGCGGACGCGTCCGACGTCGTGTTCCAATGGCGGACGGAAGGGGACGGCATCCGCAGCGACTCGGGCGAACTGGCAGTGGCCGGCACGTCGGGCAAGGCTCTTGCGGCCGGCGAATCAGTGACCCTCGCGCTACCGGAGTTCGCCGTCCCGGGTAGCGGCGAGTACTGGCTCACCGTCGAAGCCGTTCTCCGCAAGGACACCGACTGGGCTCCGGCCGGGCACGTGATTTCAGCGGCCCAGCTGGATCTCTCGGCGCCTGCGCCCTCAGTTCAGACACCGCGCCCGCTGGCTTCTGTCGGCCGGACCGGCTCCCTGAAGACCGAGTCTGCGGGTGCCGAATCCTTCGGAACCGCGACGGTGAACCTCGGGCCCGCCGTTTTCGAGGAGGGACGCCTTCTGTCGCTTGGCGGCTTGTCGGTAGCCGGTCCCCGTTTGGAGCTCTGGCGCGCACCGACGGACAACGACGGCGGAGCGGGCCGCGGCAGTTACGACCTCGGCGACCCCTGGCTGAACAACGGCAACGGGGTGCCGGCCCCGACGTCGGCCTCTGTGTGGCGGGACGCAGGCCTGGACCGCCTGACTGCCCGCGTGGAAAAAATCGCGGCGAACGACGAATCCGTAGTGGTACGGACGCGCTATGCGCCAGCCGACAGCGCCGACTCCGTGACGGTTGAAGAGCAGTGGCAGCTCGCGGATGGGGAGCTGTGGCTGCGACTGGACATCGTTCCCAGTGCCGGTTGGGACATGATATGGCCGCGCATCGGGGTGAGGTTCGAGCTGCCCCGCTCCGTGGACGGCGTCTCCTGGTTTGGCGCGGGGCCCCGGGAATCGTATCCGGACAGCATGCACGCGGCACTGATCGGGCGGTATTCGGCCGCAATCGACGACCTCACCGTTGCGTACGCAAAGCCCCAGGAGAGCGGGCACCGCAGTGCGGTGCGTTCACTCGAGCTGAACAACTCGGGTGCTCCGTGGCTGAGGATCGAGACAGTGCCGGATGCCCGCGGACGCCGGCCCGGTTTCACCCTGGCCCGTCACACCGCGCAGGAGGTCAGCGCCGCGGCCCATCCCCACGACTTGCCTCCAAGTGAGCACAGCTACCTCTACCTGGACGCCGCCCAGCATGGGTTGGGTTCACGGGCCTGCGGCCCGGACGTCTGGCCGGACTTCGCGCTTCGACCGGAGGCCCGCACACTGACGCTGCGCATCGGGACTGCCGGGTAACGTCCAGGAGCGCGGACAAATTCCCAACTGGGTCGCAGCAGATGTCGTTCTGAGCCTCCATAACGACATCTATTGCGACCTAGTTGGGTCTGCGATGCGCGTCAGGCTGCCGCCACCGGGACAGGAACGGGGTCCTTGTCAGACTTGTCCTTGCGGATGGTCGCGCTGATCACGGCGGCGATGGTGCACATGGCCGCCGCCCCGAACCAGGCGTAGGTGTACTGGCCGGTGGCGTCCCTGATGACGCCGGCACCGAGGGCAGCAGCAGCCGCGCCAAGCTGGTGGGCCGCGAACACCCAGCCAAACACCACGCTGCCGTCCGCGCCGAACGTTTTCCGGCAGATTGCCGCGGTGGGCGGCACCGTGGCCACCCAGTCCAGGCCATAGATCACCACAAAAACAATCATGCTCGGCTGGACAGTGGCGCTCAGGAGCAGCGGCAGCACCAGCAGGCCGATCCCCCGGAACTGGTAATACACGGCCAGCAGGATCTTGGGGTTGTAGCGGTCGGTCAGCCAGCCGGAGGCGATGGTGCCCACGATGTCAAAGATCCCGACGACGGCGAGCAGCCCGGCCGCGGTGGTTTCGGGCATGCCGTGGTCGTGGGCGGAAGGGATGAAGTGGGTGCCGATCAGGCCGTTCGTAGTGGCGCCGCAGATCGCAAAGCCTGCCACCAGCGCCCAGAACGTCCGCACTTTGCTGGCCCGCTTGAGCACCTGGAGGGCGCGCACCGCGGCGTTGCTGCTGCGCCCGCTTTCCGTGGGGTCCGCTGCCGCAGGAGCGGACTCCGCCGTTCCCTCCTCAGGTGCCGTTTCACCGTAAGGCAAGGCGCCGACGTCGGCCGGTGAGTTCTTGAGGAACTTCAGCACCAGCGGCACTACCGCCAGCGCGCCGGCGGCGATCAGCAGCGATGCCTGCCGCCAGCCAGGATCCTGGGCCAGCATGGCGATGAAGGGCAGGAAGACCAGCTGGCCCGCGGCGCTGCCGGCGGTGAGGATGCCGATCACCAGGCCCCGGCTCTTGGAGAACCAGGTGTTGGCGATGGTGGCGGCGAAGACAAGCGCCATGGACCCTGTGCCGAGCCCAATCAACAGGCCCCAGGTCAGGAGGATCTGCCAGGACTCGTTGACCAGCACCGTAAGCGCGCTGCCCGCGCCGATCAGCACCAGGGCGGTGGCGGTGACGGCCCGGATCCCGAACTTTTCCATCAGGGCCGCGGCGAAGGGGGCAGTCAGGCCAAACAGCACCAGGTTGATGCTGACGGCTGCGGACAGAACGGTGGTGGACCAGCCGAACTCCTGCTGCAGCGGCACCATCAGGACGCCCGGGGCAGCACGGAATCCGGCGGCTCCCACGAGGGCCAGGAAGGCCACGGCCGCAACGATCCAGGCGGGATGCAGGCGCCGGCGGCGGGTTGTTTCGGTAGCGCTCATGCGGCGGTAGCCAGTTGCACAGGCGCGTCCGTCCGGGTGAGGCTGTGCCAGCTGGTGTTGGCGGCCGTCAGCCGCTCCCCACAGCCAGTGCACGTGTCCGCCGAGCTGGTCCGCTGGCCGCAGCCGGAATGGATGACATACATGTGGGCCTGGTCCGAGGGCGCTGGGAGGTGCTTTTCCGCCCACATGACCACAGCGTTCAGGACGGGAAGGGCGTCCGCACCCATAGGGGTCAGGACGTACTCCTGGCGGGGGCGGCCGCCGTCGTCGTACGCCTGCTTCTCGAGCAGCCCCGACTCCATGAGGCCCGCCAGGCGCCTGGTGAGCACCGAGTCCGCCACGGCCAGCCGGGACTTCATGGCGTCGAAACGCCCGTTGCCGAAAAAGACCTCGCGGAGCACCAGCATGCTCCAGGGGTCACCCAAAATGTCGAGACCGCGTGCCATGCTGCAATTGCGCTGGGACCAGTCGGAGCGGAGTACCATAAAGGCACCCTAGCTAACTTCCTTGAAGAAAGCCAGGGTGCCTTTTGGCTCGCGCCCGTGGTTGGAAAGCGCGGTGCTGGTAGCCCGGTGCTACTAGAGGAACGTGAAGGCCCGCTCCAGGTCTGCGATGAGGTCTTCCACGTCCTCGATGCCGCAGGAGAGCCGGATCAGGTTGACGGGAACCGCCAGTTCAGTGCCCTTGACCGATGCGTGGGTCATCTCCGACGGATAGTTCATCAGCGATTCGATGCCGCCCAGGGATTCCGCCAGCGTGAACACTGACGTGTTTTCCGCGACCGTGCGGGCCGCCGCCTCGCCGCCCTTGAACTGGACAGACACCATGCCGCCGAACTTCTTCATCTGCTTCTTCGCCAGCTCGTGGCCGGGGTGGGAGGGCAGGCCCGGGTACAGGACGGCCTCCACCTCGGGGCGCTCGAGCAGCCATTCAGCCACGGCCTGGCCGTTGTCGCTGTGACGGTCCATCCGCACGCCGAGCGTCTTCAGGCCCCGGGTGGTCAGGAACGCATCCATCGGGCCGGACACCGCACCCACGGCGAACTGGACAAAGCCGATCTTCTCCGCGAGTTCCGCGTCGTTGACCACAATGGCGCCGCCCACCACATCGGAGTGTCCGCCGATGTACTTGGTGGTGGAGTGGACCACGACGTCGGCACCCAGGGCGAGCGGGTTCTGCAGGTAGGGCGACGCGAAGGTGTTGTCCACCACGAGGAGGGCCCCGGCGTCGTGAGCTATCGCGGCGAGCGCCTCAATATCGGTGATCTTCATGAGCGGGTTGGAGGGGGTCTCCACCCAGACGAAGCGGGTCTTGCTCGCGGCCACGGCTTTGCGCACGGCGTCCAGGTCCGCCATGTCCACGGGGGTGTTGCCGATCCCCCAGTCGCCGAGCACGCGGCTGATCAGCCGGTACGTGCCGCCGTAGGCGTCGTTGCCGAGCACAATGTGATCGCCGGGCCGGGTCAGCGCCCGGATCAGGGAGTCCTCCGCCGCGAGGCCGGAGCTGAAGGAGTAGGCGTGGCTGCCGCCTTCGAGGGCCGCGAGCTGCTCCTGCAGGGAGTCACGGGTGGGGTTGGTGCCGCGGCCGTATTCGTAACCGTCACGGAGCCCGCCGATGCCGTCCTGGGCGTAGGTGGAGCTGAAGTGCACCGGCGGGACCACGGCGCCGGTGCGGGGCTCGAAGGCCTGGCCGGCGTGGACGGCGCGCGTGTTGAAACCCTGGTTTTCTGCAGACATGGTGCTCCTTCGAAGCTAGTTGCTGAGGTAGGCGAGGAGGTCGTGGCGGGTGAGGATTCCCACCGGGGCGCCGACGAACGTCACCATCACGGTGTCCACGTCGGAGAGCAGCTCGCGGGCTGCGGAGATGGTTTCCAGTGAGCCGATGACCGGCAGGCGGGGGCCCATATGCTCGGAGATCTTGTCTGTCAGCTTGGCTTCGCCGCGGAACAGTTTGGAGGTCAGGCTGCGCTCATCCACGGCGCCCAGGACCTCGCCCATCACCACGGGCGGTTCCTGCGAGAGGACCGGGATGTGGCTGACGCCGAACTCGTTCATGATGTTGATGACGTCGCGGACGGTCTCGTTGGGGTGGATGTGGACCAGGTCCGGCAACTCGCCGGTCTTGGACTTGATGACCTCGCCCACTGACGCTTCTTCGCCGCCGGAGAGGAAGCCGTAGGAACGCATCCACTGGTCGTTGAAGATCTTGGCCAGGTAGCCGCGGCCGGAGTCCGGGAGGATGACCACCACCACGGCGCTTTCGGGGAGGTCGCGGGCGGTCTGCAGCGCAGCCACCACGGCCATGCCGGACGAGCCGCCCACCAGCAGCCCTTCCTCGCGGGCCAGGCGCCGGGTCATGGCGAAAGAATCGGCATCGGTGACGGCGATGACGGCGTCCGGAACGGATTTGTCGTAGTTGGCCGGCCACATGTCCTCGCCGACGCCCTCCACGAAGTAGGGGCGCCCGGTGCCGCCGGAGTAGACCGAACCTGCGGGGTCCGCCCCGATGATCCTGACCCGGCCGCCGTCGGCCTCCGGACGGTCCGCCGAGATCTCCTTGAGGAAACGGCCGGTGCCGGTGATGGTGCCGCCGGTGCCGGCGCCGATCACGCAATGCGTCACGGTGCCGTCCGTGTCCTGCCAGATCTCCGGTCCTGTGGACTCGTAGTGGCTGCCGGGGGCTGCCGGGTTGGAGAACTGGTCAGGCTTGTAGGCGCCCGGGATTTCCGTGACCAGGCGGTCCGAGACACTGTAGTAGCTCTGCGGGCTGTCCGGAGCCACGGACGTGGGGGTGACCACTACTTCGGCGCCATACGCCTGAAGCACGGCGCGCTTGTCCTCGCCCACCTTGTCCGGCACCACAAAGATGCATTTGTAGCCCTTTTGCTGGGCCACGAGCGCCAGCCCCACCCCGGTGTTGCCGGACGTCGGCTCAATGATGGTCCCGCCGGGCAGGAGCTTGCCGGTCCGTTCGGCCTCTTCGATCATTTTCACCGCGATGCGGTCCTTGATGGAGCCGCCGGGATTGATGTATTCCAGCTTGACCAGGACAGTGGCTTTGAGGCCTTCCGTCACGTGGTTGAGCTTGATGAGCGGCGTGTTTCCGATGAGGTCCAGGACGGACTGCGCGTACTTCATAGATACAAAGTTACCGCCTGCCGCCACAGGTCCTGCCCGGGGCTCAGCTGCCCGCCGAGGAATCTGTCTGCCACAGGCCCAGAACGTTGCCTTCGGTGTCCGTGAAATAGGCGTAGTAGCCCATGCCGGGAACGGCGTCCTTGGCCTGGGCCACCGACCCGCCTGCTGATTCGACCTGCACGAGGGCGGCGTCCACGTCCTCGACGTCGATGGTGATGATGGGGGTCTTGAGGTTGTCCGTCCGCGGGAAGAGGGCACCGTTGATCGCTCCGGGCGTGCTGGGCATGCCTGTCTGATCGTCCGACGGCGTGGTGATGGCGCTGGTGTAGTCCATCCCCTGCATGGGGATCAGGTTCCAATTAAACGCAGTTTGGTAGAACGTGTTGGCGCGTTCTTTGTTTTCCGTGGGGATCTCGAAATGCACAACTCCAGCCACTGCATGCTCCTTTGAATGCGACGGGAAGGCGCGGACGCCCCGCGCCACACGATGGAGTCTAGTCCTGGCACCTTCGGTCTGAAAGGGGCTCCGGAAGCTGCGTTGTCAGCCCACCGTGGGACCATGAATACATGACCATTCTTGACGCTCCGGCCCGGCTTGCCGCCGCCGCGGATGCGTCCCTGCGGTGGCATCCGAACGGCCCGTACAGCCTGCACCAGACGCTGGGCACGCTCCTGCGCGGCACCGGAGACCCGTCGTTTTCGTCCGGGCCGGGCTGGTTCTGGACGGCATTTACGACGCCGGACGGCCCGGTGACGCTGCGCCTCACCACCGCGGCGGACGGGGCTGTTGATGCCCAGGCCTGGGGTCCCGGTTCCGCCGCCGGACTCGCCGGGGTGCCCAGGCTCCTGGGCGCCGGGGACGACTGGTCGGCGTTTGACGAGCCCGCGTTCCAGGCAACGCTCCCCCGGCTGGTCCGTGACGCCCGACGCCGGAACCTGGCTGTCCGGCTGCCCTCCACCGGACGGGTGGTTGATTGCCTCGTGCCCACCATCCTCGAGCAGAAGGTCACAGTCATTGAGGCCCGCCGCGGCTACCGCTACCTGATGTACCGGTTCGGCTCACCCGCTCCAGCAGCCGGAACCTCCGCGCCGGAAGGGCTCCGCCTCCAGCCCACTCCCGAGCAGTGGCTGCGCATCCCCTCCTGGGAATGGCACCAGGCCGGAGTAGGACCCCAGCGTTCGGCGACCGTCATGCGGGCCCTGCGATCCGCCGTCGCGCTTGAACGGCTGGCGGCATCGCCGGCCGCGGAGGCGGCAGCAAAGCTGCAGGTGATTCCCGGTATCGGCGTATGGACCGCGGCCGAAGTGGTGCAGCGGACCCACGGCTGCCCGGACTCCATCGCGGTGGGCGACTACCACCTCGCCGCCTATGTGGGCGCCGCCCTCACGGGCCGCCGGACGGACGACGCCGGCATGCTGGCCCTGCTTGAACCGTGGACCGGGCACCGGCAGCGGGTGGTCCGGATGATCGGGCTGAGCGGCTTCCGTAAACCGACGTTCGGGCCGCGGATGACCATCCAGGACCACCGCCGGCACTGACGCATTTCCGTGGACTCGGGCCACGGATCGGGTATAGCGTGGCGCCATGGAGCCCGCACCAGAACCCCGGAATTGGCGAGTTCTCTGGAGTCACCCATGATCCACACAGACAAGCTGACCAAAACTTTCGTCGTCAAGAAGGAAACGGTAGAAGCCGTCAAGGGAGTCGACATCGATGTTGCCCCGGGCGAGCTTGTAGCGTTCCTTGGCCCGAACGGCGCGGGCAAATCCACCACCCTCCGCATGCTGACCACGCTGCTGCGGCCAACCTCGGGCACGGCGACAGTGGCAGGGGTGGACGTCTCCGCGGACCCGGCCGGCGTGCGAGCCCGGATCGGCTACATCGGCCAGGGCAACGGCGGCGGCCACAGCTTCCGGGTCATCGACGAACTGATCATGCAGGGCCGCTTCTACGGCATGAACTCCATGGATGCCGCCGCCCGGGCGCAGGAACTGCTGAAATCCCTGGACCTGGCCGACCTCGCCAAACGCACCGTCGTCAAGCTGTCCGGCGGGCAGCGGCGGCGGATGGACGTGGCCCTGGGCCTGATGCACTCGCCACGGCTGCTGTTCCTCGATGAACCGTCCACCGGCATGGACCCGCAGAACCGGGCCAACCTGTGGGAGCACGTCATGCGGATGCGGGCCGAGCACGGCACCACCATCGTCCTGACCACGCACTACATGGACGAGGCGGATTTGATGTCCGAGCGCGTGATCGTGATTGACCACGGCCAGATCATCGCCGATGACACTGCCGCCAGGCTGAAGGCCAACCTGGCCGGCGACCTTCTCGCTGTCGAAGTGGCGGCGGATTCGGCCCCCGGCGTGCGCGGGCTGCTGGGGCGGGCCGCCGCGGGCGGTGAGATCACTGAAAACGCGTCCGACGGCGTGGTCCGCTTCCGTCTCCGGCTCACCGAAGGTGCCCGGCTGGCGCCGGCGCTTCTGAAGGAGATGCACGACGCTGGCGCTCCCGCCCAGTCCCTGGAGCTGAAACCGCCCACCCTGGACGACGTGTTTCTGGAACTGACCGGCCGCAACCTGCGTGAAGGAGCAGACCGCTGATGGCTGTGCAAAGCCCTCCGGGCGTCCTGAGGAAACCCAGCCTCGGCCAGGTCCTTCGCGACACGAAGTACGTGTTCTGGCGTGAGATGCTGCTGCCGTTGCGGGACCCGTTCTCGCTGGTTTTCTCGCTGATCCAGCCGCTCGTGTTCCTGGGGCTCTTCGGCCCCTTGCTCGGCGCGGCGGTGGGGGCGCCGGCATTTGGCGGCCAATCCACCCTCCAGTGGTTCCTGCCCGGCGTCGTGGTCATGATTGCCCTGTTCGGCACGTCCATGACCGGCTCCAACCTCCAGTACGAACTGATGACCGGTTCGTACGAAAGGATCCTGGCCACGCCTCTGTCCCGCTCTTCCCTGATGATCGGGCGGGCGCTGAAGGAGTGGGCGCCGCTGGTGGTGCAGGGGCTGTTGATCGCCCTGGTCTGCATCCCGTTCGGCTTTGTCTTCTACCCGCTGCACGTGCTGTTCGGCCTGGTCATCCTGGGCATTTTCGGCATCGGGCTGGGAGCCCTCTCCTACGCGCTGGCCCTGGTATCGCAGAACAAGGAGTGGATCTTCTGGGGTGTGCAGCAGACGCTGCTCTTCCCGCTGATGATCCTGTCCGGCATCATGCTGCCCATCGAGGCCGGGCCGGACTGGATGAAGACCGCCAGCCTGTTCAACCCCCTGACCTACCTGGTCAACGCCGAGCGGGAACTGTTCGCCGGCGGCGTCGGGAACGACACGCTCCTGGGCCTCCTCGCCGCATCGGTGACGGCCGCCGTCGGGCTCGTTGTGGGCGTGCGGGCCATCAACCGCAACCTCCGCTGAGCGGCGGGCAGTTCTCCCCATCCGTTGCGTCGGTGCCGTGACATAGGCTTCTTGAGAAGCCGCAACGGCATATTGGGGGAACGATGGCAGGCATTTATGGGGCGGACGTGGTCCAGCTGCGGGCGCTCAGCAAGCACTTGGGTGTCTCATCGGCCCGACTCTTGGGTACTAAGAATTCACTGTCCCGGGACGTGCGCAGTTCCGCAACCTGGAAGGGTGCCGACGCGGACGGCTTCCGCAGCGACTGGGAAAGGACACACAGCGCCCTGTTGGCGAAAGTCATAGAGGCACTGGCAGCAGCCGCCAAGGCTGTGGCCGTTCACGCGGAGGAGCAGGAAAAAGCCAGTGGTGCCGGCGGCGAGAACGGCGTTGGGCTCGGCACAGTCAGAGGCGCGGGGGCCTTCGACAGGCTGCCCGACCGCGTAGATCATTCCGTTCCGCGGCATCCGGACCAGGGGCAGGCGAACCTCAGCACCGAGGAGCTGGACAAGCTCAAAAGACTCGTCAGGGACGCCAGTGAAAACAACGACTTCTTTGAGGGCAACGACCAGGACGTCAACGAGCTCCGCGATGCTCTTGCCGCGCTGAAGCCTGCGCAGCTGGACCAATTCCTGAAAACCTTGTCGGACAACGAGCTCAAGCAGTTGGCCGAAGGGTCCGCCTCTGACGGCAAAGGACTTTTCAACTGGGAGGGAACAACCCCGTTCGAGAAACACCGGCTCCTCGACCAGATGCTGTCCAAGGCGTCCCCGGAACAGGTGGACCGCCTCAAGAGCCTGATCCCCTGGGCGCAGCCAGACGGCGAAGCAATGGGTGATGCGGCCAGGCCGGGAGGTACGGACCCCAGCACCACGAATCAGTGGATGGACCCCAGCGCCCCCGTCATCGGCCAGCAGCCCAGCAAGGACGACGTCCGTCAGGGCCAGTACGGAGACTGCGTGGTTCTGGCAGCCGCCGGCGCCATGATCAATGCAGATCCAACCTGGGCCACGGACCACGTCACGGACAACGGCAACGGAAGCGTTTCCGTCCTCTTGTACGACAAGAACGGGCAGGAACAATGGGTTACTGTCACTGCTGACCTGCCTGAAAATACAAACGGCGGTCAGCTGGGCGCCAAGCCCGGGCAGGACGGTAACTGGCCTGCCTACATTGAAAAGGCCCTCGCGCAGGTGTACACCGAGGATGACGCCCGGGATGGCACAAAAGAAGGCGCTCCTCCCGATATTGCCCATGGACCCGGCAACTATCGGGCGATCGAAGGAAACTGGGGACCCGACGCATTCAAGTACGTGGCGGGCCCTAACGTCGAACAGACCACCGACGCCGGCGTCCTCTGGAGCGCCGCCAGCGAAGGCAGGCCATCGTTGGTGACGACGCTTGGCGAAACCCCGGAAGGCGCACCAGAGGGATACCACGCCGGCCATGCCTACTTTGTCACCGGAACAGACGAGCGAGGAAACATTATTCTGCAGAATCCTTGGGGCCCCCAGGAACCCCTCATGTCCATCTCAAAGGACCAGTTCGACAGGCTCTTCAACGACGCGACGGTGAGCCGTTGATGCCGCAGCCCTGGCGCCGGATCGCTGCAGTAGCTTTCGTTCCCCTTGTCCTTGCCGTCAGCGCCTGCGCCTCTTCCCTGCCAGAATCGGAACGTCAAGAAGCCACTAAGGAACCTGCCATGTCATTAAACGCCAGCTGCACAAACGCCGGAGCGTACCGGATAGTCCCCTCTGCCAACGGCTCCTTTCCGCTGCTCCCGGCATCACCCTTGGGCGCCGACTCCACACCGCTGGTACGGCTGTCCAGTACGCACGTGAACGATGACCCAGCCACCGTGGATGTGTCGGTGGCCATCTTCGCCACTGGAGAGCCTGCATCCAAGGAATTCCGTGGCCTAACCGTCGGCCAGGAAGTGACGTTCGACGGTTACACGATCACCATCACGTCGATCTGCGATAAGGAGGCACTCTTCGACGTCGTGTCTCAGCCGGGCTAGGAGCCCAGCCGGACTTGGTGTCCGGAGTCAGAGCCCCAGCCGGGCCACGGCTTCCTCGCGCATCTCCACTTTGCGGATCTTCCCGGAAACGGTCATGGGAAAGCTCTCCCGGACGTCCACGTAACGCGGGATCTTGTAGTGGGCCAGCTTCCCCCGGCAGAAATCCGCAATTGAAGCCGCGTCCAGCGGTTCGGCGCCCGGTTTGAGGATGATGCAGGCCATCAACTCCTCGCCGCACCTGGCATCGGGCACCCCGATCACCTGCACGTCCTGGATGGACGGGTGGCTGTACAGGAACTCCTCGATCTCGCGCGGGTAGATGTTTTCGCCGCCGCGGATCACCAGGTCCTTGATCCGGCCTTCGATCACCACGTAGCCCTCGTCGTCCATCCGGGCGAGGTCGCCGGTGTGCATCCAGCGGTGGGCGTCGATGGCTTCCGCGGTCTTGTCCGGCTGGGCCCAGTACCCGGCCATCACGGCGTAACCCCGCGTGCACAGCTCGCCGATCTCGCCGCGCTCCAGCACCTCGCCGGTGCCAGGGTTCACGATCTGGCTCTCCAGGCTTGGCATGCTGCGGCCCACGGTCTCGGTACGCTGCTGCAGAGTGTCGCCGTTCCGGGTCATGGTGGACACCGGGGAGGTCTCCGTCATGCCGTAGCAAATGGCCACATCCACCATGTGCATCTCCGAGATCACCCGCTTCATCACGTCGATGGGGCACACCGATCCCGCCATGACACCGGTCCGGAGCGTGGCCAGGTCGTAGGAGGCAAAGTCCGGCAGCGCCAGCTCGGCGATGAACATGGTGGGCACGCCGTACAGCGACGTCCCGCCGAAGTCTTGGACCGCCTCCAGCGCGGCCGCCGGTGTGAAGCCGCGGCCGGGGATGATGGTGGCCGCACCGTGGCTGAGGGCGGCCAGGTTGCCGATCACCATCCCGAAGCAGTGATAGAACGGCACCGGAATCACCACCCGGTCGTGCTCGGTGTAGCCCAGCAGTTCACCGATGGAGTAGCCGTTGTTCAGGATGTTGTGGTGCGTCAGCGTTGCACCCTTGGGGAAGCCCGTGGTCCCGGACGTGTACTGCAGGTTGATGGGATCGTGCGGGTCCAGCTCCGCCATCCGCGCCTTCAGGCCGGAATGCCCGACGGCGTCAGCCCGCTTGAGCAGCTCGGCGTACGTCAGTTCCCCGTCACGTTGGGGGTCACCGGCGTCGAGCCCGTCCATGCCGTAATCCGGCAGGAACACCAGTTCCCGCAGGTCCGGGCAGCCTGCGAGCGCCCGGCGTGCCATCCCCACATAGTCGCTGTTCCGGTCCGACGGTGCCGTGACCAGCATCCGCATGCCGTTCTGCTTCACCACAAACTCCAGCTCGTGGCTCCGGTAGGCCGGGTTCACGTTGACCAGGATGGCGCCGGCTTTGGCGGTGGCGTACTGCAGCAGCGTCCACTCGGCGCAGTTCGGGCTCCAGATGCCCACCCGGTCCCCCTGGGCCACGCCCGAGGCGAGGAGGGCACGCGCGAGGCGATCGACGTCGTCGTTCATTTTTGTGTAGCTCCAGCGGCGGGCGTCAGCGCCCGGAACCGGCGCGGCCTCGATCAGCGCGTCGTGGAAGGGGAACCGGGCCACCACCCGCTCGAAGTTCCGGCCGATGGTTTCCTCGAGGAGCGGGACGTCAGTGTCCCCGGCTGTGTAAGCGCGCACGCTGGCACGCTACCAACAGGAGCCTGGCAAGAGAAGCGCAACAGGAGGGTGTCCGCGCGTAAACAGGGCGGGCCTGCATGCCGGTCCCGGTATTGTGAAATCCATGAGTGCACCCATCGACCTGCAGGCAACGTTCATCCCCAACGACGGCGAGTTCTTCCGTGTGAAGCTCGCCCTGGAAATCGCCATCGACGAGGTGGTCAACGAAGCCGGCTGCATCCGCTACGAGCTGACCGAGGCAACCGAGGAAAAGCTGGTCCTCACCGAACAGTGGGAATCCGAGGAACTGCTTGCGAAGCACTCCAAGGGCACCGCCGTCCAGGACCTGAACGAATCCCTGAGCGCGCTGCTGGCCGAGCCTGCGCAGCTGGTTCGCCTGTAACCCTTCTCACAAAAAACGCGGGGTCACTTCCTGCCCAACGAATCGAAGTTCTTGGGCGGGAAGTGACCCTCCCCACCCGCTCCCTAGCCTCGCAGGCTCGGCCAGGGGACCCTGCGGGCGTGGGCCCACGTTGCTCTTAAGTAAGTATCACGCGTCCGGGATCTGCGTGCCGTCCTGGGGGCCCGACGTCTTTCCGGCGGTGGCCGGGTTAGTTTCCGCAGCCGCTGCGGCTTCTGCCTGCGAGCGCGCCACGTGGGCGTGGACTTCGTCCATGTCCAGGGCCTTCACCGCGTCAACAACCTGCTCCAGCTGCTGGGCGTTCAGGGCACCCGGCTGGGAGAAGACCAGGACCTTTTCGCGGAACGCCATCAGCGTGGGGATGGACGTAATGCCGGCCTCGGCGGCGAGCTGCTGCTGCGCTTCGGTGTCCACCTTCGTGAACAGGACGTCGGAATGCTTCTCGGACACGGCCTTGTACGTGGGCCCGAACTGCTTGCAGGGACCGCACCATTCAGCCCAGAAGTCCACCAGGACAATGTCGTTGCCTTCGATGGTCGATGCGAACTGTTCACCTGTGATATCAACGGTAGCCATGCCTTCAACGGTACGCGAGGCGCCGCCCGATGTCCCGGCCAGGTGCGCGCTGTTCGCTCCCCGCGTCATCGGGAACAGGGCCGCGGGACCGTGTACACCGGGCATCGCGGGGCCTACCCTTGGGGTGATCAGCCGCTGGCTGCCGCAAAACAGGAGGTTTCATGACCCAGGCAATCTCCACCCAGTCCCTGACCAAGAAATTCGGCCGGCGCGAGGTGCTCCACGGGGTGGATTTTGCCGTCGAGGCAGGCTCCGTGTTCGGCGTAATCGGCCCCAACGGCGCGGGCAAGACAACCACCATGCGCTGCCTGCTGGACATCATCCGCCCCGACTCCGGCGAGGTCCGCGTCCTCGGCGAGGACCCCCGGGCGGGCGGCCCGGAGCTCCGCCGGCGGATCGGTTACCTCCCGGGCGAGCTGTTCCTCGAGGGCCGCGTCACGGGCCGGACGCTCCTGGCGCACTACCAGGCCATCAGCGGCCCGGTGGCCCCGGGCAGGATCGATGGCCTGGCCGAACGGCTTGGACTGGACCTGGACCGCCACACGCGCAAGCTGTCCAAGGGCAACAAACAGAAGCTGGGCCTGGTCCAGGCGTTTATGCACGATCCGGAGCTCCTGGTGCTCGATGAGCCCACCAGCGGCCTGGATCCGCTGGTCCAGCAGGAATTCCATGCGATGGTCCGCGAGGCGCAGCACAAGGGCCAGACCATCTTCCTCAGCTCCCACGTCCTCAGCGAGGTCCAGCAGACGGCTGACACGGTGGCGATCCTCCGGGATGGCCGGATCATCGCCGTCGAGTCCGTGACGGGGCTCCGGGAAGGCGCGGTGCGCAGGGTCCGGTTCACCGCGAACGGAATAACAGCGCACGACGCCGGCGCGCTGCTGGGTGGGGTGCCCGGCGTCGGGCATGTTGAGGTGCTGGAGTCCGGCGGCAGCATCACCCTTTCAGCCACCGTGGAGGGGGCCATCCAGCCGCTGGTCAGGGCCCTCGGAACGCTGGAACTGACGGATCTGGTGCTGGAGGAACCGGATCTTGAAGAGTCGGTCCTCAAGATGTATTCAAGTCCCGCAGAAGCGAACCCCGCAGTATCCGGGCCGGCAAAGGCCGCGCGATGAGCACCACCACCCTGCCGCTGTTCCGCCGGGCCTTCTTTGACTCCTGGCGCTCCACGGTGGCGTGGGCCGCCGGACTGGCCGGCGCCACGTTCCTCTACCTGCCGCTGTACCCGTCCATCGGCGGGAGCGCGCAGATGCAGGACATGATCGATGCCCTCCCGGCCGAGATGACCAAGGCCCTGAACTACGACCAGATTGCCACCGGTCCCGGGTATACGCAGGCCACACTGTTCGGGCTCATCGGTTTCCTGCTGATGACCATCGCTTCTGTCGGCTGGGGTGCGGCCGCTGTGGGCGGCGACGAGGAATCCGGCCAACTTGAGCTGACTCTCGCCCACGGGGTGACCCGGGTCCAGGTGGTGCTGGAACGCGCACTCTCGCTGTTACTGCGCGTGGTGCTGCTCGCGGCCCTGGTCTTTGTGCTGGTCCGGCTGCTCAATGATTCGGCCCAGCTGGCCATCCGGCCCGAGAACCTCTTCGGCGCAGCAGTGCTGTTTGCCGGGCTGGCACTGTTGAGCGGAACGGCCGCGCTATGCGCCGGGGCCATGTCCGGCAGGCGGACATACGGACTGGCCGCGGGAGCCGCCGTCGGCGTTCTCGGTTACGTCTTCAACGCCGTGGGCCGGCAGAGTGCGGACGTGGAGTGGCTGCTGGACCTGAGCCCCTACCACTGGGCCTACGGGAATTCCCCGGTGGCCAACGGTGCGGACTGGGCGGCGGCCGGGTGGCTCTGGGGAATTTCGGCAGCTCTCGTGGCCTTGGCCGCGGTGGCCGTGAACAGGCGCGACGTCGGCACGTAGCTGTGCGGGTGGCCGGCGGTCAGGCGCGGCCGTGATCCCCAGTCAGGCGCGTTTATCCCGGGTGAGGCTGTCCCAAAGGTGCGGAGCCGGCGTCCGGCTGCCGGGCAGGGCGTTAGTCTCGCGCCATTCGTGGATCCATTCGGGCAGCACCAGATCTTCCGGTGGCTGCCCGAACTCGCGCAGGATCTCCTCTTGGCTCACTGGCTTGCCCTTGCTGACCAGGCGGGTGGCGATGTAGGCACGCGCGCTAATCTCGCCGTCGGACACCATGCGCTGCTCAAAGTAGATGGCCTTAGCATCCAGGCCTATGATCTTTGTTTCGATGGTGTACTGCTGCCACAGCTGCAGCGACTTCCGGAAGGCGATGGTCTCCCCCGCCGCCACCGGGGTCCAGCCGCGCCGGCGCATCGTCTTCCACACGCCGCTGCGGACCATCAGGTCGAAGCGGCCCAGGTCCATGAGGGAAAAGTACATGCCGTTGTTGACGTGCATGGCGATATCGATGTCGGTGGGCAGGACACGCAGCGGCAGGGACGACGGGTCCCAAATGGTCAGTGCGGAGCGGCGGGCGGACGTGAACAGCATCAGGAGGGTTCGCAGAAGCAGGTGCATGCTCCAATGTTACCCATCAGTAACTTGCTGGCAAGTCCGCAGTAACAGGGCAGCCACGTAGGATGTGGCGCATGACGCAACAACGCTACCGGGACCTGGCCGAGTGGCCGCTGATGGGGACGGCACTGGTTTTCCTGGCGGCCTATGCGTGGCAGGTGATTGGCCGGGTCGAGGGCAGCGGCGCGGAATGGCTTGAGACGCTGATGTGGCTGACATGGGGTATCTTCGCCCTGGATTACGCCGCGAACCTGTGGCTGGCCAGGGAGCGCCGCCGCTGGTTCCTCTGGAACCTGCATGAACTCCTGATCGTGGCTCTTCCGTTCTTCCGGCCGCTGCGCCTGCTCCGGCTCGTCACGCTGCTTTCGGTCCTGCACCGGACCATCGGCGAAACGCTCAGGGGCCGGGTGGTAACCTACGTGGCCGGGTCGGCGGCGCTCCTGGTACTCGTTGGCTCGCTGGCGGTGCTTGACGTTGAACAGTCGGCCCCGGACGCCAAGATCCTGACGTTCGGCGACGCCCTGTGGTGGGCCATCGCCACCATCACCACCGTTGGGTACGGCGATATGTACCCTGTGACGCCGATCGGCAGGATGGTTGCCGCGGCCCTCATGATGAGCGGCATCGCTGTGCTGGGTGTGGTCACGGCATCCATCGCTTCCTGGCTGGTCCAGCGCGTTGAGGAGTCCACGGAAGCTGCCGCGGAGTCCATCGAGGAACCCTTGCGGGCAGAACTGGCCGGACTGGTCAGGGAGATCGCTGCGCTGCGGCGCGAAGTGGCCGAACTCAAGGACCGACCCACCTTGTAGAAATGCCCGGCGGGCCGGGCGGCTCGACACCGAGTAGCCCCTCCAGAACAGCGAGTAGATGCTTTCCCGGGGCCAAGTATTCGGCGGCAAAAATCAGGTAATGCCTACTGGTGCAGCCCCTGCCGCAGCTTCCTAGACTCGAAATTCGTAGGGCCAAATAAAGTTGCCGGCGCATCCTCCGAGCTGGGGTGGATGATGCCGCTTCATAGTGGAACATCCGTATCTTCTGGGTATGCGGGCGCTCCCATCATGCGCTTCCGTGCGCGGTTCGGTTCAGAGACCGGGACCGCGTAGCGCATCACACCTCGATCCGTCCCGCATCTGCAGTTCGCGGCGGCCTTGCCGCCTCGCCTCTGCCGGGCCGACCTGCGATGGGCTACCCATGTACCAGTTGAGTCCAAAAATTCCCGAACCACCCCGCCGACGTTTCGAAACCGACGTCCCTCGGGCCGAACTCGTACCGGGCCGGCTCCCGATCAGCAACAAGCTGTGGGCGGGCATGGCCACAGCCGCCGTGATTTCCGCCTTCGGCGTCGGCGCGTTGGCCGGCCCCGTCCCCACGGCAGAGCTGTCGGTGCCACCAGGGGCCATTACGACGGCGGCCTCTCCAGTTGTGCGCGTTGCCCGGCCTTTGGCCGCAGTGCCCCTGGATGCGCCCTATGTTGGGGCCGTTGAATTTGACGGTGCCGCAGCCGGCACCGCGCAGCCGGAAGTCGCAGCCGCGGCGCCCGCGGCCCCGGCCCCGGCTCCGGCTCCGGCTCCCCCACCACCAGCCCCCGAACCTGCTCCTGCCCCCGCGGGCGACCCCAACCTCTACACAGTGGCTCCCGGCGACACAGTGGGTGGGATTGCGGCCCGGTACGGCGTTGACACAAACGCGATGCTGGCCGCCAACGGGCTGGGCCTCTACAGCGTCATCGTCCCGGGCCAATCGCTGAAGCTGACGGGACCCGCCGTCGAAGTTTCCGCTCCAGCCCCGGCGCCGGCCGCGGCTTCACCCGTTGCAGCTCCACCGGCCTACGTCCCTGCCCCGGCGCCGGTCCAGGCCGCACCCGCTGTCCGCACCATCTATGTCGCGGGCGCTGGCGGACAGTCCATGGTGGACGCGTGCATCGGGCCAATCCACTTCACGCCCAACGACGGCTACTCGCTCTTCATCACGGAGCACGACTTCTGCGGCGGGTGGGCGCGCTTCTCCGGCATCGGCGTGGGCGAGACCATCAGCATCCCGGGCTACGGGACGTACACCGCGACAGCCAGGGGCCAGGTTCCCAACCCGGGAACCACCAACGACGTCATAGCTGTTTTCGGCGGGTTCCCCCGGGCCATCCTGCAGACCTGCATCCCCGGGACCAACCAAATGCTGCTGATCGCGCTCAACTGATAGGCAGGTCCGGCCCCGTCGAGTTCGCGGTCCAGCATTTCAGAAGCTTGTTCGCGGTTCCGAACCCTTAGGGCAAGGAGCCGCGAACAAGGCCATGCGGGAATTAGTCCGACTATGCGGACATCGGGTGGCGTTCGGAAATGTGCTCCACCAGTTCGCCCACGCGCTCCTCGGTGTAGTTGCGCGCAATATCGCCCTGGCTGATGATGCCCACCAGTTTGTGATCGACAATGACCGGGAGCCGCCGGACTTGGTGGCGCTCCATGATTTCGATGGCGGCGTCAACACTGGCATCGGCGTCAACCCAGTAGGGCTTGCCGGTGGCCAGCTCGCTGGCCAGCATCTCGCGGGGATCACGGCCGGCAGCAACGCACTTCAGCACAATGTCGCGGTCGGTGATCATGCCCTTCAACTTGCCGTCATCGCCGCAGATCGGCAGCGATCCACAATCCAGATCCAGCATCATCCGAGCCGCATCAGCGAGGGACTGATGCTCCTTAATACACTGTGCTTCCGTGGTCATAAATTCACGTACAACGCTCATTGGTTCTCCTTCATCGAGTGATGTATCGACGCAAGGCATCGGGGACATATGCGCCGATGGTGCCAGCCTACGCCGGGGTTAACGCTGCTGTCGACGACGGTTTCTATCCGATTTCGAGCACAAAAAAGCCTCCGGAACCTGGTGGTTCCGGAGGCTTTTCGTTGGGTGGCAGATGAGGTGTCTAGTTTCACGACATAGTTCACACGTGAGTCGGGACATCGTTCACAGTTGACACTTCACCGGTGAGTCGGGACATCGTTCACACAGTCAT